>CANOTJ010000049.1 GCA_947570175.1 uncultured Mycoplasmatota bacterium | reverse complement strand
AAGATTACGAATTTTACATATTAGAAAGTCATTGTGATAATGACGTATGGATTATTCAGGATGTTATGAGCGGCAATATCCGTGTTTGGGATAATACTTCAGATGAATTGTTTTTCGGTAAGGAAAAGGATATTGTGTTTGAGAAGACGGATAAAGGGGATTATCTGAAAGTTGCGGTGTGATTTGGTCGCGGAAAATTAAAAGAGCCACTTGAAAATCAAGCAACCCTAGTGTATAATTTAATCAGGAAGTGAACCGGATGCGAGATCCGATTTGCCCTCAGTAAGAAAAACTAATAAAGAATAGCATTCACTTTAGGCGGTGGGATGCTATTTCTTTTTATGCTGATCTATGTAGTTCAATGCCGTAAAAATTACAAGCAGAAGCGTAAGTAAATCACTTAGGCTTATCATCGGGCATCACCCTCTTTCGTAAGACTAGAGGGCAACAATCAGAAAATCGCATCCTGTTTACTTTTCAACTATACAATGGGATTATAACATATGAAGATTTGATATTCAATGAGTAGCATCGCCAGGGGGAAATAAATTCTTCTGAGTGGTGCTTTTTTCGTGTCCCGATATTGATATGGCTATATATTTATTAAGTATGCAGCAGTATGGGTTATAAACCTACTTAAAAGACAGGTAAAAAGTTCGGTTTATGGTTCGACGGGATTTTGCAGAAAAGAAAGAGATTTTATAAATCCAAGTAAAATAGTGGGAATTAAGACGGTGTTATGTAAACTAGTAATGAAAAATGGATTATGATATAAGGATGTTCGGTAGGAGAGGATTGCTGACTGTATGGAGCATTGTAAATGTCTTGATTTATAGGGAAATTTTAATCATTAGAAATTGTTATCAATATATATTATTTATACTTATAATAAGCGAAAAGAAGGTATTTTGCGGTTAATTCGGACTTTCCTTTGTAAAATAAGTGAATGTGTGAAGTTTTGGGAATGGTATTGGACTGCTGCATATTTGGGATGGAAGTGGAGGAATTGTCTGTGAAATAAGGGATTGTGGGGGATGGAGGAGAAAAATAATATTGTTCGATGGGTGTTGAGGAAATTGGGTGTTGAGGTGAATATTATGCAGTTAGCTATTGGGTTCAGAAAGAGACCTTCAAATCTTTGTATAATTGTCGAAAAATGTCGATAAAGTATGAAATAAATATACAAAACGTTTTACGAAAATTATAAAGTAATGATATAATGAATTTTGAAATTTATATCTAAAATTATATTTGGACACTATATTTTTAAAGTTTTTATAGAAATTATGTAAGTAGTATGCTTTTTCAGTTAGATGGATAAAAAAGTTAAATTTACTATCATTTAAGATGGAGTAGTGTAGATGTTAATAATATTATTAATAATTTTAATTATAGAAATTACATCTTTATTTTTCAGTACCATTATATTAAATTGTAAAGATGATGAAAATAAATGGAGGAAATTGTTAATTTTAAAATATAGGGGAATTAAGTTAATAAAAGGCTATTTGGGATGTTTTGTCATTATTATGACAACATTAATGGGTGGCATTATTATTTTGATATATAGTGATAAAAGCAATATAGATTTATTGGGAGATTATTGTAGTTTTCTTACTTTTGTAGGAACATTTATGGTAGGATTCTATGTACACAAAAATGACGTAGATAATAAAAAAAATGAAAAGTTTAATAGGTGTTTGAATTTACAGAATATTATTTTAACATCTTATTTAAGTATGCGACAATTGGATAATCCAACATCACAAAAAAGAAAAATAATATATGATAAGAAATGGTATAAATATATGATGGAATATCTGGAAATATCAAATAATAATAATCAGTTAATGGAATATTATGAGGCTCTTACCAATTTTTTTGACTGTATTGATTGTATTAATGCTGAATTGGAAAAGGGAAAATATGAAGAGGCTATTTTGATAAAAAATGAATATGAAGAATATCAAGAATATTTGCCTATAAAATATAACATTTTTGATATTTTAAATGATATAGGAGATTTTGAAATTATAAATGAAATAGGAGAAAAGAGAGAAGATAAAAGTAATTTTTTTGGTAGGGTCTTTGGTGCAAAATATATAAAAATAGAAGAATTAAATCAATTTATTGAGGATTACTACAACGTTGTTGAAATGCTCAGCTATAATGAAGTAATTAAAAAAAGACAAGTTAATATTTATGATATTAATAAAAAAATAATAAATAGATTTAGGTCTAATGAACATTTGATTAAAAAAATAAGTCAGAAATTAGGTTATTATGATTACAGGATGATTACGCACATTATTTGGGAAATATCATATATAATCAGTGATCAATCAAAAATAATTGAAGAAGAAAATGGTTATTATATTTTAAAAGTAAACAATAAGTAGTTTGTGACCAGATTTTAATCAAAAAATGATTAGTAAAGTAAACAGCATATTTTCTTAAATAAGAAAGTTTAAAGAATTTGCTAAAATAAAATTCCAATTACATAGCAGACGTAAGAATAATCCTGCCAAAGATCGGAAGGCATTAGAGACTTATGTTGAATTAAGAGGGTATAAACAACATGATAATCAGTGGACATGCCATAATGGCACGACCACAAAATCTACTCTTGATGAAATTGCTAAAGAACTCAATATGTCTAAGCGTAATCTTCAAAGAGCCTTGCGTATAGAACGTAATCTAACAGATTCAATGAAAGAATTATTAGATACTGGTGAGAGTGATAGAAACCACTCGCAGGATTTCCAAAATGGAAAAGCTAAAAACAAACATTATTTGAATATTTTTTAATTATTTTGAAAAAATATCTTGAACAAATTATATAAAAGTTATATACTGAAACGATTTAACAAAGTTAAATGGTCGGCATGGGGATAAATTAAAAAAAGGAGACAAAAAAATGTATCATTTCCAGTATGTAACGACGAAACAATTATCCTCTGCAAAGAAAGACCTGATACAGATTATAAATTCTGTACAAGACATTGTTCGTAAAGACTTCACTTTCCGATTTGATTTTGTAGGAAGTGTAAAACGAAACATGGTGACATATGATGTAAAATCCAATGTGGGTTTTGACTTTGATGTTGATTTTCATGTGAATGATAATGA
>CANOTJ010000048.1 GCA_947570175.1 uncultured Mycoplasmatota bacterium | reverse complement strand
AAAACAAATATTTGATAAAGTTCATACTGCTTTATATCATATTTCCTTAATTGATAACAAAATAAAAGATTTAACCACAATAATAGAAGAGACAAAAAATAAAATCTATGACCTTGCAATTTGTGGAAAACTTGTATCACAAGATTTAAATAATGAACCCGCATCAGTTCTCTTAGAACGCATTCACATAGAAAAAGAAAGATTAATAAAACAAGGCAAAATGAAGCGTGATAAAAGGGAATCTATTATCTTTAGAGGTGATGATAACTCTTATTATGAACGAGTTGATGATTCCATTATAAAACTAACAAATGAGGAACTATTTGATTTACCAAACGGATGGGAATATGCTAGATTAAAAGATATTACAATTAAATTAGTTGATGGATCTCATAATCCGCCAAAAGGAGAAGTTTGCAAAACAGAATATATTATGGCATCATCTAGAAATATTAATGATGATACTATTGTAGATTTAAATAATGTTAGGTATATATCAAAAGAGCAATTTGAAAAAGAGAACGCAAGAACAAATATTTCTGAAAATGATATTTTATTAACAACTGTGGCAACGTTAGGCAGAAGCTGCATATATCAAAATATTCCACCAAATTTATGTTTGCAGCGAAGCGTTACCGTAATCACTCCGTTAATCATTATTCCTCAATATTTAAAGTTATTTTTTGATTCACCTCGTTTCCAAAAGTTAATAGATAAAGAAGCAACAGGAACTGCTCAAAAAGGGTTTTATCTTAATCAATTGGAAAATGTTTTTATTCCAATACCTCCATTAAATGAGCAGTATGCTGTTACCTCTTACTTAAGTAAACTAATTGAACAATTAAATAACATTATGAACGTGGTAAGAGAATAGGTTCTTACCACGTTACAATTTTATCAATTAATTCCTGTTGTTCTGTAGCTGTTCTCCTTAAATAAATTCGTGTTGTCTCAATACTTTCATGCCCCATTAGATCCGCTAATAAAGCAATATCATTGTATTTCTCTAAAAAGTTTTTCGCATATAAATGCCGAAAAGAATGTGGATAAATCACTTTTTTATCCAGCCCATATTTATCTGCATAATTTTTTAATTGTTGGGAAATTCCCCTGGTTGTAATTCTTTGACCAAATTTATTTAAAAAAAGATATCCATAAGTACGACATTCCGTTTCTAGCCACTTTTGTGTTTCTTCACGTAATTTCTTAGGAATGTATAATCTGCGTAATTTACCACCTTTGCTATATAAATCAAAATAACCTAAATTAACATGTTCTACCTTGATTTTTATGAGTTCACTTACTCTTGCACCTGTCGCGGCTAAATACCAAACCACAAAATACCACTGCATATTTCCATCTTTTTTGAGCTGTTTTTTTAAAAAATTGTAATCTGCATTACTAACCACATTTTCTAAAAAATTTTTCTGTTGTATCTTTACAGCAGATAACCTTAATTGATTCATTTTCCGAAATTCAAGATATTTATTTATCGCCTGTATTCGTAAATTTACAGTTTTGGGTTTGAAATACTCAATTAAGTATCCTTTGTATGCCAATAAATTTTCTTTGGATAACGAATCATAATTCTTCTCATAATACTCCACTGTCCAAAGATAGACAGATATGGTGTGTTCTGAAAGATTTTCTTTCTTCAAATAATTTTCAAATGTCATTTTCATTTTACCTCCAAAATATGCGAAATTCCTTGCCTATTAGAGATTATAAATGAATTAACACTATGCTTTTGCCTCTTATTATGAGAAGTTTGCGGATGGAACGACAAAAAATATAGATAATGAGATACCATTTGATATTCCCGAAAGCTGGGTGTTTATTCGACTTAAACAAATTGGCAATATTGTAGGTGGTGGAACACCCAAAACTAATATTAAAGGGTATTGGAATGGTAATATTCCATGGATTACACCTGCTGATTTAAGTGGTTTTACTCACGTATATATATCATACGGCGAACGCACAATTACAGAATTAGGATTACAATCTTCATCTGCACAATTATTACCTGCCGGAACTGTCTTATATTCAAGTCGTGCACCAATAGGATATGTAGCAATTGCAGCAAATCCAGTTACAACCAATCAAGGATTTAAGTCTGTTATTCCTATCATTAATAATATGAGTAATTATCTGTATTACTGTTTAATTGCAAGAACGGACGAAATAATACAACGGGCTACAGGAACAACATTTAAAGAAATATCGGGTTCCCAAATGGGAGAAATTATTATTTCTTTACCACCATTAGATGAACAAATAAGGATATACAAAAGAATAGATTGCTTGATTAAAATTCTATTACAAATAGAGGAGAGTCTCAATTGAGATTCTCCTCTATTTGTAATAATGCAGTATCCAATTTTTTTATGCAAGATACCGTTGCATTTTGATAATATACTGGTGGCATTGGAACAATCAATTCTAGAATATCTTTTCTTGAAATACCAGGAATAATCCCTTTGGAAGCATCTTTTAAATCGTTTATATAAAAACGTAAACTAAGAAAAAGGTAGTCAGAATTTAAATTATAAATATTCCTGATTGCCATAATTTGTCGAGCTATGTGAGCTTTACCAAAATTATTGAGCGCCATTTCTCCAATAGTTCCTTTGCATGTAAGTAATAAATCACCAACTTCGGTTACTACTTGTGGGTTCATTGTCCATCTTACCAATTCAACTTTTCCCATAACAAAATTACTTGCACCAGTTATATATGGAATTCCCTCTTTGTCTGTATTATATTCGGTTGGCAAAAGATCTCTTCCAGATATAAGCTCACAAATATTTTTTAATCTTATAAACACCCAGCTTTCGGGAATATCAAATGGTATCTCATTATCTATATTTTTTGTCGTTCCATCCGCAAACTTCTCATAATAAGAGTTATCATCACCTCTAAAGATAATAGATTCCCTTTTATCACGCTTCATTTTGCCTTGTTTTATTAATCTTTCTTTTTCTATGTGAATGCGTTCTAAGAGAACTGATGCGGGTTCATTATTTAAATCTTGTGATACAAGTTTTCCACAAATTGCAAGGTCATAGATTTTATTTTTTGTCTCTTCTATTATTGTGGTTAAATCTTTTATTTTGTTATCAATTAACACCACTTTACAACTTATTAAAACAACCACAACACTGTTTAACCAGCCGTTG
>CANOTJ010000047.1 GCA_947570175.1 uncultured Mycoplasmatota bacterium | reverse complement strand
TTGTTTGTTATCAATAAATAAAATCGTGGACATTTTAACTAATGATTAACACCTTTTTTATGAACTTTTGGATTTGTTGATTCAACTGTCCATTTAAAGAGAAATCTTTAGGAAAGAAAAAATCATTATCTTTTGTAGTTCCTTAAACTGATGACATTGAAAGAGAAGTACAACAACTTTTATATATCCCTACTTTGTATTTTTTCTTTTAAATCCTTGGCAACTACCTCAAATGGTTTAGTAATATTAGATGGTAATTTATCAAGATCAAAAAACTTCAATTCATAACTTTCAGAATCGCTTACTATTTCACCGTTATAAATGCTAGTTTCAAATATAATATTAACAAAATAAACTTCATCTTTATTAGGATAAATATGGTGTTGTTCTTCTCCTGAATATATATTGAATACTTTTAAATTTTCTTTTTTAATATGCAAATTTGTTTCTTCTTTTACTTCTCTAATAATAATTTCATATATAGTTTCTCCTAAATCCATAGAACCTCCCGGATTCCCCCATAAACCATCATCAGATCTCTTTTGAAGCAAGACTTGACCTTTGTCGTTAAATATCAAACAACCACAAGCACATATCATAAGGGGCGCATGCCCTACATATTTTCGTATCATTTTTATATATTCCATAAATTTCCTCCAACTAATGTATATTGATTGTTGCCAATGTACAAGTGTGTTTTTACTAAATTGACATTATCAATTTAATTTCTATAAAAATTATATCAAAATTTTAACAAATTAAAACTCGAAACATAAAAGTTCGAGTTTATTATCAATCTGGTGCGATTAAGCAAGTTATTTCAAACTTTTTTCGCTAAAGTAAGTAATCAATACAATATTTGTATCAATTTCTAATAATATTTTAACAAATAATGAAATAAGTAGCAATACTATCTTTTTATATTTCTCGCATATTGTAACTTTTTTAAGCTTCTTTTAGATACTGGCTTAGACTTTATAGAATCCCATTCTGCTTTTTCTGAACATTTCATTCTATATTCAATATCATTATCATAATCTTGCATACATTTATAAAGTCATTATAAAATCCATTAATTCCTTTTTTGATAAATCTGCAATAGTTCTAGACTTATTAACTTGATTCATTTCTATCATCCTTTTTCTTAACTAATTTTTTCCCTTTATTATCATTATTTAATGAATTGTTTAGATAACTTGCACCTAAAAGCATATTAAACTCTTCTTCATCATAATCTTCATCTTCCAACATACCTAAAATTTCTGATTCATCTTCTCTTTTCTCAATTTCTTTCATTTTTTCTTTAATAAATTCCTCTCGAGCATCCATTAATTCCATACTTTTTTCTCTTGTTAACATTGACGAAATCTCCTGAATTTCTTGAATCCAGTTACTTTCTTTAGGGTTTTCAACTGAACTTTGTAGATTTTGTTCTCCTTCTAATAATGTTCGTTCTTTCAATGAAATATTGTTTATACAATCTTTCACAAAATCATGTGTCCATCTAGAACAATTATTCAATTTGGAATGTGACTGATTAAATAACCCAGTACACTCATTATTACAATTATTGCAATTATGCTCCATGCTATTATTAAGTTTGTTAATTAACATTTGACAAAGGCAATAATAAATAAATTCTCTATCATAAATTACACTTCTTATTCTTTTATCTTCTATTTCCTGTTCACACACAAATAAATCAGTCTTTGAAACAATATTTCTATCTACTCTAAAACCACTACTAACTATACTATCCCAAAATTCAACCTCATACCCCATATTTTCAAATTTATATTCAAGTAATTTTTTTATAATTAGAAGATCATCAATACTTACAAAATCCTCTCCAAAATTTTCTTTTTTTACTTCGATTATAGCATCTGCAACATATTTTAAGCTTAATTCCTTTTTCATAGTTAAACCTCCCTTAATTACTTCTATTTTATCATACTTTTCTATTATTTGAAATATATTATAATTTGTTAATTTTAATCATTTTTCATACTACTTTTATAAAATAGAAAACTATTATTCATAGTAGGTTAATTTTGGCTTTGACGAAATCTCTAACCCCCTATAGATTTTGACATCTCACTTCGTTCATATCAAAATCTGGGGGCTAAGGTTTAGGCAACCTTAGAATCCACCTGTCTTATTTCGTATTACTCTAAAACTTCGTAATAGAGTAAAACTACATAAGACTAATTAATATTATCAGGTATTGTTTCAAACACATCTCTAATATTAACTTTTATATCATTAGGATTATTCTTTGTAGCAAACATTCCCATTGATACCCAATTTTCATTTCCATTGTTATTGTCTTGCAATGGGAATATTCTAATTGGTACTTCACCATTTTTTAGTGGTAGCATATCTAGTTTTTCAACTTCTTTATAATATGTTCCTTTATAAAAATTTACTTCGTAATATTCGTTTAATCTATACAAGTTTTGCATTACTTCCTTAATTGGTAAATATTCACTATATCTAACAATAGTATCTACACATATTCCATTAAAGTTATAAGTAAGTGGTCTTTTCTTATCAATATAACCTTGCTTATATAGTTCTTCAAAATCACTATAAAATGTACTTCTAAAATTAACTTGTTTGATTTCATATTTGTTATTAGTTATTTCAAGTTCTATATCATCAACATATCTCATTATAATATCTGCTTTAATATTTCTATCAAGTAAATCCCAGTTTTCATTAAAAGCATAATAAGATATTGGTAATTTTACTTTATTGATAAAGTCCATGTCTCTTTTTAGGAGTATATCATCAATAGTAAAGTTTAATTGTTCTGCTTGTTCATTTTCTAATAATTTTGAATTGATAAGTTCAATTTGTTCTTCAATTATTTTTGTTTCTTCTTTAAATTCTTCTTCAGTAAATAGTGAATCAATATATGCTTTTTTAATTCTTTCTTTTTTCTTATTTAAATTTTTAATTTCTTTATTTAATTCTTCTTTTGGGTTTTCTAATTTTGATTTTAAAACTGGTAAAAAGAATTCATTTACAACATTATCATATTCTAAAATATCAGCAAGTAAAGTTTTAATAGTTTCTTCTATTTTTATTTCTTTAATTGTTATTTTACAAGTATTACATTGATAGTAATAATAAACTTTACCATTTTTCTTTCTTGTAGCATTTCCACCTAAAATACGATTACATTTAGGACATCTTAATTTTTGTAAAAACAAATATTCTTTATCTCGTTTATAA
>CANOTJ010000046.1 GCA_947570175.1 uncultured Mycoplasmatota bacterium | reverse complement strand
TGAGGTAGAATCAAAGTATTAAAAGTGGTGCGGTTGAAATTACAATTAAAAAAATCAAGGGAAACCTTGATTTTATATTTCATCTTTTAAATACTCTTCAATTTTGTCATTAGATATTCCCGAAGCTAAAGACACTTGATCTAGTCCAAAATCATCTACAATTAAACCAATAATAGATTGTAAGGACTTCACTTTTGTTTTATAAGTTAATATTGTTTTTCTAAGAACTTGAACTTCTGTTTGAAGATCCTCGATTTGTTCTTCTCTTTCTGTTAATCTATCTTTATATCTTGTTAATAATTCTCTACTTTCCCTTTCCAGATTACTATATTTCATTTTTAGGACATCTAAATTTTTTACTTTATTTTGGTATTCCAAGATTTTTTTATTATGGTTAAACATATCTTTTTCTAGTTGTTCAAAGAGATTATTTCTTTCATCTGATTCTTTTTTTATCACTTCTGTTATTTTATTATTCTCCACAATATCATCCCCATTAAATTATCCTAAGCTAATTGTATCATATCTATACAAATAATCATAGAAAGAATTAAAAAAAAACAGTAAATTTTACTGTTCTTCCCTATTAAATGAGTGCCATCAGCGCAATAATGACAATTACTGCTATTAGGGCAATTAATAAATATTTCCAAATATTTTTTATCCACTCTTTATAGGATATATCAAAATATTTAAGCCCTGCTATTAAAATTACGCTAGTTGGAGCAATCAACATAACAAGACCATGAATCGACTGAAGTATGATTCCAACAAACGCATAATCTTTTGTTAATGTACTGATTGGCTCATATAAAGCATTTAATAAATATGGAAAATCATTATAAATAACACTTCCAATTATTGATGCAAAACCAAAAGTTAAAACATTAAATCCTTTTGTCATAGATATAAAGAAGTTTGCAATTGGGGCAAAAATAGTATTACCAGTACTGCTACTATTGATAATTAAGAATAAAATATTCGCAATAATTACATAAATAGCCACTGGAACCATTTGTTTTACACCAACTACAAATCCTTCAAATGCATCATTTAATTTAATGTTGTATAACCATTTTATTAATAAAATAGCAATGATAATCAACATACAGAATTCTGCATTTGTCCAATTTCCCATAGCTTCAATATTCCCTAGAATATTTGCAAAAAGTGGATACCCATTTAATTCAAATTTTGTAATAGAATCATAAATATCTGTAAAGAATGTAACTCCTAAACAATTTGTCCAGTTAAACATTCCAACTAATGATACAACTACTAATAAAGCAAAAATAACAATTAAAGCTGTTGGGCTTTTCTTTTTGTCCATATTTTTTTCATATAAAGGAATAATTCCATCCTCTTTTTCTTCTGTTTTCTTTTTCGTTTCTGATTTTGTAGTTTTCTTAGTTGCTTTTTTCTTTTCTAATGAAGCAGTTTTTATCACAAAAACAGTAAAAGAAATCAACATAAGGACAAGCAATGAAAGTCTAAACCAAATAGAATCATTGATTTTATTTTGGAAGAAATAAATAATATATCCATTAATATTAAATCCATATGTAGATCCAATACTTCCAATTAAAATAGATCCTACCGTTGATAACATAGCTGTTATTTTGTTATACCCTAACAATATAATAACCGCTGCAAAGAATGGTACTAGAATAAATAAAGGTAGTACAAGGCCTGTTAAAGATGATAAAATTCCTAATACTAAAATACTAATAATTAAGAAATTTTTTTCCTTTCCTTTAAATTTTTTAGTAATTCCTTCTACAATATTTGAATAAACACCTGTTTTATTCATTACTCCATAGAGTCCTCCGATTAAAAGTACTACTAATAAACTTAATACAAAGATTGAAGTAGCAGCTGTTGCAATTGGATATTTTACCAAATCGAATAAGCCAACTGGTTCTGTCGCACTTGCAGTTACTTCTTTTCCAGAGAATACTCCTGCTGGAATTAACCAAGTAAGTATTACATAAATACCTAAAACAATTCCTATAGCTTTTAATATGTCCTTCTTTTTCATATATACCTCCCATATCATTATATCAAATAATTTGGATTATATAAAGATTTTTGGTGTTTTTTTCCAAATTTCGTTCTTTTTTACCACTATCTTTTGAAAATCAGTTATAATACTTTTATGGATGTGATATTATGAATCTTTTTGAATATACTAATTCTAATAAGCGATATTATACACTTGATTATTTCTATAAGCAGAAATTTAAATGCAAAGTATTTAAAGTTAGTTTAAATGCAGGATTTAGTTGTCCAAATATCGATGGAACAGTTGGTAAGGGTGGATGCATTTATTGTTCCAAATTAGGCAGTGGTGATTTTGCTGGAAGTGAGCAAGATGATCTCATAAAGCAATTTTATAAGATTAAAAATAAACTTCATCAGAAATGGAAAACTGCTAAATATATTGGATATTTCCAGGCTCATACCAATACTTATGCAGATGTTTCTGTTTTAAAGGAAAAATATGAATCTATTTTAAAAATTAAGAACGTTGTTGGGCTTTCTATTGCAACAAGGCCAGATTCTATTAATGAAGAATGTCTTTCCTATTTAGAAGAATTAAATACAAGAACATTTTTAACTGTTGAGTTAGGTCTTCAAACTATTCATGAGAAAACTTCTAAGTTTATTAATCGATGTCATACTTTAGAGTGTTTTGAAGAATGTGTTAAAAAATTACGTTCTAAAAATATTCATGTCGTTGTTCATATTATTAATGGTCTTCCTTATGAAACGAAAGATATGATGTTAGATACGATTCATTATTTAAATCATTTAGATATTCAAGGAATTAAAATTCATATGTTACATATTTTAAAAAATACAAAGTTAGGAATCATTTATCGAGAAAATCCCTTTCCTATATTATCAAAAGAAGAATATGTTCAAATTGTATGTGATCAATTAGAGATTCTCAAAAAGAATATAATTATTCACCGTATTACAGGCGATCCAAATGCAGAGGATTTAATAGAGCCAAAATGGTTAACTAAAAAATTTGGAGTTATGAATGAAATTGATAAAGAGTTAGCTAGTAGAAATACTTTTCAAGGATTTCAACAAAGTATTTTAAATAAAGTTCGGCAAATTATTATTTCTAATGTAAAGGATAAGGATCTTGTTATTGATGCTACTATTGGAAACGGAAAGGATACTTTATTTTTAGGGAAAATTGTTTCTATAGGAAAAATATTTGGTTTTGATATTCAGTCACAAGCTATTAGGAATACAGAACAATTGCTTTTATCTCATAATATTCATAATTATACGTTATTTCAAACTGGACATGAGAATATGAAACAAATACTCAAACATTACATCAATAAAATTAGTTTAGTTGTATTTAATTTAGGATTTCTTCCAAAAGGGGATAAAACAATTACTACAAATTATAAAACTAGTATTTCAGCAATCAAAGATGCAATATCTCTTTTAAATGAAAAAGGGATTGTTCTGATTACGGTTTATCCTGGCCATCCAGAAGGGAAAAAGGAAAGTATAGAAATTAAAAAATTCCTAAAAAATGAAGGAATTAACTTTAAAGAATTTCATAATAATAATCAAGGAATTTCTCCTTATTTAATTGAAATCAAAAAAATGAGTAAATAAAACTCATTTTTTAGTCTAAATGATTTCCGCAAATAAAACAAACTTTGGCATCTCTCTTTATCCTATTTTGGCATTTTGGACAAGTACGATATTCATCTTGACTTGATCCTGAATTTTCTATCGCTTGAGGTTGCATGTTTGATACTTCTGTCATTTGTGGTGTATTCACCTGATTCATCATATCTACTTTTGGATTTACATTTGGTACTTCTGTCATTTGTGGTGTATTCATCTGATTCATCATA
>CANOTJ010000045.1 GCA_947570175.1 uncultured Mycoplasmatota bacterium | reverse complement strand
GATAATTCAGAGTTATCCGTCGTTTTTTCAATCAGTTTATTTAGATAAAATGATATTTTTTTAGATAAAGGAGAATTGTATGGGGTACTTAGTTTGGGTGGGTCCGCGTGATTCGGACATATTTTTTAGTAAAAGTTTTAATGAAAGCATTTGTTATTTTTCGGATAAAAATACTATTTCTTACAGAAAAGCTCACATTTATGGCAGGAAATTTATAGAATTTATAGAAAACAAAATGAAATGTATATTAAAATTTCATCCTGATTCTAGTTTCATTTTTTATAATCCTAAAATTGCATATCATTTGGAAGCAGAGATAAGAAAACATGTTCTCTGTTTAAATACAAAGTATATTTTAGATTTATTGAGTGATAAAATATATACAAGATATTGGTTAGGAAATTATGTTCCAGTTTTGCCTTCTATTTTACAAGATTCTTCTTATTTATCTTTTCAAGAGTTAGAAAAAAAATTGGAAGTCTCTAATGCATACATTGTTCAAAAAAATAAAAGTTCTGGAGGATTTGGAACATTTTATATTACTAAAGATAATCATATGCTTGAGATACTACGGGAAACATGTAACGAACTTTTTATTGTATCTCCATATATAGAAAATGGGCTGTCGATAAACGTCAATGCTATAATTGGCAAAAAACAAATATACTATTTCCCATTTTCTTTACAAATAATAGAAAAGAAAGATAATCGTTTGCTCTATCATGGTGCAGACTATATAAGCGCGAAGAAATTGCCTTCAGATATACAAGATAAGATACAAAAATACTTAGACATAATTTTAAGTCATATACAATCGTTAGGCTATCGAGGAATAATAGGAGTAGATTTTATAATAAAGAATAATATTGTTTATTTCCAAGAAATAAATCCACGATATCAAGCATCAAGTTTTCTTATTGATGCTACTTTAACTCAGCATGGATATCCTGACTTAACGAAGTTAAATATCGAATTGTTTTATGCTCAAGACAGAGTAGATATAAATATACAAAATTTATCGGTTGAATATAGCTTCTACAAATATTTCTACGAAGAAGGAACTAAACATTTATATTATATTGAAGAATTAGCAAGAAATAATCCTTACGTTTCTCATTTATTCTTGGATGGATGGAGGAGTGATATAAATATAGAAAAAGATGCTTATTGTTATGCAATTGTTTTCTCCACGAATATTACATCGTTAAACTTTGATGGCGGGTATAATTTGTACTCGAATATAACAGGTGAAGAAGAATATCTTAAAGAAAAAATATCTAGCCAAATAGGATTAAAAATTGCTCTTTTAAATCAGGGCTGTATTATAACCAAGGATGCGGCTGATTTTTTAAATTCTCAAGGAGTTATAAAAAAAGCTGTGTTTAGTTCCATTGATTTCCAGTTATCCAATGGATTATTTATCAATGCACCAGTAAATTTAAAATTTTCGGACTTTTCACCGTTTAAAATTAGTTTAAACTTAGATAATCATTTAGAATTACATTATTATAACAAAGTGATTTCTAATATAGAAATTGAAATGCAAGCAGATTGGAATAATTTATTAACGAAAAATAATGTACCTTATAGTTCTATTGCATATCTTTCGACAGATAGATTACGCTTAAAACATGAAGTCGTCTGCGAGATGAAAAAGGAAGGTATGGGATGCGCTTTTTGCAGCGTCTCAACAAGTAGAAAAGATTTTGATATTAATGACTTAAAAGAAGTGATTGCGGAGCTTTTGACAAAGCCAGAATTTAGGCATATTCTTATTGGCGGCGGTTCTGGTAACCCGAACATTGAATCAAAAAAAATAATAGAAATTACTACGTTTATCCGAACACTTAATTCAGAAATACCTATATATTTAATGTCTCTTCCTCCATTTAGGACCGACGTTCTAGACAGTTATAAGAATGCAGGAATCAATGAAATCGCTTTTAATATTGAGATATGGGATCGGGAGCTTGCACAAGAAATTATGCCAGGAAAAGGCCAAATTCAGTTAGAAACATATCTTTCTGTATTAAAGGCTGCAACAAAATTATGGGGAACGACAGGAAATGTAAGAACAGCATTAATCGTTGGTCTAAATAGTTCTGAAACATTGCTTGAAGGAATTCAAATATTGTGTAAAAATGGTATCCAACCGATGTTGTCTGTTTTTCGTCCTATGAAAAATACAAAACTTGAATCATTTGTGCCTCTTTCAAACACAGCATTATTATCCCTCTATGAAGAAGCGGAAAACATTTGCCAACAATATAATTTGAAACTCGGGCCCACATGTGATGCTTGCAAAAATAACATGCTTGCTATTTAATAATTAGTAAAATGGGAATATTGGCATATATTTTTTTCAGCATTAGGAGGAATATCGCCATAAGTTATGTGACTAACTGAAGATATACTAATATTATTATCGACGATATTTCTCCTTAATATTTCCTCCCTAATTTGATTCTTTTTATTATCTTGCTCTAATTGCCAAGTAGCAAAGTCGGCTTTTTCTTTTTCTAATGCCATTTTTTCTCTTTCAAGTTCTATGCGTGCCATTTCAACTTCTATTTGTTTTAATTCCGCAGCATTTTTTCTATGTAACTTGTTTGTTAGATAGTTACCCCTTTTCTCATCTAAAATAAAAACCCCGATTAAAATTGAATATATCATAGGTATAGCTGTTTTAAGAGCTTGATAAATATCTTGTATTATAATAATAATTTCTTCTGCTGAGTTATGTCTAAATACTATTTTGTGTTCACCACAATCTGATTTACATTGATCAATAATATTTTCAAGAGTTGACAACAAAATTCCAATTTTATTTGCCTCATCTGGAAATATATTTGTTAAAATATCTATTTCTGAGGTTGCAATTCCAGAACGGTTGTTATTGAGTAAAAAACTACTAATTTCATTTTTATAAGTATTATAATTATATAAGAGACTTGGATTCATATCTTGAAATGAAATATTTGCATTAATATAATCATAAATCTGTTTTCTTTGATGAAAATCAAATACAGAATATGTATATATTAATTTACTTAAATACTTTATCTGACGAAAATCACAATCATTAGTTGCTAATAAAATGCCATTAAGCACAGCATTCTTAGCATCTTCAAATTTCCCTTCTGAAAGATAAATATTGGCTAAGGGAAAGTAATCATTTGTACCTAAATAATACGTTTCAAAATATGGAAGTAACGACAAAAATTCTTCTTTTGAAATGTAACCATTACTATTCTTAACTGAAGTGATATAAACTTTGTCATCCGTTTCCATCAAATAATTAAGCAATCCAAAAGCAAAACAAATTTGCGAGAAGGGGAGAACTACATCATTCATATGAACATTGTTAAAAACAGAAAAATCTATATTTAAATCACTAAAACGAATTGTATCCATAATAATATTTGAAAAAATAGTATCTTCAAGAGTGGACGAATAAAACGTTATGTTCTGCATGGTTCCATCTATAAAAGCTGTCTGACGAAATATAGAATGTTGAAAATATAAATCTAATATATTAAACCCATTAGAAAATAAACTCCTATTAAAGTTACTATGAGTAATAGGATTGTTAATAGTGTTATTTTGTATATTACAATGTATGAATGTACATTCTTGGAAATTGGCATTAACAATTTCACAATTATAGAATTTACAATGTGTAAAGTTTGAACCAGCAGCAGCAGAGTTCTTAAATGTAGATTCACAAAATACTTTCTGTGCAAATCTTGAGCGTTTAATTCCTTTGTTAGTATAATCACTACGATCTGTCCCACCAACAGAAGTTAAAAAAGGTGCTTTGCGAAATTTGTTCTTGTTTTTACTATGTGCTAAAAGCATATCTATAGATTGGTCTAACTTATTCTCATCCGGAAATCTAAACATTGCATTATTTATATCATACCCCATATAATTCTCCTTTATCTAAAAAAATATCATTTTATCTAAATAAATTGATTGAAAAAACGACGGATAACTCTGAATTATC
>CANOTJ010000044.1 GCA_947570175.1 uncultured Mycoplasmatota bacterium | reverse complement strand
TGAGGTAGAATCAAAGTATTAAAAGTGGTGCGGTTGAAATTACAATTAAAAAAACTTTAAAGTTCTTCTTTAAAGTTTTATTTTTCTTCTGTATCAGTATTAAATCCATATTTACGATTGAATTTTTCTACACGTCCAGTTCTCTTTTTATTTCCCTGTTCTCCAGTATACAATGGATGACACTTATTACAAGTTTCTAAATGTAATTCTTCTTTATTAGAACGAACTGTAAAAGTATTTCCGCAAGCACATGTAACCTTTGTTTCTACATATTCTGGATGAATTCCTTTTTTCATACTCCATCTCCTTCCGCCATGACAAATGTCATAGTAATTTAATGCGTTTCTATTATAACAAGGTTTATATAAAATTGCAACAATTAGTTTAATATTTCTGTTTGAATGATTTGTTTGATTTGTTTTTCTATCTGTTCATCTATTTTAGAAGTATTCTTAATACTCATAGGATTGATAAAAAAAATTTTATTTTCATAACATATTTCACCTAATTTTTGATTAATATATTGGAATAATTCTTGATATTGATTTCCATATTCATTGATTAATCCAATTAAAATAATATCTTCTTTACAATATTCTCTTAACAACTTCATCAATTTTTCAATATCCCTTATTATTTCATCTGCATATTCGTATGCTTTGTCATCACTGTTTAATATCTTATAAAGTAGATCGCTTTTTCCTGTTGTAATAGTTACTAAATCCGCTTTTATCAGAGCATTTTTGATGGCTTGGGATTTATCTTCAATCTTAATTTTTTTATTTTGCTTAATATTATTAATTAAATCGGTTGTTCGATCATCTACTTTTGTATAGCCAGTTACAAATTTTTCTAATTTATTTTTAGATAAAATATATTTTTTAGTCTCTTCACTATAATGATAATTATTTATATTTAAATCCAAATAATATATTCTTTTATCTATTGTGGTCAAATAGATTACAAATATTGTAATAATTACAATGCCTGTAATGATAATTGTCTTTATTTTCATAAAAACCTCCTAAAAAAAGTAGATTTCTCTACTTTCATTATATTTCAATAATTTCTATTTTAGCACCAACAGTTTGCAATTTCTCCACAATATTTTCATATCCTCTTAAAATATGTTCTACATCGCTAATTACAGTCGTTCCTTGAGCGGATAATCCTGCTAAAACTAAACATGCGCCTGCACGTAAATCTGTAGCAACTACTTCTGTTCCTACTAGCTTTGTTGGTCCTGTTATTTTTATCTTATCATTATGTATTTGAATATTTGCTCCCATTTTATTCAAATAGTAAATATTTTGAAAACGATTTTCATAAATAGTTTCTTGTAATACAGAATCTCCAAGACATTGTGTTAAAAGTACGGTTATTGGTTGTTGCAGGTCTGTAGGAAATCCAGGATAACCTAAAGTTTTTAGATGAATAGAACGAAGATTGTCTGTTTTTGAAATTTGAATGGAGTCCGTTCCTATTTTCATTGGAATTCCTATTTCCTTTAATTTCAAAATTAATGATTCTATATGTTTAGGAATTAAGTTTTTGATAATTAAATTCTTTCCCATTAAGGCGCCAGCTAAAACATAAGTTCCTGCCTCAATTCTATCTGGTATAACTTCTGTAAACCCTTTGTTTAATTGATCAACACCATCAATTGTTATCTTACTAGTTCCTGCCCCACGAATTTTTGCTCCCATACTATTTAAAAATGTTGCGACACTTACAATTTCTGGTTCTTTTGCTGCATTCTCGATAATCGTTGTACCTTCTGCCTTAACGGCCACTAACATCGTATTAATAGTAGCACCTACACTTGGCATATCTAAATAAATATTTGTTCCAATTAGCCGTTCAGCTGTTATCGTATATTTATTTTTATTTTCAATTACTTTGGCTCCTAATAATTCAAAGGCTTTTAAAGTTTGGTCGATTGGACGTAATCCTATTTTACATCCTCCTGGGAAATACATTTCTACTTTTTTGTATTTTCCCAAAAGAGCTGCCATAAAATAATAAGAAGCACGTAATTTTGTAGAAATTGATTCTGGTATCTCCTTATTCACAATATTATCAGAATGAATAATCATTGTATTTTTTTGATATTCTACTTTTGCTTCCAAATATGTTAATATTTCATTTAGAGCATCAATATCAGAAATATTAGGAATATTATCTATTGTTACTTTTTCATCTGATAAAATAGATGCTGGAATAAGCGCTACTGCGCTATTTTTGGAACCACTAATAGAAATTGTGCCTTCTAACAACTGATTCCCTTCAATTTGTATTTTTTTCATGATTACCTCCTGAGATGATTAAAATTTAATACGATTTTTACTTCCTAAAATTTCTATTTTTTGAGCAATTATTTTCTTCATATTTTTTTCTCCAGAACGAATAACTGTTCTTGGATCATAAGAAACTTTATCTATATCTAAAAATGTTCTTACTGCTTTGGTCCACTCTATTTGTAATTCAGTATTAATATTTATTTTACAAATTCCACTTTGAATTGCTTTTTTTAGTTTTTCATCATCTATTCCAGAGCCACCATGTAAAACTAATGGAATATTTGCTTTCTCACTAATTTGTTGCATTTTAGCAAAATCTAAACATGGTTCTCCCTTGTATAATCCATGGACACTTCCTAAAGCTGGAGCCAAAAAATCGATATTGGTCTGTTCATATAATTGAATTGCATCATCTACCTTAGCATATGCAATTTCGCTACTTATGTTATCTTCACTACCTCCAATATGACCAATCTCTGCTTCCACTGTTATGTTTCTATTAGAAGCATAAGAAACAACTTCCTTTGTCATTTTTATATTTTCTTCTAATGAATATTTAGAAGCATCTAACATTACTGAAGTAAAACCTGCATTTATCGCCTTTTTACAGGATTCTACGCTACTTCCATGATCTAAATGAATTGCCACAGGCACATGAATCATTAGTTCTTCATCCAAGTTTCGAGCTAAATCTGCTACTACTTTATATCCACCCATATATTGAATAGCACCTTCACTAACACCTAAAATAACTGGACTTTTTAAACGTTCACATTCTTCTAAAATATATCTTGTCCACTCTAAATTATTAATATTAAAATGGGGGACTGCATATTTTCCCTCTTTTGCTTGTTCTAGCATTTTTTTTGCATTTACTACCATAATATCACCATATTCATTATATTATTTTTCTAAAAAAAACGCAAATTTTATATTACATACATTATTCCAATAATTATTAAAGCCATTCCTCCTAACAAAGTTGATATTTTCCCAATCAAATCATTAATCTTTTTACCTAAATATAATCCTAAATATGTAAAAAGAGCACTGGATAATGAAAAAATGAAAGCACTAATATAGACATTTTCATAAATAGTTTTTAGTCCTAGTCCTACTGAAAAGCTATCTATACTAACCGCTAGCCCAAATATTAATAATTCACTAAATTTCATTAATGATATTTTACGATCCTGTTTAAATGTTTCAAAAATCATTTGAATCCCAATAAAGCATAAGACAATAAAAACAATGGTATCAGGAGAAATAGGTAAAATTTTTAAGATTGTTGTCCCTATAAACATCCCTATTAGTGGCATAAAAAAATGATATATTCCTACAATAATAGAAAGTATTTGTATCTCCTTTTTTTTCATATTTAAAGTTCCATATGCTAAGGAAAGAGAAAAAGCATCCATACTAAGACTTACTGCGATTATAATTACCATAATAATAGACATAAAAAAACCTCCTATATCATTGTATTAAGAGATTCTTTTTTTATACTTACAAATATTTTTCTATTAATTCTTGAACAAAGAATTTATATTCAACTTCATCACTCTCTTCTGCTTCTATTAAACATAAAGGGGGAAATAATACACACCACCAATTTTTTCCTTTACCTTCCCCTAAAGTAACTAAAAGGGATTCATAGTATCCAGCTTCATACTGAATTCCTTTATATTCTTTAGCAGGAAAATAATTATCTCCAAAATGAATTTTATAATTTAGTGGGTAGTTTTCTTTTAATAAAGTATCTTTAATATTTTGATTAATTATAGATAGATTATCATTGATTGTTTTTCTTGCTTCTTCTATTCCTTTTGTATTTTTTAATAATTGATACATATCTTGTTGCAATTTATCACTGACTTTCATTTTAATTCTTTGATCATATTCAGAGTCACTGTTTGCAACTACTCTTAAGCGGATTGCTTCATTTGGAATCATATTCGTTTCCGCTTTTATTTTTCCCAATGATATAATAATTCCTAACACTAAAGCAATAATAAGTATTTTTTTCATATGCCATCATCTCCTATTTTATAATGATGATGTTCTTATATTTTATACAAATACTTTACAAAAAATAAAAATTACGGATTGCTTTTTTTATATTAATCATATACAATAAGTATATATAGGAGGAAAAATATGAATACGGAAGAAAAAATATATGAAATGAGTCAAAAAATAGATAAATTAGAACAAGAAATGCATAAGATTACTTTACTTCTTACAGCTATAGCACCTGCACAAATTGTTCCTGATCAAGAGAAACAAAATGCTTTGTATGAATTAGCTACAATTAGGGAACAGGAACAACAAACACAAGAGTTAAGAAGTGCTTTTAAATAAAAAATGATTTTTAAAAAATCATTTTTCCTAAATTGAAATTTGAACCGCACCACAAGGTGGGGTTTTTTGATACAA
>CANOTJ010000043.1 GCA_947570175.1 uncultured Mycoplasmatota bacterium | reverse complement strand
TATACCATTATAAAACTAAATACACTTATTTGTGCTCTTCAGATTTTATATTACATACTATTTTACTACTCTATAAATAGAATTCAAATCTTTTACAATTTGAAATTTTATGATAAAATAGTGATAAATTTGGGGGATTGATATTCTATGGAAAATAAAGAACAAACATTATATGAAATATTAAATGTACCACAAAATGCAACTTTAAAAGAAATCAAAATAGCGTATAAAAGGAGAGCAATGGAGTATCATCCTGATTCTAATCCTAATGCAAATAATGAATTTTGTCATAAGATGATGTGTAAAATAAATGAAGCATATAGTATTTTAAGAAATCTTGATTTAAGGATATTATATGATGAAACTCTTTATGAAAAAGAGAAAAGCGATATTTCTAGTGAAAATAGCCCTTCTACTACACCGTCACAAAAAAACTCTGAAAATGGAGCGCAAACAAAAACTTATAAAAGAACATATAAACCAAATTCAGAACAATATAATTACTATAATGAAATGGATTTTGATGAGTATATGCAAGAAGAATTTATTGAATGGCTTAATGTTTTTTCTTATGAATATATAAAACTAGCATTTGATTTTTATGTAAATATAAATAAAAGTAGCAATTTTGTATTAGAAAAAATTTATGATAGTTTTGAGAACATTATAGATTATGAAAAAAAAACTAGTAAACAAAAAAGAAAAAAAATATAAGTTATAATATTTAAATTTTTACTACTATTTTACTACTTTTGAACGTAAAAATATAAGAAATTATAAAAATATATGTGAATATCTTCTAAAATTAAAAATATCTTAAATGCTCGTAAATAAAGATTATAAAGACTTTTAAGAAGATACTCAAAAAAATGCAATATTTTAAATCAAAAATAATATGTAAAAAATGAAAACAAATGATATTATAATAAATTTTATAAATATTTACAGATTTTTCTATTTATATTATAATGAATTTAATTATATAGATATATAGGAGAAGATGAAATATGAAAAAAATTATAGAAGTAAAGAATTTAACAAAAGAGTATAAAAAGCTAAAAGCGATTGATCATCTTTCGTTTGAAGTGAAGGAAGGTGAAATTCTTGGTCTATTAGGACCAAATGGTAGTGGGAAAACAACGACTATCAATTGTCTTTTATCTTTACTAAAATTTCAAGAAGGAACTATTAAAATATTTGGTAAGGATATGCATCCAAACTCTTATGAACTAAAAAGAAAAATAGGGGTTGTATTTCAGGAAATTGCTGTATTTGAAGAATTAACAGTATATGAGAATATAGATTATTTTTGTGGTTTGTATATTTCGGATAAAGAGACAAGAAAAAAATATATAGAGGATGCTATTCAATTAGTTGGGCTTGAAAATTATAAAAAGTTTTACCCTAAACAATTATCTGGTGGCTTACTTAGAAGATTAAATATTGCTTGTGGAATTGCTCATAAACCCAAATTGATATTTTTAGATGAGCCTACTGTTGCAGTAGACCCCCAAAGTAGAAATAATATTTTAGAAGGAATAAAGCGATTAAGAGATTCTGGGGCGACGATTGTTTATACAACCCATTATATGGAAGAGGTAGAGATTCTTTGTGATCGAATTATTATTTTGGATAAGGGAAAAATTCTTGCACAAGGGACATCTACCGAATTAAAAGAACTTGCTAATATCGATGAAAAAATAACAGTAGAAGTGGAGAAAATAAGTGAGAAAGTAATTGATAAAATTAAAAGGTTTCCAACTATTCATGAGGTAAATTTAAATATGAATACACTGATAGTTACTTATAAAAAGGGCCAAGATAATTTAGGAAAATTGATCGATTGCTTAAAAGATAATAAGGTAGTTTATTCTAAAATATTTTCAGAAAGACCTACCTTAAATGATGTTTTCTTAAGTTTAACAGGAAAGGAATTACGAGACTAATGTTTTGGCATAATTTTAAGTATTCATTTAAAACCTTAATTAGAAATAAAACACTTTTATTTTGGACTTTTGCTTTTCCAATTTTATTAGGGATTTTTTTTCATATGGCTTTTTCTGATATTGAAAAAAGTGAAACCTTTGATGTGATAGATATTGCAATTGTAGAAAATAATACTTTTCATCAAAACAAATTTTTTCAGAAAACTTTTGAAGCTTTTAGTCAAAAAGGGGAAAATCAGGTTTTCCATATTCAGTATGTTTCTTTAAAAAAGGCAAAAGATTTACTTAAAAAGGAACAGATAATAGGATATTTACAAATGGATGATGAAGTACATATTGTTGTTCATTCTAGTGGAGTTCAAGAAACTATTTTTAAATATATTGTCGATGAGGTGATTAGTAATCAAAAGATGATAGAGGATCTTGCATCTAATGAGATAGGGCAAGAATATTCAAAAGAAAATGCAACGATTGATTATAACAAAATATATGCAGAAATAACAAAACTCGTTTATTCGGATACAGAATCTTTGGATAATGTTTCCAAAACCAATTTAAGTTATACAATGATTGAATATTATACATTGATTGCAATGGCTTGTTTATATGGAGGAGTCATTTCTATGTTTGTGACAAATTATAAGTTGGCCAATATGAATTGTGTTGGTAAAAGAACATCCATTTCTCCAATTTCCAAGATAAAAATATTAACAGGAAGTTTACTTGCTAGTTATGTTGTACAAATGATAGGACTTGCTTTATTATTTATATTTACCATATTTGTTTTAAAAGTTGATTATGGGGAACATATTTTACCAATTTTCATTCTAGCTATTACAGGATCACTGGCTGGTTTATCGCTTGGAATTGTAGTAGCAACGTTTGTAAAAGCGGGTGAGAATACAAAAACAGGAATCTTAATTGCGATTACAATGCTTGGCTGTTTTTTATCGGGAATGATGGGAATTACTATGAAGTATATCATAGATAAGAATATTCCAATCATTAATAAAATCAATCCTGCCAGTATGATAACAGATGGTTTTTATTCCTTGTATTATTATCCAACATTTCATCGATTTATTTTTAATGTTGTTAGTTTAGTGATTTTTTCCATCCTCATGATATTTCTGTCTTTACAAGGATTAAGGAGGCAAAAATATGACAGTATTTAAAACATTTTGGAAAGTGGTAAAGAAATACAAAGGAACGATTATTTTATACACAACATTATTAATTATTTTCGGTGGTCTTAATATGTCTGCCAATAATCAATCTACTCAATTTGTAGATAGTAAACCAGATATTTTAATAATCAATCATGATCAAAATCATAAACTTTCTAATCATTTAGTAAAATATATCAAAAAGCATAGTAATCTTGTTAAAATCAAACAAAATGAGGAAGCTATTTCTGATGCGTTATTTTATCGAGATGTAAATTTTATTATAGATATTCCAAAAAATTATAGTCAAGATATTATGAATGGAGAAAATCCTACTATTCATATTCAATCGACAGGAGACTATCAAGCTAGTCTTGCCCAAATGTTGCTAATGAGATATATTCGGGTTCAAAATATTTATAAAACAAAAACTCATGATGAAGAGGAACTTATTCAAAAAATAAACCATAGTATGGATAAAAAGGCAACTGTTGAACTTACTTCCAAATTAGATATATCCAAAACTTCTAATGTTTCCACATATTTTTCTTTTGCTAGCTATAGTATTATGGCAGTTGTAATATTTGTAATATGTTTGGTAATGTCTAGTTTTAAGGAGAGGAAACTTCATAAACGAACCATTATTAGTAGTATGAATTATAAAACCTATAATCGTCAACTTCTTTTGGCAAGTTTTCTGTATACTTGTATTGTCTGGTTATTATTTATACTCCTTGGAATGTTTCTTTTTCAAGATGTTTTGTTTACAACAAGAGGTATTTTATATATGTTGAATTCGTTTGTATTTTCTTTTTGTTGTTTAACAATTGCCTTATTCATTAGTACAGTAGTCAGTAATAAAAATGCTGTTAATGGAATTGTAAATGTTATAGCATTAGGATCTGCCTTTTTGTGTGGAGCATTTGTTCCCGCTGAGTGGTTACCAAATTCGGTTTTGAATATTGCTCATATATTACCAGCTTATTGGTATATTCACTCCAATGATTTATTAAAGAAAGTAGAAATTCTTGATTTTAATAATCTAAAACCAATTTTTATCAATTGTTTGGTAATGATAGGATTTTCTATAATTTTCATCATTATTAATAATATTATTTCAAAACATAAACAAAAGTTTAATTAATATCTTAAATGAAAATTCACGTTATAATTTATGAATTATAAAATCTTGACAATTCCTAAATTTTAACATAAAATACTTATTTGATTAGGAGGATAATATGCGCGATTTTTATAAAGAGTACCAAAAATTTTTAGAAGAACAAAAACATGATTTACATCCTGAATCTATTTGTTTGCCTAATGGGGCGGTTGTGGAGATGCAGTATAATGAAGAAACAGAAAAGAATATTCGATTATATAGAATGAGACAAAATTTAAAAAGTTTAGTATTTCATTTAGGAAGTAATAAGAATGCATCCTTTGTTCATCCTCAAGATGAGACTATGTTTTTGAAAGAGTATAAAGAATTTTTAGGGAGAACAAATTCTTGTTTTCCAAGTTTTATCTTTGATGATTTTGATGCTGAAAAATTTGGAAAGTGTGCCGAATATAAAAGTGAAGGACATTCTTTGATTGAAACAGAAGAGTATTATCTCAATACAATTAAAAATGAGGAAGATATATCCTCTAAAAAATATATCATTTAAAAAAGGATTTTATAAAATATCCTTTTTCCTAAATTGAAATTTGAACCGCACCACAAGGTGGGGTTTTTTGATACAAT
>CANOTJ010000042.1 GCA_947570175.1 uncultured Mycoplasmatota bacterium | reverse complement strand
GAGGGTTATACCCGCAAAGGAAAAACCACCAGATTGTCTGGTGGTTGCTTTTTTCTCTAAAAATTTTAAAGAAAGGAAATACTATCCTGATGAATTCAAACCTAAATTATTATATTTATGAAGAATTGATTCTAAACAAACTCTTTAACGAAGGCAGCTACCTGTCAACTATTTTAGAACAAATAGCTTTTTCTCTCTACACAAATAGAGATAATAAAAATTATATAGAATATGTTGAACTATCAAACATAATTCAAAATTACAATGAAAACTATCCTGGTTTCTATATGAAAGTTGACAAATTAGTAAACAATCAATTTTTAAAAGAGATACATCCTATGACTTACAAATTTCAATCTGATTATATGTACTACTACTTTATTGGAAACTGTATCCTCAAATCAATTCCACCTGAGGAAAGACACAATACCATAAACAATATATTTAAAAATTTATATACTTCTGTAAACTATAACATAGCTTTATTTTTAGCATATAAATTAAATTTTGAATATGACATTCTTCCTCTTCTAAAAAGGTACTCTAACAAGGAAGCAAATATGTTGCCGCTAATTAGTTTTGCAATAAATGTGTTAAATGACTATTCTACCGAAATAAAAAGCAAAGTGATATACGAAACTTTAGAATTGATATTTGACACCACATCTAAAGTTATAGGTAAAAATGAAGAGTTTATCAATGAAATGGCTGATACACTTGCTGCATCTATAAGGAATGAAGCAATCGAAGATATATTTCATTGCTATTGTAAAGAACATCATTGTGATTTTGTAGAGAGAGTGAGATTAAACTACAATACAAATTCCACTCACCTAACAACTAGCTTTGACTATAAACAATTATTCATGCAAGTAAACAATAAACCACAATGGATTTCATTGTGTCCTGAGGAGTCAATACACGTTGAGTTTCTAGTATTTACTAAAAATTTAGAAGCAGCCTTTAAAGCAGTTAAAAATTCTACACTACCACAAGATGTAATTGATTATTTAACAGAAGATGGAACTTTTGAAGGTGTACTTACAAGAGGTGGTTTTTCCATTTACTCTAATCCTTATTTTGAAGATACAGAAATAGAAGGTTTATCTTTCAAAGAAGTATTAGGGGAATATAATGAAGATTTCTTAAAAATCATTGCACCATTTGTACCACCAGATTTTTATATAGAAATTGAAACGAAAGATAATTTATTGTACAGATGGAAATTTGATGGTTCAACCTGTAAAAAGATTTATCAGAAAATAGTCTGGGAATAAGCAACATCTAACAATCATCTCTATTGCAATACTACCCCATCTAACGGCTATTTATAAATGTAACTAGGGACACCTAAAAACACAGGTGTCACTTTTTCTCTCCCCAAAAATATTTAGTTACTTTAACAAATAAATATGTTATAATAACATTTAGAAATAAAAGAAAGAATTAAGCTATGAACTAATCTAACAATGCAAGATACAGAAAATATATTGGAGGACTAATTATGTTTTTTCACTATTGTACTTATTATGACGAAATAGAGGTTTCTCATTCTCCATGGAACGATTATGTAATTATACATTTTGAACAACCTGATGCAAAGTTTGGTTTTAAAACTATGGATTGCAAAGTACCCAATTATCAGATAAGTAATGTAATAGGATTCTCAGATGAGGAGATAGCAAAGCTGATACAATTCAGTAAAAACAATATTGCACTTATTATAGAGGGAGCAAAGGCAGGTGGTATAGAGAATGCCTAATGTATTAACTTTTATGGGATATCATATTTACTTTTGGGCAAATGAAAATGGAGAACCTGTACATGTTCATATTGCAAAAGGGAAGCCAACAGCAAATGCTACAAAAGTTTGGATAACAAGTTCTGGTGATACTGTACTAGAACACAATAAAAGTAAAATACCTTCGTCTGATTTAAAAAAAGTATTATCTTATGTTAGAGCAAATGTTAGAGATATTACTGGATTATGGTGTCAAATGTTCGGTGTTATCACATATAAATATTAAAATGACACAAATCTAAAATCTTTTATTGAGTTATTAAGGAATGGATATACTGCTAAAACACCTATGCAAAATTAGCTAGTATTTTTACTATTTCTAAAAGTATTTATATTTCAAAGCAATAAAGTAGAAAAAATACCCAAGAAAAAATCTTGTATAATTACCAATCTAACAAGGGCTACTATACCAAAGGTACTCTCTAACGAGTCCCCCAAGTGTAGTAGCCCTTTCTTTTCTTCCTCCAGCAATCTAATGACAATATTTCTATTATGTGTTATAATCATTATCAAAGGAGATAATTATATGACTAAAAGAAAAAAGCAACAAAAGATTTACGGCTTTAGACCAGATTTAGAATTAAAGTATTTGTTTACTCATGCAGATCGTATATCAATAATACACCTAATAAATACTTTGTTTCGAACCAACATACCTGATGACAGCATCATTGAAATTGCGAATACAGAATTTGTAGAAAAGAATTTTTTAAAATCCAAACTACAAGACAGAAGAGCGGATATTGTATTTAAAACCAAAGAATTGCCCTACAAGGTACATCTGGAATTTCAATCCACAAAAGACACTACAATGGGATTAAGAGTATTTCTATATGGCTTATACACAGGATTAGAAAACATAGAAGAAAACAAAATTGTTTTTCCTTTTTCTCATATCTTATATACAACATCTGGAAAGGACAAAAAAGGAAAAGACATTGTACAATTGTGTTTTCCTAAAATGAGTGAAGACGCTACTCATTATGAAGAAACAATTGTATCCATTGCTGTGGAATATACCAATTTGTTAGCAATGGATTTCAACGAATTATTATCAGACGATTTCATCTTATTATCTTTTATGTATTTCTATCAATATTTAAAATACGAAAGTAGAACCAACTCTGATAAAAAAGTGTTAAATATTGTAGAGGACCTGCGAAAGTATATCAACGCATTATCAAAATTAAAACAGCAGGATAGAGATGTATTGTTAAGGTCTATTGATACATTAGTAGATGATATATTGAATATCATAAAAGAGCATGAGAATATTAGTAAGGAGGTCATGGATATGCTGCTAGAAGAATACAAAACAATCGCAGATGTTAGGGTCGAGAAGGCAGTTGAAAAGGCAAAGCAAAAGAGCAGACAAGAAGAAAAGGAAAATACGATTATAAATCTTTATCATTTAGGAGTAGATGTACCTACTATTGCAAAAGGTGTTAAACTTACTGAACACGAAGTGCTTGATATTATTTCCAAACATAAATAAAAACCAAGCTGAAAATCTAACAAGTCATAAGGGCTACTACACTGAAGGAACTCTCTAACAAGTGTAGTAGCCCTTTTTTATTTCCGCCAATTATCCACCTAACAGCTAACCTCTAACTAACATTCTTCTTTTTCTTTTGATATTTCTGTTTGTATAACTTCTTCTTTATCATCATTAAGTATGTTATTATATTTTATTTTTTTTACTTTTGCTAACATTCCCCATTTGTTATTTACAATAGTATATTCAAAAACTTCATCATAATAAACACCAATTTTACAATTTTTAATTATCTGATGTAAATTAGATAAAAGGTATCTTTTTTTAGTAGATAATCTTGAAGTTCTTTTTACAAATTTTTTTAATGCTTTACCACCTAATAAATCAAAAGTATAATTATCTATTTTTTCTTCGATATCTTGTTTAGAAATAGCTGTATAGCACGATTTTTCAAAATCTCCATTTAGAATTTCATTAATTCCAAAAGATTCAATAATAGTTATTAATTCAACAGGAGATTTAAATTTTTTAGTCATATAATCATCAATAACATTATTTCCTCTTTCTTCACAGCATTTTTCAAGCTTAGATAAATTTTTAATTATTTCTTCTTTATTTCTTCCTATTAAAGAAATTGGAAATCTAACAGTTTCATTTTTTATTTCTTTACCATAACTAGATATTACTAAATTTTCAATATTTTCAACAGAATTATTACCATTAACTGAATTTTTAAATTCATAACTTAATTTTAACATATTTTTTCCTCCTCAACCATTTTTTATATTATATCATATTTTTTTATTTTTTTCAAAAATTAAATTATTTTTCGATTTCACTCAATTTTACTTTTTTACACAATAATCCATATTCATTACTTTTAATATTGTACTGAAAAGCTTCATCATCATATACTATTTCGTTTAAATATTTAATTATACGATGTAAATCATATAAAATATATTTTTTTTGCAATAATAAATCAAACTTTTTGTTTAAATATTCTATTAAATATTTTCCACTTATTTTATTAAATAAATATTCATTAGATGTCTCATATTTGTCCGGTTTTAATATTGGAAAATATGAAGACTTTTTAAAATTTTTACTTAATACCTCATTTATTCCAAAAGTTTTAATAATTGTTATTAGCTGGTTAGGACTTTTCCATTCTTTAAAGTTTCTTAATTTTAAATCACAACCATATATTTTCTTATTCCCATAAGAATTCTATTAAAGTATTCAATAGCAAGAAAAAAGGAACAGGCACATTATATACCTGCTCCCTTCTTTGTTATCTCAGGCTGTTGAAATACACATTCTTAAGCAATGTGAATTTACCACACAAAACTTTCTATAATCTACTGAATGCTTCTTCCCCTTCTAACAAGGGCATTAAAAAGGACACTCTAACAAGTGTCCCAAGATTCCCAAAACTTTGGAAGCCAATACATAGGTTTTCCTATTACCTTATGTAATTTTCAGTGCAGCTATAGTATAGACTTTTCTGCACTGAAAGCCATCTAAAAAAGGAGAGTAACCCACTCTCCTTTTTATTGTGTGGAGAAAACCACGCGATAGTCGCGTGGTTCCAGAAAGCCTACTG
>CANOTJ010000041.1 GCA_947570175.1 uncultured Mycoplasmatota bacterium | reverse complement strand
TATTGTATCAAAAAACCCCACCTTGTGGTGCGGTTCAAATTTCAATTTAGGAAAGGAAAATATTTATAATCCGTATTTTCTTTTTTTATTCATTTATATATAATTCTTTTTATAATTTTTATTTATTATGATATAATAAATAAAAATTATAAAGGAGGAAGAGATAAATGGAGTTAGATGAAACAAGAACATTGTTTCCAAAAAAACTATATGATTTTTTAGAACATGTATTTATTCCAAATTCTATGATTATTATGAAAAATAAAAGAACAGGTCAAATTGTTCCAACCGTTAATATTGATTTCATTATAAAATTAAAACGTAGTGAGGAAGACAATAGAAAGATTATGAATTATTTAAATGAAAGAGGAATCGTAGTATATGGTTATTCTGAGGATATAGATTCAGAACTGGAAAACGCTTATCATTTTACGTCTTATCAAAAGGCTATATTGCCTAAACCTTTTACTCCAGAGGAAATGATGGACCAATTTAAAATATATGCTGTCACGAAGGATCCAGTAATTCGAGAACAGTTAATTATTCAAAATTTGAATCAAGTCCCTTATATTGCATGGAAATATGCAAGAAAGTATCATTTTTCTTTTGAACAATTGGAGTCTTTTGGATATGAAGGTTTGATCATGGCTGTGGATAGGTTTGATGTTACAAAAGGTTTTCAGTTTGCTACTTATGCACAGGAAATAATTACAGGATATATTAAAAATGGCCTTGTTGGATCAGTGGGAATTTATGATAAAAATGGTGTTTCTAATCATCTTGCAACGTGTAAAAATATAGTGGAAACAAAAAGAGGATGTAAATTAGAAGATGATCCAGATGAAATGAAAAAAGAAATAATTGAGTTAATGATTTCAAAATATGATTATCCAGATAATGAAGAAAAGAGAAAGGAGCTTGAAAAACTAATTCATATTTATTGTATCCCAGATTCTTTTGAAAATTCAATGATTGAATTTGACTCATTTTCGACATTTGAAGATACTACCTCAAATGAAGTCATTAATGAACAATTACAAAAAGATTTAAATGATATTTTAATGAAAATTCCAAATCATAGAACCAGAAAAGTCATTCAATTATATTATGGCTTAGATGGTCAAAAACTAAAGTCATTCACAGAAATTGCTAGTATATTAGGCATAACATTCACTGATGTAAGACAACATTATATATCAGGAATCAGAAGATTAAGATTTCCTGCTATAAGAAAACACATGGAAGATTATTTAGATTCTTATGAAATGAACCCTGATTCAGAGTACAATGTAAAAAAAGCAAGATAAAGCCTAAGGGCTTTTTTTCTATAAGGGGAATAATTTAGATAAAATATCATTATAATAGAGTAGCTACTATTTTATTTTTTTAGTACTTGACAATGCATAGTAGTTGGTATACAATAATAACAGCGAGGTGATAATATCAATACCCAGTTTAAAAAAGGAGTGTTAGAATTAATTGTTTTATTATCTGTTAGTAAAAAAGATATGTATGGATATGAGTTGATTGAAGCGGTATCCAAGGTAGTAGATGTCAATGATGGAACTGTCTACCCACTGTTAAAGCGATTAACTAATGAAAAGTATTTTGAAACCTATTTAGTGGAATCCACTGAAGGACCACCTAGAAAATACTATCATTTAACGATTTTAGGGAATGAACAAAAAAAACAACTATTAGAAACGTGGCAAAGTTTTAATCAATCAGTCAATGAATTTATTAAGGAGTGTGAGAAAAATGAATAAAGAAAAGTTTCTAAAAGAATTGGAAAAAAAGTTATCTTTGTTAAGTGAAGAGGAGCGAAAAGATACAATTAATGAGTACCGAGATATTATAGAAGAGAAAATGAAACATGGAAAAAAAGAGATAGAGGCAGTAAAAGAATTTGGAAGCATTGATGAACTTTCAAAAGAAATTTTAAGTGCCTATAAATTAAATCCTGATTACAATCGATCAGAATCAAAAAAAGACTTTATTGATAATGCCGAAGATATGATTAAAAAAGGAGCAAAAAAAATATCAGAAGTAACGGATGAGGTAGTCGATAGTTTTAAAAAATCAGATTTTGATATGACAAGTCAAAATATTATTGAACTCATCTTAAAGGTTATTTTATTATTAGTATTTTTAGTAGTCTTAAAAGTACCGTTTTATTTAATTTCTACAATTGGAGAATCAGTATTTGAAATTGGCTTTTCTCCATTTTCAAATATGTTTGGAGGTATTTGGAAAATACTTGTAGAAATTATCTATGTTGGTGTTTGTATTTTATTGATTGTAAAATTAATTTTAAAGTATACAAAAAATAAAGATGAACAGGTTGAAATAAAGACAAAAAAAGAGGAGAAGGAATCCAATAAAACAACCAAAAAAGCAGCTACAAAACCAGAAAGCAAAATAACAAAGAAATCAAAAAGGAAAAGTGATTCCCTAGAACGAGCACTTTTACTACTTGTTCAATTGTTCATAGTATTTGTATTTATTATTCCATTATTCTTCATTATTTTACTAATTGTATTTGGTATAATTCTTTTAATATTTTTCATATTAAAGGGAGTCGGTGTATATGGTTTTCTGATCTTCGCATTTGGATGTTTAGGCTTCTGTATTTCCCTTCAATTGATGTTTTACAGAGGAATGCTTACAAAACAGAAAATATATTTATCTCCATTTGTTGTTAGTTTAATAGTGATGCTCATAGGAGGATTAATTTCATTAGATTATATTTTTGGATTTACTTATTATAATTATTTACCAAAAGATCAATATCATCAAAAAACGGAAGTATTCGAACAAAAAATTGATAAAAAAACAGAATTCCATACTTCGGATACAGAAATTATTGTCGATAATACAATTGCTGATAACCAGATTAAAATAGAATTAAATTATTATCCAGACTTTATAACTTATGAAAAACATACAGGGAAAGAAAATAATCATGATTATATAGCATTTGTAGATATTCCAAAAGATGGAAGTTTCAATTTTAATAATAAAATAAGTAAAAGATTCATTAAAGACTTAGGAAAACAAAAAATATATGATTATTCTCAATTAACTAAAATATCTACCAAAATATATGTAAATGATAAAACAAAAGATTTAGTATCTACTTGGTACTAAATCTTTTTTGTAGGATATTTCTAATTTTAAATTGTATTTATAAATAGAGATAAATATGTCGATTGAAACATCTAACTACTTTTGTCGAAAGAGTACTCAAGAAATATGAGGTGTGCTAAATTATACTAGGAAGGTGAGCAAAATGTTAGAAACGGATTTAGAATTTCGAAAAGGAATCTTATTTATTCGATTAAATGGAGAGTTAACGAAGAAAACGGTTTCTCAATTAGAAGAAGAGGTGACAAAGAAAATAAAGAAAAGCGGTATTCAAAATATTGTTTTTAATATTGAGAAACTCATTCATATTGATTTGAAGGGAATTAATGCATTATTTTATAACTATGAGTTGTGTCATCAAAATAATGGAAAATCATTACTATGTGGTATCTCTAATCCTGAGATTAAAATAAAATTAGAAAAATCGAGATTATTAAAATATATTTCAGAAACAGAAACAGAATTAAGTGCTTTTGATTTAATTCATATATAGGAGGAGAAAATGACAAACGAACAAATTATGGAATATAAAAACTATATTATGTCTTTAACTAAGTATTTTGAAGGGTATAAAAGTAAAGAAGATTTGTTTCAAGTTGGCTGTATTGGTCTTATGAATGCTTATAAAAAATTTGACCCGAATTTCGGAGTAAAATTTTCTACTTATGCTTATTCTCATATTCTAGGAGAAATGAGAAAATTAGTTCGAATGGATAAGGGAATAAAGATTAGTAGAGATATTACTAAATTTTATCTTAAAATTGAAAAATATAGTTTAATATTATCTCAAAAGCTCATGCGTTATCCAACAACCAAAGAAATATCAGATTTTACAGGAATACCAGAGGAAACTATTATTGAATGTATGAGAACCAAAAATATTATGCAAAGTATTGATGAACCAATTCAAATGGATAGTAAAGAGGTTACTCTTCATGATTACATTAGTGATAATAGGGAAGATATCAACACCTTGCTTGCCTTAAAAGAGGAATTAAATCAGTTATCGAAACAAGAAAGAGAAATTATTGAGGGAAGGTATTTATATGACTTAACGCAAAGTGAATTAGCGGAAAAACTTGGAATGACACAAGTTCAAGTATCTAGAAAAGAAAAAAAGATTAAACAAAAAATAAAGCAAGATTTAGCTGCATAAAAAAAGTCATTTTTAGTGACTTTTTTTTGTGAATGAAATTCCAGAATTATTTTTACGATTAATATGATCAATAATATAATCATAAACACCATCTAATTCTTTTGGAAAACGAAAGAAATCGTCCTCTAAATAACTATTTTGTTCTTCTTCAAAATCATCAATAATACGATACATTGTATCTCTTGTTACTTTTTTAAAACTTTTATGTCCTATACAAAACATAAAACCAATTTTTTGAAGATATTCCATTAATTCTTTATTATTTCTGTCAGATTCTGTTCCTTTTCTTGTATAAGCTTTAATGTCCGAATCGAAGCCATCTTCTACTGCATAATACTGAATATCTAAAGTTTGCTCTTTTTCATCTAAAACAACTGTTCTACGAATACTCCAAGCTTCTTGTTTTAATTTAGAAACTCCAATTTCTAAATATTCCATAATCTCTTGCAAACTGAATTTTGCTTTTTCTCTCAGCTCATTTCTATTTTTTAGAAATAAACTTAGATTTTTACCTTTAAGTTGATGTAGTTCTTTCATTTCTTTAATATAATCAAAACGCTTTGAAACTACTTCTATCATTCCAAATTCCCCCTTTTTAAAGATTTAGTTGCTATAATATAACAAAAAACTTAATTTGTAAAGACTTTTGTATAAAAATGTTAATCATTTTTAGAAATGTCTACAGTAATCATTAGTTAAAATGTCCA
>CANOTJ010000040.1 GCA_947570175.1 uncultured Mycoplasmatota bacterium | reverse complement strand
CATAAAAAAGACAAATAAGTAATTTCTTTTACCTATTTGTCAACAGTCTGAAAACAAAATTTTATTTTGTTTCTTCTAATATTGCTTTAATTCTTCTAACACCAGCACTACTTGCTTCTTCTTTTTTTATCTTAAAATGGCCAAGCTCTTTCGTGTTAGAAACATGGGGCCCACCGCATAATTCTTTAGAGATATCTCCAATACTATAAACTGTTACAATATCTGGATAACGTTCTATAAACATGCATTCAGCTCCAGAAGCAATGGCTGTTTGTTTATCCATTTCTGTTTTTATGACAGGAAGTCCTTTTTCTATCCATTCATTAACAAGGTTTTCTACTTGTTTTTTTTCTTCTTCTGTTAATTTGTGATCACAGGAAAAATCAAAACGCATTCTTTCACTTGTAATATTACTCCCTTTTTGATGAGTATCTTGATTGACAACTATTTTTAATGCGGCATTCAAAAGATGGGTTGCCGTATGATATTTGGTTTCTATCTCACCAGTACTAGCTAAACCACCTTTGAATTTTTCTTTTGCACCTTGTCTAGATAATTCTTGATGTGCTTTAAATTTTTCATGATATCCTTCTACATCTACTTCAATATTCTGTTCTTTGGCAAGTTCAACTGTTAATTCAATTGGAAATCCATAAGTATCATATAATTTAAAAGCCAAATCTTTATCAATTTTTTGATTAGTAAGGTTTTTGGTTATCTTTTCAAATTCTCGAAGTCCTTTTTCTAGTGTCCTTCCAAATTTCTTCTTTTCCGATTCTAGTACATCTAATACAACTTGTTGATTGTCTTCCAATTCAGGATAGTATTCTTTATATTGTTTTATTACTAAATGAGCGATTTGTAATTCCCAGTTCGAATTTACATCAATTCCTAATTTTTTCGCATGGCGAATTGCTCTTCGAATTAATCTTCTTAAAATATATCCCTGATCAGTATTAGAAGGTTTGATTCCTGCTGGATCTGCACTGACAAATACTGCAGTACGAATATGATCGGCTATAATTCTCATACTAGTAGGTTGATCTTTATAGGAAGTATTAGAAAGTTGTTCGATTAATTCTATAATATCTTTCCAAATGCTTGTTTCATAGTTATCGTCTTTTCCTTCCAAAACAGCCACTACTCGCTCTAATCCCATTCCAGTATCAACATTTCTTTGTGAAAGTTCTGATACTGTTCCATCTTCATTCTTATAAAATTCCAAAAAAACATTATTCCATATCTCTACCCAACGCTCATCAGATGGATCAAAATAATCAGGAACTGGATCGTTACTACGAAAATAAAAAATTTCTGTATCCTCCCCACAAGGCCCTGTTTCCCCTGCTATCCAAAAATTGTCTTCTTTTCCTAAATAAGCTATTTTTTTCTCGGATATTCCTAATTTTTTCCACATTGATGCAGATATTTCATCCCTTGGAATATCTTTATCTCCTTCAAATACTGTAATCGCTAGTTTTTCTACTGGTATTTTTAATACTTTAGTTAAAAATTCAAAACTATAAGAAATCGTTTCCTCTTTAAAATAGTCTCCTAAACTCCAATTTCCTAGCATCTCGAAAAAGGTATGGTGGGTTTTGTCACCAATTTCTTCCAAATCGGTAGTTCTCATACATTTTTGATAATCACATAGTCTTGTTCCATATGGGTGCTTTTCCCCCATAAAATAAGGAATTAGTGGTTGCATTCCAGCAGTATTAAATAATACAGATGGATCATTTTCTGGAACAATAGGCGCACTTGGAATCTGTTTATGTCCTTTACTAATAAAAAAGTCAATATATAATTTTTTTAAGTTCATGATTTCACCTCTCCTAATATTTGTTTTGTAATTCTATCTAAGTGTTTTATATATGTCTCTAAATCCCCATTATTTAAAATATAATAATCGGCATAGGCAATAGGTCCTCCCTTGGCGGAGTTCTCTATTTCAGCAATATCCCTTTCTCTTGCTTTTTCATTTGAAAAGGGTCTGATCGTTCGTTGCTCTAGACGTTGATAGCGAATTTTTTTATCTGTGATAATAGCAATTACAGAAAGTTCATCTTGAAATTTTTCTTTTAATATTTTATATTCATCCCAAGAGTATAATCCATCTAATACAACATTCCCTTTTTGAGAAGCATTTTGAATTTGATCTAGTAGTAATAAAGCAAAGGCGCCCATTCCATATTCTTTTCGAAGTTTTTCCCTTATTAATTTTTCATTATCTGGGGTTATTTCTAAATTTTCCCTTTTTAATTGATCTAATGTTACTTTCCCAAAATAAATATTTTGAAAACCTAATTTTTCATAATAATCAGAAGCGATTGATTTGCCACTTCCACACATTCCAACAATTGCAATTATTTTTCCCATTTTAAACCTCTTTCATCATTTTTGAAATACTTTCCTTTAAATGATTTTTATCATTATCGTTTATTATAACATAATCTGCAGAATAATTGTTTAAATCTTGTTCCGTTATATGATTCTTTTGTTTCTCCGTTAAGCCATTATCAAAATTGGGACGAATAACTTGTACACAAATTACATGAGAAAATTCTTTTTTTAAAGTTTCTATCTCTTTCTTTAGACGAACTCCTGAAATGATAATATGCTTTTTATAATAAGACATTACTTTTATATCTTCTATGATTCTATCCATTAGTAAATTAGAGTGCATTTTATTTTGAATAATATCCACTCCTATTTCTTGGAGAAAATCTCTTGGTTTTGTTTCTTCTTCTCCATTCCATCCTAATATTTTTTTTGCGTACTCTTTTAATGGACTTGTTATAGATAAAATAACGCTATCTTCTTTTTGATCTTGAATAAAACTAGCTACAATATCTTTTCCTGCTTGAGCTTTCCCACAAATAACATAAATAACTAACGAATTTAAATTCATATAACACCCTCCCAGAATTTTGAAAACCACGAATCATAACGTGGTTTATTATTCATTTCTTATAATTTCATATTTATCATTAAAATACATAAAAATCGATTTAATGGCCGCTATAATAGGTGTTGAAATTACCATTCCTAAAATTCCAAAGAAATAACCAAATATTAATAGTCCTAACATAATTGTGACTGGATGTAGCTTTGTTGTTTTACTCATAATAAACGGTTGTAATAAATTTCCTTCTAAGAATTGGACAACAACAATGATAATTAAAGTAATAATTCCAATTAATGGACTCTGAGAAAAACCAACAATAACGGCTGGAGCTCCTCCGATATAAGGACCTGCATAAGGAATGATATTTGTAATTCCACAGAATAAGGCGAATAACAGAGGTGCTTTTAATCCTACAAGACTAAACCCGATTGTCATAATCACAAAGATTAATAAGGCATCTAATAATAAACCTTGAATAAATTTTCGAAGAGATGTATTTACTTCATTCATTAAATCTCTACCATCATTTCGCATTTTTTTAGGAAGTAATGTAATGATTAAATCATTCGCGCTATCAAAATTTAACAACAAATAGAAACCGATGATTAGACCGATTACTAAGCTTCCAGCAAAAGAGAAAACGGTTTTAAGTGTATTAATGATCGCACTTGGTAGAGAGTTTGTTAGATTGGTTCCAGTTCGTTCTATGATGGTAAACAATTGTGCTTTAATACTTTCTCCATCAATATAGTCAATTCTACTTAAATTATCAAAAATTCCATTCATCCAGTTTTTAATAAAATCAAATACTGCAGGTAAAACTTTAACGAAGTCATTAATTTGATCATATAAAAGTGGAATAATTGAACTAATTAATAGGATAATTAAACCAATTAATAAGAGATATGTTATGATTGTTCCAAAACCTCTTCGAATTCCTTTTTTATTTAGCATTCGAACGAATGGATCGAATAACCAAGCAATTAGTATTCCAATAAATAAAGGTGAAATGGTTTTTAGAATAATTAAAATGGTTTGTTTTAAATGTAATTCTTTAAAAACACGAAGTCCAATATAAATAGCTAAAATAATTGCCAAGATATAAACAATATGTAATATTTTTTTTGATAAAGTTAACACATCGTTTACTTTTTCATAATCAATTTGTTTATGTTTTTCCTTTTCTTTTTTGGTAAACATAATTATCACCTCTATTCATATATATTGATTATAGCAAATATTTAGGAATATTTCTATTCTTTATTGTAAATAATTTTTTGTTTTGATATAATTTTCTAGAGGTGAATTATGATTAAGAATATTTTTGGAGGTATCATGATTGGGATTGCGAATATTATTCCTGGTGTAAGTGGTGGTACTATTATGGTTTTACTTGGACTTTTTGATCAAACGATGGAAGCGATATCCAATGTTTTTAAATTCAAAATTAGTTTTCAAGAGAGAACGAAAAATTTTTTATTTTTACTTCAAATTGTTATTGGAGTTGCAATTGGACTGGTTGTATTTGCGAAAGTACTAGATTTCTTATTTTCTCATTTTGAACATCAAACTTTATTTTTATTTGCAGGGTTAATTATTTTTAGCTTGCCTATGTTAAAAAAGCAAGAGTTAAAAAATTCTAAAGTGAGTATTCCTTTTTTTATAATAGGAATTGTCATAATTGGACTTTTAGCTTTCTTTAGTCCAGATAAAAAAGAAGTGGTTGTTCCACTATCTGATTTACTTAGCAAAAATTTAGATTTCGCTTATATTTTAATTCTTATGATTATGGGAGCTATTAGTGGAGCTTCTATGTTATTTCCAGGTATTTCTGGATCGATGGTTTTATTAGTACTAGGATATTATTACTTATATAAATCATATGTTTCAAATGTAACATCCTTCGAACCAATGGTTTTAATTCCTCTTATTTTTATTGCTCTTGGAGTGGGTATCGGAATTATTATTAGTGCGAAATTAACTACCTATTTATTAGAAAAGTATCGTACAAAGACGATGAGTTTAATTTTAGGCCTTGTTTTAATGAGTGGTATTGTAATTATTCCATTAACAGGATATGATGTGATTACTATAGTTAGTTCTATCATCTGCTTTGCTATTGGAAGTATCTTTATTATGATGTTTAATAAGAAGGTTTAAAAAACAGTGTTTGAATGAACACTGTTTCAGACTGTTGACAAATAAATTTTGTTAATAGTCTTTTTAAATTATCAAAAAA
>CANOTJ010000039.1 GCA_947570175.1 uncultured Mycoplasmatota bacterium | reverse complement strand
TGGACATTTTAACTAATGATTACTGTAGACATTTCTAAAAATGATTAACATTTTTTTTGACTTTATTGAAAAAAAAAGGTATTTATAGTATACTAATATATAGTTTTTGAAGGAGAGATATTATGATAGAACGATTACAGACAATAGAAGTAAGATACGATGAATTAACCCAAGAATTAATGAAACCAGAAGTAATATCCAATATCAAAAAGACACTAGAATTAACCAAGGAACAAGCTAGTTTAAAAGAAGCTTATGATGCCTATCAAGAATATAAAAAAATAGAAAAAGAAATTGCGGATACAAAAGAGATGACAAAAGATCCAGAACTTGGAGAAATGGCAAGAGATGAATTAGCAGAACTAGAGCAAAGACAAGAACAATTAGAAAAAGAAATTGAGATTTTATTACTTCCAAAGGATCCAAATGATGGGAAAAATGTTATTGTTGAAATCAGAGGAGCAGCAGGAGGCGATGAAGCTAATATCTTTGCTGGCGATCTTTATCGTATGTATTTAAAACTAGCTGAAAAAGAAGGATGGAAAATAGAAGTATTAACAGAGGATCATTCAGAAAGTGGCGGATTTACTCTAATTAGTTTTATGGTAAAAGGAGAAAATGTTTATTCCAAACTAAAATATGAAAGTGGAGCTCACAGGGTACAGAGAGTGCCAGTAACAGAAACACAAGGTCGTGTTCATACTTCAACAGCTACTGTTTTAGTAATGCCAGAAGCAGAAGAAGTTGATGTAGAGATTAACCAAAGTGATTTAAGAATTGATGTATATCGTTCTAGTGGCTGTGGAGGACAAGGAGTCAATACGACAGATAGTGCGGTCCGTATTACGCATCTTCCTACAGGAATTGTGGTTACTTGTCAAAATGAAAGAAGCCAAATTCAAAATAAAGAGAAATGTATGCAGATGTTAAGAACAAAACTATATGAAGAAACTTTAAGAAAACAAGAGGAAGAATTAGGTAGTGAAAGAAGAAATAAAATAGGAACTGGTGATCGTTCTGAGAAAATAAGAACATATAATTATCCCCAAAATCGTGTAACAGATCATCGAATTGGATTTACACTAAAACAGTTAGATCGTGTTATGGAAGGAGATTTGGATCAAGTAATAGAAGCGTTAATTACAGAAGACCAAGCTAGAAAATTAAGAGGTGAATAAGATAACTCAAAAGTTTGAAATTACGAAAGGAAATTATGCGTAATCGAGTAAATTATATAACAAACCATTAAAATTGATAATGGTTTTTAAATTTCTTGAATTTGGTGATATAAATAATTTGCTTTCTTAAGAAAATAGTGTATAATATGAAATTAAATAAGGAGGGAAAGAGTATGGATCGAGAAATTGAAATTACGAAAGAAAATTGTGGGGATTATATAGAACTATATAAAGCTAAGAATAAAATTGATAGACAATCGAATCATTTAATTAGGGTTTTGAGATGGACAGAATATTTAGGATTATTTGTGTCTCTGTTTATATCTAAATTTGTCTTTATTCCAGAATCTGATGCTTTAATTGCTTTAGTATCCTTTGTAATAATAGGATATACCACCACTATGGAGTTTGTTGTTAATCCAAAAATTAAAAGGAAGTATCAAACTGAAAAAAATCAAAAATTAGTAGAGCAGTTTCCAAATATTGATACAAAACTTAAGACAGAAGAATTAGAATCAGTTTTAATGAGTATTAAGGCTTTTAAGTTTGTACAAATATGGGAACCAAGTATTTTTCATAAAAAAGGGCATACTAAAAATCAAACAATAATCGATGAAGCTCAAGCACTAAAATATGTGAATGAATGTGAACAACGGTCACGAGAAATAGAAGAAAAAGAAAATGAAAGATTAGAAAGAATAAATCAGTATCAAGAAACAAGAAAGGAATTACTAGCTAATATTCCTAGTATCAACTGTCCTATATTTGTCCCTGAAGAACAATTAGAAAGGGTAAAAAAACAAGTAAAAACACTTGTAAAAAATAAGAAATAAGGAAGAAATTATGGATATAAAGATTAAAATCACAACAGAAAATTATAAAGACTATATAGAGTTATATAAAAGGAAAGATGAAATTGATAAAAAGGCTGATAGATTAGAGAATACATTAAGAATTATTGAATGTTTCTTACTATTCGGTTTAGCAATCAGCATTGGTATTCATTATGATCTTATTGGCATAGGGCTACTTACAGTAGTAATTTATACATTTGTTAACCCAGCAATTAAAAGTACTTATCAAATAGGAAAGAATCAAAAATTAAAAGAAACGTTTTCCAACATTGACACTGAAATAGAAACAGAAGAATTGATCGATAACTTGTTTATGGCAAATATCATAACTAGAAAATATGTTAGATCAGGAAAATATATAAAAAAAGGTGAATATAAAATTACGATTCAGGAAGAAAGATTTTTAAAACACCAAAACTATTTAAAACAATTAAGTGAACAAAAGGAAAAAGAAGAAAAAAGAAAACAACGGTTAATTCATAAATATAATGAAATAAAAAAACAAATGCTAGATGGATATAGAAAACCTACTAGTTTAAATTGCTCATTATCTGTCCCAGAAGAAGAATTAGATAAAGCACGAAAGCAAGTAAAGAAACTAGTAAAAAGTAGGCAACAATGGAAGATATAGAATACTTAAAAAAATATTTACCACCCGAGAAAATAGAAGAAGGAATAGAAAGATTCAATAACGGTGAACCTGTTCAATATATTGTGGGGAATGTAAATTTTTTTGGTAATGAAATTTATATAAATAAAAATGTCTTAATTCCAAGATTTGAAACAGAGGAACTAGTAGATTATACTATAAAATATGCAACAAAGATGTTTTCACATAAAATAAATATCGTAGATCTTGGAACTGGTAGTGGTTGTATAGCAATTACATTAAAGAAAAAATTAGAATGTAATATGACAGCAATTGATATATCAGATAAAGCACTAGAAGTAGCTAGAAAAAACGCTCAAAACAATTACACAAAGATTCGGTTTATTCAAAATGATATGTTAGATAATATTTCAGATAAATTTGATATGATTATTAGTAATCCACCGTATATTTCCAAAGAGGAAGAAATTATGGATATTGTAAAAAACAATGAACCACATATCGCTTTATATGCAGAGCATAATGGATTATATTTTTATGAAAAGATATTAAAACAATCTAAAAACAATTTAAAGGATAAATTCTTAATTGCTTTTGAAATTGGCTATCAACAGGGAAGTTTTTTAAAGGAACTTTCTAAAAAGCATTATCCAAACGCAGATGTTTTTGTCCAAAAGGACCTTCAAGGAAAAGATCGCTTTTTATTTATTATAAAAAAATAATAGAACACTTCAAAATAGTGTTTTTTCTTGACATTCTTTGACATTCACAATCTTAAAATAATTGAGTTAATCATTAAAAGAAGATATAATATAAATGTAATAATGGAAGGAGAATGAAGTTGGAAGTAGAATTTAGAGTAGCAACAAAAAAAGATGTTGCTGGGATTATTGAACTTTGTAATGAGTGTTTCTTTGAAGAAACCGATGTAAAATTTGCTGAGCGGGTATTTGAAGAAACAAAAGATAGCCCAAATGATATTTATTTAATTGGGATTGTAGAAGGGAAAATTGTTGCTCATGCTAAGATAACAATTATTAAAACAATTTATGGTAAAATGAATACTTACTCAATATTAAACCATGTTTGTGTAAAACCAGAATATAGACGTCATAATATTGCAACAAAAATGTTAGAAGAAATTGAAAGAATAAGTGTAGAGAATGGTTGTGTGACAATGGAGTTATGGTCTAATAATGTTAGAACAGCTGCCCATGCTTGTTATAAGAACTATGGATTTCATCTAGATGAAGCAGGATTCTTCTCGAAATCGATCAATTAGGGAGAAATATAATATGAAATTAGATAAGATATATATTGGTGGTTGGTTTCAACGAACAACATTACAACTGAGTGAAGTATATGATTTTGTTCGAGAGGGAACCTCTCAGTTAAAACTAGATCAAAAAAAGTTGAATAAACTACATAAGGAATTAAATATAAAAGATGTAAATTATAAGATAGATGGGCTAGAGTATATTTTAATTAATACCAATGATGAGGTAAATATTAAAATTTTTGAGGACGGACTGATTGTTTTAAATGATGAGAATGTCAATGAATTTTCATTACTTTCTGACCTAGATAATTTGGCGAAATATTATGAAACAAAATTATCTCCAGCTATCAATTATTTATTTAGTTTAGGAGCACCAGTTCCAAAAGAACTTGCCAATATTAAAACAGTATATCCTTATTTTATTGTTCTAAATAATGAATCAAAAGAAAATATTGCAACTCTTTTAAATAAAACAGAAAGAGAAAAATATTTTGAATTTGAAAATGATAGCTATGATGTTATTAGGGGAAATAAGTACTATTTTATTAATTCCAAGACAAAGGACTCAGCTAGTGTAGAAAGATACGTAGAAGAACAAATTTTTATTCGTGAGTTTAAAGCCCAATTACATCGTTATTTAAATCTACACAGAATCATTTGGGAAAAAATAGATGCTGTTAAAGAAAATGTTAAAGTAAGAGGAAAAGATATTGTTGCTTTTTCGTCTAAAATAGATGGTTATAGAAAAACAGTAAATTTAATTGATTCTAGAATTAATCAAATGAATACCTATATTAGTACCAGGGAGAAAATTGCTAAAAGTGATGAAAACTTATCAGAATCTCTCGCTCTAATTGGATATCGTTATGAAACATTAAAAAATACAGTATCCTATATGCAACAAATATGGTCTATGACAAAGAATTATTTATCATCAGCTGATTCTTTATTTAAAGGATTAGAAAATCAAATTACATCAAAATCAGTTAATAACTTAACCATTGTTACTTCAATGGGAGTTGGGGCTTCTTTACTTGGATTATTTACTAAATCAGAACCAATGTTTACATCGTTTGGGTTTGTTTATTTCTTTATATTAGCCTTTGTTGGTTATTCTGTAAATAAAATTATGAGTTTTATATCATCAAATCGTAAATATGAAATTTCTGATATCGAATATGATAAAAATATTGATAAATAAATATAAAACCTATAAAGAAATCCTTTATAGGTTTTCCTAAATTGAAATTTGAACCGCACCACAAGGTGGGGTTTTTTGATACAATA
>CANOTJ010000038.1 GCA_947570175.1 uncultured Mycoplasmatota bacterium | reverse complement strand
AGATTATCTAGTTACTTTAAATGGAGAAAAATACAATGTAGAAATTGTGACAAATAGTTCTACTGATTCATCTGATTTAAAAGATAGAATTGATCAGTTGGAAGAGCAATTAAAAGCAGTAAGAAACTCTAATACTTATTCTACAGAAGAACAATTGATAGGAACATGGATTGATGGAAAAAAATTATATAGAAAGACTTTTACATATGGAGCTATTGCCTCTAATGCTTCTGTTACAATCGGAACGATAGAAAATATGGCTAATGGTTTTATAGATACTTCTGCTAGTTATTTTATAAATGCAAATTCAAATATGGCAGGGATAGGCTCAAGAATACCTGTTGTTGTATCTGGAAGAAATGTTTCAACGGCGACTTATACAGTTTATACTATGGTTAATAGTAATGGAACTATATCTGCATATTTTGGTAGTACAGCCAAGGCAAGCAGTATGGTTGTAACAGTCATGTATACAAAGAAAACAGATTAGTGTAAATATTTGTCAAATAAATTAGGATTATTTTTAAGAAAAAGTAATGAAAATTACTTTTTTTTGTATGGAAACAGTAAAAAAATTTAAAATCGGTATAAAATATAATAAAAAAATGTTATAATAAATATGGTGATTCTATGCTTTTACATATAAAAGATACCAATGTAAACTATATTCGATATGGAAATGAGAAAGGGCAAACTTTGGTTTTTTTGCATGGTTGGGGGCAAAATATCCAAATGATGAAACCAGTTGCAGATCCTTTTGAAGAAAAGTTTGATCTGATTATTTTAGATTTACCAGGATATGGACAAAGTACAGAACCAACATATCCTTGGACTGTAGAAGATTATGTAGAATGTATAAAAGAATTTCTTGATACATTAAAAGTAAAAATTCCTACTTTAATTGGACATTCTTTCGGTGGAAAAATTAGTTTACTATATGCTAGCAAATACTCAGTGAATCAATTAATCTTATTTGGAAGTCCATATAAAAAGGAGATTGAAAAATTATCACTAAAGACAAAAACACTAAAAGCATTAAAGAAAGTACCTGGAATTAATAAATTTGAAGATTTTGCTAAGAAACATATTGGGTCAGAAGATTATCGTAAAGCATCTAAAGTTATGAGAGAAATTTTAGTTTTAACAGTGAATCTAGATATTACAGAGGAAGTTAAAAAAATAACAGCACCAACACTTATTATTTGGGGATCTTTAGACGAAGCGGTAGACGTTCAAAGGGCGCATGAATTAGAACAATTGATTCCAGACGCAGGACTTGTTGTGTATGAGAATTGTACACATTATGCTTATTTAGAAAATTTGAATCAAACTATTCAAGTTTTAAATAGTTTTTTAAATAATTAGGAGGTTTTTATGGAAATTAAATTTATTGTTTCTTTGATTATTATGTATTTGTATACATACCTAAAAACAAAAAAATCATTTCAAATGTTACAACAAAATTGGTATAATGATGGAAATCGTTATATAAAATGGATATTTAGAAACTCTAAAAAAAATTTTTTGTGTTTTGATATATTCATTATCTTTATTTTGATATTTTATTTTTCTACTGTTACAACAGAAACAATTATGATTAGTTTTGTAATATTTTACGTTGTGTGTTCTATGATTTATTTAACCAAGCAAAAAAAAGAACAGGAAAAATTAAAATTGAAATTTACTGCTCGAATCAAGAGATTGTTATTTACTACCTTCCTTTTGTATTTTATACCAACCGTTATTTTCTATTTTCAATTTAATCATATTCATATTGTATATTCCTACTTGATTTTAGGAATGATGGTTTATTTGAATCATTTTGTTGTATTACTTGCGAATATCATTAATAAACCAATAGAAAAAATGGTGGCTAATTATTATAAAAATAAAGCAATCAAAAAATTAAGAAATATGAATCAAATGAAAGTGATTGGCATAACAGGAAGTTATGGAAAAACAAGTAGTAAGAACATTTTAAGTGATATTTTAAATGTAAAGTATAATGCTCTTCCAACTCCTAAAAATTTTAATACACCACTAGGATTAATTATTACCATTAATAATCATTTGGATAAATTTAATGATATGTTTATAGCCGAAATGGGAGCTTTTAAAAAAGGCGAAATTCAAGAACTTTGTGATTTAGTACATCCAACTTATGGAATTTTAACTAAAATTGGGACAGCACATTTAGATAGTTTTGGTTCACAAAAAAATATTCAGGAAGGAAAATTTGAACTCATTGAATCTCTTCCAACAGATGGAATCGGAATTTTAAATGGAGATGATGAGTTGCAGATTCAATATAAATTAAAAAACAAATGTAAAATTTTATGGATTGGAATCCATAATAAAAATGTAGATGTCCAAGCAGTAAATATTAAACTTACACCATCAGGTACAAAATTTAATTGCATTTTTAAGGGGGATTCTAAAAAATATCCATTTGAAACAAAATTGCTCGGAGAAGCAAATGTTTACAATATTCTTGCAGGAATTGCTTTAGGGCATGAACTTGGCATTTCCATAGAACAACTTCAAGTTGGAGTAAAAAAAGTAACTCCAGTAGAACATCGTTTAGAATTAAAAAAATATAAAGATATTCATATTATTGATGATGCTTATAATTCTAATCCTGTTGGCTCTAAAATGGCTTTAGATGTTCTTTCTTTGATGCCAGGAAAGAAAATAATTGTAACCCCTGGAATGATAGAATTAGCCGATCAAGAATATGAACTAAATAAAAAATTTGGAGAATATATTGCAGATTGTGTTGATGAAGTTATTTTAATTGGAGAACATCAAACAAAACCAATTCAAAAAGGATTACAAAATAAAAAATATCCAAAGGAAAAGATACATATTTTAAATGATGTAAAAGATGCTTTTCTTTTAATGGAAAAGCTAAAGGAACAAGAAACCTATGTTCTTTTAGAAAATGATTTACCAGATATATTTAATGAGAAGTAGAAAGAGTGATAGATATGAAAATAAAAGTAGGAGTTATTTATGGTGGAGAATCTGTTGAACATGAAGTAAGTATTATCACAGCAGTTCAAGCTATGAATTATATGAATCAGGAAAAGTATGATATTATTCCTATCTATATTGGAAAAGATAGAACTTGGTATACAGGAAAAATGTTAATGGATATGGACGTATATACAAATTTTGATACATTAAAAAAATATGCCAAAAAAGTGGTGTTAACTAAAAAAGATAATACTTTTGTGCTTCAAGCAACTACAGGATTATTTCGTAAAATAGTAACTGAAATTGATGTAATTTTTCCAATTGTTCATGGAAAAGGAGTAGAAGATGGTTCTCTTGCAGGTTATTTAGATTCTGTTGGGATACCCTATGTAGGAACTGGTGTTTTAGGGTCTGCCTTAGGACAGGATAAGGTTGTTCAAAAACAAATTATGGAAGTTTCAAAAATTTCCACTCCTAAATATACATGGTTTTATGATCATGAATATTTAAGTAATACTGAACAAATAAAAAAGAATATAGCTAAATTAGGTTATCCTGTCATTGTAAAACCAGCCAATCTTGGTAGTAGCATTGGAATTACGATTGCCGAAGATGAAGAAAAAGTGGATAAAGCAATTACCGAAGCAATTCAGTATGATAATAAAATTTTAGTAGAGCAAATAATTCCAAATTTGATGGAAGTAAACTGTAGTATTTTTGGAAATTATGAATATCAAGAAGTTAGCGCAATTGCACAAATAAAAACAAAAAATGAATTTTTAACTTTTGAGGATAAATATATAGGTGGAGGAAAAGGAAAAAAAGGACCTGTAAAAGGAGCTGGAAAAATGTCTACAGGAGATATGATTGTTCCAGCCTCTCTAGAGGAAGAATTAGAAAATATAGTAAAACAATTATCTATTCAAACTTTTAAAGCTTTAAATTTATCGGGTGTAGCTAGGATAGATTTATTAATTAATACAAAAAGTAAGGAAGTTTTTGTAAATGAACCTAATACAATCCCTGGATGTCTTGCTTTTTATATGTGGACACCAATTGGAAAGAACTACACTACTTTATTAGATGATATGATCACTTTAGCAATTAAAGATTATAAAAATCGTATGAAAAAAACCTCCTCTTTTGAATCCAACATTTTAAGTACTTTTGATGGATCTAAAGGTTTAAAAGGAGCAAAAGGTAAATTGGGTTAAATCAGTTTTATTAAGCTGATTTTTTATTTTAATAGTATATTATAAAAATAATTTTACCAGTGAAAACGCTATTAAAAAATTGACATAAAAAAATAATATGATATAATTTTAACAGAATAGAGGAGGAAAAAAATGAAAAAAGTATTATTAATAGGAATGATGGGATTATTAGCGCTAACCACAGTAGGATGTGGATGTGATAAAAAGAAAAAAGAAGAAGAAAAGGATGTAAAAGTAGTAGAAAATACAGAAAAAGATGTTATTAAGGATCAAGAAGTAGAAGTATTTAAAATGACCAATACATCACTAGTATATGATGGAAGTTTATCAACACTAGTAACGGATGTAACCAATACATCAACAGAAACACAATACATGAAATCATTTGATATTATAGTAAAAGATAAAGATGGACAAGAAATGTTAACAATGTTAGGATATATAGGGGAAGAGATTCCTGGGAAGGAGACAAGAACCATAACTAGTAATACAGATATGGATATTTCAAAAGCAGGAAGTGTAGAATATAAGATTAATAGGTAAATTGTGAAAAAAATGTCTAATTGTTTATGGGTAAGGAGTAGATGTTATGAAAAAACGAGGATTTACATTAGTTGAGTTGCTAGCGGTTATTATAATATTAGCCGTTATTGCCTTAATAGTAGTTCCCGTTATTTTTGGTATAATAGAGAATAGTCGAAAACAGTCTATAGCAATTTCGGGAAAAGCTTATGTAGATTATATTGATGAGAGGTTAGAGATAGAACAATTGAATGATAATACTTTTACTGATGGAAGTTATGATGTTATCAATAAAGGTAAAAAAATTCAATTAAATTCTCAAGAAATGAATATAAAGATGAAGGGGATGCTTCCAATAGATGGATGGGTTATTGTAAAAAATCATCAGGTTATTGAAGCATTATTAATTTTTGGAAAATATCAATACCATTATAAATTAGACAACGGAAAAATTATTCAAGAGATTACAAAAGTTGGGGAAGTTGCGCCAGATATTGATTTGGTATTACAATCTACAACGAATACGATTACTGCAACTATGAATAAAAATGATCAATATAAAATTAATCAATATGAATATAAGTTAAATGATGGTAATTTTGTTAAATCGGCTTCTAATCAACATGTTTTTACTAAGTTAGAAAGTGATAAGGAATATACTATCACAGTAAGATGTAAAAATACAACTGGTGGAGAAGTTACAATAACCAGAACAATTAAGACAAAAGTAATCGATATTCCTACTTATAAAATAGAACCAGTAAGTGGCTGGGCAACGGAAAAAACAGTAACGATTACCTATCCCAAAAAATCCAATCAATTTGCAAATCCGATATATGAATATAGTTTAGATTCTGGGGAAACATGGAAAACGATTGATAGTTCTAGTGTTGATTTAAAATTTACAAGCAATGGAAGTGTTATTGCAAGAGTTTCGGATGGAAATAATTATAAAACGGCGAATTCACTTAGTGTACAACAAATCGATAATACCCCACCAACATTAACAGTACCATCGGTAAAAGAATATACATC
>CANOTJ010000037.1 GCA_947570175.1 uncultured Mycoplasmatota bacterium | reverse complement strand
GAGGTAGAATCAAAGTATTAAAAGTGGTGCGGTTGAAATTACAATTAAAAAAAAAAATAGACAAAAGCTAGTCTATTTTTTTATTAATCTACCATTTTTATTCCCTTACTTACTTTCTTGAATCCAATTATCAATTAATTCCTTAGGCATAAATCCTACTTTTTTATCTATCAAGGTTCCATCTTTAAATAAAAGCATAGTTGGAACGCTCATAATTCCATAGGATTTTGCAATCTCTGGATTTCGATCAATATCCATTTTAACAATTTTGACCTCATCCCGATCACTTGCTAGCTCTTCTAAGACAGGTCCTAACATCTTACAAGGACCACACCATGTAGCATAAAAATCCACTAGTACCATTCCATCTGTAACAAGATGATCAAATTCAGTTTCACTTCCATGTATAATTTCCATTATTCTCCCTCATTTCTATATTTTTCTAAAATGGAATCTTGTTTATTAATATCGATCTTTTGATGATCAATTAAATAATCAATAGAATCCACTGTAACAATTTTATATTGTAAAAATAAGTCTAATGTTTCTCGGTTAAACTCCCTCGGGTTATTCACTGTTTCATATTTTTCTTTTAAAGATTCAAAATCCTGAATCACATTCATACTATTTTTTACAGTTTGAGCTAAAAAAGGTGTCTTTGTCAAAATAGGATCTTTTAATTTTGATTGATTGAAAATTCCAATAGAAAACCCTGGAAAACTAAGAAGATACAAAATAATAAAAGTAAAAATAAAATATTCAAAGAATCCTAAAATCGCTCCTAATATTTTAGAAGGAATCCCCAAAATAATAGTAAATTTCAAAGCTTTCTCAAAAATAGAAGTTGTAAATAATAATATTTTATATACAACTAATAAAAGAGAAAATATTACTCCAAAAGCTAAAATTTCATAAAGAGCAATATTTAAAACTGTTACTCCTTTTAAAATCCCAGTAAATTTAAAAAATGGAAAATGTTCATAAAAGAAAATAGAAATAGGATTTTTTAAGAGAAAAGAAATTACAACAATTAAAATAAATCCAAGTGAACCAATTAGTTGTTTTGTAAATCCTCTTTTCCACCCTATAACCACACCGAATAAAAGAAATAAAACAATGACAATATCTACAATATTCAATTACTATCATTCCCCTCTTCATTTATTATATTACAGAAATTAAAAAAAAGAAAGAAATTCTTGATTCTAAATTTACACCATTTTCTTTTTATAGTATAATCTAGCTAGGATGTGATAACATGACAATATCATTTAAAGTAAGTAAACCAACTATTGAAAAATTAAAAGAATTTTATCTAGATTTAAAAAGAGAAAAAACTCCGCCATATGCTGTATTTCAAGCAATAGATGGTGATACAATCGTTACTTTATATGAATCTGGAAAAATTGTTTTCCAGGGAAAAGATGCTGATTTAGCAAGCCAATTTTGGATAGAAACCGAAAAGATGCAGACAAAAAATCTAGATGTAAAAAATAGTGAAAAAAAGGATTCCAAAAAAGAGGAATACATAGATCCTAAAATTTATCATTCTACTTCTATTGGATCCGATGAAGTAGGAACTGGAGATTTTTTTGGACCAATCGTTGTCAGTGCTGCCTATGTAAAAAAAGAAGATATTCCTTTTTTAGAGGAATTAGGAGTAAAAGATTCTAAAAAAATAACAGATGAAAAAATACTGGAAATTGTTCCCAAAATCATTCGTAAAATTGATTACGAGAGTATTATTTTAACCAACCAAGAATATAACTTAGAACAAAAAAAGGGATATAACATGAATAAAATAAAAGCAATACTCCATAATAAAGTATTATCCAAATTAAAAAGCAAATTTTCTTATGATTATATTATAGTAGATCAATTTGCCGAAAAATATGTTTATTTTAGTTATTTAAAAGAATCTCCTTTTGTAGTTCGAGATATTACCTTTTTAACAAAAGCAGAAAGCAAATGTCTATCTGTTGCTTGTGCCTCAATGATTAGTCGTTATATCTTTTTAAAAGAATTTAGTAAACTAAGTAAAGAGTTAGATATGTTTCTTCCAAAAGGAGCTGGAACTAAAGTAGATGAAATTGGTGTTAAAATTGTTCAAAAATATGGACTAAAAAAATTACAACAAATTTCTAAAGGAAATTTTAAAAATACCGAAAAAATTCAAAATCTCTTAAAAGATATATCATAAGATATCTTTTTTTGTTATATTTTTTAATATTTTTAGAATAATAACTATAGGTGATATCATGAAATTTGCTAAAAGGTTAATGAAAATATCTATCATTATTATTCTACTAATATTTTTGATTTATATTGGAGTTTATGTATATGCCAAATTCTCTGATAAATTACCAATTAAAACAGCGAATAATTTCTATCTGTATGATAAGGATAATAACTTATATAATACCAGTAACGAATGGGTAAGTTTAGATGATATATCAGATAATGTAATTGAAGCTACTCTATCCATTGAAGATAAAAATTTTTATGGACATCATGGATTTGATTTTTTAAGAATCGGAAAAGCAATGATAACAAACATCACAAATCGAAAAACATTACAAGGGGCATCCACAATTTCACAACAATATGCCAAAAACTTATTTTTAGATTTTGATAAAACTTGGTCCAGAAAAATAGAAGAAGCCTTCTTAACCATGCGACTAGAAAGTCATTATAGTAAAGATGAAATCTTAGAAGGATACCTAAATACCATTAATTATGGAGGAATCTTTGGAATTGAAAATGCTAGTAAATACTATTTTAATAAAAGTTCTAAAGAATTAAATCTTGCGGAAGCAACTATTTTAGCAGGTATTCCAAAATCTCCAAGTAATTACTCTCCTACTAGTAATCCTGAAAATTCTAAAAAAAGACAAAAATTAATTTTAAACTCCATGGTTAAAAATGGCTATATTACCAAAAAAGAAATGAAAGAAGCATATCTTCAAGAATTAGAATATGTAGGAATTGAGAAACAAGAAAATTCTTCCACACTTATGTATTATCAAGATGCTGTTATGAAAGAATTAGAAACAATTGATTCCATTCCAAAATCCTTTCTAAAAACAGGTGGGCTTAAAATTTATACCAATTTAGATATAAATGCGCAAAAGAATTTAGAAGAGAAAATAACGACGAATATGGAAAATGAAGATCCAGATTTACAAATTGCTAGTGTCTTAATGGACCCAGATAATGGAAAAATTCTTGCGATTGCAGGAGGACGCGATTATAATTTAAGTGAATTTAATCGAGTTACTAACTCTAAAAGACAAGTAGGATCGACTATGAAACCTTTTCTATACTACTCTGCTTTAGAAAAAGGCTTTACCCCTTCTACTACTTTTACTAGTCAAAAAACAACTTTTACTTTTTCTGAAAATAAAAAATATAGTCCCGAAAATTATTCTAGTACCTATGCAAATAAACCAATCAGTATGGCAGCAGCCATTGCTTACTCTGATAATATATATGCAGTTAAAACACATCTATTTTTAGGAGAAGAAACACTGATTGATACCGCTAAAAAACTAGGAATTACATCCAATTTAAATCCCATTCCTTCCCTTGCCCTTGGAACCGAAGAAATCAATATCCTAGAAATGATGGAAGGATATGCTAGTTTTGCCAATGAAGGCTATAAAGTAAAACCTCATTTCATTCAAAAGGTAGAAGATCAAAATGGGAATATATTATATGAATATAAAGAAGATAAAGAAAGTATTTTAAATAAAGATAGTGTCTATATTTTAAACGAATTACTAGCCAATTCTTATGCCAAAGAATTTATTGATTATACTTATCCAACTTGTATTGGAATTGCTCCCAAGATGACTAAAAAGTACGCTATAAAAACAGGAACAACCAATACTGATCATTTAATTTTTGGTTATAATCAAGATGCTTTACTTGGAATTTGGATGGGATTTGATGATAATCGTGAATCGGAAGTAAAAACAGGAAATGTAATGAAAAATATTTGGGTTGATACTATGGAAGACTATTTAGAAGGTAAAAAAGATCATTGGTATAAAACTCCTGAGAATGTCGTTGGCGTTTTAGTTGACCCAATTAGTGGAAAACCTGCAAAAGATTCTTCAAAGGCAAAAGTATTTTATTACAAAAAAGGCAGTGAACCAGGTAATACATCAACGGATTTAGAAGAAGTATTTGCTACTATGAATAAAGAAGAAAACTCGTAAAATAAACGAGTTTTTATAGTTTATAAAAGATGTATGAAATAGAATTATTTTTCATAAGTATCTTCTAAAATAGTTGCAATATCCCCATTTTGAATTAAATTGGCATTCGCATCGTCCATATCAATATGCATCTCATAAAAAGCTGGGTCTGAAACCTTAATAAAAACATTTTTGAGGATACAGCCCTTTTCCCCTCCAATCAAAACATCAACAGATTCTCTTCCTTGTAATCCATACAACTCTACTTGTTTAGGGTGAATATGAATATGTCGATTCGCAAGAATACATCCTTCTTTTAATTCTAATGTCCCTTTTGGTCCTATAATCGTAATCGCTTCACTTCCCTGTATATCTCCAGAATGACGAACGGGCGGGTTTAGTCCTAACTGATAAGCATCTGTTTTAGAAATCTCTACTTGAGAATACTCTCTTAAAGGTCCAAGTATTCTTACTTTAGGAATCTCTGATTTTTCTGTTTTCAATATAACAGTTTCTACCGAAGCAAATTGCCCTGGTTGATGAATCTCTTTTAGTACTTGTAGTTGATAATCTTTTCCAAATAAAATTTCTAAATGTTCTTTTGTTAAGTGTATATGTCTATTGGATACCCCAATCATTACTTTCATAGCTATCATCCTTTTTCCACTCTACATTATAGCATATTTATTAATTAAAATTAATATATTTTTAAGGAAAGGAATGATTTTATGAATAATAATTATCCTGGTTCAAATATTTTTCCAGGTCAACCCATTTACACAAATGATAATATTGCTGTTCCTAATATGGGGACAGTACCTACCATCTCATCGAATATGGAAATCCCTCTAGAACAATCTTATATTGAAAATATCTTACGTTTGAATAAAGGAAAAAAGGCAACAATTCATATGACCTTCCCTGATTCAGAGCAATTTAAAGATCGTGAATTTGTTGGAATTATTGAACAATCTGGACGAGATCATATTATTTTAAGTGATCCAACAACAGGAAAATGGTATTTATTATTAATGATTTATGTTGATTTTATTACATTTGATGAAAAAATTAATTATATCAAAGATTTTAATACAAACGCCTAGTAAATCTTGTCGAAATTTGTTATACTAATATTAGGTGATAATATGAATACAATTATGATCGGTTTAATGATATTTATTATAATCTGTATTCTTCTAATATGGTATGTTGTTGTTTATAATAATTATCAAACTTATATTATTCGAATTAATGAAGCAGAAGCATTTATTGACACGACTCTTAGAAAAAGATTTGATTTATTAAATAAATCCATTGGAATTATTAAAGGAAATTTACCAAATAAAAAAGAAGAAGTATTAGAAATGATTGTGAAATTACGTTCCCGTAAACTATCTAACTTTGAATTAGATCGACAATTATATGATGCAATTAATGAGTTTCACAAATATAAAGAAATGAGTGAAGATCTAAAAAATAGTGAAGCTTTCTTAAAAATTGAACTCGGTCTTTTTGAATCTGAATCAGAAATTGTCGCGGCTCGTAAATACTATAATGACATTATTACAGACTATAACAAATTAATTCGAAAATTCCCATCTAATATTGTAGCCAGGTTTAGTGGTTATAAATTAAAACCCTACTTTGATGGAAAAGATATGAATGATGATATTCTCAATGATTTTAAACTATAAAAAAGAAATTCATGATTTCTTTTTTTTAATTGTAATTTCAACCGCACCACTTTTAATACTTTGATTCTACCT
>CANOTJ010000036.1 GCA_947570175.1 uncultured Mycoplasmatota bacterium | reverse complement strand
TTCTGGTTCACTTGATGCATACGGATCATTCTTTCCTTCTGGTTCACTTGATGCATACGGATCATTCTTTCCTTCTGGTTCACTTGATGCAACAAAAGGCGCAATGACAACATTCATCAATTCTTTTGCTAATGTATTTATAGGTTCACAACCTATCATTACAAAAGGAATAGAGATAACTACGGATAACATTAAATCTCTAATTATTTTTTTGCGTTTACCATAAAGTTTTTCAGTTTGTTTTTTCTTCTTTTGGTATTTTTCTTCATGTAATTTTATAATATCATCTAAATCCTCTTTGTTTTTTAACCTTGAAATTTTTCGTAATATTTTACTCATCTTTCGGGAAATATCTTTTATGTCCTTATTAATTATGCAAATTTTTATTAAACAATATAAAACATATCCAATCCACAAAAATATGATTATTCTAAAAAACTCAATTGGCATATTAAATAAAGATACTCCCAGAAGCGAAAATATTGGACTAATTATAGAAGTAATTATCTTTATCCATTTATTTTTACGCATATTTTTTCCTTAATTAATTTTTACCGTTTAAGTTATACCATCCACATATAGTAGTTATATCTAAATAACGAACAAAATTTTAAATATATATAAATTAATATATTAGCTCAATGCAAGATACTAAGATTTTTCTACATCCTCATATTCTGATGATGTACTTATTTAAAAATACAATATATTGTACAAAAAATATTTTTAAGATTGCACAAAAATTTAATATAATTAAGTTTAAAAAAAGAAAATATTATTAACAAAGGTATTTCGCATAATTTTCTAGTATGTAAACACCGGCATATATTATATCGATCATAAAAGTTAAATTAAAAATTGGCTTTTTTACCAATAATAGAAGAAATTTCCTAATAAAAAGATAAAACTTGTACAATTTTTTTTAAATATTTTATATTATACTCTCCTCAAAGTAAAAATCAAGTTCAACAACACAATGTATAAAAATATATCTCCACAAGTTGCATTATAATAATATAGTATGATATTCGGAAGTTTGACAGTTGTGTTTATTTATTTGAATAGAAAAAGACTCACCTGATTTAATGAGCCTATATTTTTTTATGTAAAAACAAAAATATGAAAGGTAATCAAAATGCTTAAAGATGTAATCATAAAGTATAGAATATCAGAACATATAATATTAAAAGCAATCAAAACAACTTTGCTTGGCATAACCGTCAAAATAACTTGCTATCTTATTGATGAGAAAGATAATATCAAAAGAATTATTTAATATTGATGAATTGATTTAAATAAATTGAATAAATGGATAAGCCTAAACCAGCTATGGCTATGGCTAAAGTAATCCATGCCCTAATTTCATTCATACGGTGAGTTTTATCTTTACTTTTGCGATAATCGAGATAATACTCTCCTTCTGTGGTTAAAATGTATTTACCAGTTTCTCCAATGATAGGACTCCAATCATCTTCATCTTCGTTGTGTTCTCTGTGTATTCTTCGTTCTTCCTTTTTAACAAGAGAAATCATTAAGAGCTGCTGGGCAATGGACTCATCTTTTATTTCAAACGGAATATTTATTTTCTTATTTTTTATCGCTTTATATTGTTCTGATGTTACATAATATTCTTCTGGGTGTATGTCAGATATTGTTTTTATTATGTTGTTCATGTATTGTTCTCCAAAAGTATATTGGGAAATTATACCATAATTTGTCGAATATGTACAGAGAGGAATATGTGTTCTCAATGATATAAATACAAGACTACTGTATAAAATACATTGTTAACCCAGTGTATTTTATACAGTAGTCTTATTTAGTTCTAATTAATTTATTGAAAGGAAGCGATCAAATTGATTTAATAATTTATAAAATAACTCATCATTTGATTGGGTATATGTAGAAAATAATATTTGTTATCAACTTTTACTACAGTAAATTCAACATTACCTTTTTCCTCTTGGTATTTCCCTTTTATTGTCATCTCAGTTGTAATGTTATAGACATTATCAAATTTAATTGTACCACCATTTGAAAGATAGGGATAATTAGAGTATATATTTCTTGCATTATCTTCATACATTTCAATATCTTCTTTTGACATACTGCTCATATGTGTAATTTTGTATGAAATTTGAAAATCACCGCCAAAATCTTGCGAAATGCCATTTAAGTAATTTTCAAATTTTTCCTCTGATATATTTTGCTCAATTGATAATGAACAATATTCATGAAATGCTTTCGGTATTTCAGATACATCACGATTGTTTATTGCATTAATCAAATGGTTTATTGGAGCTTTTTCATCATTTTTGTTATTTATAAAAAATACTACACATAGAGAAGTAATTACACAAACTAAAATTACCACAATGACTAATAACCATTTTTTCTTTTTCATTTATGACAACCCCTTTATTCTACAAAACATTGGATTAAGTCACCAAGGTAGCATTCTGTATATAAATAATATTTGCCTTTAATTTTTATGACTTCCAATTGAGTTTGCTCAAATACCGAACCAATGTCATTTGTAACATTTATTATTACAATTTGATAATCTTCTATGTTTAAATTGGTTCCAATTTTATTTTGCACATCTTTTGCCTGTGACAAATCAAAATCTGTTTGATTAACAATATTGATTTTTATATCTCCAATTTTATTATTAAACTCATTAAGTTTATTTTGAGACAATAAATTAGAAACTGTATTACGGTAATAATCTGGATATAAACTAATTATACCTTTTAAATCACTATTATTCACCGTATTTTCTAATTGCAACATTAAATCATCAATAGTTTTTCTTTTATTGAATAAATTTATAGCAAAAGCAAAGATTAATATACAGCCTAAAAATATCAAAGAACCTATTAACATTTTTTTCTTTTTCATTTATGATAACCCCTTTATTAGAATAAGTTTAAGTGACTCTCATTTTATCACAAAATACAATAACAGGCAACTCCACATTGCCTAAAGAGTATTCTCCACAAATGCTCAATTGGGCGTATCCACAACGCTATCGCAACTCTCCACAAGTTGCAAATCTTATAGTATGATATTCAAAACATTTGACAGTGATAGTGATTTGTTTTGGATATTAAAAAGACCTATCAGAAATAGACAGGTCTTTTATAAACAAAGGGCTATAAATCAAATTCATTTTGCAGAATTTCTATTATGTATTTTGCAGTTTCTTTGTCAAACTGAATTGTTTGACTTGATTTTGATTCACTCTTTCTCTCAGATGTTCCATAAGTATCAAACTGAATATACTTTCTTTCATTAGCATTAAATACGTTGTAAGTACATTCTGTTAATTTTTGAACTCTTGAGTTTTTATTTATTTTTGTTATTTTATTGGATAAAATAAGTGCCATTTTAATTATCCGCCTTAATTTGCTTAATCTCTCTCACCAGTAAAATTCCATAAGGAATGAACCATAGAGCTAGACATATCATATTGATTCTGGAGATGTGAATCATTTCTCTGATCATTCTGTCAAATGCACCATTAAAGTACCAAGCATCTAATTGTTTATACATCATAAAATGATGAAACAAATAGTAAATATTTAAGGGGTTTCTGGCATGATAGTTGGTGCATCTGATAAATCGTCACTATCTTCGATAGTATGTCCATTTTCATCAAATTTATAAGGCGGTTCTAAATAATTCATTTGTCTGCTTTTAGCTTTTTCAAAATTTTTCCACATATCTTCCATATTATCAGACATATTGAAAATAGTTATAATCTTGTTAATTTGTGCTTTTAAATGAGGACTTCCATAATCATCAGTCAAAAACTGAAAATATCGTGCAAGTTTATTACCACTTTTGCTAGTCGGAACTTTCTTTTTTAGTTCTTCGGCTATACCATCTGGTAACTCATCATAAATTAACTTATTAGTCCATGTTCCAATTACACCTGGTCTTTTTGAAATACCCTTTTCGGTAAAGTCCCAACCGTTTAATCGAAATAATTCCTTATAATATATATCAGGAAATGTTTTTTGCCAAGGAAGTAATTCTTCACTAATGTATAATTTCAAAAGTCTTTGAAGTGCATCAGCCTCACGTTCATACTGATAACCTGTTGCTTCGTCAATTAAAGAAATTATACCTACTTTAGCAAAACTACGCATTAAAATTTCTGCTTGGTCTGCAATGATTTTTTGTCTTGATGATAAAGTTGTATTTTTTCTTGCTTCCAGAAAACCATCACATAAATCAACTAAGTCTGTGGCTTTATATCCATTTATTTGTGTGTTGCCTTTATAGCATATAATAGGACTATATTTATTTTCATCTTCATTTTTATATAAATATGGTTGCAAAGATTTTTGATTCAAATATCTTTGTAAACGAGAGCCTGTACTTTGAGATGATGGCATATCATCTGTTAATTTTAAAGCGGTTTGCATTTGTCTCCCTGATAAAACCCTTGCACCATCTTCTAATACATAACATGGAATTTTGCAATTTGCCAAATCCAAAATTCCTTCATGCATTACTTTTAATTTTGACATATGTACTCTCCTTCACTTATATGTGGTCTGGCTTAAACCCTTATAAATCAAGGGTTTTGAGCATTTTTTATCATAAAATGGCCCAGTATAATATACTCCTAAATGTATTGGAAAATTATACCACAATTTGTCGAATATGTATAGAGAGGAATGTGCGTTCTCAAAAAAATAAGACTTCTGTATAAAATACATGATTAACAGTGTATTTTATAGAGCGGTCTTATTTAGCTCTAAATAACTAAACGGAAGGACGTGATCTTTAAAACAAATTTGGAATCGTAACAAAAACAGTGTAACATCCAAATAATAATCCTAACACTGTAAGGATAACAAAAAACAGCAACATATTCTTTATGGAATGAATATCTCTGCTCATGTTGATAAGGATTTCATCTTTATCTATTTGTTGCTTTTGCTCTGCTACTTGTTGTTCATGTTTTAAATTTTTGTAATACTCTGTTCTGTCTGATTTTAATATGTCAGATGCAACTTTAACTGCTAATTCTGTATATCCACTTTCAGGTTTAGCAATTTCAGATAATTCTTCATTAGACATTTTATTGTATTTTTCAAATAAGCGGCTATATTCGTTTGATTGATTCGACTGTGACATAAGTAATTCTCCTTTAAGATTTACTTTTTTGAGATTGCTTCTTTCTAAAACTTACTACAACGTATTCTTTTGATTGTACTGAGAATCTATCTCCAGCCTTCTTATCTTTACAATAAGTATGCAAAAAAGCATGTTCATCATTTGGATTATTTGGATCAATTTCAATTTGTTTTTTATCAAAATAACTGTAAATAATAATATTTTGTTTAATAGATTTTTTATTTTCTGTATCAACATCTTCTTCTGAAGAATATTTGTTAATTAAACTATGTAACTTAACGGGATCAGAAATAACATATTTTCCCCTTTTTGAATCGGCATATAAAGATATACAACCCTCAGATTCTAAGTATTTTCTGATATTATTAATAACATGCTGAGATTTTTCATAACCACTTTCTCTTAATATGCGGACATTAAACATTTCAGACAAATACCCTGTTTCAAAAACTCTATTTTCGTAGTTCTTAATAGTTTTAAGGATATCTACAAATAGAATTTTAGGTATAGAAATACTATTGAAGTTTTTATTAAATTTCAGTTTATCTCCAACCTCTAATATATTTTCGTCTCTATTTATTGTCATTGAAACCGAATTAGAATTGATCCAATCCATTAATTTGGGCTTAAATTGTGCAAACCACTGACTGCAAATGATATAATCATTTTCATTGATCTTTAATATAGGACTTGAATAATATCTTCTGTACTGATTATTATAATTAACTTGTTCACTTATAGGAAGTTTCTTATCAACCTGTTTTAATATAGGATAACATATACCAAATGTATTATGACACCAATCTTTATCAGTGAAGCGATTAATATCATCTTCTGTGGTATGAGTTTGAAAATATGCAGTAAAATATTCTTTAGCATATTGACCAATTTTAATTTCATCAGTCGATTCTTCTAGTTTTTGTGCCGTTTCCTGTAGTTTACTGTTTTCATTGTGTAAGGAAGTTAAATCTCTTCTAATAAAAATGTGACAATTACGTTTTGGTATTTCGTATTTTTCAAGCATTTTTATAATTATATTTCTTACAAAAGTCGCACTTACATTATACTCTATGTAAATTTTTGAACCTTTTATACGAACACCCTCTCTTAATTCGCTTGAATCATAAGAAAAATATTTACACTTACGCCCTTGCATAGTTGTATCTGTAAGAAAACTTGCAAATATATCTTGATCTTTATTTAGTAGATATTGGCAACATTTATTAAATACATCTCTCCATTCATTTGCTTCAAGATATGTATTTTCAATTTCTATACCTACTGGCTTTGTATATGTAAAGTCCTCATAAAGAGTATGTGGTATATTAGTATCTGCATTAAAAGATTTGTCATTATAATTAATATAATTATTATTTGATTCAATCGCTTCCGCTGTTTGCACTTCATCTTCTA
>CANOTJ010000035.1 GCA_947570175.1 uncultured Mycoplasmatota bacterium | reverse complement strand
ATTTCATAATTTTTTATTATATTCTTTATTCTTCCTTTTTTCTTATTTTATATTACAAAAAAAGAATAGATTCTTTCTATCCTTCATAATCATCTTTTAATGAAAAATCAACGTTTTCTTCAATCCAGTCTTTACGTGGTTCTACTTTACTTCCCATTAAGACACTTACCCTTTTTTCAGCTACTGCTCCATCCTGAATTGTTACTTGGATCAAACTTCTTTTACCAGGATCCATTGTTGTCTCACGAAGTTGAATGGCATCCATTTCCCCAAGACCTTTGTACCTTTGCGTTTGTGATTTTTTTCCTTTAAATTTATCTAAAATTTCTTTTCGGTCTTCTTCAGTCCAAGCATAATAAGATTCTTTTCCACTAGATATTTGATATAAAGGTGGCATTGCAATATAAAGTTTTCCTGCTTCAATCAATGGTTTCATGTAACGATAAAAAAATGTAATCAATAATATTTGGATATGCGCTCCATCATCATCAGCATCTGTCATAATAATTACTTTATCATAGTTACTATCTTTTATCTCAAAATCACTTCCAACCCCTGCTCCAATAGTATGAATCATAGTATTAATCTCTTCATTTTTAAAAATTTCTTCCATTTTTGTTTTTTCAGTGTTTAACACCTTTCCTCGAAGAGGTAATATCGCTTGATATTTTTTATTTCTTCCTAATTTGGCTGAGCCCCCAGCTGAATCTCCTTCGACTAAAAATAGTTCGTTCTTTGTAGCATCTTTACTTTGAGCTGGTGCTAATTTCCCACTAATTGCTTGTTCTTTTTTATTCTTTCCTTTTCCATTTCTTGCCTCATCACGAGCTTTTCTAGCAGCTTCTCTTACTTGCTTACTTTTGATCATTTTACTAATGATATTGGTTGCGATTTCTTTATTTTCTTCTAGAAAAAATTGTAGTTTTTCTGACACAACATTTTCAACCGCAGTCCTGGCCTGAGGTGTTCCTAGTTTTCCCTTTGTCTGTCCTTCGAATTGTAATAAATTTTCTGGAATTTGAAGACTAATAATAGCTGTTAGTCCTTCTCTTGTATCTGGTCCTTCTAGATTCTTATCTTTTGCTTTTAAATAACCATTACTTCTAGCATAGTCATTAAAAACACGTGTTAAAGCTGTTTTAAAGCCAACTTCATGACTTCCTCCATCATTGGTTTTAACGTTATTGACAAAAGAAATAATATTATCAGAATAGGTATCTGTATATTGAAAAGCAATCTCTATAAGAATATCATCTTTAGATCCTTCAAAGTTTACTACCTTATGGATTGCTTTTTTATCATCATTGATATATTCTACGAACGCTTCCAGTCCGTTTTCATAGTGAAAAATTTCTTTTTTTTGATCGTCAATATCTTCTACTTCTATAGTAAGTCCTTTTAGTAAAAAGGCACATTCTTGCATTCTCTCACAAATAGTTGTAAAGGAAAAATGAGTAGTAGAAAAAATAGTATCATCTGGTAAAAATCTTACTTTTGTTCCCGTTTTTCCTGTTTTTTCTAGTTTTTTTAAAGGAATTATGGTCTTTCCACCATCTTCGAAACGAATATAGTACTCATATCCATCTCTTTTAATATTAACTTCCATCCATTTACTAAGGGCATTTACGACACTGGCCCCTACTCCATGAAGCCCACCTGACACTTTATATCCGCCACTTTCAAATTTTCCACCTGCATGAAGTACTGTATAAATTACTTCTGGAGTAGACATTCCGCTAGCGTGTTTTCCAACGGGGATTCCTCTTCCCTCATCTTCAATACTAATGCTTTGATCTTCATGAATTGTTACTTTTATTTTTTTCCCAAAACCATTAATTACTTCATCGATTCCATTATCGACAATCTCCCATACTAAATGGTGAAGTCCTCTTTTATCAGTTGATCCAATATACATTCCAGGTCTTTTTCTTACTGCTTCTAAACCTTCTAATATTTTGATGGAGCTTTCATCATAGTTTGCCATTTTATCACCTTTTATAAGTATATCAAAGAATCTAAAAAATAGCAAAAAATATAACAAAAATAATCACGAATTGTGATTATTTGAGTGCTTCTAACAAGTCTGCTTTTTTCATTGAAGAAATTCCTTGAATTCCTTTTTCTTTTGCCATATCTCTTAATTCTGCAACAGTTAACTTTGATAAATCTTTAGTTGCAACCTTTTCTTCTTTTGATGTTTTGCTAGCTTTTTCTTCTTTTTTAGTTGAAGTAGTTTTTGTTGTTTCTTTCAAATTTCCAGTTAGTGCATCATTTGCCATTTTAACTAAATCACTAAATGCTTCTGGATTCTCAATTGCAATTTCTGATAACATTTTACGATTAATTACCACTCCTGCAATATTTAATCCGTTGATAAATCTAGAATAACTAATATTATTCATACGACAAGCTGCATTAATTCTTGTAATCCATAACTTTCTAAAATTTCTTTTTTTCTGTCTTCTATCACGATATGAATATTTTAATGAGTGCATTACTTGTTCTTTTGCGGTTTTATATAATCTATGTTTACTTCCAAAGTAACCTTTGGCTTGTTTCATTACTTTCTTACGTCTTGCTCTATGTATTGTTCCACCTTTAACTCTTGGCATATTTCTTCCTCCTTAATTCTTATTGTCCTAAATTATCTTTAATTCTTTTGTAGTCTGATTCACTAAGAAGTGATCCTTTTCTACAACTTCTATTAAATTTGGTACTTTTTCCACCAGTATTATGTCTTGATCCTGGTTTTCCTATTTTAATTGTTCCACCTGGTCTTACTTTACATACCTTAGCAATACCTTTATGTGTTTTTTTCTTATTCTTCTTTGCCATAAAAACTTCCTCCTATTTCTCCTTTTTTGGTATTAGCATCATTGTCATAAATCTTCCATCCATTTTTGGACGTTGTTCTATTTCTGATACATCTTTTAACGCTTCTGCAAATCTTTCTAATACATCACGTCCAAGTTCTGTATGTGCCATTTCACGTCCTTTAAATCGAACAGATACTTTTACTTTATGACCTTTCTCTAAGTATTTTAATGAATTCTTAACACGTGTATTGAAATCATGTACATCGATTGTTACGGACAAACGATATTCCTTGATATCTAAATTAGCTTCTCTTTGTTTCTTTTTATTTTCTTTTTGTTTCTTACTATTTTCATATTTATATTTATTATAATCCATAATTTTACAAACTGGTGGGTTTGCCCCAGGACTAATTAAAACTAAATCGAAACCAGCATATTCCGCTAAAGTAAGGGCATCTTTTGTTGGTTTAATTCCAAGTTTTTCTCCCTTAGGTCCAATTACCATAACTTCTTTCGCACGTATTTTTTCATTAATATATACTTCTTTATTATTATTTGCGATACCTAACACCTCCATAAAAAAATGAATACATTCGTATCCACATAAAACCAAATTATCGTATGATTGGCATTTACCCAGAGCTTATTGCAATCGGGTGAGAAGTGGATACTTCTTCTTTCCTTTTCATTAGTAGTATACCGATAAATAGGACATTTGTCAATATACTATATGTTTTTTTTATGATTTTATTCATTGTAATCTTTTGCTTCCTGTTTTCCACTTATTTGTAAAGATTTATAATAAGAATTACTTTTTAAAAGATCATGATGTGTTCCTTCTCCTACGATTGTCCCTTTATGCAAAACTATAATTTTATCTGCTAATTTCATCACTTCTTTTTTATGAGTGATAATGATAATGGTATGGTCTTTTTTTAAATCATCAAAAATTTCTTGTATTTTTTCAGTTAGTAATGTATCTAATGAACTAGTAACTTCATCAAAAATTAAAATTTCTGATTTTGAAAGAAGTGTTCTAGCAATTGCTAATAACTGTTTTTGCCCTCCTGAAAAATTTGCTCCATTTTCGCTTAAAACTGTTTTATAGCCATTCGGCAAACTCATGATGTAATCATGAATTCCTACTCGTTTACAAACTTCCATTTGATGATCTAGGTTGGCATCTATCATTCCAAGGTTTTCTTTTATACTCATATGAAATAAAAAGCTAGATTGGTTAACAATGGAAACATTACTGGAATATACATCTTTTGTATATTCATCTATAGAAATATCATCAATTAAAATCTTTCCTTTATTACATGGGTATAGCTTTAAAAGTAGATTAGCAATTGTAGTTTTCCCACTTCCACTATGTCCTACGAGTGCTGTGATCTGATTTGGTTCTGCTCGAAAATTAATATTCTTAATAGTTGGAATATCTTTATAAGAAAAACTAACTCGTTTAAATTCTACCAAACCACGAATGAAGTCGTTGTCTATATCCCCATATAATATATCATTTTTTATATCAACGTTTAATAAATCAACTACACGATTAAGAGAAATTGTATATCGTCGAATGATTGACATACTATTCATTTGATTAACAGCGCATTCAAAGATTCGATCGTAATAAGATATAAATAATATAATTTTCCCAATACTTATTTGATTGCATAATATTAAATACATAAAATATAAATAGAGAAAAACTTTGGTAATTCGAATAAGATACTTAAGATTTACACTATAATTCAAATATTTTTTTCGCCTTATCTCATATTTATTACCCCAACTTTTTCTAAGATAGTCGTATTTCTTGTTTAATCTTTTTTCCATACCACTTGTTTGAATATCTTTTAAACCATTTAAGGTTTGAGATAATAAATGGATTAATTTATCAGTGTATTCCCGTTGACTCTTTTCATAATATGTGGCTTGTTTTGTATACTTATTAGCAAGCATAAGATAAATTATATAAATAGCAAGTATTCCAATTCCTAATACAATATTTTGTTTTATAAAAATTAAAACAATAACAATAGTAATTCCAAAATTCATAGCAACATCAAACATATAATCTGCCATTTCAGCAATATTAATGGTATCAATATTTACAATATTTAAAATACGCCCCTTTGGTATTTTAGAAAGTAAATCATCATTTAAAGTATAAATTTTATTCATTGCTTTTTTATGAATATCAATAAAACAGTTTTTAAAATATATTGTATAGGTTTTACAAGTAAATAGTTGAATCACATTATATGTTATATAAAGTATTAGTAATATTCCTATATAAAGTAATGTTTGATTTTTATTTTTTATGGTTAAATAGTCTATAATGCTAGAAATAGTAACTGGAATTATTAATTCTAAAATAGCTAGTATCAGTAATAATCCAAGAAATAAATATAGATATTTTTTATTTTCCTTGCATAAATTTAAATATTTTTTAATCATACTCCCACCACTATTATATTAGCAATTTTTGAGGTAAAAAAAGAAACATTTTATATATGAATTTTGTTTCTTTTTATTTGAACATAAATATAACAAGAAGAATCTTTATATTGTTCAATAAAATCAGATTCAATTTCAAAGGAAACGGATTTCGACCAACAATCATTAATATATTGTTGTAATTTCACAATTTCTTTCTGAGTCATTTCATCTACTTTAAAAATAGCGTATTCTCCTTTTAAAATTGTATATTTAGACAAGCTATTATCTATTTGTTTACTTCCTACTAAATAGTGATAGGATGAATTTTTCCAAGAAATAGCATATCTTCCATTTTCATTTAAATGCTTATACATACCGTTTTTTTTTATTTTTTGATACAAGCTTCGAATTTTATAATGTAAATCTTCCTTTGTATTAGCTGTGATTTCAATTCCATAAATATCAATATTGTCCAATTTTTGAATTCTATATTTTATAATTGGAAGCTCTATATTTTGTGGAATATATAGTTTAGAGAATTGTTGAAATTCATGATTTTTATTTTTTCTACATTCTGTTGGAGTTATGCTGAATTCTTTTTTAAAAGCTCTGGCAAAGGATATATGGGATTCATAACCATAACGAAGACTAATATCAATCACTTTATCATCTGTTACCATCAAATCTTCATAGGCACGGGAAAGTCTTCGTTTTCGAATATATTCTGAAAGAGAGATGCCTGTCACTACTTGAAAAACTCTCTGCATAATGAACTCGTTCATTCCTATTTTTTTAGCAATATGTTGATAATTGATTGCGTCTGTTAAATGATTTTCTATATACTGTGTAATGTCATTAATCCAATTATTATTCATATTCCTTCACTCCAGTTATATTATACCATGAATTATGAATTTTCTAATTATGAGAATCATCTTCTTTGGTTAATACTTTTTGTTGTCTTTTGATATCATCCATTTCTAGGGTATCATTTCTTACTACATTTGCATCATAAATGGCAGCATATCCCATTAGGAAGGCTAGTATCATATTAGCAACTTTCTGGCTCTCATTATCTGTATTTATCACCATTCCTATACTATTTCCGCAAAAAGTAGCATACATAAGAGATATAAAAGCATGTATCCTTCTTTGATGCTTTAATTCATATAATTTCATTTCTAATTCCTCTATTTTATTATTATTCATATTTTGTTCCTCCTATATCATTATTTTTTTGTGTATATTTTTTGATTTGTTTCTAAATTGTACTGATTTCCGTAAAACAAATTCAAAAAATCTCCTTCTATAAGGGTATTATGTATATCTGTTCTAACAAACGTATATGGGGATAATGCTTTCACAATATCCTCCTCACTTATCGAATCCATATTCAAAAACTCAAGTAAATCTTGATAGATTTTTGGATTGGGATTAATTGCTTTTAGTTTCTCTTCTATTTCTGTTAAATCCCCTGTTGTAAAGGCTTTTAATATGGTATCACTTCCAACTAATTGAATTAAAATTTCTATGGCCATTCGTTCGTTGTAATATGATGAATATTTTTGCAATTCTTCTTTTATATATTCAATTTTTAAAAGTTCTGTCATTCCTTCCTCGAGTACTCTATACTTATCTAACTTCCCTATCACATGGATAAATTCGTGAAGCATTTCTGCTTGATGATATTTCTTGTATTCCTTAGATTCTTTATCATAAAAATAATCTACAATCATATTAGAATGTGATCTATATGCTGCTTCTGTTATAGAAATTGGAGTAAAATCCTTTTCGAATTTTTTAGGTTCTAGATTGCTATGAATAATTGCAATCTCCACATATTTATCATATAATTCTTGATAATTAATATATGGATTATCCCTTAAAAGTTTCTCAAGTCCCATTGCAATCTCTTTATCTTCATCACTTAAAAATTTATTGTTAGAAAAAGCAGACAATAATAAAGAAACTTTATTTTCTTCTGATACATATTCCATATCTTCAAAAGGATTTTCGATATCATCAAATTCCCTTTGGAATTCTATCTTCATACTTTCCATAGTGATCTTTAATTGATTCAAATTTTTTCCAACTGATTCTTTCATTTTGGAACTATTCAGATAGATATTACTTCCTAGAGAACTTAAATTCCATACTAACATTAAAAGATAAAGTCGCCGTTTTAAAGTATGAAATTTTGGAGGATTTACCCTTAACTCTTTTGACTTATCCGCTACATCCCAATTATTTATGAGTGCGAGAATGCCCCATAAAGCGGCTGCTATTTTCAAGGCAAAGTTAGATGTAGGAAAGGTCAATATTGTACAAAGTAAAGACATAATACTAGATTTCTTTTCTTCTTTTGAGTCTTTATTTTTATTCCTTAATAGGATATCATATTTTTTTATATCAAAATATTTATCATCATTTTCATAGACAAATTCAATCTTATCTTTATAATTATCAGAAAATAATATTCCTAGTACCTTTTGTTGAAATACTGCTTGTTCTTGAGTAGAAGAATATGGACTAATCCTATCAAAATTATACTTAAATTTTCCCTTTCCATTTTTATATTGAATTAGCAATTTTGAAACTTTATTTTCCTCAATGACAACATATATTTTGTATAAATCATCTTGCATTTATTGACACCTCTTTTAGCAGGATTTATTATATCATCATCATATCTAGATTGCAATCAATTTATAACGATTTTAAGAATTTTCTTTTTTCATGATAAAACTTCATCTTTTTGGATGAAGTTTTATATAATGATA
>CANOTJ010000034.1 GCA_947570175.1 uncultured Mycoplasmatota bacterium | reverse complement strand
TCTCTTTTTATATTTTCATATAAGTAGTTTTTATAATCTTAAGATTTATTATATGGCTTTTTAATAAATTTTTTATTCTTTGAAATTCTGAATTTGGTATGGTAATTTGATAATAAATATGTTCTGAAAATATCTTTTGAATTATATTTTTTTCTAAGATATGTTCTATATATTTTGTTTCATTATATTCAAATTCTATTTCAATAATTTTCCCTAACTCTAAATCCACAATAACAGTATTTTCTAAGCAAGAGGTAATTGAATTCGTATAAGCCCGAACTAAACCCCCTGCCCCCAATTTTATTCCACCAAAATATCTTATTACAATACATAAAACATGATCCAAATGTTGACTTTCTAAAACACTTAAAATAGGTATTCCAGCAGTTCCGCTAGGCTCTTTATCATCGCTACATCGTTTTTGATTTTCTAAGATATATGCATAACAGTAATGAGTTGCCCCTTTATATTTTTGTCTCACTTGTTCCTGTTTTTCTCGGATTTCTTCTATATTATGTACACAATATAAATGACAGATAAATTTGGATTTATGGATTATGATTGTACTACTAGAATCGTTTATTGTTTTCATGGGACTCACCATTTTTATTATAACTTAGTTTCATAGGAAAGAAAAGGATTTTTCTTTTTTTTCTAGTATTTAAAAGTGGTGATTCTATGCGACTAAAATATATTTCAAAAAGAGAAAGGGATATGTATTATCCAGAAGTATCTATGCAAAAAATAGAAGAACATAATCAAAATTTTATGAAACTTCAAAAAGAAAAATATCGTTCTTATTTTCATAATATGTTTCGAATGATTGATTCTAATATTCAATTAGATCAAGAGCAAATAGAGGCAATTATCGTGGATGAAGATTATGAAATGATTATTGCGGGAGCTGGAAGTGGGAAAACCACTACCATGGCAGCAAAGGTAAAATATTTAGTAGAAATACAGAAGGTACCGCCTAATCAAATTATGCTGATTTCCTATACCAATGAGGCAGTAAATGAACTGAAAGCTCGTATTCAAGAAGGTTTTAAAATTCCTGTTGAAATTGCTACTTTTCATAAACTATGTTTAAATATTTTAAAACAAAAGCAAAAAAAATACCAAATAATAGATGATAATTCTTGGATTATAAAAAAATATTTTCTAAAGAAAAGAAAATATTATCATCGATATCTATTTTACCATCATTTGAAAACTTATCTATTATATTTCTTTAAAAACTATACTTTAGAGAAGGATATTAAGCTATGTGTAGATTTTATCAATCGATTTCAAACAAATGGATATGAAAATTTTCAGGAATTTTTAAATAAATATAATAAAAAAAGAAAAATATTATCTTTTTTGTTACTTGCTCAAGATATGATGTACTTTTATCAAGATTATTTAAAAAAGAATGGGATGATTGATTTCGATGGTATGATTAATCAATGCTATACTATTTTAGATAAAACACCATTGCCATATCGTTATTTAATTATTGACGAATATCAAGATATTTCTTATATTCGTTTTCGATTAATTCGTAAAATAGCAAATCTATATCATACAAAAATTATTGTAGTAGGGGATGATTTTCAATCTATTTATTCTTTTTCTGGTTCTGATCTTTCTTTATTTGTCGATTTTGAAAAGAAGATGGGCTATACTAAGTCTCTAAAAATTACTAGTACTTATCGAAATAGTCAAGAGTTAATTGATATTATAGGCTCATTTGTAATGAAAAATACATTTCAAATTCCAAAGAAACTATCATCTTTTAAACATATTTCACAACCTATTATACTGGTAGAATATCAAAATAATCAGATACAAAAATTAAAAGAGATATTAGAGAAAATTATTTTGACATATCGTTCAAACAAAAATATTTTATTACTTGGAAGATATCGTCATGATATTTTCTTTCTAGATTCCTCCTTTAAAATAAAACAGAATAAAATTCAATATTTGAAATATCCTCAAGTAGACATTACCTTTTTAACGGTCCATGCCTCGAAGGGCTTAGGATTTGATAATGTAGTAATTTTAAATAATCAGGATGCTTTATATGGCTTTCCTTCTAAAGTAAAGGATTCCCCTTATTTAAAGATACTTTCTCTTTATTCTGAAAAATATCCTTTTGCGGAAGAAAGGAGACTTTTCTATGTCGCACTTACAAGAACAAAAAATCAAGTATATTTATTATACCCCAAAAAAAATCCATCCATTTTTATAATAGAAATTCAAAAATATTTATCAAAGTGAAGAAATAGGAAAGAATTTTTGACATTTCTTACCACTTTGTGATATTATAATTCCTTGAAAAAAAGGGAATGGTTTTATGAAAAAAATATTACAAAGAATAAAACAACTAAAAAGACGAAAAAAGTATATCACAAAAATTCCAGATTTGATTGAACGGTTTCATACTCAAAATATTCCAATTTCCAGGCAAAATGAAATATTACAAGATATTTATTTTTATAATATGTCTTTATACAAGGATGAATTAAGTAGAAAAAGGGAGATTCAGCAGTTAGAACAATTTAGAAAAGAAGATCAAAATTATATAGTAGAACAAAAATTCGAAAACTCCTTTGAAGTAATGGAATCTCCTTCATCTTTTCCTAAAAAAGTAAAACAGGTAGATATCTCCTTTTATTTAGATTCCATCGAAAATTGCCAAAATTTAGATGAGTTATCTTATCTTTTGCCTAAAAGAAACACCGATAATTTTCATGATATTATTAGTAGTATTTTATTATGGATTCAAAAAGAAAAATTGGAAATATCCAGATTCATTTATTCGGATAGAAACTTAATGGATAAGGAAGAATTACAAGAATTTAGAGAAGATGTAGAGAAGTTAAATTATCTTACTAAAAAAATTCAAGAACATTACGAACAAGAAACTAGAAAACAGGATCAGAAAATTCATGAAGAGTCTCAAAATCAATTAATTTTTTTGGAAAAAACAAATGGAAAAAATGGATTTATGGCAGCAATTGATAAAGATATAGAAAAAGAATGTTATCATGAATTGTTAGAGCTTTTAAATTCTATTATGAATGGGACATTTAAAAATGTAAAGACATTAATTCATAATAATAAAGTAAAGGGAATATCTGAGGTAAAATTGAATCAATCTAGAATTATATTTAAAAGAGTGGACAGGAATATTTTTGTTATTATTGATGCCTTTACTAAAAAATGTGATAGTGATAGTATTTATTTGGTGAATCTAGAAAATAAAATTTCTGAATTTTATCAACAAAAGGAACAAATTTTAGAACTTATAAAGTCAGAACAATATTTAAAAGAACAAAAGAAAGAAACGGAGTATGTCTTAGAATTTTTAAATGATAATAAAAGAAAAGGAAAAAGATAGTATGAAAAAAGAAAAAGACAAACAATTAGAGGAAATTAAAAATTTAATTATAAATAAAAGTACAGAAATTCTTTGTTCTGATTCTCAAAATGTTGAAGAGGAACAATTCTATAAACAATTAACACAAAAATTGATCCATTTAGAAAATATTTCGATGATTAGTAATACAGATTTGTTATTAGGTTTACTTCGTTATGACCACCATGATATTCCTTTTGATCAGGTAAAAAAAGAGATGGAAGTATTTAAAATAGATTTAGATACTTTTCATAAAAAAACGGGATATGGTCCTATGAAAGAAAGTAGTCCAATTGAAGTTTTTATGGCTTTGCTGAGTGGTTTAGAGACTTTAAAAGAGCTAGAATTATTAGATGAATTAATTCCGTATTCTGTTTTTAAGAAAAAATTTATGAAACAGAGAAAAATACTACAATTTTGTAAGGAACAAAATCATATAAGTATAGTTGAACATATGATGTTTTTTAAGAATTATTTTGAATTATTAAATATATTGTTTTCAAAAATGGATGTTCGAAATGCCTTTATTCATTTTTTTCAAAGAAATGATTTTCATGAACTATATCAAACATTTTTAAATTTATTATATTATAAATATCACTCACCTAATGTGAAATCTGATCCTTTTGATAATCTAGCCATTCCAAGAGGAATAAAGCGAATGATGAAAAGGAATTCTATGGAGAATGATAAAAAGGTAGAATTAACAATGAAAAAGCTTCTAGAACCTATTTTTTCCCGCTCTAACGAATTGCAAAAAGAGAAAAATAAAATAGAAAGAAAGCAAAAAAAACTTGCTGCTTCTTATCATAAATTATTAAAATGTATAGTGAAAGAAGAACAAAAAGATGTTTTTCAAATTACCCATGAGATGAGTCAATTGATTGAGGATGAAGAAATTCGCCAAAAACTTTATATATATGCTTTAAGACATAATGAACCTGTTTATAATCAATTAAAAGAGGAAAATGAACAAAGTACAACGAATCGGGTTATCAAATTGGATCAACTTTTTCTTCGTTATCAAATTTCTGTTCATATACTAGAAAATGAACTCAAAGAGAAGATTATATCCAGTCATAATATTTCAGAAATAGAAGAAATTATTTTAAAATTAAACGAGATGCAATTGCAGGAGGTTCTTGAAGATAAAATAAAACTTTTTAGTATATTGAAATATGGTTGTATTTTCCAGATGAATCAAATTTTGGAATATGTGAAAAAAGGCTTACTGTGTAAAGAATTTTTGATGAACTATTTTTATATTTTCCTGAAAAAAGAAGATAGAAATGATTATTGTACCCTATTACAGAATATGAGTCTCTTATTAGAAAATCGTTTTGATATAGAGCAAATAAGTTTTCAAAATCCTGAAATTTTATTATTAGAACATGCAGAATTAATAAAAAATATAGAATGCATCAATTTGTATGGATTCAATAACAGAAATGTAAAACAAAAAGCTGTTCGTTATGATTTACTTAGTAATCCTAGATTATTAGATGATATAGATTCTTTTATTGAACTTGATTTATATCCGGAAATAAAAGAAAACTTGAGTTTCATTCATTCCTCGTTAGAATTTATGGTGAAAAGAATTAAGATTTCGAACACTGTTTTATATCCAATAAAAGATCAAAAAGGAGAATTTGTGTCATCGATTATGAATGGGAAAAATTTTTTAGTAGCTGATGAAGATTTGGATTTATATATAGAGGATTATAGTCATGAATTTATTAATCAGGAACATCTTGAAATATTATCCAGTAGTAGTCGAAATGAGTGGATCGATTCCAGTCATGAATGGATTCATATATTAGATCAAAATTATCAAATTAATCCTTTGCAATATCAAATAAATGGTATTTTAATTTCTAGACTGAAGGTAATGCGAAACTTAAAAGTATTTGTAGAGAACACTTCCTTACTTTCCATAGATGTCCTTTATTCTTCTATAATTTTTAATACCACTTTATCAGAAGAAGAATGTTCTTTATTACAATCAGAACTAGAGAGAACATTTCATTCAGATTATCAGAAAAAACGAAATTCCTAAGAAAATCGTTTTTTGTGCTATAATAGGGGAAGGTGATATAGATGGATTCTATAAGAGAGCATATTAAGAAAAAATTAAGTTTACTTCCTAATCAACCTGGGTGTTATTTAATGAAAGATAAAGATAATATGATTATTTATGTAGGAAAAGCTAAGAATTTAAAAAATCGAGTAAGTTCTTACTTTCGAGGTACCCATACTGGAAAAACAGCACGTCTTGTTCAAGAAATAGTAGATTTTGAATATGTAGTAGTAGGAAGTGAAACAGAATCGTTTATTTTGGAAATTAATTTAATAAAAAAACATGATCCAAAATATAATATCTTACTACGTGATGATAAGAGTTACCCTTATATCGAACTTTCAAAAGATAAGATTCCTAGACTTTCTGTTGTTAGAAGTTTGAACCGAAAAAAAAATAAAACCAGATTGTTTGGGCCCTATCCGAATGTTACGGCAGCTAGAACAACTGTGAATTTATTAAATCGAATCTATCCCCTTCGTAAATGTCAAATCTATAACAAAAGACCTTGTCTATATTATCATATCGGAGAATGCCTAGGCTATTGTACCCATGCTGTTAACCTTTCTAAAATCAAACAAATGGAGAATGATATTATCCGTTTTTTAAGAGGAGATCATTCTTTAATTACTAAAAAAATAGAGGAAGATATGCTTCGCCAATCTGAACTTTTAAATTATGAAAAAGCGAAAGAATTAAAAGAGTTATTAGATTATATTAAAATTACTTTGGTGAAACAAAAAGTAGAAATAAAAGAAGATGTTGATACCGATTTATTTGGATATTATATTGATAAAGGCTATATCAGTATACAAGTATTTTTTATTAGAGATGGAAAAATATTGGAAAGAATTTCTAAAATTTTTCCAATTAAGATAGATGAAATAGAAGAAATTACAACTTATATTGCTAATTTTTATCATAGAAATTTTATGTTACCAAAAGAGATTCTTATACCAGATATTGTAGATGAGACGCTATTAGAACAATATTTAAATATCAAAGTAACAAAACCAATCAAAGGGGTCAAAAAAAAGGTAATGAATATGGCTTGTAGTAATGCGAAGATCATTTTAGATGAAAAATTTGAATTAATTAAGAAAGATGAAGAGAGAACGATTGAAGCAAACGAAGAATTAAGAGAACTTCTTCATTTAGAAAAATTAAATCGGATTGAGTTATTTGATAATTCTCATTTGTTTGGACGATTCAGTGTTTCTGGAATGGTTGTATTTATAGATGGAAAACCAAGTAAAAACGATTATCGGAAGTTTAAAATTCAGTTGGATACAGATGATGAATATGGAATGATGCGAGAGGTTACTTATCGAAGATATTTTCGGGTATTAATGGATAATCTAAAAAAGCCAGATTTAATTATTGTAGATGGTGGTTTAGGACAAATTCATATTGTTCGAGAGGTCATTCAAAGTTTAAATCTTCAGATTCCTGTAGTTGGTCTTAAAAAGAATAAAAAACATAATACCAGCAGTTTACTTGCTTTTGATCCAATAGAAGAAATTCAAATTGATAGGCGTAGTAATTTATTTTATTTGTTAGAAAGAATGCAAGATGAAGTTCATAATTTTACAATTCATTATCATAAACAAATTAGAAGTAAGGGTGCTTTAAGTAGTATATTAGATAATATAGAAGGAATTGGATCTGTTCGAAAAAAACAAATTTTAAAAAAATATAAAACAATTTCTAAAATGAAAGAAGCATCTATTGAAGAGTTAAAGAAAATAATTCCAGAGAAAGTAGCTATTAATCTTCACCAATTTTTAGAAGAGTATAAATATGACTAATTTTTAAAAGAAAAGTCATATTTTTTATTGTAAATATTTCTACTTTTAAAAGGAACCGAACAGTAGTAAAATAATTCTATTATTAGACTTTTGATAAAAAAAATAGTTTCTTTCAATTTTCTTTTTGATATTGATATAAGAAAAATACTTCACCACTTAGATTATTTGTAGAGGTATAGATAAGCGTCATTTTGTTCTTCTTTAATAGTTCTGTTGTAACTAAAGAGATATCATTAGGATATATTTCAGATTGATAAGCAATCATAATATATATTTTTTTATATTGTTTGGACAATTCTAATAGTTTAGAGATTGTATTTTGATAAGAAATAGGAATAGCATTTTTATAATTCCATGTGATATATGTTTGAAAAGAATTTAATTTTAAATTATAGTAATCTAAATCTTTTTTTATGTATGGAATAGCTGATACATGGCGACTAGAATCCAGTAAAAAAATAAGAGAATGATCTTCTACATTTTTATTAATATAGGTGGCTACATTTTTTGAATCAGAATAGTTATGATAAAAATCAAATTTAATTGGTGTAAAATGAGTTATCATCATACAAATAGATAAAATGAATAATAAAAGTTGCATAAAACCATTTTTATTGTATAAATTTAAAGTGGTCATAACAACAAATAAAATACACATTCTTTCTAATAAACTAAATGGCCAAAACATATGAATGCCAATAAAAACAATCAGAAAAGAAAGAAAAATAGAAAACAATTTTTTTTTAATTGTAATTTCAACCGCACCACTTTTAATACTTTGATTCTACCTC
>CANOTJ010000033.1 GCA_947570175.1 uncultured Mycoplasmatota bacterium | reverse complement strand
TTATTGTATCAAAAAACCCCACCTTGTGGTGCGGTTCAAATTTCAATTTAGGAAACTTTAAAGAAGAACTTTAAAGTTTTTTTCTAAATTTTCTATAAATTGGTATTAGCTTTTGATATCCAAAATATAGAAATGGGTGGATAATTAAATCATATTCACCAATGAATTCAGTATATTCACCGCCAAGTCTTTTCTTAAATAAATGAATTCCATAAATTGGATCATTTTTATCAGGATTTGCGATTCCACTAGTTCCAAAAAAATCAATTAACTCATAGCCTAGTTTATGGGCATCTTTCATGATTTGAAAATATAATAAGTAATTAGCATTTAATTCCCGAAGCAAAGAATGATTTCCTCCATGAATTGTCCATACTTTATTCCCATATTTTACAGTTATAATAGAAGAAAGCGTTAGTTCATTCTGTTCAATTTGTTTTATTTTTTCCAATTCCTTTATGGCTTTATTTTTTTCATTTTCTAATTCTTTTATCTTGTTTTCTAACTTTTGTTTATTCTTATATTTAGATTTATCAATTGAATTTATTTGTATCTTTAACTGATCGACTTTTTTTTGATAAAATTCCTGTAACTCATGAATATTTACTTTTACAACATATAAATCACTCATATTTTCTCTATGCAATGTTTTATAGAAATGCTTGTAATATTCTATAGAATTACATCGAATATTTTCCCTTTTAGCAGTTTCCTTCATTGTTTCATAAAAGTCAATTAAATCTTTTTCTTGCCCAATATATAATTTTAGATGGAATGGATTTTTTTTATTATAAATCTTTCTAGTCGTAGGATGCATATTTTTAATAATGCTATCCCAATCTTTCTTTAAATCAAGTCGAAATGTAAAACGAGGTTGTTCATTTACAAAAAAAGTATTAAAACCTTTATTTTTATATCCCAGAGATTCCAAATTTTTAATTAAAGTATAATGATTACTTTCAGGATTAATAATATTTCCATTAATATCTAAATCGTGCCTTTTAATATCGGGGTCAATTTTAATAAAAATAGCATTCTTTTTCTTTGCGTATTTTTTTAATTCTTTTGTTATTTCCTTTAGAATCTGTTCATCATTATAATTCCATACAAATCCTCTTGGACAATAAAAATAAGAGTAATTTCCTATTAATTTTTTTTCTAAAAGCAATGCAGTTGCAATCAATTTATCATTTTCTTTTAGACCAACATAATGAGGTAAAAAATTTTTTTTCTTCATTACCTCACCCCAAGCATAAGATTGCATAAAATGGGATTTATAAGGATGATTACAAACAAAACAATCAAAATCTTCTTTCTTTACACATTCAATGAATTGCATTTCAATCACTCTTTCTAAGATAAGTATAACTTTAAATGCTTTTTTAGTCAAATAAGATTATATAAGTATATTATGACAAAAAAATAAGATAATATAATCTGAGAAGATATAAAATAATGACAATACTTTTAATTTATAGTATAATAAAACTAAGTTAGGTGATAGAATGATAGAAGAATTAACAGAAAAAGAATTTAATGAATTTGCTATAAATCATCCATTAAGTATATTTTTTCAATCATCTTATTGGGGAAAATTAAAAAAAATTACTGGTTGGAACTATTATTTAGTTGGAATTAAACAAGATCAGAAAATCATCGCAGCAACTCTTTTATTAAGAAAAAAAATACCTGTTTTTAATCGTTATATTTATTATGCACCAAGGGGCTTTTTAATGGATTATAAGAATGAAGAATTAGTAAAACAATTTGTTAAAGGAATTAAAAAGTTTATCAAACAAAAAAAAGGAATATTTGTAAAAATAAACCCCTGTGTTATTTATCAAGAAAGGGATATTAATGGGGAAATAGTAGAGAAAGGAGAGAATAATGAAAAAATCGTTGAGTTATTACAACAATTAGGATTTATTCATACAGGATTTACTAAGACATATGGACAAGACCTAGAACCAAGATGGATTTCTGTACTAGATTTAAAAGACAAAACGGAAGAGAGCATTTTAAAGGATATGAGATCTACAACTAGATGGGGAATTAATAATTCTTATAAACATGGATTAAAATTAGTAGAAATTGATCAATCTCGTTTAAATGAATTTAAAAAATTGATGGAGCACACAGGAGAAAGACGAGGTTTTGTAGATCGATCAGAGGCTTATTATGAAAAAATGTATGAAGTGTTTAATAAAGATGATAAGATTAAAATTATGTTAGTAGAATTGGATGTTAATGAATATCTCTATAATTTAAATAATCAACGTCAAGAAAATTTATTAAAACAAGCAGAAGCAAAAAATAAACCAGATAGCGCTAAAGCAAAAAGAATTTTAAAGGAATTACAATCACAATTTGAAAGTTTAGAAAAAAGAATTCAAAATTTAGAATTGTTAAAAGAAAGAAAAGGAGAAAAATTAGTAATCACAGGTGGTCTTTTTATGACATTTGGAAAACAAGTAGTTTCTCTATTTGGGGCTTCTTATAAAGAATATATGAAATTTAATGGGCAGTTTTTCTTAAATTTCAAAATGATAAAATATGCTTTAAATCATGGCTATGAAAGATATAATTTTTATGGGATAACAGGAGATTTTTCTGAAGATTCTGAAATGTTTGGTTTATTTGATTTTAAAAGAGGATTTAATGCTAAGGTAGAAGAATTAATTGGAGAATTTACGTTGATAACAAATCATTTTTATTATCATATTTATAATGTGATGTATACAACATACCGAAAATTAAAAAAGTTAAAGGTGAAATGAAATGAAAATAGGAATTGCGAATGATCATAGTGGTGTAGAAATTAAAAATCAAATTCAAAAATTTTTAGAATTAGAGGGATATGAAGTAATGAACTATGGAACAGATACAAAAGAATCTGTAGATTACCCTCTTTATGCATTTAAAATTGGACAAGCAATTAACACTAACAAAATCAAATTTGGAATTTTAATATGTCATACAGGAATTGGAATGAGTATTGCCGCTAATAAAGTAAAAAATATCAGATGTGCTAAAGTGGATACCGAAGAAGAAGCGTTTTTGACACGTAGTCATAATGATAGTAATGTGATTGCTTTCAATGATAAAAAAAATATAGAAGAATTAAAACCAATCATTAAGACCTTTTTAGAAACTCCATTTAGTAAAGAAGATAGACATCAAAGAAGAATTGATTTAATCCATCATTATGAATGTTAAAACAATTTTATATATTATAGTAGTACCAATTACTATTTGGGCGTTGGAATCATTAAACATCAATTCTTTCTTTAAAAAAAATCGATATTATCAATCGAGAGTTATATATTTAATTCTCAGTCTAGGGTTATCCTATTTAGTTGTTAATTTTTTCTATGATTTTTTTCTTTATTCAAAATTTATTTAAGGAGTATATATGAAAAAACAAACGATAGGAATTATTATTTTATGCGTTCTTAGTATATCATTTAGTATATATAATTTTTCCAATGGACAATTCATTTCCAAAAAAGAAGAACCAAAACAAAAAGTAGATGTCAAAAAATCCCAAGAGGAAACAATAAAAGATGTCGAAATTAAACAAGATTTAACCGAGAAAATAAAAAATTTAGAAGGATCTGATTATTGTTTTTCCGAACAAGATTATGAAAATGGCTGCCTATATTTACAAGATGAAACAAAAAATGAGGATCTATCTTTTCTATATAAAATATATTCCTTAATAGGGAATGAACAAGAAAATTTTATAAAACAAGAAGCAAAAATTAAATGGAAAGATCGGATATATTCTGTTGAAGCTAGCATTAGTAAACAGAAAATAGAAGAAGATTACCAAAAATTATATGGAAAACCCGAAAAAATAGATTTTGAATTAATCAATGATGATAATTATAAAATCTTATATAATCCAAGTGATGAATCATTTTATTTAAAAAAATCAAAAAAAGAAAAACCAAAGCAAATTAGATCTTATTTTTATAAATATACCAGTAAAGAGAATGAATATTATATTTATACAAGTGTTGCTTTTATCAATTTGATTGGAAAAAGTGAATATACAAATTATGAGGTATATCAAGAAAAAGAACATATCAATTTAAAAGCAGAAGGGATTTATAATGAAATAGAACATTTTATTATAAATCAAGATAATTATAAAGAATATAATAAATATAAGTATACATTCCAAAAAACAGAAAATGGCGACTACCAATTTATAAATATTGAAAAATTATGAAGATTACAATAATTTAATTGTAATTTTTTTTGACAAAATATTTATAAGATGTAATTTATACTAAAAATAGTGAATATTAAAAAAGAGGTGAATCATGAAAAAAATAATAATGATTTCCCTAATGATTATTATAATACCATTTTTAATAGTAACTATTTTTATAAAAGAAGATGAAATTCATTTTGAATTTGTTTCTAATATGATAGTGAGGGTAAAAAGAGAAAATGGGAATATCGATAAAGTGCCATTTGAAGAATATGTAAAAGGAGTTTTAGCTGGGGAAATGCCTACGTCTTTTGAAATGGAAGCATTAAAAGCTCAAGCGGTCGCAGCCAGAAGTTATGTAATGAAAAAGATGGAAGATAATCATGGAGAAGATTATGATGTAGTAGATACTGTTATGAATCAAGTTTATTTAGATGAAAATACTTTAAAAGAAAAATGGAAAGATACTTATGAAGAAAAAAATAATAAAATTAAACAAGCAATTCTTGAAACAAAAGGGGAATATATGACTTATGACAATCAAGTGATAGAAGCCTTCTTCTTTTCAACTAGTACAGGGAAAACAGAAAATAGTGGAGAAATATTTCAAAAACAACTTCCATATTTAAAAAGTGTTGATTCTAGTTGGGATGCAGAAGTATCTCCAGTATTTCAAGAAGATAATCAAATGAGTTTAAAAGAATTTTATCAGAAACTGAATTTAGAATATAACTCTAATTTGCAGGTGGAAATTACTAAAACTACAAGTACAGGTCGAATAAAAGAATTAAAAATAAATGGAACTGCTTTTACTAGTAATGATGTTTATCAAAAATTGAATTTACGTTCTACTTTCTTTAATATTCAACAAAAAGGAGAAAATGTAGAGATTACGACAAAGGGATATGGGCATGGTGTAGGAATGAGCCAATATGGAGCGCTAGCTATGGCAAAAAAAGGCTATCAATATCGAGACATTTTAAAATATTATTATCAAGGAATAGAAATCCAAAAACTTTAAAAAAATAAGTATAAAAATTCATAAAATGTTCACAATTAAAATAGAGGTGAAATTATGGAAAGTAGACGACTTAAAAGTTCAGCTGTAATTGCAATATATAGTTTAGGAATTATTGCCTTGATTGGAACTATTTATTTAATTGAAAGATCAATTGCAAAAGATAGTTTTAAAGAAGACGAAACAAATTATAGTTATGTATCTAAGACTATATTTGATGAAAGTATTCCTGTAATGAATGAAGATAGTGGAGTACAAATTATTCGACCTTATACTAATGAAAATGTCAAGATCGTAAAAAACTATTATGATTATAAGGGAGAAGAAGAAACTCAAAAAAATTCTATTTTCTTTCATGAGAACACATATATGCAAAGTACAGGAGTTTCTTATGGTGGTGTAGAAGATTTTGATGTAGTAGCTGTTTTAGATGGAACAGTAACAAATGTTAAAGAAGATGAGTTACTAGGAACAATTGTTGAAATAAAACATAGTAATAATACGACATCTGTTTATCAAAGTTTAAAAGATGTCAGTGTGAAAAAAGATGATCAAGTATCTCAAGGCCAAACAATTGCAAAAGCTGGCACATCCAATATTGATACCAATTTGAAAAATCATGTTTATTTTGAATTAATTAAAGATGGACAAGTAGTAAATCCAGAAGAAAACTTTACAAAAGTGAACACTGAACAATAAAGGGAAATACCCTTTTTTTTAGGTATAAAAGAATTTCTCATTTATATAATTAAGTAGAGGTGTTTTATGAATTATATAAATGAAAGAGTTATCAAAGAGGCGGATTTTATTATAAAAACGGGATATACTATTAGAGAAGTTGCTAAACAATTTAATGTATCAAAAAGTACTGTTCATAAAGATTTACATGAACGACTAAAAAAAATAGATAATCAAAAATATTTAGAAGTAGACACGATATTGCAATATCATTTAAATATCCGTCATATTAGAGGTGGAGAATCTACTAAAAAAAAGTATCTTAATTTATCTATATAATCTTTTAATACGATTACAATTGTGATATAATAAATAACAGTGGTTATAGGAAAGAGGCGATATCATGTTTGCAAAAGATATTGGAATAGATTTAGGAACAGCAAATGTATTAATTTACATTAAGGGACAAGGAATTGTATTAAATGAACCATCTGTAGTGGCAATCGATTCAGAAACTAAAAAACCATTAGCGGTCGGACATGATGCAAGAAATATGTTGGGAAGAACTCCTGGCAAAGTAAAAGCAATCCGCCCAATGAAAGATGGAGTGATAGCTGATTTTGAAATCACAGAAATTATGTTGAATTATTTCATTAGAAAAGTAAACGGAAAAAGCTTATTATCAAGACCAAGAATACTAATTTGTTGTCCATCGAATATTACTCAAGTAGAAAAAAATGCCATTAAAGAAGCTGCAGAGAGAATTGGGGCTAGAAAAGTCTTTTTAGATGAGGAGCCAAAAGTAGCGGCCCTAGGAGCGGGGATGGACATATCAAAACCTAGTGGAAATATGATTATTGATATCGGTGGAGGAACAACAGATATTGCTATTTTATCATTAGGTGGAATTGTTACAAGTTCTTCTATTAAAGTGGCAGGAAATGCCTTTGATAATGATATTATGAAATATATAAGGGATAAATATAAATTATTAATTGGGGATCGAACAGCAGAAGAAATTAAATTAACAATTGGAAATGTTTTTCCAGATAGTGTTAAAGAAAAGATGGAAGTAAGAGGAAGAGATTTGGTAACAGGTCTTCCACATACTATCACTCTTGGTAGTGAAGAAGTAGAAGAAGCTCTAAGGGAAAGCGTCTACATTATTGTACATACTGCTAAAAGTGTACTAGAACAAACTCCTCCAGAACTATCGGCAGATATCATTGATAAAGGAATAGTAGTGACTGGTGGAGGAGCATTAATTAGAGGGTTTGATCAACTTTTATCCCATGAATTAAAAGTTCCTGTCTTTATTTCAGAAAGCCCACTTACTTGTGTAGCAGAAGGAACAGGAGTACTTTTAGATAATTTACATTTAATTGATCGATAAAATAACAGAGATGTTATTTTTTTCGTAAATAGACACTAAATAGAAATAATGCTATAATTATTATAGGTGATATTATGAGTCATGAAATCATTTCTAAAATTATATTAACAATACTTACTTCCTTTCTTTTAGTAATTGCTATTGTTCCTTTAATAAAAAGAATTGCAAATCAAATTGGTGCAGTAGATAATAATATTGGCGGGAGACATATTCATAAAAAGCCAATCCCTAAATTAGGTGGTATTGCTATATTTTTAGGATTCTTATTTGGATATATGGTATATGGTACACATAGTTCTACTATGAATGCTGTGTTGATTGGAAGTTTTATTATCATATTAACAGGAGTGGTTGATGATATAACAGAATTAAAGGCATCAACAAAATTTGCAGGTCAAGTAATTGCTGCTTGTATTTTAGTATTTTACGGAGATATTCTCTTAAAAGATGTTAGTGCATTTGGTATTTATATTGATTTTAATATTTTATCTTATCCCCTAACAATTTTCTTTATATTGGGATGTATTAATTGCATTAATTTAATTGATGGAATGGATGGTCTATCAGGGGGAATTAGCTCCATCTATTTTTTAACAATAGGAATTATTGCTACTATCCAGGGAAGATTAGGTTTAGATTTTATTTTAAGTTTTGTTATGTTAGGATCTACTTTAGGATTTCTAATTTATAATTTTCATCCCGCTAGTATATTTGCCGGAGATTCTGGTTCTATGTTTATGGGATTTATGATTAGTGTAATTGCTCTACTTGGTTTTAAAAATGTTACCATGACTTCTTTAATTATTCCTCTTTTAGTAATTGCCATTCCTATTTTAGATACTTTATTTGCTATTTTAAGACGAGCTATTAAAGGAGAGAAGATAACAACAGGAGATCAATATCATATTCATCATCAATTATTAAATCGAAATATCTCTCAACGAGGAACAGTTATTATCATTTATTTAATTGACATGTTATTTGCAACAGCATCCATTGTATATGTGTTAAAAGATAATCGATTAGGATATATTATATATGGAATTTTATTAGTCATTGTATTAGTTTTTGTTACAAAAACCAATGTAGTAGTAGATAGCAAAGAATTAAAGAAGAAATTTAAAAAGAAAAAGAATTCCAAATAGGAATTTTCAGACTGTTGACAAATAGGTAAAAGAAATTACTTATTTGTCTTTTTTATGA
>CANOTJ010000032.1 GCA_947570175.1 uncultured Mycoplasmatota bacterium | reverse complement strand
CTTTGTTTGTTATCAATAAATAAAATCGTGGACATTTTAACTAATGATTAACATAAAGTCAAAAAAAATAGTACATAGTACTATTATTATATATGCGAAATAATATATAAAAGTGATATTTCTCCTATTAAACCTGTAATTACAGCAAGTAAGGCTGGTTCTACAAACCCATAACTTTTTTTTATTGAAAATTCTTCTATAGAATCCTCTTTCCATTCTATTTGTTGGTCAAATTCATTTGTCATATTATCACCTATTTATATTATACCTCTTTTTAGTCCATTAAAACAAGATTATTTTTCTTTTTTTTGTAAATATTTTTGAATTCTTTGAATCAGTTCTAAATCTTTGGAATCATGATACTCCACCCTTAACGATTCAACTCCCATATTATAATATTTTTGATAAGCATCCTCTGTCATTTTTTCATGACGATAAATTGTCATAAAATCATTATCTTCTTTTATCTTATATATGGTATTGTTGGATCCTTTTAAAATTCCTTCATTCTTTAATTGATATTTTTTTAGTAATTTGAATTTACTAATCATCACCTCTGGATAAGAAGAAATAATTTTCTCTAAATTTGGGTTTTTACTATACCTTTTTTTATAATTATCTATTATTTGAGCAATATTTTCTTCTGTATTTTCATAGGATAAGGTAATTAACTTTGCGCCTAAATAATTCAGTATTGCGACTGCATAAGAGTTGGTTACATTGAAAGAAAAGTCTGTTATCACATTAGAATAAGAATATAAACTTCCTAGTTCTCCAATTAGTAATTCTCCTAGCTGGGGAGGAAATTTGTGCATAATTCGTGGTAATGAATAAACGATATTCCTATGTTTCTCCTTGCTATAGATTCTAATATTTTGAAAATTATCTAATTCTTTTAAATGGAATAAATTAGGGATAAAAATACTTAATCTTTCAGGGTTTTTATAATCTATAACTAATCTTTTATAATTCTTTTTTTGATAAGGAATTTGATAACATCGCGCATTATTTAATTTTTCTATAATTTGTCTTCTTAATTGATTTAATTCTTTTACATCGATAAATACATTAGGATCTATATCTATTTTTAATTCTTTGATTTGGTAGGCTGTATCATGAAAACGATTGATTTGTTTTTCCACTCTTTCTTTAGAAGTGGGAGAAGTCCTAGCCTCTTTACAAATATAATCACTTTGAAGACAAATGGTATTTACTGAATCTGTAATTGTTATCTCTAATGGTTTATTTAATAAACATTTTAGGGTAATAAAAACGTCTATTTTTTTAGGATTTTCTAACAATTGTTTTTGGATTAGTTCCATATCTATTTTATCTGTTGTTTTTATTACAACATCGCCAATATGAATTGGTGCATTTATATAAAGTGTGATAGTCTCTCCAGGTTTCGCACTCTGTACTAACTTTCTATTTTTATAAATCTTATTTAGAGTACAACCAAAATCTTTACTTTTATTTAGGATTCTTATTCCATCTTCTTGATGAATATTTTCTTCTAATTGAATGGATATAAAATTTTTCTCTTTTGATATTACTTTTCCTATTTTTATTCCCATATGATTGGGACGATAGGAATTTGTAAAAGAATCATTTGTTTCATGGAATAAAAAGCCTTTTGTAAACTTACGGTTGAATATTTTTAATAATTTTTGAAAATCCTGATTTGATATGCGTACTTTTTTATTTTCTATATATTGATCAATTGCTATGCGATATAATTTAGTAACTATATATACATATTCTGGTCTTTTCATTCTACCTTCTATTTTTAAACTGTCTACACCTATTTCTATTAATTTTCCAATTTCTCGAATGGTGCATAGATCTTTTGTACTTAATAAATACTGATCGGGATTCACTTTTTTATTATCTTGAATTAAGTCATAAGGCATTCTACAACATTGAGCACAACTTCCTCTATTTCCACTTCGTCCTCCTTGAAAATAGCTCATAAGGCATTGACCAGAATAACTAATACATAAAGCTCCATGAATAAATACCTCTAAATTTGTTGTTGTTTTCTTCTTGATTTTTTCTATTTCTTCTAGACTTGTTTCCCTAGCTAAAACTACTCGCTCTACTCCTAATTGTTGTATTAATTTTACTCCCTCTATATTATGAATATTCATCTGTGTAGAGGCATGGATTTCTAAGTTAGGGTAGATTTGTTTTACTAGATCCAACATTCCTAAATCTTGAATAATAATTGCATCTACATTATTTCTGTGTAAAAAATCAATATATTTCATAAAAATAGGTATTTCATTTTCAAAGATTAAAGTATTGACTGTTACATAAACTTTTACACCATAAATATGAGCATAGGAAATGGCTTCTATTAATTCTAAGTCAGAAAAATTAGAAGCATAATTTCTTGCTCCAAATGATTTACCACCTAAATAAACAGCATCACAACCAGCAGTGATAGCGGCCTTTAGGCATTCCATATTACCAGCAGGAGATAAAAGTTCTGGTTTTTTCATAGTACCACCTAATCCTATTATATAATAGGATGAAGGCGACTTCAACTTTTATTTCTTATTATTCACTTAAATGTTCTTCTAAGGTAGCAAGCGTATATCCTTTACTTTTGATATATTCTATAATTAAGGGAAGTTGGGTAGATGTTTGGTCATTTACTTTAAAAGATATCATGCTTCCTGGACTTATTTTTTCTTTTACTTCGATGAGTGGTTTTGATTCAATTATAATATTTGGTCTAATTGTATAATTGTTGTAGCTCGCACACAGTTTTAGGGATTGAATATCTTCTACTTCATTATAACAATAGCCAAATTTTTGATTAGTTGTTGTCTTTATTTTGTTATCAACCCATGGATAATCACTATCTGTGTAGTCTCCTTGTTTACCTAAACTTCCAATATTATGGCCTGCCGTTATCATTTTGCTAAGTGATGTCTCATTTTCTTCTAGCCATGTACTATCCACAAAAAAATTTGCTTGAATTTCCTTTTTTTGTAAGATTGAGAGGATGCTATCAATTTGATCATTTCCTTGTACTAAAAAGATAAGACTAATCATGTTTTTCTCCTTATTACCTTGAATGATATATTTGTCTAAATGATTTAAAACGGAGATATTTGGGTGAATTTCTTCATATACCATTAAACTAGAATTAAAACTTCCATATCTTTTCATTTTACTATAACTTTTATTTTCGTTTACTTTCTGTCCATGAATTCCAGGAATAATTGTATTTTTTTCTATTTTCGCATCAATTGGTTCTAATTTATTTGTATCTTTTTTCTCTTTGATTGCAACCATGATATCATCATATTCTTTGACAACATTTACTGTTTTTTCTGTATAAAAAAAACTTAAGCATACTACTGTGATGAGTCCAACGGATTCTAGTAATCTTTTCATCTTATCACCTTGCTTAAGTATATGTTTCTTCTAAAATTTTACTACTTTAATCCATAATTTAAATGAATTAAATCTGGTAATACAAAGAGCCCATCCTTTCGAATTAATTGATGATCAAAATAGATTTCCCCTCCACCATATTCTTTTCTTTGAATTAATACCATATCCCAATGTATTCCTGAATGGTTTCCATTAAACGCTTCTTCATAAGCTTGGCCTGGAGTGAAGTGAATACTTCCAATAATTTTTTCATCAAATAATATATCTCCCATAGGATCTAAAATCTCTGGATTTAATCCAAGTGAAAATTCCCCAATATAACGTGCTCCTTCATCTGTATCGAATATATTATTTAATTCTTCATTATCTCCATCACAAGTGGCTTTTATAATCTTTCCATTTTCAAATGTTAGTTGGACATGATTATACACATTTCCTTGATAGGGACTTGGGGTATTATAAGTAATCGTTCCATTTACGCTATCTTTAATTGGGGCTGTAAAGATTTCCCCATCTGGAATATTACTTTTTCCACAGCAAGGAATAATTGGAATTCCTTTAATAGAGAAGGTAAGATCTGTTCCTGGGCTAATAATTCTAACTTGGTCTGTTTTCTCCATTAATTCTTTCAATGGACGTAACATTTCATACATTTCTGCGTAGTTAACATTCATTACATCCATTGCATAATTATAATAGTCCCCTGTTGTTTTTTTTGCTTTATAAGCATCTAAAATAGATGGATAATTTAATAGAACCCATTTTCTTTCATTAATTCGAACATAATCTGCTTGTGCGGTTTCTTTTGCGATTTCCTTTCGAATCTCTGGTTTGATGTTCATATTCTCAAAATCATTTGTAGAATACCGAATACTGATAAAGGAATCATAATTTTCATTATCATCTTCACTATGCTTTTTTAATTCTTTAATTCGATTGGAATTGGTTAGTTCCGATAAAACGGTATTAATTCTCGGGTTGACCATTCTAACGAAGGGAATCCCGCCTGCATGAATAATATCCTGAATTAAGCATGTTACCAATTGCTCTGGGTAATCTGTTTGGCAGGTAATTAATACTCTTTCCTTTTCCTTTACTTCAATTGAATAATTTACAATCGTACTACTTAGTTTCTTTAATCTCTCATCCATAATTTCACCCTTTTCTCTATATCACATAATATATTATGAAAGGAGGAATTCTATGTATTCTAATTATCCACAAAATATCCCATCCTATAATAATAACAGCTCTCAATTTTCTAATTCTATGTCTAACTCTACAGAATCTAATTTCAATCCGTATATGAGTAATTCTAATAATAATATGCGTATTTCAAATTCTATGCCATCTTCCTATTCTTCTAGTCCATATATGAATAGTTCTAATGATAGGGTTTTTGCAGGTGGCTTTTTAGGACCTTTTGTTCTAGGAGGTATCACAGGTGGACTTTTAGCTCCAGCTTTTTACCCAAGACCTTACTATCCGCCTAGACCTTATCCTTATTATGGTCCATATTATCGTTAATATACCAAAAAACAGTTCCAAAGAACTGTTTTATTTTGCTTCTTCTAAAGCACGTGTTTCTCGAATTACTGTAACTTTAATCGTTCCAGGATATTGTAATTCGTTTTCAATTCTAGTTTTAATATCACGTGCTACTTTATAACTACCTAAATCATCTATTTCCTCAGGTTTTACAATAACACGGATTTCTCGTCCTGCTTGAACTGCGAAGCTTTTTTCCACACCATCTATTGTATTTCCTATTTCCTCTAAATCTTTTAGACGCTTTACATAATTTTCTAATGAATCATTTCGTGCACCTGGCCTAGAAGCAGATAAGGTATCTGCAATGGCCACAATCTCAGAAATAATACTGGTAGCTTCTATATCTCCATGGTGGGATTCTATTGCATTAATAACAATTTCATTTTCTTTAAATCTTTTAGCAATCTCTCCACCAATAACGATGTGACTTCCTTCCACTTCATGGTCGATTGCTTTTCCAATATCATGTAGTAATCCTGCTCTCTTAGCTAGTATTTCATTTTCTCCAAGTTCTGCTGCCATAATTCCAGAAAGATGAGCAACTTCTAAGGAATGTTGTAATGCATTTTGTCCAAAACTAGTTCTAAAATGTAATTTCCCAATCATTTCGATTAATTCTGGATCTATCTTGGTTAGTCCCAATTCAAAAACAGCGGCTTCTCCATACTCACGAATTTTTACATTCATATCTTTTGATACTTTATCATAGAGTTCTTCTATTCTTGTAGGGTGAATTCTACCGTCTTTCATTAGTGTTTCAATAGTCACTCTAGCAATTTCTCTACGAAGGGGATCAAAACTAGAAAGAACAATAGCTTCGGGAGTATCGTCAATAATCAAATCTACTCCTGTTACTGCCTCGATTGTTCTTATGTTTCTTCCTTCCCTACCAATTAGACGACCTTTCATATCATCATTTGGTAAATCTACTACTGTGACTGTCTGTTCACTTGCAACATCCCCTGCGTATTTATACATGCAATTAATTAACATGTTTTTCGCATTACGGTCAGCTTCTAGTTTTGCCTCCGATTCCTTTTCTTTAATATAACTGGCAATTTCTAGGCTCGTCATTTCTTCTACTCGTTTTAATACTAGGTCTTTCGCCTCTTGTTTTGAATACCCGGAAATTTGCTCAAGTAACTCTAATTGTTGTCTTTTTAGTTCTTCCATTTTCACTTGTTCATTTTGAATTTCTTTTTGTTTAGATACCAAATTATTTTCTCTTTCTTCTAACATCTGTTCACGATTTTGCAAAGTTTGATCTCGTCTATCCATATTATTTTCACGTTGTAATAAACGCTCTTCTGATTCTTTTATTTCACTTTTCTTTTCTTTCAGTTCTTTTTCAGATTCTAATTTTAAACGATGTATTTCTTCTTTTGTTTCTAAAAGGGTATCACGTTTCAATAATTCAGCTTCTTTTTTTGCTTTATCTAATATATTTTCTGCTTTTGTATTTTCATTTTTCTTTTTTATGTAATTTACTATATATAAGGATATTATACCAACAAAAATTCCAATCAAAATTAGTAAAATGGAGAATATCATTGTATTCATAAGTCCCTCCATTTCTATTTATCACTTTAGTAAAATCTATTATTTTACCTATTAACATTTTATATGTTATTTGTCCTTTAGTCAAGTTCATTTTCATGAACCAAAAAAGATTTTAGTGTAAATTAACTAAAATCTTTTTTTGTATTATAAATTTTAATGTCCCATTAAAAATTTTTCTAATTCTGATAAATTTCTTTTGAATCCAAAAATGATTGCTTACTTTTATTGTATTGTTATGAAATTCTCTCTAATACCTTCGAATTGATTTTTCGATATTTCCTACCGTTTTAATTGACTTATTTTCCAAGCATTCTATTTAAATATTTCTATTCTAAGTTTTTCAGGAAACAAAATTAGTTGATTATTTTTTGAAAGTTATCTTGTTTTTGAGCTTGTAATCCAGACGATATCTTACTAAGTAAGTCATCTACATCTTCATTTGTATAATCCGTTTGTACATAGTCATTATCAAATATGTAATCGGATAATGGCCCTATTTCGGTGTAGGAATACTCCTGATTATCTATACCAGATTCTTTAGTATTAAACTCAATTATTTTTGAATCATCTTTTATATTGATATAGGAAATTGTTAAGATAGCAGAGTCCGCTTCTTGCCTAACATCTTGAATTTTTTTAGTAGCAAAGTACTCTGTTTCTTGATTAGTTTTGTCTTTTTTTTCTAATAATACGCATTCTGATAAAGTATTATAATCAATTTTTGTTTGTCTAGTCTCTATACTTTTCTGATTATTCCCTTCTGTTTCTAAAGTAATTTGTTTATTCTCTATGTCCTTATCATCTTCATTTGTATAATCTTGAGTTTTAGCTGGTTCAACTTCCTTTGTTTTATAGCCAAAAACTATTGCAAGAACTATTAATCCCAAAAATCCAATTCCCATTCCACCTAATGCTCTTTTACAATTATGATCAAATTCTTCTAATACATTGTTTTTTTTCTTATTAGACATCTTTGTTTCCTTCTCTCTATTTTTAGTTACTTAGTAAAACTGCCTTGCTTTTCTTTAGCAATATCTTTTACAATCTTTTTTAATAAAGTATCTATATCATCCATTGTATAATCTATCTGGATATCATTATAATTTAATAAATAATCAGATAATGGTCCCACTTCTGTGTAAGAATAATCAGAATCACTAGAATTTTTATTTCTTTCAAATTCAACGATTTTATTATCATCTTTTAAATTTGTATATACAATCGTTAAAACAGCTGAGTTATCTTGTAATTTAACGTCCTGATTTTTTTTGGAAATGTAATATTTATCTGATTGATCAATATTACTATGTTCTTGTAGTAAAATGCATTCTGATAAAGTGTTGTAATCTACTCTTTTCGTATTTATTGGTTCTTGATTTTCGTCTTTTTCTGTAATCGCAGATGGAGTTTCTGTAGTGATAGATGAAGAAGAGACTCCTTGTATTGCACTAGGTGTTTCTGAAGTAATCGCAGATGGGGTTTCATTTGCTATTGTTTGAGGACTTTTTCCTATAATTTCTTCATCATTTATTAAATAATTATATAATTCCATGCAATCTGTTCTAGTATATTCTTCTTTATTCATATATTTCTGCAGATATTGGGTTATAGGGTACACTTCTAATAAATCATAATCCAAATCGTATTCTGCGGGGGTTGCGTCGTTTCCTCTGTTCCATTTTCCACTAGCTGCAATCGGTTCTTCTTCATTAAATACATTGACAAAATAGTCAGTATACCCAATATTGCCATCTATCTGAACAGGTTCATAATTACACAAATAAAATTTAATTTCACCTGTTTTTCTGTGTTTGACTTTTATCAATCTACAGCAAAGCATGGCAACTTTGCTAATTGTATTCTCTTCGACTGTTGGATAGAGATTTTCACTACAAGCTGTTAAGGTTGCAACTGAAGATAGCCCTAAAGCTGTAGCGGTAACATAAGTAAGAATTCTCTTTCTATTTTTTACATTCATATATTTCTTCTTCTCTTTTAAGCTTCTATTATAATTTTATAATATTATTTTGTCAACCTTATTTTCATTATTTGTTAATCATTTTTAGAAATGTCTACAGTAATCATTAGTTAAAATGTCCACA
>CANOTJ010000031.1 GCA_947570175.1 uncultured Mycoplasmatota bacterium | reverse complement strand
TGAGGTAGAATCAAAGTATTAAAAGTGGTGCGGTTGAAATTACAATTAAAAAAATAACGGAAAATCAAATTTTCTGTTTTATTTTATTCTTTTTCATTAAATCAATGAGAAAGCGAGGTCGAAGCTGTTCTCGAGAAAACACCATATCACAACAATATTGTAGACATTCTTGGTTATTTGTAATTCCAGTCAAGTGCCTATATGGCTTCATACTAAACCATTTTATTAAAATATCTTCCAATTGTTTTAAAACCAATTTTCTTGGAATATTATATAAATATGAAATAGTAAAAATATTAAAGTCAAAATAGAGTTCTTTTATCATATCCAAATTTAAGGGATGTCCTAATGATTTAATCAATATAGAATCAAGAATACCAGAAAAGAGAATATTTTGACCATCAAAACAAATAGTATCTTTATCTAAATTCTGAAAAGAAACACCAACTTGCATTAATTTAACAACCTCTTCTTTTATATGTAGTAACAGTTGATATCTTTCTTTTCGTGTTGTCATAACAGAACTTATACTCACATATTGTTTGAAATTTTCTATCATAATGGCTTCTATTTTATCCTCAATTTTTATTAAACCTTTGGGATGAAGAATCGGATAATCGACAGAAAAAAAATCGTATTGAGAAAGCTCTTTTAATTTTTCTTCTGATAATTCACTAGGATATTTTCTAATTATATAGTCCTTTTCTTGTTCAGAATATTTATAAACATTGATTCCACCTTTACTTGATATATACCCTGGTGCAATCAAATCATCAAACTCTCGTTTTGAAAATTGTTTTATTTCCATATCCACACCTCATATATTGAAAACATTATATCACAAGCAAAGAAAAAAGAAAACTAATTGTTTTCTTTTAAAACTTCAATCGCTCTTCGCATCTCCATATCATATTTTACCATTTCAATTCCACCAAATAATTTTAAAAATTCTTCTTTCTCCATGTTATATTTTTTAGCAAGGTTATCTGCTTCTTGCTCAGCATCTTTATCAGCAATTTCAATTTTTTCTTCTACTTTAATAGCTTCTAACAACAAGCGGGAAGCAACTCTTTTCTCAGCTTCTTCTTTCATTTGTTCTTTTAAGGCTGCTTCATCAGAATTTGTAAATTGATAAAATTGTTCTAAAGTAATTCCTTGCATTTTTAAATTTTCCTCGTATTGACGAATCATACGATCTAATTCTTCATGAATCATTACTTCTGGAATATCTACTTCCATATTGTCAATTCCTTTTTGAAGTAATTCATCAATAAAATGATCTTCTGCATGTTGTTCCTTATGAGTTTTAATATTTTCTTCTAATTGTTTTTCTAAACTTTCTTTGGAATTAATTCCTTCCATTCCTAAGTCTTCAAAGAAATCTTTATCTAATTCTGGAATTTGAGTAGTTTTAATTTCATTTACTTTAACTTTAAATACTACTGGTTGTCCCTTTAAATCTTCACTGTGATAATCTTCGGGGAAAGTTACATGAATATCCTTTTCTTCATTCTTTTTCATTCCAATAATTTGCTCTTCGAATCCAGGAATAAATGTATTAGAACCGATTGTTAAGGAATAGTTTTCTCCTTTTCCTCCCTCAAAGGCTACATCATCTTTAAATCCTTCAAAATCAATAATAGCAATATCTCCATTTTCAACTTTTCCTTCTTTGACAACGTTTTCAGCATAACGATTTAAAGTTTCATCTAAAGCTTTCTTTATCTCTTCTTTTGTAACTTCTACACTCTCTTTTTTTACTCCTAAATTTTTATATTTTCCTAATTTTACTTCTGGTTTGGTAGTAATTATAAAATTAAATTCTACCTTTTCATTGGAAAGTGATTTTAAATTAATTTCTGGTTGCGCAACAAGTTCTAAATCTTTATTCTCATCCAACATTTTAGAATAAGCATCTTGTAATACTAAATCAGCAGCATCCATAAGTAATGCCTGTTCTGTATACTTTTTCATAAATATAGCTTTAGGTGCTTTTCCTTTACGAAATCCATCTATTTTTACTTTTTTATTTGCTTGTACATAAGCCTTTTCTAGAGCATTTTCCCATTCTTTTCCCTCAATTGTAATGGTTAGTTCTTTAACATTTTTATTTTTTTCCATAATATCCTCCATTCAATACTATTATAGTATATAATAAAATTGTTTTTTTTACAACAAAAAAGCACGTTTTGTGCCTAAATTTTCATTCGATTTTATATATATATAGATTTATAAACACCAAGAAAATTAAGATATTTCGACAATTTCCACTTCGTATTTTCCATTTGGACTATCCACTGAAACAACTTCTCCAACTGCATGATTCATAATTGCTTTCGCAATTGGAGATTCATTAGAAATTTTATTTTCAAAAGGATCTGCTTCATTACTACCAACAATAGAATATACTTCTGTTTCATTATCCTCAATGTATTTAATTGTAACTTGAGTTCCAACGCAAACTTTATCAGTATTTACATCTTTTATGATAATTGCTTTTTCCATCATCACTTCTAATTCTTTAATACGTCCCTCAACTTCAGCCTGTTCTGTTCTAGCTGCATCATATTCTGCATTCTCACTTAAATCCCCCAAAGCACGAGCTTCCTTTAAAGCAGTAATTACTTCAGGCCTTTTTTCCATTTTTAAATATTCTAATTCTTCTTTGATTTTATTAAATCCTTCTTCCGTTAAATATACTTCTTTTGTATTTGACATCATAGTCACCTCTTCTATTCATTAATCGTACAAAATAATACTACGATTTTTTTTGTTTGTCAACTCAAAATTTTTTTATTCTCATCAAATCATAAGGCTCTACTTTTGACTCTACTTTTATTTGAACAATTTCTCTTGGATGACAGACAATTTTTAATCTATTTTGATTTTCATCATAAATCTCTTTTAACTTTAATGAAACCAATTGTGTATTTGGTCCAAAAATTTCTACTTGGTCTTGTTCTTTAAAATAGTTTCTCTGCTCAATCGTTGCTAGTTGTGTTATTGGATTATAATCAAGCACAATTCCTAGGAAATCTTGATTGGAGATTTCTTCTCTACCATTATAATATTGACAAGAAACATCATTTTTATGATTAAAAAATTGCCCGACAGCATCACGATTTGCGCAATTTCTTAAAACTTTCTCATAGGCAGGATCATACTGATACTTAGGGTCATTTGAGTATCCATCAATTACCTTACGATAAACTCCCACAATCGTTGCGATATAATAGATAGAACGCATTCTTCCTTCAATTTTAAAAGAAGTAATGCCAATATCCATCATATCTTTAATATATGCAAGAAGTGATAAATCTTTCGCGCATAAAGTAAAATCTTTCTGTCCTTCAATTTGTTTTTTATTTTCATCTAACAATTTAAAATCCCAACGACAAATTTGACTACATCCACCACGATTAGAATCACGATTGGTTAAAAAATTAGAAAGAACACATCTTCCACTAATACTAGAACACATCGCTCCATGAATGAAACATTCAATTTCTATATCCACTTCTTCTATAATTTTTTGAATCTCTTCTTTGGAAAGTTCACGTGCTAAAACAATTCTAGTGACTCCTAATTGTTTATAAAATTTACATGCTTCTACATTCATAATAGATGCTTGTGTGGACAAATGTATTTCTAAATTTGTATATTTTTTTGCAAATTCTATGATTGTAAGATCACTAACAATAATTGCATCAATTTGACATTCTTCTAATTTTTTCAAATATTCTATAACAAAGTCAATCTCCTTATTATGTAAAACAATATTTACTGTTACATAAACTTTCTTATGATATCGATGAGCAAATTTTACTCCTTCTTTAATATCTTCAAAGGAGAAATTAATAGCATTTGCACGGAGTCCTAAAATAGGTCCTCCTATATAAACGGCATCTGCTCCATAATGAATGGCATATTTTAGTCGTTCCAAATCACCAGCAGGTGCTAAAAGTTCTGGTTTTTTAATCATATTTTTTTCACCTTATATATTGTTTCTTTATGTAAAAATCCTTTATTTGTATTTAAAAGCATCTGATTAATTCTTTTTTCATGATTGGGATTTTTTTCAAAATACATTTTCACTATTTTTAAAAATTTCTCATTGGGTATTTCGAAGGAATTTAAAGTAACATACTCTATATCATCTAATACTAGATATTCATGATAACCGTTTAAAATATGAGCAGAATAGATGGTTGATCCCAGTTCATCATCTATAATTGGATATTCCTCTTCCTTTAAACGCAAATAATGAATGTTAGATGAGTTCTGTAGACGAAACTTCTTTAAATAATTTTTTACAGTATGTCGTTTAGAAACAAAAATTGGAAGATATCCAAAAATGGGAACAATTAATTTACAATTGGTATGTTCTCTAATTTCTAAGATTTCTCTCAATGTAATTTCACTAGATATATAAGTATAATCAATTCCTTGATTTTTCCAAAATTGAATAGTTGCATAGTTTGTAGTTAAATGTTCAGCGCTCCAAACAAGTGGAATTTGTAAATCAAGTCTTTTTTTGATATTTAAAACTGCAACATCATAATAAAAAATTCCATCAACATCTAAATTATCTAACTGAATCAGTAGACTCTCTAAATTTTTTAAATCCTCATTTTGCATATTCTTATTCAGGGCAATAAAGAGTTTCTTTTTACTTTTTTTCATCTCTTTCACATATTTTTTTACTTGCTTTATAGAAATATAAAATGGCATATGAACACTCATTTTTTCAATTCCAAATAAAAAGGCATCCGCATAATTCATAAAATCAGATATATCCTCTTGACTAGGAATTACCATTAATTTTGCCATAAAATCACCTCCCCAATATGAAAAGAAAGAAAATAGTGAAAACTATTTTCTTTTTAAAAGATATTTTACTAAATAAACTTCTAGTGTCACAAATGCGGCAAACAAAGCCCAACATAAAATCTCATAAAAAAGACCGTTAGAATATTTTGCTAGAATATTAAAAATAGATTCAGGAATATAGTTTCGTATAAAATTAGAAAGTTCTGCAATCTTTAAGTTATCAGCAATAAAATGCATTAGACGAAAAAACAACTCCGCAATTCCAAGAAAATAGATAAAAAATTTAAAGTCCTTTGTCCAAAAAATAATAATCGCAATGAATACTAAAAATATAATTAAATCCATACAACACCTACTTTGCTATAGTTCATTATAGCATAATCGATTATCTATGTCTATTAATTCATCAGCCTTTTCTTGATTTTTTTGAAAGCTTTTGATTCCTCCAAATAATTATATTGATCGATAATTTGGTAATGAAATAACTGAAAGAATTCAGAAATATCAATATTTGAATGATTCTTTATAAATTTTATTCCTAAACGATTAATTATATAATCATTAGAAGAAATATACTCATCATCTAGGATATGAAAAGTATGATTTAAATTTATCTTTATTTTAGCTAAGACTATTTCTATTTTTTGCATAAAATTTGGATTAAAATTTTCTTTTATAGAATCGTCATACAAATCATATATTCTCGTAACATGCAATAATATTGTTTGTGTTTTAGAATCTATTTCCTCAAAATTTTTAACACATATTTCTTCAATTGCCTGTTTTTCTGAAATTTGTTTTTCTTCCATGAGTTGATGAACGTAAGCTTGCATTTGAATATAGATATTTTCTACTTCATTATATTGAAAATGAAGGGCATCAATTTTATTTTGTATCATCCGAATTCTAGATAGATATTGATTAATATGACGAAGAGTTCCATGTTGATTAGACAATTGATCTAATTTTTTTGATAATGTCTGCTCTCCATAGCATAATGTTTGAGCTAAAAGATCATCACTAACAAATAATTTTAATTGCCAGATAATATTAGCCGTTAAATCAAAATAAGGAAGAGAAGTATTATAACGACGATAATAAAATTCTTGTTTGTTGATTTCTTTAGATCCAGAAAAATAAAGAGATATTGCTCTTTCTAAATTTGGATCTAATTGGCTGTTAGATAATAATCTTAAACCAATTTGTTTAAGTCGAATCATTACAATTTCTCCCTTTTTAGATTTTATAATACTTTCTAAAGAGCTGCCTGCGAAACTAGAATCTAAAATAAGAGTCTTATCCTGTAACTCTATGAATGATGAAATGGAATCTGCGCTTAACCAAATTTTCTCTATTTTAGAATTGACTAATCTTGCAATATCTGGAAAAGAATAATAATATCCAATATCCGTTTTTTCTGCAACATCAGAAACAGCTTGAATAATAATCCGTTTAAAATGAAGTGTTTGTTGATAATTTAAATATTGATTTATCATATTTTCCATTCGAATCCCTCCAAATAAAAATAGTAATGTCTATTATAACACACATTACTATTTTTCAAACATTTTTTTAAATAATTTCATTTTTTATGTTAGGATTGGATAAAATTTTTACCAAATAATCAATTTCTTCTTTTGTATTATAAAAAGCAAAACTAATTCGACAAGTATTTTTAATTCCAAGTTCATCTTTTAAAATCTTAGCACAATGATTTCCAGCTCGAACACATATGTTGTATTTATTTAAATAGATTGCTAAATCCTGTGCAAATATATCTTGATAATTAAAAGCAATAATACTACTTTCACTATACTCGTTATAAATTATTAAACTGGGAATTTGTTTTAACTTCGAAATAGCATACTTACGCAATTCTGTTTCATATTCATGGATTTTTTTCATTCCAATTTGATTTAAATATTCTAAAACACTACCAAATCCAATCACATCTGCAATATTGGGTGTTCCTGCTTCTAACATATGAGGAATTTCATTATAAATACGAATTCCATCGCTATTGAAAGTAACATTCATTCCACCCCCATAAATAATTGGTTGGATATTTTTTAGCAATTCTTCTTTTCCATATAAAACACCAACTCCAGTAGGTCCATACATTTTATGAGCAGAAAAAGCTAAAAAATCAATATCTAAGTCTTGAACATCTACTGGCATATGGGCAACACTTTGAGCCCCATCCACTAGTACTAAAATATGATTTTGATGGGCAACTTGAATAAGTTCTTTTAAAGGGCGAATATCTCCTGCTACATTAGTAATATGAGCAATACTCATTACCTTTGTCTTGGGAGAAATTATCTTTTTTAAATTGGACACATTCACCTTTAAATTATCATCCAAATCAATATATTTTATTTGGATACCAATCATATCAGCTAGTTCAAACCAAGGAAGAACATTAGAAGCATGCTCACTTTTCGTTAAAATTACTTCGTCACCTTCTTGAAGATTATTCTTAAAATAGCCAAAAATAATTTTATTTAAAGAATCCGTTGCACCACTTGTAAAAACAATCTCATTTGTTTTTTTTGCATGAATGAATTCTTTTACCAACTCTCTTGTATGTTCATAAGCTTGATCTACTTTTAAACTAATATCATAATCTCCTCGATGGGCATTGGCTGAATAAGTGTTATAATATTCACTAATTTTTTCAGATAATATTTTGGGTTTAAAGGTTGTTGCTCCATTATCAAAGTAAATAATATTTTGCATGAACATTGGAAAATCATTTCGATTCATATTTCACCTCCAATATTGATTAATCGTCTTGATGATTTCTTCATCATGAATATTTTCTAGCAAAAATCCCTTAATAAGCAAATTTAAAGCTTCTTGATAGGAAATTGCCCTACTTTGTAAATAAAATAGTTCTTCTTCACTAAATTTACCAACAAAAGCGGAGTGATTTGCAATAACATCATTTTCTTCAATTAATAAATTTGGATTGATATTACATTTCTTTTCATTCAATGTTACGATACGACTATTTTGATTTAAAATACAATTAACTTTACCTTTATATACAATTCCAGTTAGATTAAATGACAAACTTCCATCTTGCATATTAACACCATGATGGATTACATTACTTCTTGTTGTATTTGCATGATGATGTACCTTCAAATCAAAAACTTGATCTTCTCTACTAATTGTTTTCAAATGATAGGATATTTCCGCGTTCTCACCATTTAAATCTATTAAATTTGATTCTCTTCCCTGTTTTGTATCATAAAATTTCAAAAGATTCAAAATACTATTTTTTTCTAAAGAATATTCATATTTCATTTGGAAATTTTCCCCTTGTTTAAAATCTAAAACATTTAAAACAACTTCTGGTTTTACTTCCAATATAATATGAAATTTTTTTTGTTTTTTCAACTTTTGTTTGATTTTTAAACTGGTACTTTCTTTGACTATTAATTTTATTTGACATCCATCCAGCATTTTAGATGAATCCTCTACTATCATATCAATCAAACCATCTTGTTCTTCAAATTTTATTTCTTTATCACTTATTATTATTCTATTCATAAATTCTTTTTCTTTAACTGTTTTCTCCTAGGATTTCTTCTTTTATTTTTTCATATCCTTGATTTTCTATTTCTAAAACAAGACGATGATCACCACTTTTAATAATCTTTCCATCCATCATAATATGAATATAATCTGGTTTGATATAGTCAAGTAGCCTTTGATAATGTGTAATTAATAGTATTCCACATTCTTGATTTTTGTAGTAATTCATAACATTTTCCCCTACAATTTTTAAACTATCCACATCTAGTCCTGAATCAATTTCATCAAGAAGTACTGTATTTGGTTTTAATAAATACATTTGTAAAATTTCATTTTTTTTTCTCTCTCCTCCAGAAAATCCACTATTTAAACTACGATGAATCATTTGCTTATCCATTTTTAATTGATCACAAATCTGATTCATCTCTTTAATAAATTTCATTAGTTTAAAATCATTTCCTTGTTTACTATGGATAGCGGTCCTTAAAAAATCGGCATTGGTAACTCCTTCTATTTCAAGAGGCATTTGCATGCCTAAAAAAATTCCAAGTCGTGCGCGTTCATCCACGGACATATGTAAAATACTTTTATCATCAAATAGAATATCTCCTTCTAATATTTCATAATTAGAATCCCCCATAATTACTTTAGAAAGAGTCGATTTCCCAGTACCATTTGGTCCCATAATAGCATGAATCTCACCTGTTTTAATCTCTAAATTTAAGTGATTTAAAATCACTTTATTTTCTATTTGAACTACTAAATCTTTTATTTTTAAAGTATGCATGTTATCATCTCCAATTTCTATTTTACCAAATTTTTCTTATTTTCACTACCAGATTGTATAAAATGTTTCTGTTTTCTCCATAATAAAATAGAATATTCGCAGATATTCACAAAAAAAGTCAATGATTTGACTTTCCTAAATTGAAATTTGAACCGCACCACAAGGTGGGGTTTTTTGATACAATA
>CANOTJ010000030.1 GCA_947570175.1 uncultured Mycoplasmatota bacterium | reverse complement strand
TAATATAAAATAAGAAAAAAGGAAGAATAAAGAATATAATAAAAAATTATGAAATATTGAAAGATAAAAAGAAAAGATTGAAAAAGAGGAAGTATGTGATATAATTGAGAATAGAATAGGAGAGTAGTACAATGAAAAAACAAGGATTTACATTAGTAGAATTATTAGCAGTCATAGTCATAATAGCAGTAGTAGCCCTAATAACAATACCAATGATATTAAATGTCATAGAAGAAGCAAGAAAAAATAGTTATAAAGAATCAGCAAGGGGATATGTAGATGCCATTGAAAAGAGAATTGTAAAAGAGCAACTAAAAAATACCAATACAGATTATACAGGAGAGTACAGTATTCGTGAGGAAACAATTACCAAAACTAGTGAAACAGCAACTTTAATCCCCATCTTAGATACCATATCTTTACAATTAAAGATAAAAGGAACACTACCAGATAGAGGAAATGTAGTGATAGATAAAAAAGGAGTAACAAGTGGAAAGTTTTATTATGGAGATTATCTAGTTACTTTAAATGGAGAAAAATACAATGTAGAAATTGTGACAAATGGTTCTACTGATTCATCTGATTTAAAAGATAGAATTGATCAGTTAGAGGAAAATATTGTTGATTTAAACAATCAACTCAAAGAAGAACAAGATAAAGGAAAGACAGTTTTATTAAGATTTAGTGGTTCACAGGCATTAACTTGTAATTCAACAGGTAATCATTTTACTAATATGACAGTTAACCGAATATCTGATAATAGTAATCATATTTTTACAGTTTCTAATGGTATTATTACTATAAAAAAAGCTGGTTATTATCATTTATCAGCATTTGCATATCTTATAAATGGAACGAATTGGAGAAATGTAGGAATTACAATTAATGGCTCTGGTTCCTCAATTACAAGCCAAACAATCCCTACAGGAACTGGAAATCCATGTATTAGTTCTTCAACAGATGTTTATCTGAATGCCAATTCGACAGTGAATATCGTTTATTGGTGTAGTTCATCCAATACTATGCAATATGCTACCCTATCTGCAACGTATCTTCATAGTTAATTAAAAAAATATACAGTATTTTTAATAATGTATTTTCCTTTAAAATACATTATTTTTTTGCAATCCTCCCTCTTTTTTGTTATAATGAACTAGGTGATAGTATGGAAGCAATCAACAGGATATACAATTATACATTAGAAACGATCATGGAAGATCGTTTTACTAGGTACTCTAGAGCAATTATTCAAGAACGTGCGCTTCCAGATGCTCGTGATGGGCTAAAACCTGTTCAAAGAAGAATATTATATGCGATGTATCTAGATCATAATACGTTTGATAAAGCATACAAAAAATCTGCCAAAGCCGTCGGAAATATTATGGGAAAGTATCACCCTCATGGAGATTCTTCGATATACGATGCTATGGTTCGAATGAGTCAGTGGTGGAAACAGGAAACACCTTATATTGATATGCATGGAAATAATGGATCAATTGATGGAGATGGTGCTGCTGCAATGCGTTATACAGAGGCAAGACTAGCCAAAATCAGTAATGAACTATTAAAGGATATTGATAAAAATACAGTAGATATGGTTTGGAACTTTGATGATACTGAAAAAGAGCCTGTAGTGTTACCTGCTAGATTCCCTAATTTATTAGTGAATGGATCAAGTGGAATTAGTGCTGGATATGCAACAAATATTCCAACTCATAATTTAGGGGAAATTGTGGATGCTACCATTAAAAGAATAGATAGTCCAAATTGTCGTTTAGATACAATACTAGAAATTGTAAAGGGACCAGATTTTCCAACTGGTGCAATTGTTGAAGGAAAAAAAGGAATTATTGATGCCTTTACAACTGGACGAGGTAAAGTAATTGTTAAATCAAAGATTGAATTTGTCAAAGAAAAAGGGAAAACCAAAATTGTTGTATCAGAAATTCCATTTGAAGTTAATAAAGCTAACTTAGTAAAAAAAATTGATGAAATTCGAATAGATAAAAAAATTGATGGAATCACTGAAGTTTTGGACGAATCCAATTTTGAAGATCCAACTAAAATTGGTATTTTTCTAAAAAAGGATGCTGATCAAGAATTAGTATTGAATTATTTACTAAAAAATACGGACTTACAAATATCTTATAATTATAATATGGTTGCAATTGTAAATGGAAGACCAATGACAATTGGAATTTTAAAAATTTTGGATGAATATATTCATCACCAAAAAGAATTTATCAAAAGAAGAACTCGTTTTGATTTAGAAACAGCTCAAACAAGGTTACATATTGTTGAAGGATTAATTAAAGCACTATCTATTTTAGATGAAGTGATTAAAACCATTCGTGCATCGAAAAATAAAAGTGATGCAAAAAACAATTTGATAAAAGAATACAATTTTACAGAACTTCAAGCAGAGGCAATTGTTATTTTACAACTTTATAAATTAACCAATACAGATGTGACACAATTATCCACTGAAATGGAAAAATTAAAGAAGGAAATTTTCCTATATGAGCAAATTCTAAATAATGAGGAAGCGCTAAAAAGGGTAATGAAAAACGAATTAAAAGCAATAAAAACAGAATATGCAACTCCTCGGAAGACAGAAATAAGAGATGAAATTACAGAAATTAAAATTGATACAACTAAAATGATTCCAAAAGAAGATTGCATTGTAGTAGTAACGAATGAGGGATATGTAAAAAGAGTGTCCCTAAGAAGTTATGATGAAACAATAGAAACAACCTTAAAAGATGGTGATTATCTTCTTGGTAAATATAAAATGAATACAATGGATACAGTTTTAATGTTTACAGACTTAGGAAATTATTTATATGTTCCTGTTCATGAAATTCCAGATTTAAAATGGAAAGAACTTGGGAAGCATATTAGTAATATTATTAATATTCCTTCTGAAGAAAGCATTTTATATAGTATACCAGTATATGATTTTGAAGAGAAAAAAAATATTACCCTATTTACTAAAAATGGAATGGTAAAAAGAACAAGCCTAAGCGACTTCAAAGTTCAACGTTATTCTAAACCACTAACAGCAATTAAATTGAAAAAAGATGATAGAGTTGTTAGTGTAACAGATAGTACATTCGATAAAGTATTTATTACAACGCATAATGGATATGGACTTTGTTATCAGACAGAGGAAATTCCAATCACTGGAGTAAAGGGAAGTGGTGTAAAATCAATTAACCTCAAAAATGACTTTGTAGTAGCTGGTATGCTTTATAATGACGATATGGAATACTTAACCCTAATTACTAGTAAAAATACAGCAAAGAGAATTAAATTAACAGAATTTGCTTTAACTGCTAGAGCAAGAAAAGGTGTTCAGATTATACGAGAAGTAAAAACAAATCCATATTATATTATAAAAGCCTTTACCATTCATTATAAAGAAATGATAGGAATTAAAACAAAAGAGGAAATAGAATATTTAAAATTAACAGAATTTCCAATTTGTGATCGTTATGCAACAGGAAGTAATATTAAAAAGATGGATATTTTAGAAGCTTTTGAAATGAAAAAGTTACAAACAAAAGAAAAGACAGAAGATAAAATAGAGAAAGAAAATATTTCTTTAAAAACAATTGATGAAAAAATCATGACAATTGATGATTTTTTAGATAATTTTGAAGATTCTAATGAGTAAGAAAGGAATGATTGTATGGCATTTTTATTCGATTTATTAAAAGTTTTAGGTGGATTAGTAATAGGAGCAATTATTGGATTTTTAATTGCTAGAAATTATATGAAAAAATATATGAAAAAAAATCCACCTATTAATGAACAAATGATTAAAGCGATGATGAGACAAATGGGGAGAACCCCTAGTCAAAAACAAGTGAATCAAATGATGAAACAAATGACAAAATATATGGATTAAAGAAAGAGGAAATCTTTCTTTTTTTGTAATAAATTAAAGATTTCAAAATCGTATTTTAGGTTAAATAAATTCATGTAATCACCTAATACTAGGTTAGTATAAAAATCATATTTTGTAAATATCATTATGGACAAAATAAATTCTATGAAAAAAAACATATTCTTAATTGGGAGTGATTTTATGTTTTATAAAATACTAAAATATTTATTCAAAGATTTTTACATTTTTACGGCTGCATATTCCAATAACATATTTCCAGATCCTTTATCTAAAGAAGAGGAAGATGAATGCGTAAAAAAGGCGAAAGAAGGAGATCAAGAGGCTAGAAATAAATTGATCGAGCACAATTTAAGATTAGTGGCCCACATAGTAAAAAAATATGAACATAAAAGAGACGACGCAGATGATCTAATTAGTATTGGAACAATTGGACTAATTAAGGGGATTGATAGTTATTCCTATAAACATGGTACTAGAATTACAACCTATTGTGCCAGATGTATTGAAAATGAAATTTTAATGTATTTTCGAAGTGATAAAAAAAATAGTAAAAATATCAGTTTAAATGAACAAGTAGGGTTTGATAAAGACGGAAATGAAATTACATTTTTAGATATTTTAAAAACACCAAAACCTGATTTTGCTATGGATATTCATAATCGAAATAATATTGAATTATTACAGGAATATTTTACTGTATTAAATGAAAGAGAAAAAGAAATCATTATTAGACGCTACGGATTAAATGATACAGAAGAAGCAACTCAAAAAGAAATTGCAAAGGAACTTGGTATTTCTAGAAGTTATGTATCACGTATAGAAAAAAGGGCACTTACTAAAATGCTAAGAGAATTCATCAAGAATAAAAAACATACATTCTGATTGATTAAAAAGTAGAAAAAGAGAGAGGATAAATTAAAAAATTTTTCTTCTTTTTTTATTTATAAATAAAAATGAAAAAAAGTGTTGACATTTTTCGGTGTTATTAATATAATGTTAATAACAGGTGGTGGAATCTGTTAAAATTTAACCTTATGATATTAATAAAATGTTAATATCATAAAAAGGAGGAATGAAATATGAAGGTTAAAGATTTAAAACTATATAGGGGAATGTTAATCATAGTGGATATGGTAAACGGATTTGTGAAAACGGGAGATTTGGCTGATCCTAAAATAGGTAAAATTGTACCAAGGCAGATTGAATTAATAAAGGAGGCAAAATCAGAAGGAAATTTAATTGTATTTATTAAAGATACACATATGAAAAATTCAACAGAACACAAAAGATTTGAAGGATTACTTCACTGTATAGAAGGAACAGGAGAGGAAGAAGTAATCGATGAACTAAAAATATTTGAAGAAAATGAAGATACAATCAGTATTGAAAAAAATTCAACTAGTTTTATGGAAGCATTAAAATTTAGAGAATTAATAAAAGATAGTACTAATTTAAAAGAAGTGGATATTGTCGGATGTTGTACAGATATCTGTGTATTTATGGGAACAATGGGACTTGCAAACTATTTTGATGAGTGGAATAGAGATGTAGTAATTAGAGTACATAATGATGCTATTGCTACATTTAACGAAAAAAATAGACAGAATTATGTAGATGCAGCGAAATTATTAATGGAACAACAAGGTGTACAATTGGTTAAAAAATTTCATAAAGAAACCAATAAAAATTTTTAAAATATGTTATTAATAATTTGTTAAAAAGAGAAGGAGAGATGAATAATGAACAATAAAACAATGATGACAGATTTTTATGAGTTAACAATGGCTCAATCTTACTTTGATCAAGGAAAACAGGATGAAAAAGTATATTTTGATATTTTTTTTAGAAAAAATCCATTTAATGGAGGCTATACAATGACTGGAGGATTAGAAGAAACAATAGAATATCTACAAAATTTTAAATTTGAAGAAGATGATATTGAATTTCTTCGCTCAACAGGAACTTTTAGTGAAGATTTTCTAGATTATTTAAAGAGCTTAAGATTTACAGGAGATCTATATGCTATGCCAGATGGAACAGCAGCCTTTCCAAATGAAGCTGTTCTTACAGTACATGCAAATATCATCGAGGCACAAATTATAGAAACGGCACTTCTTGCTAATTTTAATCATGGAAGTTTAGTAACTACAAAGGCAAAAAGAGTAACTAGTGCAGCGGGAAAAATTCCTGTAATGGAATTTGGAGCACGTCGTGCAAGGGGAATAGATTCTGCTATTGAAGCTAGTAAACATGCTTTTATTGGTGGATGTGTTGGAACAAGTAATACCTATGCTGGAAAAAAATATGGAATTCCAGTGCTTGGAACGATGGCTCATTCTTATATTCAAGAAAGTGAATCGGAATATGAAGCCTTTCTAGCATATGCTAAAAGCCACCCAGATAATTGTGTATTTCTAGTAGATACATTTGATACCTTAAAAAGTGGTATCCCGAATGCCATTCGTGTGAGTAAAGAATATTTAGAACCAAATGGCTATAAATTAAAGGGAATTCGAATTGATTCAGGAGATTTAGTATATTTATCAAAAGCAGCCAAACAAATGCTAATAGATGAAGGATATCCAGATGCAACTATTTGTTTATCAAATGGATTAGATGAAAATTCCATTACTGATTTATTAAATAAAGGTGCAGTTATTGATTCCATTGGAGCAGGTGATAATATTGCCGCTAGTAAAGAAAGAGTTGGCGGTGTTTATAAACTAGTCGCAGTAGAGAAAGATGGAGAAGTAATCCCCAAAATAAAAGTGAGTGGTGATGCTATCAAAATAACCAATCCAGGGGTGAAGAAAACTTATAGATTCTATGATATTGATAGTGGAAAAGTTCTAGGAGATGTGATTGCTAATACTAGTGAAACGATTTCAAAAGAGAAATATACTTTAGTATCTGATCAAGAACCTTGGAAGAAAACAGAAATAAATGATTATTTTGTTAGAGAATTACAAGAAACAATTTTCAAAAATGGAGAACTTGTATATCAACAACCTACATTAAAAGAAAAACAAACTTATTGTGAAGAAGAATATCAAACTTTAACAGATGAAATTACAGATATTCATAATCTACATAATTATTACGTTAACCTATCAGAGAACATGAGAAGACTAAAAGAATATATGCTATATGAAGCAATGAATAATGCCTCACAAATAGCTATGGGAAATATAGGTTATCCAAAGGTGAAAACAAAATTTGAAAAGAAAAATAGAAGAATTAAATAGTTATCTTTCTGAATTAAAAGCGATAAAGAGAACATTAATATCAGAGAAATTTATTTATGATTAAAGTAATTAATCAGTACAAAGAAGTGCCTTTATTCAAGTAGAGGAGTATTTATATGAGATTGCTAATGATAAAAAATTATAGAATCAAAATTTGGATGAAGATCAAATCATTTAGTATTTTGAATGTATCACTGATGAAACTTTTGAATTAGTAGAGAAAGGATATATTTGTGATATTCAATCAAAATATACTTTGGAAAAAACAAAATAGATGATAAGAAGGAGATTGATAAAATGAAGAAATTTAATGCGGAGAAAGAAACCAAGAATATTATAAGATTTATTCGTCACTATTATAAAAAAAATAATCTAATAGGGGCTATTTTAGGGATTAGTGGAGGAAAAGATTCGGCTGTGGTAGCAGCTTTAATGACTAAGGCATTAGGAAAAGAAAATGTAATTGGTGTGACCCTACCATGCCATTCCAAATCAGAAGATAAAAATGATGCAAAATTGATTAGTGATTATTATCAATTTAAACTACAGAATGTAGATCTTACAAATGTCTTTGACACATTTAAAGAAGAAATTACTACTTTAGGAGATTTTAAAGACGGAGAATTTAAAAATAGTGATATTAATTTAAAACCAAGACTTAGAATGGCAACAGTATATTATTTAGCTGCTTTATATAGTGCTGTTATGGGGAAAACCTATTTAGTTGTAGGAACCTCTAATAAATGTGAATTATATGTAGGATATTTTACCAAAGGAGGGGACTCTGTTCATGATATTGCACCCATTGCGGATTATACAGTAGAGGAAGTAATTAAAATAGGAGAATACTTAAAAGTTCCAGGGAAAGTTTTATATAAGAAACCAAGTGATGGATTATCAAATCAAATAGATGAGGAAAAACTAGGGATAAAATATAGCGAGATAGAAGCATATCTAGAAAAAGATAAGAATCTGGATGGAGAAATAGCTCAGCGAATTGAAAAATTGCATCATAATAATTTACACAAATTCAATATTCCAACTTATAGAAGGAAAGAATCTATATGAAAATTGGTATATTTGGAGGATGTTTTAATCCTCCCCATAATATGCATAAAGAGATAGCACGAAATTTAATTGAACAAAAATATTTGGATAAGGTTATTTATGTTCCAACTGGTAATTGTTATAAAAAGAAAGAATTAATAACAGCAGAGGATCGATATCAAATGTTAAAAATTATGACCCACGATGATCCTAATCTTTTGGTGGATAATGTAGAGATGAAAAAGGATCTTATTTATACATATCAAACATTAGATTATTTTAAAGAAAAGTTTAAAGAGGATGAGATATATTTTATATGTGGAAGTGATAATTTAAAGGAGATCACTACTTGGAAAAATTATCAATATATTTTAGATCATTATCAATTATTAATTATTAAAAGAGAAAATAATGATATTATTTCTAAATTTGAAAATGTTATAGAGGTAAATATACCATCTAGTAAAATATCATCTACAATGATTAGAAAGAGAATAAAAAATAATCAGGTTGAAAAATATTTAGATAGCAAAGTAATGGATTATATAAAAATGAGGGGATTATACAATATAAATAAATTAGATTAAAATAGAATATTATGTTATAATCAATTTATATATAAGAGGTGATATAAATGGAATATAAAACAGAAGAGGAATTTTTAAAAAATTATGATCCGAATCAGTTTGATAGACTTTCCATGACTACAGATATCTTATTAATTAGTGTCTCTTCTAAAAAACAAGATAATTATCGTAAAACAAGTAAGAAAATGATGAGCATTTTACTTGCGAAAAGAGATGATTATCCATATAGAAATATGTGGTGTCTTCCAGGTGGTTTTTTAAATCCTAAATCAGAAACATTAGAAGAATGTGCGAAAAGAGTACTAAAAAAAGAAACGAATTTATCAAATATCTATTTAGAACAATTATATACTTTTGATGATATTAATAGAGATCCGCGAATGCGAGTTGTATCTACATCTTATATTGCCTTAGTGGATAAAAATAGATTGGATCAAAAAATTAGTGAGAATGTTTCTTGGTTTGATATCATTCTATATGTTGAAGATGAAAATAGTGTTCATATCACTTTGGATAATGGTAAAATTAACTTTTCAATTGAAATAAAAAAGAGATTAAAAGAAAAAACAACTGATCGATATCAATTTGTAGCAGAAAAAAATGATCATCTTGCGTTTGATCATTCGATTGTAATACTATCAGGAATTGAACGATTGAAAAATAAAATCAATTATACTGATATTGTATTTAATATGATGCCAGAATATTTTACCTTGGGGGATTTACAACAAGTTTATGAAGTAATCTTAAATAAGAAATTATTGGATCCAGCATTTAGAAGAATTATTGCTAACAAGGTAGAAAAGACTGAAAAAGTACAAACAGGAGAAGGACATAGACCAAGTGCTTTGTTTCGATATAAAAAATGATATTAAAAGGAAAATATTTATAATCCGTATTTTCTTTTTTTTAATTGTAATTTGAACCGCACCACTTTTAATACTTTGATTCTACCTCAAA
>CANOTJ010000029.1 GCA_947570175.1 uncultured Mycoplasmatota bacterium | reverse complement strand
GCATAGCGAGTGGTTTTTTGTAGTCGCTCTATGCGACTACACCCTAAAGGTTAATAAAAAAAGATCGAATGATCTTTCTTAGCCCCAAGGAATATCTTTTGGATTCATCCTTGTTTTATTTTTTATTTCTTCAATAATTCTTCCACTATTCATCTTTATCACACGATCCCCAATCATGGCAATCCCTGGATTGTGTGTAACAATTACCATTGTTGTTTTTAATTTTTCATTTGCTTTTACTAAAGATTCTAAAACAATTTTCCCTGTTTTTTCATCTAAAGCACCTGTTGGTTCGTCACAAAACATCACTTTTGGTTGTTTAGCAAGGGCTCTTGCGATGGAGACTCTTTGTTGTTCCCCTCCAGATAATTCATGCATATACTTTTTTTTATGCCTAGAAAGTCCCACTGTTTCAATAATTTGATTAATATCGGCTTTATTATGACCTAGATTAGATCCTACTAAAACATTTTCATAAACATTTAAATGTTCTAATAGATTATAAGTTTGAAAAATAAATCCCAAATTCTTTTTTCTAAACTTTGTCATTCTATAATCTCTATATTTTGATATATCTTTATTTTCATATAAGATTTGACCTTTACTAATTTTGTCTAATCCGGATATAACATTTAAAAGAGTTGTTTTTCCACTACCACTAGGGCCTAAAATAACTAGTATTTCACCTTTAGAAATATTTAGGTTAATATCATTTAAAGCATGGTTATCTATACTTCCTAGTTTGTAAGTTTTATATACTTTTTTGATTTCAATTAAATTTTCCATTTCATCCCTACTCTCTTTTTAAAGCAATTGCCAGTGGTATCTTATTTAATACCTTTTTAGATAGATTCACTGCAATATAGTAAGCTATTAAAAGTCCTATTAATCCACCTATTGCATGAATTTTTGAGAGCTCAATTGGTATTGTAATTTCTATATCTCCCACTAAAGCTGTTACAATGATATTTAAAATTTTCTTCATAACAGGAATTGATAATAAATATGCAATCATGATAAATGGTGTATAAATATTTAATACAATGTTACTAATTTGCTTATTTTTATATCCCATTACCTTCATTAGAGAAATTGTTTTTTTATTTTCTTCTACTACTATATTGGCAATTACTGAAATAATAATTAAGGTCATAATAGAGGCAAATCCAATAACAATATAAATACTTCCATTAAAACGGTCCATTTGTTTTTGAATATTATTTTTTAAATCTTTGATACTAAGAACTGTATTGATTTTTTCTGACTCTTCTTTAGGAAGTTTACTGATATTAGAATATTTTTTATCATTAGAATAAATCAAGTTATATGTAGATTTTTCAAAACCAATTTTGCTACTTAAACTATCTCTTGGAGCATAAGCAGAGTATCCCATATAATCATTATGAAAACCAATTATTTCATATTCAAATTTGATTTCTTTTTCTTCAAATGTTAAAACATCGCCAATTTCTAAGTTTAAAATTTCTTTGGCATTTTCATTTACAATGATGCCGTTTTCATCTTCTAACCCTGAAATAATATTATGATCTTTTTTATCTAATACTTCGATCGTTTTAGCACTTGTATCTATTCCTGTGATAGACATTGTAATATTTTCATTATTCTCTTTTTTTAATTTCTTTTCCTTTTTATTTTTATCAGTAACTTTAACAAGAGGAATACTTGTATTTAATACATAATCATTTTTATCATCCTCTACTAACTCTTGATCATCGACACTATTTAACATCACCATATACTGGTACCTTATTCCTCCAAAAGATTGATCAATAACGTTATTAAATAGATTGCTTCCAATTAATACTAAAGTAATTAAAAGTCCTGTACAAAAGGAAGTAATTGTAACAATAAAGAGTTTTCCAAATGAACGAAAAGCAAGAGAATATTTAAAACGATAATGAAAAGGAAGAAAACTTGTTAATTTATTTACAATTTTACTAAATATGTTTACTTTTAAATTACTTCCTTCTTTTAATAAATGAAGTGGTTTCTTTCTTAACATGAAGATAGCAATGATATAACTAAGAATGGATAATACAAACATAGGAATTAAAATAGAAGTTTTTAAATATGCAAGATTTAGAGTATAGTGATCTAATGGGACTGTATAATAACTGCGCAAGATACTAGCAATTGGAGTACTTACAAAATTTCCAATTATAAAGCCAAGCATTCCTCCAATGATAGATCCTAAAATTGGATAGACTAGATAGCTTGTTGCAATACTAAAACGATGATATCCTAAAGATTTTAAAACTCCAATTTGCAAGCGTTCATCATCGATTCTTTTTTTAGTGATAACGACAATAATTAGTACAGATATTGCTAGTAATAAATATAGGAAATATTTTGCAAAAAGACGATTCGAAGCAAACTCTAGTTGTAAAGCTCCAATTCTTCCAATACGGGTCATAGTATTCATATCCATAATAATTGTATCTTTTTCATCTTCAAAGATTTGAAACATAGGATCTACTTTTGTATCCCCTTCTGGAGATACTGTAATTTCAAATTTTCTTTTCGTTTTATAGTTATATTTTAAAGCATAACTATTATCAATAACACCTGTTTCTTTTTCATAAGCTGTTGTTGTCATAAAAACAATATCATTATTCTTTTCATCGAAGATTGGCATACTAAAAGAAATCAAAGGGTATACATAATCTGGAGCATAGGATAAGCCTACAATTTTATAATTTTTATCATTAATTTTATAAGAATTTCCAATCGATAAATGATTTTGACTCGCGTATCCTGGAAGAATAGAAATCTCATTATCCTTTTCTGGGAATCTTCCCTCTACAAGATAGGGAGTATTAATCTTATTATTCTTTTGATAAGGCATAATTTTTAATAATTTGTTATCTTTGGAAATAGTTTTTGATCGCTCTAATTCATAAGAAAAATCATATTTGTTTTGTAGAGGTTTGATCTTTTTTTCTTCTATATAAGAAGTAGCATCATACTTATCTAGGATATTTTTAACAGAATAGATCATTTGAATATCATATGTTGGATTTTTTAAAAATTGTTGGTATTTTTCTATTATATAGTGTTCTTCTTCTGTAATATTTTTTAATTGATGCCCCAAAAGATAATTTAAATCTTCTTCTTTAATATCCTTTTGATAATCAATATTTACTCCAAAGCTAAAATCTTCTACGTTTTGTTCTTCTAAATAGGTATAATATCTATCTTCTAAACGATCAATTGCACTATTCATTCCAACATAAACAGCTGTTGATAACATAACCATGGCAACAATTCCAAACATTTGGATTTTTTTCTTTTTTAAACCTTTTAAGGCATTCATAAATAGTAATTTCAATTTAGGCCCACCTCAAATCTTTTGCATCCACGATTTCTTTATTGTGAATGGTTTCGACAATTTTTCCACTATTCATTCGAATAACCGTATTTCCCATTTGAGCAATACTTGGATTGTGCGTTACTATAATCATCGTTGTGTGATATTTTTGATTTATTTTCTGTAATAACGCTAATACATTTTTTCCTGTTTTTTCATCTAGTGCGCCAGTTGGTTCATCACAAAATAGAACTTTTGGATTTTTTACAAGAGCTCTGGCAATTGCAACTCTTTGCATTTGTCCTCCTGATAATTGATAAGGGTATTTATGAACATGGTCTTTTAATCCCACTTCTTTAATAATTGTCTCCATAGAAAGAGGAGTATTTGATAATTCTTTCCCTAATTCTATATTTTCCTTTACTGTTAAGTTGGATATTAAATTATAGCTCTGAAAAATAAACCCCAAATTTTCTTTACGATAGTTTGTTAATTCTTCTTCTTTCATTCGATCTAGTCGTTGATTATTAAAATAAACTTTTCCTTTGGTTAAAAAGTCAATTCCAGATAGTATATTTAGCATAGTACTTTTCCCACTACCACTAGGTCCTAAAATAATTACAATTTCTCCTTCTGTAATAGATAAATCAATTCCATTTAAGGCATGATTTTCTTCATTCTTACTTTTATAAGTTTTATAGGCTTTTTCTAATTTATAAATTCCCATATAATTCCTCTTTTCACTAATAACATTATATCACTTCTATTAATAAAATACGACAAAAAAAACAAATATCCTACATCGATATCTGTTTAAAATAAACTAAGTTGACTAGATTCATCCATTCCATCTAGGATTCCCATCATTCTCATCTTTTCAATTAAGGTTGTGGATATTTTGCAACGTTTTTGGAGGTCCTCAATACTAATAAATTCTCGTTTTTTACGTTCTTCTACTATATTTTTAGCAACTGTATCTCCAAGTCCATCAATCGAATTAAATGGTGGATAAATTGTTTTTTCATCCTTTACACCAAAAGTAATCGCTTCACTTTGATATAAATCAATATTCTCAAAACGAATTCCTCTAGCAGTTGCCTCTAGAGCAAGATATAAAGATTCTGATACTCCAGCATCTTTATTAGTTGCTTCGTTTCCTTTATTACTAATTTCAATGATCGCATCTTTAATCGTATCATACCCTTTAATCATTGCTTCTACATTAAAGTCAGTTGCTTTGGTTGAAAACCAAGAAGCGTAATAGTATACTGGCATATGTACCTTATACCAAGCAATACGAAAAGCACTAATAACGTAAGCTGCTGCATGGGCTTTTGGAAACATGTACTTTATTTTATGACAGGATTCAATGTACCATTCAGGAATGTTTGCCTCTTTCATAATTTCTACAAATCCACTCCAGGTCTCAGGATCCCTACTTGCTTTTCCTTTACGGACAAATTCCATAATTTTAAATGCTTTAATTGGTTCTACATTATGATACATCAAATATACCATAATATCATCACGACATCCAATTACTTCACTAAATGGAACTATTTTATTTCGAATTAATTCTTGAGCATTTCCAAGCCATACATCAGTTCCATGAGAAAGTCCAGATATTTTTACTAATTCGGCAAAAGTAGTTGGTTTGGTATCTTCTACCATTTGAATTGTAAATTTTGTTCCAAATTCTGGAATTCCTAATGTTCCTGTATTACACATAATTTGTTCTTTGCTGACCCCAAGTGGTTCTGGGGATAAGAATATATTCATAGTTTCCTTATCATCTAATGGTACCGTTGTAACATCCATTCCAGTTAAATCTTGAATCATACGCAGTTGTGTTGGATCAGAGTGTCCTAAAATATCTAGTTTTAGTACATCATCTTCTATAGAGTGGTAATCAAAATGGGTTGTTCGCCAAGCAGAATTGATATCATCTGCAGGATATTGAAATGGTGTGAAATCAAAGACATCCATATAATCTGGAATAACAACAATTCCACCTGGATGTTGCCCTGTTGTTCTTTTTACTCCAGTACATCCCATTGCTAGTCTTTCAACTTCTGCTGTTCGCATAATTATATTATGATCTTCACAGTATCCCTTTACAAAACCAAACGCTGTTTTTTCAGCCACTGTACCAATGGTTCCAGCACGATATACATTATCAATTCCAAATAATACTTTGGTATAATCATGAGCAGCTGCTTGGTTTAAATCTGAAAAGTTCAAATCAATATCAGGTACTTTGTCAGCATTAAATCCAAGGAAAGTAGCAAAAGGCATGTCTTGGCCATCTTTAATCATATCTATTCCACAATTTGGACATTTCTTATTTGGTAAATCAAATCCGCTTGAATATTCTGATCCAAGTGCTTTTCCATCTATTTCAAAAATACTATTTTGACACTTTGGGCAACGATAATGAGCGGGCAAAGGATTTACTTCTGTAATTCCCATCATAGTTGCAACAAAGCTAGAGCCAACCGATCCACGAGATCCTACTAAATACCCATCATCGTTTGATTTTTTTACGAGTCTTTGAGCAATTAAATAAATTGGATCAAAGCCCCCACCAATAATTCCTCCTAGTGTTTTTTTGAGTTTTTTCTCTAATTCTTCAGAAGTTAATTCTTCTTCTGAAGTTATTTTTATGTTTTCTCTTACTAAGTCTTTAACAGCATCAATTCCTTTTAAAATCGTATCATGCAGCTGTTTAAATGATTCTTTTTCAAATTCCTCTTCGGTTAAATTTTTTTCTTTTAGGTTATACTGAATACTATTTAAAACGGCATCCCCATATAATTCTTTGGCAATTCTCTCTTCAATATTTAAAGGTAGAGGTTTCCCATACCAAGACATTGCTTTTTCATAAACCAAATCGGTTACTACTCTTGGACAATCTAGATATGTTCCATCATCACTTTTTACTCTAGGAGAAAAAGGAACTCCACCAGTTTGAATAATAACTTCTAATTCATCTACCATATCAACAATTTTGTTAGGGTTATTAACAACTAAATCCATTGCTTTTTCAGTCCCTAAAAAACTAAAATCATCTAGCATTTCTCTCGTTGTTCTAAAGTGATAACTTGGTATTTTTTTATAACGGGCTAAAGGATGTCTTCCGCCTCCTGGGACTTTTTGATTCACAATAATTTCTCGGTAAATTTTATCTTCTTTTGTTAAATGGTGGACATCTCCTGTAGCGACAATCATTTTTCCACTTTCTTCTGTTGTTTTTATAATTTTCTTTACAACTTCTTTTAATTCTGTTTCAGATCCAAAATCACCATTCTCTAACAAGTGCCCATATAAATCTAATGGTTGCACTTCTACATAATCATAGAAATTAATGATATTGAATAGTTCTTCTTCACTTTTACTTCTTGCTTCAATAAAAACTTCTGATTCATAACAACCACTACCAATTAGTAATCCTTCACGATGTTTTTCAATTTCACTTCTTAGAATTCTTGGTGTTTTATATAGATAAGTAGTATTGGCCATGGATACGATTTTAAAGAGGTTCTTTAATCCAACTTGATTTAAACATAAAATATTGACATGAAATGAACGACCATATTTGTGAATTTCATCTTTAGAAACAAGCTTATCTAAGTCGGTCATGATCTCATAATTCATTCCAGATAATTTATTTAACATCTTTGCAAATACCAAGGCGGTTCCTTCTGCATCATAATCTGCTCTATGGTGTGACTCTTCATCAAATGGAATATTATATCTTTTTACTAAAGCGGATAAACTATGTCTTGCGTAGTTATTATCCATCGTACGAGACAATTCCAAAGTATCGATAACAGGATTTGTAAATTCTCCTAAATCATATTTTTTATATGCCATTTCCATAAAAGAGGTATCAAATTTTGCATTATGCGCGACCATTGGTAAATCTTCTATCCATTCTTTAAAATCTTTTACCGCTTCTTCTTCAGTCGGTTTCCCAACTAACATATCATTGGTAATACTAGTTACATTGGTAATTCTTTGACTAATTTCTTTTTTAGGATCTACTAATTGATCATATCGATCAATAATTTCTCCATTACAAATTTTAACCGCTCCAATTTCAATAATCGAATCCTCTCCACCTGCATTGAATCCTGTTGTTTCTAAGTCAAATACAACATAAGTGCTTTTTAATAAATCTGCATTTGTTGGTCTTAATACAATTTTGACGGTGTCATCAATTAGTGTTAATTCGGTTCCATAAATTGCTTTAAAATGGTCTTTTTCGTCTAATCCTTTATTTAATGATCTAACCAAATTAAATACATGGGGAAATGCTTGACATCCATTATGATCGGTTATAGCAATTGCTCTATGTCCCCATTCATGGGCTTGTTTCACTAATACTTCTTCATTAACGAGGCCATCCATTTGGCTCATTTTTGTATGCGCATGTAGTTCCACCCTTTTTATAGGTGCATCATCTATTATTTTATTTTCCTCTTTTTTCAAAATATTGATATCACGAATCGTTAAAGAAATATCTTGATTATACTGATCTTTATCTTTCACACTTGCTCGTATTTTATACCAAGCTTTTTCTTTTACTTTTTTATCAATGATCTGAAATTCATCATCATCATTAACAAATAATGTTCCATAAATACTGTCTGTGTAGTCTGTAATCTTTAATGAAATAATATGAAGGCCATTTTTGGTTTCTCTAATATCTTTGCCAAATATATATCCTTCAATGGTTACCATTCCACCTGGCATAACGACTGTATCTAATCTGACAGGTATATCTTCTATTTCACGTCCTACAATTACTTTTTCATTTTCAGGATCTTGAATTAATGGAGGACGTTTATAGTTTTTATATTTGTTTTCTGATTTTATGGTTTCTTGTTTTGGTACTTGTTTTGGGACACTAATTTCTAATTCTTTTTGAATTTCTGACATAATTCCTTCTCGTTTACTCTCATCAATTACAAGATTAATTGTTAGAGCATACCCTGCTTTTTTAAAATCTTCTTCTAAGTCCTTTTTTGTTCCATTCAGTTTAAGTTCTTCCGCTTTATTTTCTAATTCTAAAGTTAAAATATGATTTTGATAGGAAATCTTTTTTTCTTTAAACAGCTCTAAAAGTGGAGAACTTTTACTATGGCAATTTAAAAAATATTGATAATAATCATTTAAATAATCCTCTTTTTCTTCTTTTATTGTATAAATAATTCTAATTTTTTCAAAAGTATGATAAGCCTCTTTTATTTTGTTTTCCATTTCTAAATAAACTTCTAATGGTAAATTACTTTGTAATGTAATATAGAAGCGGTATTCTGTTTTTGAACGATTGCCAATAATTTTATTCAATGTTCCATTTTGAAAATATTGCTTATTTTTTTCCTCTAAATTTACTTTTTTTAATAAAATTTGTAATTTTTCTTCCATATTACCACCTAGTATTTATTTTATCAAAAATTGATTCATGAAAAAAGTCTTTTTTATCATTTTCTATTAACACTTTTTTACATTGTATGATTTAGAAAAGATTGTAATCAATGTGAAATAATGATATAACTTTATTATAATACCATATTAAAATCAAATAGAGAATTTTTAATATGCATCAATTTTATTCAAGTTTTAGGAGTGGGTTATGAAAAAGCAAAAAACAGAAATTCGAAAAGAGACAAATAAGGTATTAAAGCATTGTTGGTGGGATCTTTTTGTTAAAGTCATTATTTCAATTATCTATCGTGGAACTTTATTAATTATTCCAATTATCTGGGGAAAGGCCATTGATATGGTTACTCAAGGTAGCTTTAATTCGGCCTATCGTTTAATTCTTATTACCCTTGCTATTTCGGTTGGATATTATATTAGTGCTTGTTTAAACAATCTAATTTATTATAAATTGTATAATAGGATGTATAAAGGATATTCCAATATTATTTATACTTCTATAGTAGAAAATTCATTGTATAGTTTGTCTCGTTTTAATTTAGGAGAATTTAGTAATATTATTAATACGGATATTGATATTGTAGTTACATTTTTAGCGGATTTAATCATTAAACTTGTGCGTGTATTAGAATTTTTAATTATTTATTATTATTTCTTTAGTATTGATTTAAAGATGTTCTTTATTACGGTTGGTATTTCTGTAATCACTTTCCTTGGTTTTGTGGTTACTGGAAAACATACTAAAGAACTCAATCAAAATCGTAAATCTTCTCTTGATAAGAAATTTGCTGTCACACATGAGGTTTTTAATACAATTAAGGAAATTAAAGGATTTAATGTTTTTAGAAGTGTGAATGATAGAGTCAATCACGTTTGTGATAAATACTTAAAAGATAATGATCAATATAATTCTTTCACTGTTTATGTAAAACAGGTAATCTTGGGAATTATTGAAATCGTTCGTTATGGTTTGGCAATCTATGGAGTTTATTTATGTTCTTTAGGAAAAATGGAAGTTGGTACTATTTTAGTTATTTATACTTATTATGGAAAAATTACAGAGAACTATGATATTATTGGAACACTAATGATTGGATTAGAAGATTTCAAAGTTTCCTTGAAACGTTTAAATAAATTATTAGAATTTAGAACAAGTGCGGAAAAAATTCAATTCTTACCTGAAAAAGAATACAAAGGGAATATTGAATTTGATAGTGTATTGTATGGTAATAAAAAAGATCCTATTTTAAATACTGTTTCTTTAAATATTAAATGTGACTCTATTACTGTTATTACTGGTAATCCTGGGACTGGTAAAACTGGTGTGTTCGATTTGCTTATGAAAATGAATCGAAAGCATAAAGGGGATATTTATATTGATGGAGATCCCTATGAGTTAATTCATGATGAAATTTATTATAATTTAGTCTCTTTGGTTCGAAAAGAGCCTAGTTTCTTTGATCTTAGTATTAAAGAGAATTTAATGTTAGTCAATGATAATTTTTCTACTATTAAAAATGTTTGTGAAGAAATCGGAATTCATGATGAAATTATGTCTTTAAAGAACAAATATGATACGATGATTAATGACAATAGTGAAAAAATATCCAATAATTTAAAGATTGCAATTGCGATTGCGAGAGTATTACTTAAGGATTCTAAGATTATGATGTTTGATGAAACAATCAATTTACTAGATACTAGATATAAAGGAGCTGTAATTAATATTATCAAAGAATTAAGCAAAGATCATACAATTATTATGATATCCAGAGATGAGGAAATATTAGAATTAGCGGATAAGATTATTACTTTTGAAAACAATAAAATTAAAACAGCTGTTGTTAAAAAGAAAGTATCAAAGAAATTAGTGAATGTTTAAAGGTGATGACAGATTGCCTTTTTTATTGCCTATTATGACCTCTCATGTACATATATCATTCTCAAATTACAAATAGATTTTATACTTTAATAAATAACATTTCCATTATAATTCCATGATAAAACCTATAAAGGATTTCTTTATAGGTTTTTTTAATTGTAATTTCAACCGCACCACTTTTAATACTTTGATTCTACCTCA
>CANOTJ010000028.1 GCA_947570175.1 uncultured Mycoplasmatota bacterium | reverse complement strand
GCCCCCTGAAATCCCAGTCGAAAGGCTGGGATACTTTGTTTATAAAGGCTCCAAGCCGTTTAATATATGTATTAGGTACCCAAATAGGTACCCGTTTTAATTTAAATTGTCGATAATATTTATAATTTCATTCATTTGATTTCTAAATAGGTGAGAATATGTGTTTAATGTCTCATCTATTTTTGTATGACCTAAATACTTTGCAACTACATTTATTGTGGCACCGCTATTTATAAGTAGTGATGCACAACTATGTCTAAAATCGTGAATTCTAATTTGTTTAACACCTGCTAACTTACAATTTTTATTTTTCCTGGTTCTTATCTTACCATTTGTAATAGGTTCAGTATCCCCAAACACATACCAATTATTATTAAATCCATAATGATTATTAGAAATTTTATATAGTTCTTTTAAATCATCTAGTAAAACTTTAGGCACTGGAATATTTCTAACACTTGATTTTGTTTTAGGAGTGGTAACCATATAAGATTTATCCTCATCTCCTCTAGTTGCCACAACATTTTTATTTACACTTAAATAATTATTTTCAAAATCAATATCATTCCAGGTAAGACCACGAAGTTCTCCACGCCTTAATCCACAATAATATAAAGTTTCATACATAGTTTTATATAAAATATCATTTTCTACTGAAATAAATTTCTTAAATTCATCATAAGTAAAAAATAACATTTCTTTAGGTATTTCATTAGGATTCGTAAAATTAGTCATTTTATTGTAAGTTGCAGTGAAATTAAAATTGTACCATTTAGTAGCATAGTTTAATAATTCTTTAAAGAATTTAAATAGATGATTCTTATGATTTGTTGTATAACCATAAGAATTAATTTCTTTCTTCCATTTTTCAAAGTGTTCTATGTTAAAATCCTTCAATTTAACATTTTCTAGATTTTTAAAGAACTTTTGTCTATCTCTATAAGTCTTTAAAGTAGTAAATTTTACTTTATCTTCTTTATAAGCATAGAAGAGAGTATATAAATCCTTAAAAGTCATATTACGATCTTTATCGGCTCGTTCAGTATTCATTGTTAAAAACTCCCTTTCGACTTTTAAAGCCTCTGTTTTTGTAAAAAACTTCTTTGACTTATATTTTCTTCTAGTTCCATCTAAATTCTTTACATAGTCATAAAATATCCATTTGCGACCATCTTTAGTCCATTCAGATTTATCTAATTGCTTCACTGCCATAATCATTCCTCCTCGAAACTATTGCTTTCTAGGATTGGTTCCTTATATATAGCAGTATAAATTCTATCTGTTGCAGTTCTTCTAGATTTAATAGTGAGTCCTAATTTTTCTAACTTTTCTTTGTTATTTGCAAGTAATTTACCAAATACAGGTGGAGTAATATTTAAATTTAACTTACTTACCATCTCTGATATTTTAAAAGTAAATTCTTGTTTGTTAATTGCATATTTTAAGAATTGTATCAAGTTATCATTTAATTTATCTTCAGTATCTTCATCAATCGTAAGTATTAGATGATTATCCTTTTTTAAAATATAATCTTTGCTAGGATAATCTCTACTTTCATACTTTAAATAGAAGGTAGATTTAATATTTTCATCTTGTTTTAATGCAATCTTACCATCAACACAAGTATCTATTGCTGTACTACCTAAAGATTTACCTTTACGATTTAAATGATGAACTAAAATAATTGAAACATTATATTTACCACATAGATTTCGTATTTGTGGAAATATATTTTGACTCATATCTTGGTAGTTGTTTAAATCATAGTTATAGCCAAAATTAATTCCATTGAACATATCTATAAATACAAGTTTTCCATTATGTTTTTCAGAAAAGTTCATAATTTCTTTTTCAACCTTTATAATACTTAGTTGTGTAGAGTTTTCTTCTGGATAAGTATAAAAGAAATCATCACTATTTAATTTACAATTCATAAGTTCAGTGCGACTTATTGTTTCACTAGGATTCATCTCTGTACTTAAATATAGTACAGGTGTTTTGTTCGTCTTTAAATCTAGAAAAGGAATACCATTACAGACTGAATTTGCTATTTGAAGAGCCATAGCAGATTTACCAACTTTGGCTTCTCCAAGTAAGCAATATAAACCATTTTCTCTGATCATATCTTCAATAATATAATTCATATCGACAATACTACTTCTTAATTCTTCAATTGTTTTCATATAATTCCTTTCTATAAATTTTCTTTCGCCATTTTTTCTAAATAATTAATATTTATTTTTAGTTTATTAACGACTTCAATCATTGGTAATCTGTTATTAGGAAGAGTGTATCCTTGATTTATTAAATCCTGTTTTATCTCTTTCCTAAGTTTAACTGCATTATTTTTGCCTATTTCAGCAAGTAACATTAAATCATCAAGATTACACCATTGCTTGGAAATAAGTTTTAATGTTTCTCTAGCATCCATATTAAGTGTTCCTCCTTTCGTTAGACTCTAGATATAAAAATATCTATGTATATGGATTACCAATAAAGAAAAGAATTATATATGTGAGTTATACTCACAACAATATATTATCATACAGATTTAATTTAAGTCAATACATTTTGTGATTAAAACTCACAAAAATATTGTTTAATAATCAAAATTGTGTTAAAATGGTAATAGATGAGTAAATGAGGTGTATAAAGTGGAAGATAAAACTTTAGCCAGTGTAGTAAAGAGTGCTAGAGAAAAGGTTGGTATATCGCAAAGAGAACTATCTAGAAGAACAGGAATTGATAACAATACATTAGCAAAGATAGAAAAAGGTGAAAGAAGGAAACCTAATGCGTTATCTTTAAGAAAACTATCTATGGTACTAGGTATTGATGTAAAAAAATTAATGAAACTATGTGATTATACCAAGGAAGAAATTGAAATAATTGATAACAAAATTTATACAAATATTGCAATTAAAAATGATGATTTATCAATTACATTGATAGATGAATACATTAAAAATTTCAAATATGATGTCTTAGCTAAAGAAATTTTGTTAGATTTTATAAACGATAAAGATTATAAAAAGACAGAAAAATATGAAAAATTGAAACAAACTGAAAAAAATAAAGTAGATAAAGCATTTAAAAATATAGTCAATACCTTTAACGAAGATATAGAAAAAATGGAATATGCTATAGTACATATTGATGATAATAAGACTAAAAAGTGATTTTTTCAGTTAGTAATGACAGTATGACAAATAAATCAGAGTATGGTGGTAGGTATAAAATACTTGTCATGGTGTCATTTATAAAGAAAGTAAGATGATATTTAATGAAAAAAGAAAACTTAGTTAATGAATTTAATAAAATAAATGCCAATAGTAATTTAAATGAAATTCAAAAATATATTACTAAAATGATGCAAGTCAATGGCTTTAACAATACGCCTTTAGAATTATTTTGCTACTTAACTGAAGAGGTTGGAGAATTAGCAAAAGAAATTAGAAAAACAGAAAAAAATATGGATATGGACATAAAAAAGAATTATGAATCCTGTTTAAAACATGAAATTGCAGATGTATTTATATATTTACTTGCAATATGTAATTCATATAATATAGATCTTTTAGAAGCTTTTAAAGATAAAGAAAAGATTAATTTGAATAGAGATTGGAAGTAAAAAAGAGAGTTGATAATATGGCTAAACAAAAAACTTTTTCAGATAATGTATTAGAATTTAATGAATGGCTAGCAAATATATCTTTAGAATTATTTGATAATTATGCTATTAGTAATCCATTTAGTGGTAAAAATAGAGTACAAATAAAAGAGATTACGAATGCTTTTTATAAAAAATATTATAATGATCATAATAAAAGATATTTAATACTTGGGAGTTCCCCAGCAAGAAAAGGTACAGCAACAACAGGTATTCCATTTGAAGATGCGGGTCATCTTTATAAAGAAACAGGTATTATGATTGATAATTTTTATATAAATCAATCATCTTCTAATTTTTTGTATGATGTTATGGAACAATATGGTGGTTATGAAAAATTTTATAAGGACTTTTTTATGAGTTTTGTATGTCCACTTGGTATAGTAAATATAAATTCAAAAGGAAATGAAGTTAATTCAAATTATTATGAAAATAAAAAATTGGAGAATGCTTTATACAATTTTATTGTTGATTCTTTAAAAAAACAGATTGCTTTTGGAATTGAAACATCTGTATGTTATTGTATAGGAAGTGGAGAAAATTTTAAATTTTTAAAAAAAATTAATGAACAATATAAATTTTTTGATAAGATTATTGCTTTAGAACATCCAAGATTTATTATGCAATATAATTCAAAAGATAGGAATAAATACTTGGATAAATACATTAATACTTTAAATAATAGAAACTAAAATAATAAAAATGCAAGAAAAAGTTTCTATAAATAATTAAAATATAGACAAAAACTTATCAAGAAAATTCAAGATGAAAAATATTGAAAAAGCAGAGTAGAATATTTGTGTCTTAGCCAGCACTGCAAATTGACTCCCGCCATTTGCAAAAATATGGGATTTATCCTAAACCCTAAATAGTATTAAAATATAGGAGGCAAAATATGGATTATGAACAATTTATTAAAATGTTATCAAATTTATCTAATACAGAAGAAATTTTAGTCACTCTTTTTAACTATTTTAAAAATAATGTAAGTTACAATTATGATGAACTTCAAGTAGTAAAATATCAAAGATACGAAAATGAATATTTAAGACAGGTTAGTGACTTAATAACTAAAAACAAAAATGAGAAATCTGATAAATTTAAAGAATATTTAATAAAACTTTTAGATGATGCATTCTTAAAAATTGAAGGAAGACCATTATCTGAAAAAAATAAATTAGAATGGTTTAAAAATTATGGTACTATTATTCATCATGAAGCACAACCAGCAAAAAATGGAATAATAAAAATTCCTGCTAGAGATGCTTATGATGAAATTGTTCACATTGAACCAAATAATTATCCACCAATATATTGTAATGGATTATTAACAAATGGTGTATGTGGAGAATATTCAAGGTGGATTAAACAAATATGTGATAGCTTGAATATTCCTTGTTTAAAAGTAAGAGGAAAAGGTACTACAGGCCATGCATGGAATTTGGTATATATTCAAGAAAAAAGTATTTGGGTTAATTTTGATATGACTATGGTAAGGTTTTATATTGATGGTTGGTCAAAAGAATATGGTGAACCTGAAAAGTGGATTTTTGCAACTAATAATGAAATGTTTAAATTGCAACCACAAAGAATTATAGAACAAATATTGGGAGATAATGATACAATATTATTTACTTCAGTAATAAATGCAAATAATCAGGCAGAATTAGATGAATTTCTTAATGAATTATATCCTATAGGGAAATTGAAAAAATAATATTTAAAATGTTAAAAAGTTAGGAGATGGTAAAGTGTCAAAATGGTATGATAAACCCACTAAAATTTTATCAATGAAAAAAGATATTGATTATGTTATGTGTATTGATGAAAATGGTAGTAGCAGTAATTTAACCTATGTATTAAAACAAATATCTAATGAAAAAGAAATATCAGAAGATGATAAATACTTTACCATTACTGGATGTATCTTTACTAAAGAAGAATATATGAATTCAAAGAGAATAATAAAGTCATTAAAAAATAAGTATTGGGAAAATGGTATGTTTTATGATAGTAAATTAAAACGAGAAAAGTGCGTATGTTTTCATTCGAGAGATATAAGAAAACATGATAATTGTTTTAATGATAGTGTTATAAATTATAATGAATTTATGATTGATCTAACAGATACTATGAAGAATATTAAGTGTAAAATCATTTCAATTAGTATAAACCTTTATGAATATTTGAAAAAAGGATACACTCATAATGTTTATAATGTAGCATTTGATTTTCTATTAGAAAGATATATTTATGCAACTGATAATAATAAAAAAGGTGTAATAATGCTTGAAGCAAGAGGTAAAGATGAAGATAATGAATTGCTAGAACACATTAGTAAAGTTATCAATAAAACGGGAACAAAGAAAATTAGTTCAAAGGAACTAAAATCTAAAATAGATGGAGTATATTTTAATCCTAAATGGAATGAAGAATATAGTTCAACTTATGTTGGACTTGAAATAACAGATTTATTCTCATATCCAATTCATAAATATGTTAAAAGAAATACCAAAGATAAGGCATTTTTAACATTTGAAGATAAAATAGTTGGTTATCCAAATTATAAGAATAAAGGAATAAAAACATTCCCTTAAAACAAAAAATAAGAACTGGATAAACCAGTTCTTACCGTCCGCGATACCACGAACCCCAAGCAAACTTAATTGCTTTTGACATACTTAATATAGCAAATAAATGATTATTTGTCAATAACTATGTCTTTAATAGTATATATAAAAATTGTCTGAAATATGCAGATTATTGCATAAAGTTATAGATTAGGAGGTGCGTTTTGAAAAATATTATTTTTTTATTAGAACAACAAGTTGTTGAAAAACATCAAAAAAATATATTTAATATTATTATCGAAAAATTAAAAGAAATTAATGAATATTATGAACTTGTTAATTTATTATGGATAGGTTTAGGGGTTATTATAATTGTAATTGTATTATCTTTTAATAAACGAAGAGTAAATAAAAAAAGTAAGGTTGAGTATAAAAAAAATGAAAATAATGGAAAATTTATAAATGGATTATATATTGAACTTGGTAATTGTAACGAAAAATTAAGATATATGTATTTTAATAAAAAATGGAAATATAGAATAAAAAAAGAATTTCAAATAATTTTGAAAACAAATATAGGTAAAATGCTATGTAAAAAGTGTCATATAAAGTTTTACAACTATATAACATTTAAAGGTTTATATAAATCAATAAAAAAATGCAGTAATTATCTAGAAAATTGTAGAACCAGTGATGCGGAAGAATGTATAAATCGAAATTATGAATTTTATTTAGAGATGAATAGTTATTATGTAAAATATGATATTTTAAGATTATTGGATAATGTAGAAATGATTAATACTAATATATGTTTTCTTTTAGGAAAAGCAGGTAGTGGTAAAACCAATCTTTTGACAAATTTTGCAAAAAAATTAATCTGCAATTTCAAAGCACAATGTATTTATATTGATGCAAAAGATATTATCGATAATAATGTAGAAACTAAAGTATTATCATATTTTCATACTAACTATTTAATTAATGAAGATAAAAATATATTGATTTCAATACTGTTTTTATTAAAACGACTGTTTAAACAAAAGATTGTGATTATTATAGAAGCAATTAATGAAAATTCTAATACTGAGTTTTATAAAAATTTAAGTAGATTTTTAAATAAATATCATCAATATCATAATATTAAGATTATTATTTCTAGCAGAACTGAATTTTATAATTTAAGATTTAAAGAAATATTTGATGAATATTTAGATAAAAATGTACAATATAAAATTATATCTATTGAAAATTCTAGAATAAGCGATGTTGTATATGAAAAAATGTATTTAAAATATAAAAAATATTTCAATTTTAATGGTGCAGTTACCAATTCAGTAAAAAGAACATTATTTGAATCTCCTATTTTTATGAGAATATTTTTTGAGTGTTACGAAAATAGTAAAGAGAGCATCAGTGATATAAATAAATCTAAAATATTTAGTGAATACATAGATAGGCTATCAAAAAAATATATAGATTTAAGGAAAGTATTAGAAGAAATAATTGATACAATGTTAGAAGATAAAAAATTTGATAGTGTTAATATTGATAGATTAAATATTTCTATCGATAAAATACAAAATCTTATAAGTGAAAATTTTATATTAACACATTCAATAGTGGAGAATGAAGGAAAAGTCAACGAATGCAAATCTGAAATTATTTCAATTACATATGATGAGATAAGAGATTATTTGATTACTAATAGTATTATTAAAAAATATAAAGATAAAAAAATTAATATAACGAATTTTATTGATGAAATGATTAATCAAAGATATCCAATATTAGAAGGTGTTTTGAAAAGAATATATGCATATTTTAAACAAGATGACAATAGAACTTGTAATTACATTTTGAATAAAGAATTATTTGAAAATCATAGTTATGGTAATAAAGATATTTATAACAATGTTCACTTAGATTTTATATTTTCTACAAGACAAGATTTAAATAAAGATGAGAAAAAATATTTATCTAATTTAAAATATATAACACCTAATGATTTAGCTAAAATGACTTGGGATTGTACATACAATTTAGTTTATGGGCTATTGCCTGGAATAGAATTTATACAAAACGAAATGTTAAAATTTATTAGAAAAGAAGATACTATATTTGATTTTTCTAAAATTTCATTTGACTATTATAGATTTCTTATTAGCCAATTAGAAGAGCGTAATGATGATAAAATTGGTAAATATATTGTGACATTAAAGAATTTATTAAAATATTTGGAGATGAATTATTATGAAGAAGATTCAAAAAACTATTATTAAATTAGATGATAAGATATTTTTTATAAAAAATGATGATATGATAAAAAAGTCTTTTTTGAAGTTGTTTAATGTTAAGAATAAGTCTTATCTATATCAATTATATGGTAGATTGTATGATTATATAATTGGGGATGGAATCAACTTATATGAAGAGTTTGAAAAATATTATAGTAAAGAATATTCTAGTTTTGAAATATTTTTATCAGAACATTATAATATACCAGATGAATTAGTAGAAAAATTTAATAATACAAAAAGTTATTATAAATATAAAGATATTGGAAATGAACAACCACTATATAATTTATTGCATGATGAAGAAGTTCATAATATTGTTAGTGAGTTTATGGGAGGTTATGTGTATGAAAATTAGAGATGGATTTGTTACAAATAGTTCATCTACAAGCTACATTATAATTTCAAAAAAGGAGTTAACAGGTGAGTATTTAGCACAAAAATTGGGTGTAACAGAAAAAACACTTAATTATTATGATATAGTTTCCGTATGTAAAAATATGGTAAATGATGGCAAAGATGGATTTTATCATCATAATTATCAGGAATCATTAAGTTATAGTTTGATAAATGAATTATTCGGAAAAGAGACTGCAAATAAGTATAAGAAAGCTTTAAAGAAGGGGTATGAGATTTACTGCGGTCGAATTTCAAGTGATGAAACTGATTATGAAATTACAATGTGTTTAGATTACATCAAATATAGTGATTCAGAAGTTTACATAGATGCAACTGATAATGGATGGTAGTTATGAAAGTATATAAAGATAAATTATTTAATTTTACTGAGATTTTTAATGAAAAAAATGGGATGCTTATTCGTACAAATATTTTAGATGCAAATGGGAATGAGACTTCAGAAGAACCATATATGAGAAGTTTTCCAGAATTAATTGATATTGGAATCATGGGAAAGTGTCATGTCAATCAAAAATATTGCAAAAATTTTGGGGTAGATTGTTATCAATCAAATAATGTTCATGAAGATATGGACTTTGAAGATTATAAGAAAATAGTTGACCAATGTAAATACAAAACATTTCAAGTTGCCTTAGGTGGCAGAGGTGACCCAAACAAACATAAAGATTTTGGTAAGATATTAAAGTATACTTATGATAATGGAATTATTCCTAATCTAACTACTACGGGAATGTTATTAAGCAATTCAGAAATTAAATTAATGAAAAAGTATTGTGGAGCAGTAGCAGTATCATTATATAGTAAAATAATTACTAAAGATGGTGTGAATGAAGAGTCTAATGTTCAAAGTATAGAGGCTATTAATAAATTGATATCTAATGATATTATTACAAATATTCATTATGTAATTTCAAAAGATACAATAGATGACATAATTTTTAGACTAGAGAATAATTTATTTCCAAATGGGATAAATGCAATCATTTTTTTATTATACAAGCCAGTGGGATTAGCAAATGTAGATAAAATGATAAATATAAATGATAATAAGTTTACGAAGTTTTTGAATATTATAAATGATAAAAAATATAATTTTAAAATAGGCTTTGATACTTGCTTCTCTCCTATAATAATTTCAAAATTAGAAAATGTTAATAAAAATTCTATTGATTTTTGCGAAGCAGCACGCTTCTCTTGTTATATTTCCCCGGATATGATAATGTATCCTTGCTCCTTTATTCAAAATTCAAGTTTTGGAATTAGTTTAAAAGATAGTAGTATTGAACAAGCATGGCTGTCCACGAAATTTAAAAATTTTAAGGATAACAATAAGTATAACTTTGAAGGAAGTTGCCCTTGCGGACTGAATACTTTTGCATACAATAAAAGCAAAGTTTAGGGCATGGGATTTCCCATAATAGAAAACCTTGCGGGAGTAAGTTTTCAGTGCTGGCTGGACAAAAAATATACTCCTAAAGGTATTTTAAAAGCACAATCTATTAGTTAGAAAGTGCTTATTTTTTTTACATACATTTTTCAATTTTCAGTGGATTGTCATTTGCTATTGTGAGATTAAATTTAATTTTTAAAATTTGCTTTATTTGAGGTATTAAGCTATTAATATCGCAACTCACATTAAAGATGTCTATTGCAGAATTAATATGGTTATATAATGGACAATCAGATAAGCAATCTCTGCTATATCCATTTGCTAGATAAAATGCTATGGTATCTGGAATAACATAGTTAATCATATATTCGTTATAGTTATCATAAAAAGGTAAAAGAACTTCCTCAAATTCTTTATCAGTTATATCTTTTTTACCTTTTATCATATTGTATCTCCATAGATAAGTTCTTTTAAAGCTATTTCTTCAGCAATATTTTTACAATTATTCATTTTTTGTACCCATAACATTTGATTAGTTGCTTTCAATTCTTCATTAATAGAATCATCTGACTTAACCATTTCATTAATTAGATAATTAACTTTATCTTCTGCTTCAATACTTACTGAAAAAAGATGATCGTATAATTTGTCTTGCATTAACAATTGTTGGTATAGAACATATTTATTCTTTTTCAGATAGTCTAATCTCATTAATCCATATTTATTTAGATTTTCTTGTTTACTTGATTTTAAAATTAAATTTGGTAATAAATAATCCCCACATTTTGTATAAGTTATTTCCATAATATTTTTCCTTTCATTTATAGGAAGAATATAAGTAGTAGTATTATCACTTTTAGGTACCCAAATAGGTACTCAAACTATAAAATTTGATAATATAATTTAAATTTTATTAATCTAAAATGATTTAAAATTGCTTAAAATATAGGGAAATAAAAAGCAATAATTAACTTTATATGCAATAAATTTTAGCCCCCTGAA
>CANOTJ010000027.1 GCA_947570175.1 uncultured Mycoplasmatota bacterium | reverse complement strand
GTGGACATTTTAACTAATGATTACTGTAGACATTTCTAAAAATGATTAACAAAGTAACGTTAAGAGATTGACAAAATTGTAGAAAAGGATTAGTATATTTAACAAAAAAGGAGAGTTATTTATGGCAATGCCCAAGTTAGATTTGAAATCCTTTTTAAAAGAAAATAAAGGATATAAAATATTAAAAAGATGTGAAAATACCACAATCATAAAACTTCCAAGTGGAGAATTATTAAAAATATTGGATGATAAATTATTAAAAATAATAGCGAATACAGGTTATGATTTAGAAACTAGATTAAGTGAGGTGGAAAATTTAAAAGAATTTACTAACTTTTCCTGGCCGACAATAATGCTTGAAAGTGAAGGAGTGGTTAATTCTTATGTAATGCCATATATTATAGGAGTCGATTTTTCTGATTATTATGAAAATATATTTAATTTAATGAGTTATGCCAATATTCATTCTCAAATTGAAAAGAATATAAAAGGTGGAAATAAAGTAGGAATTATTTTCCCAGACTTATGTACGTCAGGGAATATTAGAATTACTGATGAGGAGAAAGTAGTATTTATAGATTATGATGGTTTACAAATAAAACAAATGCCAGCAGTAGGTTTTTCAAGTTTTCTAGGAGCGTTTGAAGAAGTATTACAGACAAAATATTATCATTATGAATCAGATTTGTTTACAAAAGAGTTAGATGTAAAAAGTGCAATTTTCTTATATTTTGTTGATACATTTGGAATTGATTTAACGACCGTTAATAGAATAAATCCAGAGACTGGTCAGCTTGTGACTTTAGATGATATATTTTCTATCATTAACTTAGATGATGTGGATATACAACAAAAAGTATGGAAATTATATCAATCAGATCAGTCAAATGAATTTTTAGAAGAAGATCTTTATAGGATTGCGGAAGAATATAAATTAATTTTGCCATTTCCCCGCGCTCCAATAAAAGTACTCAAAAAAAAATAAATCGCTTAATTTATATTTTAGAAAAAATATAAGTAGTAAAAAAATTAATATATATTCTTTTAGAAAATATATTCATTATAACTACTTTTTTATTATATAAAAATATGATAAAATAAGAGTAGGTGATAAGATGGATATAGAAAATATACAGGTAAAAAAAGAAGCGAAAATTGTATTTATGGGAACCCCTGATTTTGCTGTTCCAGTATTAGAAGGATTAATGAAAAACTATGATGTAAAAGCTGTAGTTACACAACCAGATCGTAAAGTGGGAAGAGAGGGAAAAATTACAAAAAGTCCTATCAAAAAAATAGCAGAAGAGAATAATATCTTTGTGCTACAACCAGAAAAACTAAAAGATGATTGGCAAGAGATAGTTTCTTTTCATCCAAATTTAATCATTACATGTGCCTACGGTCAGATTTTACCACGAGAATTACTCGTTTATCCAGAACTTGGTTGTATTAATGTACATGCCTCACTACTTCCAAAATTAAGAGGAGGAGCCCCAATTCATCATGCCATTATGGACGGCCATAAAAAAACAGGAGTTACAATTATGCATATGAGTCCTAAAATGGATGAAGGAGATATGATTTCCCAATGTGAAATAGAAATTACAGAAGATGATACAGCAGAGACTTTACACGATAAACTACAGATAGTAGGAAGAGACTTATTATTAGAAACTCTTCCAGAAATTATTAATCAAACTGCTCCTAGAATAAAACAAAATGAGGAAGAAGCAACCTATGGATATAATATTACCAAGGAAGATGAAAAGATAGACTTTGAAAAAGGACGAAGACAAATCTATAACAAAGTAAGAGGACTGAATTCTTGGCCAGGTGCATACGCTATATTAGATGGAAAAAGAATAAAAATCTGGAAGTGTTATATTTCAGAAAATAGTTTTACTAATCTTATTAATGGTCAAATTACAAACGTTTATGAGGATGGATTTGGAGTAAAAGTATCCAATGGAGAAATCGTTATAACCGAAATTCAACCAGAAGGAAAGAAAAAAATGAGTGCTGTAAGTTATATGAATGGTCTTCAAAATAAGGAAGATTTAATAGGGAAAATAATGGAGTAAAAAATGAAAGAAAGACGAGAAAAAATAAAAGAGAATATTACAAAATTCAAAAAGATTTGGAAAAATCCTAAATACAATGCCTTGGTTAAAATAGGATTTTACTTTACTTTTATTTTTATATTAATCTTAATTGTTCGTTGTTGTGAAAAACCAGCGATTGTCTCTACTCCAGTTGAACAATCAAAAAAAACAAGTGTTGAAAAAATGAAATTGATGCAAAATTATGAATATACAATTGAGATTCAAGAAAATCAAACAACGCAAATTATGAAAGGAATTCGATATAACGGAATCAATGATTTTGAATTTTCTAATCAAAAGTATACAATCATGAATCATAATATTTACCAAAAAGCTAATAATGAAATTGTTTCTCAATTATTTGCTTTTGATATGAACAGTTTATTTCCAGATAGTCTCAAAACCTATCTTACAGAAGGGAATTTGAAAAATGAAATTGAATACCAAAATAATGAAATGAAAAAAGAATATCATATTTTGAACTTTCCATTGGTTTTGAATTTTACTTCTAATAAGTTTATCATCCTTACTACCTATGAAGATGATGAATATATTACCAAAATAGAAATAGATGGAACAGATATTATGAAAGATATCCATCCCAATACTACCAACTATCATATCGTGATAACTTATGAAAATATTAATGCTATTAAAAATTATAAAGCCTCATAATCTTGCTTTTTATAGCAGAATATGATAAATTATAAAAAGTTAGGAGGAACCAATGTGCAAATCTTATTAATTATCATTTCTATTATGTTAATTGCAATTGTTTTACTACAAGCAGGAAAAGCAGAAAGTGCATCAAACGCTTTAACAGGAGCAAACGATAGTTTATTTCAAAATCGAAAAGAACGAGGAGGAGAACTATTTATAACAAGACTTACTTGTATCCTTGGCCTTGCTTTCTTTATTATTTGCTTAGTAATCGGATTTTAAAAGGAATGACATTTGAACATTCTTTTTTATTTGTCTAAAATTTATGATATAATGAGAATAGATATTGGAGGAGAGAATATGAAAAAACAAGGGTTTACATTGGTTGAATTACTTGCAGTAATTGTCATTATTGGAATCATTGCTTTAATCACATCACCTGTTATTATGTCTATGGTCGCCGAAGCTAAAAAAAATGCTGCCATTGAAAGTTTCAAAACTTATAAAACAGCAATTGAAGATATTATGATAGAAGAATTAGATGACGAAACTTTTCCAGAAGAAGACGAAAATGGTTGCTATTTATTAAGTGAGATTAACACGAGAACAGAAACAAAAGGAAACAAACCAAGTGATATTTCAGCAGAAACAAAAGTTTGTTTAGAGAATGGAAAAGTAACCAAGATTGATTCCATTACAATGAAAGGTTATACTATGGCTTACAATGAAGAAAAAGGTGGAATCTTAGTAGATGGAAAAGAGGTAGATTAGCATCTACTTTTTATATTAAACAATTGTTTGCTTTTTATTTTCTTATTATTAGATATATGATATAATGATAATAGGTGATTTTTTTATGTATAATTATATCATTGGGATAGTAAAACAGATAGAGAGTAATTACATTGTATTGGAAAATCAAGCAGTTGGATATTTAATCTACACTGCTAATCCATATAAGTTTAAATTAGAGGAAAACTATAAATTATATATTTATCAGTATGTTAGAGAAGATGAGATATCTTTATATGGCTTTGAAACTTTAGAAGAGAAAAATATGTTTTTAAAATTGATTGCGGTAAAAGGTTTAGGGTGTAAAATGGCTCTTCCCTTGTTTGCAACAGGTCAAATTAACAGTTTGATAGCAGCAATCGAAGAAGAAAATGTCACATATTTAAAAAAATTTCCCAAAATAGGGGATAAAGTAGCACGCCAAATCATTTTGGATTTAAAAGGAAAATTAGTAACAAAAGAAGAGTTAAAAAATAATAATAAAGAATTAATAGAGACATTAAAAGCATTAGGTTATAAAAATGCAGATATCCAAAAAGTGGTAAAACAAATTGATTCTAATTTAGAAATAGAACAGCAAATCAAAGAAGCGTTAAAACTATTTTTAAAGTAATTAAGTATGTAGGAGGAATAAATGGAAGATAGATTATTAACAGGTAATGAATTAAAAGAAGATTCTTTTGAAACATCTATTCGTCCAGATCATATGGAAGAATATATTGGACAAAAAGAAGTAAAAGAAAATTTAGAGGTGTTTATTAAAGCCTCCAAAATGCGAAATGAAGCATTAGATCATGTTTTATTATATGGACCTCCAGGTCTTGGTAAAACAACTCTTGCTTATATCATTGCAAATGAGTTAGAAGTAAATATAAAAACAGCAAGTGGGCCTTCGATAGAAAAAAGTGGAGACTTGGCTGCCATTTTATCCAGTTTAGAAGAGGGAGATGTTTTGTTTATCGATGAAATTCATCGTATGCCAAGATTTATTGAAGAAATATTATATCCAGCAATGGAAGATTATGTATTAGATATTATAGTCGGAGCAGATTCGACTAGTCGAAATATACGAATTGAACTTCCACACTTCACGTTAGTAGGAGCAACTACAAGAGCAGGGGATTTATCTAGCCCCCTTCGTGACCGTTTCGGAATTATTGATAAATTAAAGTATTATAATGAAGATGAGTTAACACAAATCGTAAAAAGAACAAGTCGAGTATTAGAAATAGAAATCGAAGAAGATGCCGCTTTGGAACTTGCACGACGTAGTCGAGGTACTCCTAGAATTGCTAATCGTTTATTGAAAAGAGTTCGTGATTTCGCTCTAGTTATGGGAGATGGTAAAATTACTTTAGAAATTACAATAACTGCTTTAGATAGATTAAAAGTAGATAGTCTAGGATTAGATGATACAGATTATCACCTATTGAAATCTATTATTGAAAAATTTAATGGGGGACCTGTTGGAATAGAAGCCATTGCCTCTTCCATTGGGGAAGAGCAAACAACCATAGAAGATGTTTATGAGCCCTATTTATTACAAATAGGATTGTTAAAAAGAACAAGTCGTGGTCGAATGGTAACAGAAAAAGCTTATCAACACTTAGGACTTAATTATTTAAAAAAGGAAGAATAACAGAGATAAAAATGATGGTTTCTAGTGGTGAAAAATAACATTAAAATACTACGATATACTGTATTTTTGCCAAGTGATAGTGAAGAAATTTATATCAGAGTTCAAACAAAATTATAAGATTATTATAAAAGACACTATTGAAAGAGAGGAAGTAATAAAAATGCGAACAGAAGATTTTGATTATCAATTACCAGAAGAATTAATTGCCCAAACGCCGATTGAAAATAGAGATCACTCAAAGATGTTAGTATTGGATAAAAAAACAGGAAAAATTCGCCACCAAAATTTTCATGATATCACGCAGGAACTGAATGAAAATGATGTATTGGTTTTAAATGATACAAAAGTATTACCAGCTAGGCTTTATGGGGAAAAGGAAGATACCAAAGCGGTTATTGAAATTTTATTATTAAAAGAAGAAGAAAATAATACATGGGAGTGTTTAACAAAACCTGCTAAGAGAGTAAAATTGGGCACGATTGTATCATTCGGACAAGGCATCCTAAAAGCAAAATGTATTAGAATAAAAGAAGAAGGAATTCGTGTTTTTAAATTAATTTATAAGGGCATTTTATATGAAATACTAGATCAATTAGGAGAAATGCCACTTCCACCATATATTCATGAGAAATTACAAGATAAAAACCGTTATCAAACCGTATATGCGAAAAACCTAGGAAGCGCTGCAGCTCCAACGGCTGGATTGCACTTTACAAAAGATTTATTAAATGAGTTAGAACGAAAAAATGTAAAAGTGGTTTATATTACTTTACATGTTGGACTAGGTACTTTTCGACCAGTTACTGTAGAAGATATAACACAACATAAAATGCATAGTGAATTTTATATAATGGATAAAGAAACAGCAAATATTTTAAATCGAGCTAAGAAAAATAATCAAAGAATCATTAGTGTTGGAACTACTTCTACTAGAACACTAGAAACAATTATGAACTTATATGGACAATTCAAAGAGTGTAGTGGGTGGACAGATATTTTCATTTATCCAGGTTATCAGTTTCAAGCAATTGATGCTTTAATTACAAATTTTCATTTACCAAAATCCACTTTATTAATGTTAGTAAGCGCTCTAGCAGGAAAAGAAAATATTATGAAAGCTTATGAAGAAGCTATTCAAAGAAATTACCGCTTTTTCTCTTTTGGAGACTCTATGTTTATTCAATAAGGGGAGGAAAATATGATTGTTGTAATTGCAGGACCAACTGCTGTTGGAAAAACAAAATTAAGTATTGAACTTGCTAAAAAACTAAATGGGGAAATTATTAATTCCGATTCCACTCAAGTTTATAAAGGTTTAGATATCGCAACGGCGAAAGTAACAGAAGAAGAAAAACAAAATATTGTTCATCATTTAATAGATATAAAAGATATAACCCAAGATTATACCCTTTTTGATTACCAAAAAGATTGTCGAAAAAAAATACAGGAAATTCAAGATAAGGGTAAAATTCCTATTATAGTGGGAGGAACTGGTTTATATATCAAAGCAGCTCTATATCAATATGAATTAAAAGAGGAGAATAAAAAGGAAGAAGACTGTAATCTTTCAACGGATCAGTTATATTCCAAACTATTAAAAATTTATCCAGAAACAAAGATTCATAAAAATAATCGGAAAAGAATTCTTCGTTCATTAAACTATTATCAACACCACCATGAAATTTTAGAGAAAAATAAAACAGGTGATCAATTGTTTTATGATGATATTATATGGATTGGATTAACTACCAAAAGAGAAACTTTATATCAAAAAATTAATCATCGAGTAGATCAAATGTTAGAAGATGGATTAATGGAAGAAGCAAAAAATTTATATCAGAAAAAAATTCGTACAAAAGCAGTCATGACTCCAATTGGATATAAAGAATTATTTGAATATTTTGATCACCATATAACAAAAGAAGAAGCAATAGAATTAATAAAACAAAGATGTAGAAGATATGCTAAAAGACAATATACATGGTTTTTAAATAAAATGAATATTAATTGGTTTGATACAGATTATGAAAATTTTGATAATACGATTCAAGAAGTGTTAAACTATATAAATAGTTTTTATGAATAAAGGGTTGGCTCTTGCCAATTTTTTATTATATTCATTAAAATAATTGACAATTATTTATTTTTTATGATATTATAACCACCAGCAAAACAAATGGGGGAATTATCATGGGATTATTAGAAGAATTAAAAGAAAAAAATAAAGGAGTAAATATAGGAATAGGACAAAAGAATGAGATGATGTCAGGAAAATCAAATCCATTATCTATGACTAATGGTAAGAGTAATTTAGCAATATTAAATAGGGGAATTGCAAATCCACAAACTACATTACAGAATCGTGTTAACAATTATTCAAGTGCAATCATTGAACAGACAACCAAACAATTACATGAAAATACAACTGAGTTAATTTTTTTGATTGATAAAAGCAGTAGTTGTACGGGGTTAGAATCAGATACTTGTATAGGATATAATCAATTGATTGAAAAGGAAAAAAGAAGTTCGTTTCCAACCAAAGTTACAACGGTATTATTTAATCATAATATAGAAGAAATAGGTTTTCGCCAAGAGATATCAACGGTACAAAAATTACAGTATGAAGCAGGTGGAGAGACTAGTCTTTATGATGCTTTTTGCTCAACTATTGAAAAAATAGAAAAAGCAAGAACTATGGCTACAATTAAGCCAAATCGAACAGTAGTTGCGATTATGACGGATGGAATGGATATATCAAGTAAATATTATGACATAGAAGATATGAAGAATATAATTCGCAGATGTCAAAATCAAGGCTGGGAATTCTTATTTCTAGGGGCTTTAGAAAATGCTCAAGAAATTGCAGCAAGTGTTGGTATCAAATTAGAAAATTCAGTAGAAAGTAAGAATACTGGCGAAGGAATGCTTGCAAACTTCCAGTCAATATCACTTGCGTTAGATGATTTAAAACAATATGGGAAAATTACTCCAGATTGGAAAAAGCCGATTAAAACGATCACTGAAGAAAAGGGAAAACAAAAAAGAATAGGTGTCAAGAATGGGTAATTGGAAAGATCATTGGTTAGATTACTATGAAATATTAGGGGTAGAATTTGGTGCAGACTTTGATTTAATTAAAAAGAAATACCGCGAATTAGCTCGTTTCTATCATCCAGATGCATATCAAAAAGAAGATGGAGAACAAAAAATTAGAGAGATTAATGAGGCTTATGAGGTATTGTCAAACGAAGAGCAAAGAAAAGTATATGATGAGGCGTATTTAGCTCGTCTAAATAATGAGTACTCTACGAGTAATGAGGAATCTACACCTAAATATACAGAAGAAGAAATGAAAAATGTCTATAATGAAGAAGAAATAAGATATGCAAAACAAGAGGCTTTAAGAAAAATTATTGAGGAAGAATTAGAAAAAGCGAAGATTATTATCGATGCAAAAAATGAGTTATTATATGCAGCCTATCAAAAGACATTAGATAAAATAGAATATTTCGAAACATTAAAACAATTTATAAATTCTTCTAATGAATATTTAATCTCGTTAAATGAATTACAACAAGAAGCTTATGAATATGATTTATTAGAAGAACAATCATCTATTTTAGAAATAAAAAATTATTTAGAAGAATTATTAAATGAGCTACCAACTAATTTAACAGATGCAGAAATTTTTGTCCAGAAAGAATTTATAAAAGAACAATTAGAAGAAGAAATTCAAAATGAATCTAGTAAAGTGCAAGAAGCACTAACCGATTTGACTAATTTCTACAAGTCAGTATTTAAAAAGGAAATATCAAAGATAGAATTTAAGCAATATAAAGAAGTGATGGTTCTAAATTTAGAGGATGCTATTACACGATTAGAAAATTTATTAACTTTAACAAAAGAGGATAAAAAAGAAATGTTCAAAACAATAGGAATGTGTAAAGGATATTTAGGGGCAGTTCCCCAAAAATATGAAGAGGCATTAGTTTTAGGTGAAAAATTAGTAGAACAAGACAAAATGAAAGAAGCTCTTTTGTCGTATCAAGAAGTCAAAAGAAAACTAGATAAAATTATGAAGATTATAAAAAAATATCCAGTTAATAAAAAAGTTCAAGTTTTATACGAATATGCAAAAAATATCATTAATCAAAATAGAAAAGAACTGCAACAATATATAAATTATATGAAAACTGGAAATCAGGATGCTGATTCATCCTATCAAAATGACTTGTTAGAAGAGGCGTTAACTATATCTGATGAAGCAACTAAATTATTTAAGAAAACGATTAAAACTTCTAAAAAGGCGAAGAACATTTACGATAATAAAAAAGAAAAGGAGTATAATGAGAAATTAATTCATTATTTATCAGATAGTGTATTAAATAATATAGATGAAATAGAAGCTTTAAAATTATTTAATAAGGTAACGAAATTGTTAGCTCAGGATAAAGTGTTAAATGAATGGCTACATAATTCCGCTCAAAGTGAATTAAAGAAACAAATTTTAAAGAAGATTAAAAAATTAAATTCTAAAGAAAAGAAATTTGATTCTGTATACTTTCAAATTAATGAGATAATTGATAATTTCAAACTATATAACGATATAAATCCTCAAAATGAAGATTATTTAAATGTGTTAGATAGTAAATTAGGTTCTCAAGAAACCAAATTCTTTATCACATACTTGGTAGATGCTGTTTTATTGGCTATCTCTGGTTTTGTAGTTTGCGGGTCCATAGCTTACGGTAAAAATAATGTTGTGATAGTTTCTGGAATGGTAGCTGGAGTCTTATCAATACTATCAGTTATCAAAACAGGAGTTGAACAAGAACAATATAATTCTGAAGATGAACGAGCTATAAAGGAGGAGTATGATGCCCGTAAGAATTATTATGATTTAAAAAATAGACAATATGTTTTTTCAAAATAAATACTATTAAATAAAGGAGAATATAATTATGTTAGAAAAAAATTTTTATTTCTCATATCAGGAATCAGAAATGAAATTAGAAAAAATTGCAAAAATTATTCAAAATTATCCTACCAATAAAAAAATAGAGGTTTTATATGAATATGCCAAGAAAATTATGGAACAAAATAGAAAAGATTCTAAGCAGGGAATCATCAATATAACAGAATTATCTAAATTGAAAGAGATAGAAGAAAGAATAGATTCCATATATTCACAAATTCAGACCATTATTTCTAAATTTAACTTGTATGATCATGTAAATGCTCAAACAAACCGTGAATATTTAGATACTCTAGAGGATAGTATAGAGAAATTATATAATCATAATGATTCGAATCTGTATTATGTATTGACAGAATTAGTATTTGGATTATCTAGTTTTGAATTTATTTCTCTTCCGATTCTTCTAAGTATAGTATTAGGCCTTATGGAAAGTCCAGTATGGAAAATAACTGCCTGTGTAGAAGTAATTCCACTAATAGCATTCATTATAAGAGAAACATTTTTAAAAAATATCTACTTACAAAATGAAGAACAAATCAAATTATTAGAAGAAGAATACAATGTTCGTAAAGATTACTATGATTTGAAAGATAAGATATATACCTTTTCAAAATAAGAAAGAAAGTTTGTCTTTCTTTTTTGTAATATAAAATAAGAAAGAAGTAAAAATGAAATATAGAAAGATAAAAAGGAAGGATTGAAAAAGAGGAAGTATGTGATATAATTGTGAATAGAATAGGAGAGTAGTACAATGAAAAGACAAGGATTTACATTAATAGAATTATTAGCAGTCATAGTCATAATAGCAGTAGTAGCCCTAATAACAATACCAATGATATTAAATGTCATAGAAGAAGCAAGAAAAAATAGTTATAAAGAATCAGCAAGGGGATATGTAGATGCCATTGAAAAGAGAATTGTAAAAGAGCAACTAAAAAATACCAATACAGATTATACAGGAGAGTACAGTATTCGTGAGGAAACAATTACCAAAACTAGTGAAACAGCAACTTTAATCCCCATCTTAGATACCATATCTTTACAATTAAAGATAAAAGGAACACTACCAGATAGAGGAAATGTAGTGATAGATAAAAAAGGAGTAACAAGTGGAAAGTTTTATTATGGAGATTATCTAGTTACTTTAAATGGAGAAAAATACAATGTAGAAATTGTGACAAATGGTTCTACAGATTCATCTAGTGATACTTCTGCCTTAGAAGCAAGAATTGATCAGTTAGAAAAAGAAATGGTAGCCAATAAAACAGCTTTAGAAAATAGGATTAAAGAATTAGAAGGGCAAGCCCTTACAGGAAAATATGAAACAATATATGAAGGGTCTGCAACTTCAGGTACATACGCTCTAACAAAAAGTGTGAAAGATTATAAATACTTAATTGTTTATACAGATTCTACCAAACATAATAATGTAAGCTCATGGAAAAGTACTTTTAATGATTCTGTTGTAGTAGATACTTCTAAACTACAATATTCAGTTTCAACCTACGTATCTTCGCCTTACTATAACGCAAGTTGGTATTATTTCATTCATTTTACTTTTACTGGAGAAACAAACTTTCAGATAATTGAAATGTATAAAGCGGGGGTTCCAAATCCTAGAATTTATAAAATAGTTGGTGTCAAATAATATCATAAAAAACAGTGTTCATTCAAACACTGTTTCAGACTGTTGACAAATAGGTAAAAGAAATTACTTATTTGTCTTTTTTATGAA
>CANOTJ010000026.1 GCA_947570175.1 uncultured Mycoplasmatota bacterium | reverse complement strand
TGAGGTAGAATCAAAGTATTAAAAGTGGTGCGGTTGAAATTACAATTAAAAAAAATGATTTTTAAAAAATCATTTTTTATTTGTGATAAGATTCATTATGAAGAATTTTAAATGAACGGTAAATTTGTTCTAATAATAGTACACGAAATAATGGATGTGGAAAGGTCATTTTAGAAAATGATAAAGCGAAATTACTTCGATTTTTAATATCCTTATGAAGTCCATATGATCCACCAATAATAAAAGTAATATTTGGATAAGAAATAAATGTCTTATCTATTTTTTTGGCGAACTCTAAAGAAGAAATTGCTTCTCCATCTATTTCTAAAGTAATTACATAATCTTTTTCTTTAATAAAACGAAATATAGAATCTCTTTCTTTATTTAAAATATTATCTGTTTCATCGGATACTTCTATTATTTCTATTTTGATGTATTTAGAAATTCTTTTTTTATATTCTAAGATAGCATCCTTTAGATACTTTTCTTTTATTTTCCCAACACATATTATTTTAATCATACTTCGATCAATTCTGTCCTTTCCTCTTGTTTTGCGATAATAATTTGTTCTACTTCTTGGTTATTATGTAATAATTGATTGGTCAAAGTAGTATAAGCCTTTTCCTCTGTGTTATTATCATGACTTAAATGGGCTAAGACAACACATTTAGTTCTATCTCCAATATATTTTGACAAATTTTTAGAAGCATCCTCATTTGATAAATGTCCTCTATCCCCTTGGATTCTTTGTTTAATATGATAAGGATATTTTCCATTCATTAACATTTTTATATCATGATTACTTTCCATAATATAAAGACTGTGATTTTTTAATTTTTGATCATTTTTTTGGTGAATATAACCAGTATCTGTTATATAGACAACTGAATGATCTTGTTTTCTTATAATGTATCCATTAGAATCACTTGTGTCATGGGAGGTTTTGATATAATCAATACTAAGATCTTGGATATGAAAAGGTTCCTCTATCAATATGCAATCTTCAAAAGGAAGTATATCTTTTAAATCCTCATACATCTTTTGTGTCAAATAAACTTTGGGATGATACTTCTTAACAAATACTTTTAATCCACTAATATGATCATTATGAGTATGTGTAATTAATATAGCATCAATATTATTTGGATTTACATTGAGTTCTTCCAATTTAGATGAAATATAAGCACAACTTCTTCCAATATCAATTAACAAATTCGTAGTATTGCTTTGAATAAAAGTAGAATTTCCTTTGGACCCACTACTTAAAATACATACTTTTAACGATTTAACATTGTCCATGGATTAATTCTTCTTCCACCTCTCCAAGGAGCTCCTCCTATCCATACTTCAAAATGTAAATGGGCTCCTGTTGCATATCCAGTTTTTCCTACATATCCAATAACTTGACCACGTTCTACTACTTGACCTACATTCGCATTTCTTTTCATCATATGAGCATAACAAGTATAATATCCATTGTTATGATTAATACATACATAATTTCCATCCTGTGTTCTAGATGTTGATTCTGATACAACGCCATTGGCAACAGCATAGATTGGAGAGCCTAATCCTGTTCCTGAGATATCAATTGCACCATGTTGCTCACGTTGTCCTGTAACTGGATTAATACGATAAATAAAGTCTGAAGAAATGGTATATCCACTATTAGTTGGCCAGTGCCAATTTTTAGTGCTACCAACACTTGGAATAATTTTTTCTCCCATAATGATTATTTGATTAATACTTGGTTTTAATTCCTCTTTTTCTACTGTATTTACATTTGTTATTTGACCATTTGTTATTTGAATTGTTTGTCTTACTCTTTCTAAACCATTTTCACCATTTTGAATAATTTGATCATCGCCTTGAAGACGATTTTCATCATATTGATAATCGGTTTGATATTTTACTTCTTTGTCCTCTACCGAATATTTTTCGACTACAACATTCACTTGAGGATTGGTATAACCAATTACCACTTCTTGACCTGGAAATAATAAGTTTTTTGAACTGGTAAAAGTTGGATTTGATATTAGAAACTCCTCAGTACTAATCTGATTATTAAAAGCCACTTCCTCTATTGTATCCCCCTCCTGTACAATATATTTTCCCTGATCTTTTGTTGTTCCGAAAAGAAGATATTTGGATAAATCATCTTCTTTAGTATAAATTGTTTCTGTAACTGGTATTTTAGTCTTCTTAATTGTAATATCATCTGATACATATATATTTTCTATAATACTTCCTGTTGTATCTATTTCTGTCTGAGTTTTATTTTTATATGCATTATAATTATCTTCCCCTACAAATGTTTTTATTGTATTCTCTAATGAAGTTTTAAATACACTTTCTTTAGTCACAAAAATATTTCTTGTTTTATCCCCTTTTTTAATACTGAATTGATAGCCCATAATGGTAAAAGAATCTTTTTCTTCAATTTTATTATAAATAGAAGAAATGGAATCTGTTTTCTCATTATAAGTAGATATTTTCCTTATCTCTAGTCCATTTGGAGCATATATCTTTTTTGTTCCATATTTTCTTTTATACTCCCCATTTTTTTGATCAATATAATTTTCTAATTTCTGTTTAGAATCAATTACACCTAGAACTTCATTATTTAAGTAAACCTTATAAAAACTTTGAGAATTACTTTCTTTTTTATATCCCAGACAAAGATAAATTGTCAAAATGGATATCAATATAATGAATATTTCTCCGATTATCTTTTTCATACTTTTCACCTAATTTTCTTCTTTTTCTACAAAATTTACAAATGTACTAGTATTTCTTTTGAAGAGTAAATCAATAGTTGTGGTTGGACCATTACGATGTTTTCCAATAATAAATTCACTACGACTAGTATTCTCATCATAAGCACTTTCTTTATTATAATAATCATCACGATATAGAAAAGCAACAATATCTGCGTCTTGTTCTATAGATCCTGATTCTCTTAAATCACTTAAGATTGGTCGTTTATCGTCCCTAGATTCTACACTACGAGAAAGTTGGGCCAAAGCAATGATAGGAATTTCTAATTCCATCGCTAAAGTTTTTAATGAACGAGAAATTTCTGCTATTTCTTGTTGCCGATTTCCTGCATATTTAGCAGATCCACTAATTAACTGTAAATAATCAATAATTACGATATCTAGCCCTTTTTCTGAAGAAGCTAAACGTCGACATTTAGCACGAATTTCACCAATAGTCATCCCAGGTGTATCATCTATAAAAATATTGGTATCAGCTAATCTACTAATCGCTTCATTAATTCTTTTCCAATCATTGTGTTCTAAACGCCCATTTCGAAGTTTATACCCCTCTATTTGTCCAACAGAGGATAACATTCTAGTTGCTAATTGTTCTGCTCCCATTTCCATATTAAATAAAGCTACTGATTTCTTACTGTTAATAGCGATATTTGTAGCCATATTTAAAGCAAAAGCTGTTTTCCCCATTGCGGGTCTTGCTGCAAGAATAATTAATTCGTTACCATGAAATCCAGATGTAATTCTATCCAAATCATAAAAACCTGTTGGAATTCCTGTTATCTCTCCTTTATTTTGAGATAATTTTTCGAGATCTTCTTGAGTTTTAGATAAAACATCCTGAATACTTCTAAATTCTGAACCTTTTCTTGTCTTAACGACATTTAATATTTTCTTTTCGGCATTATCTAGAATATCTTCTAATGAATTAACAGATTTATATCCATCTGATTCTATTTCGGTTGCTGTATCAATTAGTTTTCTTAAAATCGATTTTTCAGATACAATTCGAATATATTCATCTACATTAGCAGCTGATGGAACTAAACTTGTAATTTCGGCAATATATTCTACCCCACCAACTTGATTTAATTCTTTTCTTTTATCTAATTCGGCTGTTACTGTAGTAATATCAATAGGTTTTCCTTCTTCTGATAAATCATTTATTACATTAAATATTTTATGATGGGAATCTAAAAAGAATTGATTTGCATCTAGCGATTCCACACATTTCTGGAGTGCATATTTGGATAAAAACATAGAACCCAAAACAGATTGTTCTGCCTCTATATTATGTGGCATTGTTCTTTCATTCATCCAATCACCTACTTTACTACTTGTATTTTAATTGTTGCTTCTACTTTTTTATGTAATTCTATTTTTACATTATGGAAGCCTAAACTCGTAATAGGATTCATTAACTTTATCTGTTTTCTATCTATTTGGTATCCTTTATTATCTAGTTCTTTTTTAATTTGTTTGATAGAAATAGTTCCAAACATCATATCTGCTTTTCCTGTTTTTACATGAAAAAGAAATTTCTCTTTTTCTAATTTTTGTTTTAAAGATTCCATATCTTTTATTAACAGAGTTTCCTCTAAACGTTGCTCTGATAAATTTTGGTCTAATCTTTTAATATTATTTTGTGTAGCTAATACAGCAAATCCTTTTTTTATTAAAAAGTTTTGTCCATATCCATCCGATACTTCTTTGATTTCATTTTTCTTTCCTTGGCCTTTTACATCTTTTATAAAAATGACTTTCATTTTATTACCTCCAATTTTTGAAGTAATTGTTTTTTTACTTCTTCCAAATCATTGTTTTCTATAAGGCAGGCTGCATCTGTTTGATGGCCGCCTCCACCTAACTTTCGCATAATCTTCTCTACATCAATTTTTCCAATAGAACGTGCACTGATACCAATATTCCCTTTACTGACAAAACCAATTGTGAAAGATGCTTCTACATCATCAAATTGCAATAAATCTTCTGAGATTAAAGCTAATTGATATCTTTCATAAATATTTTCATCCATCATACAAAGGGCCATGTTTTCATTAATCATATAACTTTTTTTAATAAACTCTTGTCTTTTACAATAATTTTCTTTATTCTCTTTTAGCAATTTTTGTTTTTCGATATTATCTGCTCCATTTTCTAATAAAGAGGCCGCAGTTCGAAAAGTATTTGCTTTTGTCTTAATATTAAAACTATTTGTATCAATTTCAATTCCTGCTAACATTATAGTCGCAATTGATGGTTCTATTTTTATCTTTAATACATCTAAATATTCATATAAAATTTCAGTTGCACTAGATTTATCGTTATCTATATATGTTAAAATTGTATTTGGAATTGTATCATCTGATTTAATATGATGATCAATTACAATTAATTTTTGAAATTGATCTGTTAATTTAGAATATCCTAATAAGCCTTTTTTATTTGTATCTACAACTATTATTAATGGGTTTTCTTTAGAAAATTTATTCATTTCATAATCTGTAATAAACGAAACTTCTATATCATTTTTTTTCAGTAGTTCTATACTTTTTTTTAAAGTTTGATTATTTTCAATATCATCTAAATAAATAAAAGCTCTTTTTGAAAAAGATTCAATAATCTTATACAAACAAAGAGAAGAACCTATTGCATCTAGATCCATTCCCTTATGGGAGATAATGATAACAGAATCATTCTTTTGAATTTGTTCAGTAATTTTTGTAAATATTTTCTGCATAGGCCACCTCTTTTCCATTATACTATAAAATAATATAGATGTCTAAACCATTTCAAAAAAGAGTTTTCCTCTTAAAACTTCTTATTATAAAAATTAGAAAACATGTTTGGATTTTGAAATGAATTCTGTTGATTATCATTTTGATTAGAAACTGGATTTGTTAAAGAATTCGAAATAGTGCTATTTTCTTTTTTCATTTTACTATTTTGAAATTCTTTCATTTTTATCTCTTGTGTTCCTACTCGATAACCATATTCATATCCCCGTATATAGTTAATGTTGTTGTTAAAGGAAGATACATTACTTTCTGTTTTCAATATTGCATGATAATATCCATCATTATATCCTCTTTTATATTCACTTGCTTCTGATGTTTGTTTTTCTTTTCTTTTAAAAAGCATTTTAATCCTCCTTTATTTTTGCAGCTAGATTTTTTATTTTTTGAAATCTATGATATAATCCTGATTTACTTATATTCTTACCTGTTTCTAACGATATAATTTCACTTAATTCTATTAGGGAAACCTCTGGATATTTTAAACGGTAAATTGCCGCTTCTTTTACTTTGTCATCTAATAAATCTAAACCACCAATTTTTTTAATCTTATTGATATCTTTAATTTGTTGATGGGCGGTCTCTATTATTTTATCTACGTTCGCTTGTTCACAATTATTTAAACGATTGGTCATATTTTTTCGTTCACGATATATTCTAATATCCTCATAATAAAATAAAGCATTTGTAGCATTCATTAATTTTAAGAAATCGCTTATCTTTTCTGCCTCTTTTACATATATCATATATTTACTTTCCCTTTTTAAATATTTGCTATTTAAATGAAATTTATTTAATAAATTTGAGATGAATTTGGCATATTCCAATGTATCTACAATAAATTCTAAATGATATTGTGATTTTTTAGGATCATTAATACTACCACAGGCTAAAAAAAGACCTCTTAAATATGCTTTCATTAGAAATTCATCTGCATATATATATGTTTTTGGAATATTATCATTTTCTTGTATTAATGATAAATCACTTAAAATAATTTCTTTTTTTTGATTAATTTCTATGATATAGATATAATTTTTATGAAAATTGTAACCGCGTCGAACGATAATTTTAGGGGTAAAGTAGTAAAGTTCTTTTATTAAAGAAAATACTCGGCGAGCAACACTTGAGTTTTCACTTATTATTTGAATATTATCTTTAATTTTTCCTATATTACGAATAATAGAAGATAATTCTGTAATATTTTCAGCTTTCTCCATTTTCAATTTACTTACTTCATTTTTGACAATACTGGTATAGGACATAGTATCATTCCTTACTTAATATTTATTATACTATATTTTTTTAAATAAAAAAAGCTTACTCGCTTTTATTAAAATTCATTTTTATACTATTTGCCGCAATTGCTCCTTCTGATGCAGCTGTAATAATTTGATACAAATCTTTTTTTATAATATCACCGCATGCATAGATATTCTTTATATTTGTTTCCATTTTATTATTTACTACAATATAGTTATTATCCAATTTTAAATTATCTATTTTAGGATATATTGGATCAAATCCAATATAGATAAATAAACCATCGCATTCGTAGGTATAATTTTGTTCTTCGTTTTGAATGATAATAGAGGATAATTTTCCTTCTTTACTTTGTAACTCTATAATTTTAGAATTATAACACACATGAATATTAGAAATATTTTGAATTCTTTTTTGTAAAGAAACATCTGCCCTTAATTGATTACTCCTATTTATAATAGTCACGTTTTTACATATTCTTGACAAATAAATACTTTCCTCTAAAGCACTATTTCCTCCTCCTACAATACAAACATTTTTATCTTTATATAATGGTCCATCACATATTGCACAGGTGCTAATTCCATTTCCTATTAAATTTTTTTCATTCTTTAGACCTAACATTTTAGGTGTTCTTCCTGTTGCAATAATGATATTATCTGCAATAATATCTCCTGTCTCTGTTTTTAATAGAAAATGTTCTTCTTCTTTTTTGATTTCTTTAACATTGGCATATTGATATGGAATATCTAATTTTTTTATCTGGTCATATAAATTCATTGCTAGTTCAGACCCATTAATCATTTGAAATCCAGGATAATTCTCTATAGAAGAAGTATTATTAATAGATCCACCTGGCATATTTTTTTCCAGTAAAATAATATTAAAATTCCATCTCTTTAAATAAATTGCAGCAGTAATACCAGCTACACCTGCCCCAATTATAGTACAATCAAATCTTTTTTCCATAAACATTCCCCTCATTATATTTTTTTTCTTTTCTCTGAATATAGAATAATATAATTCCAGATAGAATCATAAAAATCGATACTAATTGAGCTACCTTTATACTTGATAACATGAGACTATCTGTCCTTAAACTTTCAATTGCAAATCTTCCTATTCCATACCAAATTAAATAAATACTTGTTATTTGTCCTATTCTTAATTTTCTCCGAATTAGAATTAAAATAATGAAACCAACAAAGCACCAGATTGATTCATATAAAAAAGTAGGATGATAATAATCTCCTTGCAAATACATTCCCTCTATTATAAAATGTGGTAAATGTAAGGATTTTAAATAAGCTAATGTTGTTATTGGACCATGGGCTTCGCCATTAAAAAAGTTTCCCCATCTACCAATTGCTTGCCCTAAAATTAAACTAACTACCATTATATCAATAATTTTTAAAGTTTTCATATGATTTTTTTTTGTGTAAAGTGAAACAAAGAGTATTCCTGCTATAATTCCCCCATGTATAGCAAGGCCTCCTTCCCATACTTTAAAAATTCCTAATATATCATTTAAATAATAATCTAGATGAAATAAAACAAAATATACTCTTGCCCCTATTAAGACAATTGGAACTAAATAAAAAAACATATTATACATTTTATCCTTAGAAATATTAAATTTTTCTACTTCTTTAATAGCTAAGAAAGCTCCTATTAAAAAAGCAACCAATAAAATAATAGAATACCAATAGATAGAGATTGGACCAATTGATATAAAAATTGCACTCATATTTTTATTCCTTTCCTAATAATGGTTTTAAAACTAGTTTTTCCATTAATATATTCATTAAGGAAATCAATATAGCAATTAAGAAACTCATAAAAATTCCATGAATGGTAAAATGACTTCCCATAATAAAGTCTACTAATTTTAATATAAAAACATTAATAAATGGGTAAAAAATTCCTAAACTTAAAGCTGTTATGGGAATCATTAACCATACTATTAAAGGTTTTATAGTTTTATTCAATATATATATTATAATTTCTGCTAATAAGGCATAAATTCCATAATAGCGATTATCAATCTGAATTGTATTTTTAAAGATAACAGAGATAGAGATTAAAATGAGAGTATAGCCAATCAGATAGATAACCCATTCGAAAAATTGTAAACATAATTTTTGAATTTTTGAATTGTTTCCTTTCATGAATTTCCTCCTGGTTTCATTATAACATATTTCTATTTTTTCTTATCTTATTTTATTCGACAATTTTCTTTTCTTCTTGCATTTCAAACAGAATATCTCTTAATTCCATCGCGCGTTCAAAATCCAAATTTTTTGCAGCATCTTTCATTTCTTTTTCTATTTGCTCTATATATTTTAATCTTTCTTTTTTTGTCATTTTGTGATTAGTTTCTTCCTTTACTTCATTACTGATGACTTCCTTTATCTCTTTTTTTATTGTTGTTGGGATGATATTATGTTTTACATTATATTCTATTTGGATTTTTCTTCTTCTTTCTGTTTCTTTGATAGCACTTTCCATAGATTGACTTACTTCATCTGCATACATAATAACTTTTCCATTTTGATTTCTTGCTGCTCGACCAATTGTTTGAATTAAACTTCGATTACTACGTAAAAAACCTTGCTTATCAGCATCCATTATTGCTACTAAGCTGACTTCTGGAATATCCAGTCCCTCCCTTAATAGATTGATTCCAACTAATACATCATAAATTCCTGTTCGTAAATTTTGAATAATTTTTAGTCGCTCTAATGTTTTTACTTCACTATGTAAATAAGCTACTTTAATATCAATATTTTTTAAATATTCAGTTAATTCTTCTGCCATACGGATGGTTAATGTTGTTATTAAAACTCTTTCTTGTTTCTCCTTACAAATATAAATTTCTTTTACCAAATCATCTATTTGGTTTTCTGTTTTTCTAACTTCAATTATTGGATCCAATAAACCAGTTGGACGAATAATTTGTTCAATAAATTTATGGTTGGTTTTTTCTAATTCATAATCACCTGGTGTAGCTGATACGCAAATTATTTGTTTGATTTTATTTTCGAATTCTTCAAACCGTAGAGGTCTATTATCTAAAGCACTTGGCAAACGAAACCCATAATCTACTAGCATTTGTTTTCTAGCATGATCACCGTTATACATTCCCCGAATTTGTGGTAATGTCACATGAGATTCATCTACTACTATTAAGAAATCTTCCCCAAAAAAATCAATTAGTGTTGTTGGTATTGCTCCCGCTTCTTTTAAAGCTAATTGTCTAGAATAATTTTCTACTCCCCTACAAAATCCTGTTTCTGATAACATTTCTAAATCATAATTTGTTCGTTCCATTAAACGTTGATATTCTAATAATTTATTTTGCTCTTTAAATTTTTCTAATTGTTCTTGTAATTCGATTTCGATATTTTTAATTGCTCGTTTTAATTTATCATCACTTGTTACAAAGTGACTTGCTGGAAAAATAGATACGGTTTTTTTATTCTTTAAAATAGTTCCTGTTAACGTATCAAATTCACTTATTCTCTCTACTTCATCTCCAAAGAATTCAATTCTTATTCCTTTATCGTGAACACCTGCTGGAATTACTTCTAATACATCTCCTCTTACTCTAAATGTTCCTCGTTTAAAATCATAATCATTTCTTTCATATAACATTTCAATTAATTTATACATAATAGAATCTCGATCTACTTCATCATTTTCTGATATGGTTAACATCTTTTTTCGATATTCTTCAATCTCTCCTATTCCATAAATGCAAGATACCGAAGCAACGACTATAACATCTTTTCTGTTTAATAAGGCACTTGTTGCATCGTGTCTTAATTCATCAATTTCATCATTAATAGAAGAATCTTTTTCTATATAAGTATCTGTTTTTGCAATATAAGCTTCTGGTTGATAATAATCAAAATATGAAATAAAGAAACAAACTTTATTTTTGGGAAATAATTCTTTTAATTCTGTATAAAGTTGTCCTGCTAAAGTTTTATTATGCGCAAGAACCAATGTTGGTTTATTTATCTTCTCTATAACATTAGCTATCGTAAAGGTTTTTCCTGTTCCTGTTGCTCCTAATAATACTTGATATTTTTCTTTATTCTCAATTCCCTTTACTAATTTTTCTATTGCTTGTGGTTGATCTCCACTTGGTTTATATTTTGATTCTAATTGAAACATAATTTCCTCCTATGAATTTAAAAAATTCTTATTTAGCTAATTAACATATATTAATAAATCAAATATTTCTTATGAAACTATTCTAACATTTATTTCATAAGAAAACAATTTAACATAAGAGTTTTTTCTTATTTCTATATAACTTATATTCCCATTAAAAAAGTCCATAATTTTAAAATATAGACTTTAAAACTTCTATTGTACTTTACAGGTAAATCCTTCTGATTCAGCAGTTTTTTTATTATCTTTTAGAGTACTATCATCATCTGACAAGTCAGTTAATCCATAAGTTTTTAAGATGTCTTTATCAGCTTTTTCTAAATCAACATCTAATGTTACTTTATATTCATATTTTTTATCATCTTTACTTACTTTTAAACTAACACCATCTTTTTCGGTCTCTTCATTTTGACTATCCATAGCTTGAGTAAATGCTGTCCAATTTTCCTTTACTTTATCATCAGTAATTTTACTATTAACATCCATTTTTACATGGTTAATTTTATCATTTTTAAAGATCATAGAAATTGTTTGTTCTATTTTCATACCATCTTCCGTTTGGATATTTGTACAAATTAATTCATTTTCTTTATTTCCACAACCTGTTACTAAAATTGCGATAGCTACTCCTAAAAATAACATACTAATTTTTTTCATTATACTCTTACTCCTTTCTAATATTATTTTATATTATTTTAATGGAAAACTCAAGTATACAATGAAAATACCAACAAGGATATTAATTTAATAGTAATTTATATTCATCTATCTAAAACTCACAATCAAAAGCATATAAAATTATTCTAATTTGTTAGTCAAAAAAACTGAAATAATTCAGTTTTCAGACTGTTGACAAATAAATTTTGTTAATAGTCTTTTTAAATTATCAAAAAATG
>CANOTJ010000025.1 GCA_947570175.1 uncultured Mycoplasmatota bacterium | reverse complement strand
GGGTTATACCCGCAAAGGAAAAACCACCAGATTGTCTGGTGGTTGCTTTTTTTAATATAAAATATTATAAGTTTTTTAAAAACAGCCTAAATATTTCATTATCAGTTTCAATATCACGAGCAGTAAGAACTAGACTTAATTCTTTTATCATAACTTGTAAAAAGAATTGAGTAAAAGAAGTTGCAATAAAATATTGAGCAAGCATCAACTGAAATGCTTCAAATTTTTCTTTGCCAATAAGATTTATAAGTTTATTTTCTGTTTCTTGAAACTCTATTACATCAACTTTCTTACAACAATGATAGTAAATTTCAGTTGTAAAATCAGAAAGTGATTGCTCAATAATAGAGTCTGCCACAGATAATATTAAAAGATTTTCATTTGTTTCAGTTTCTTGATAATGAAATTTTTCTGATGAGTCAGCAACTTTTTCAATAGATTTTTTGAATAGCAAATGGATTTTTTCTTGTAAATATGTAAAATCCATTTGCTTTATCAAGTGAAAAAACATTGAAAGATAGTGTTCAAGAACATAACTTTTGTCATCAAGAGTAAGTTTTAATTCATTAATTGAGTGAAAAATTTCTGAAAACTTAGGTGTGTTTTCATTGTGATTTGAAATAAAATAATTAAAAATATCCATAAAATAACCCCTTTGCTTTGAAGTTGGCATAGCCACTTGTGGTATATAAACTCTGTTGAAGGGATGTGTCAAGATAGAAAAAGGAGTATTTTATTGATTAAAATTTATATCCACAGTGAAAATAAAGCAAGATATAGAGAATTTTTTTATTAAGTATTTCAGAAGAATAAAAAATATCAAAAAATGTGATGTAACAAGACTAAAATAATGGCTGTTATATGGCTGAGTTTGTCTTTGTGTAAAGACTTGTGAAGGAGGTGGGATAATTATACCTAAATAAAAATAAAGCCTGTTTAAGGCGATTTGTAAAAACAAAAATAGTTTGAAAACAGAATATAGTAATAAATATATGCGAACCAAAGGGTTCGCCTTTTTTATGCCTATATTTGCCCTTGTGTGAAGTTATTATGGAAAGGTGGTGTTATTAATCGGCAAGCTATAATAAAGGCAAATTTGGGCAAATATCAAGAAACTTGAAAAAGCAGACTTTTATTAAAAAAAGTCAGAGAAAAATAAGCAAGATTTTAAGTGGAGTTTAAAGGTAAAAATATGGCTTTGATAGGGGGGATTTTAGAGCAAAACAAATGTGCAGGTTAAATTTCAACGCTTTGGGCGTTGAAAGTTCCCTCAAATCACCCGCAGTGCGGGGATTTTTTCGCAACGCTCGTAAAATACGATTAACGCTCGTGTCAGAGTTATCCAAGTTAATAAATTAATATTTACTTAGAAAACAAAGGGTTTTAGGCTAACACTTATGCCGACTCAAAGGAGGTTTTAAGACATATGAATGAAGAATATAAAAAACAAAGATATACAGTATGGCTTACAAAAGAAGCTATAGATAAAAGTGATTCAGCTGTAATAATAAAAAACTTTACAAACAGAAGTGATTTTATAGAAAAAGCAATTCATTTTTATTCAGGATACATTTATCAAGAACAACACTCAGAAATTTTATCTGATGTTATTGTTGAATCTATGGAAGGAATAATAAAATCATTAGAAAATCGTTTTGGTAGGTTGCTTTTTAAAATAGCAGTTGAAATGGCTAAGCTTGAACAAATGCTTGCAGCAATAAATGAAATGGATGATGAAACAATTGAAAGATTACATAAGCGTTGTGTAGATGAAGTTAAAAAAATAAACGGAATAATAAAAATGGAAGATGCTGTGAAATATCAGAGAAGAAAAGATTAATAATATTTTGGAGGTGTTTAAAATGAAATATAAATTTTACAGTCCTATAAAAGGAGTAATTGATTATGGTGATGATTGTGTATTAGATTATGAATCATACTTTGATGAAGAAGCTATTGAAGATTTAGATTATATATCATTTAATTACTTAAATCAAAGAGAACTTTCATTTTATGAAGAGATAATAAACATATCTATTAAAAATAGTTTTGATTATAAGAACGATGAAGGCAAAGGGCTTATGCATTACTTTGGATATGGTGATGATGATACAGAATTACTTGAAAAAGTAAAATCAGCATATCCCAAAATTGAAACAATAGGAGAAAATGCTTACGGAGTTATGGAGTGTGAAATATCAGAAGAATTAAATGATAATGATATAAAAATATTAAAAGAATATTTTGGTGGACAGTATAGTGATGGTTGGGGTGAAGGATTTGAACAGCAAGGAATAAAAACACAAGACGGTGTTATATATGTAAGTTTCTGGTCTGATAACTTTTATATTGATACAGAAGAAGAGTTTGAAAACAGATTAAATGAAGAGATGGAAAACGATATAGATTTTATAAATTTTGAAATGTAGGTGATTGTATGGCAAGGTTAATATTATCATTAAGATATCTAAAAAATAAAAAACCCTCAGCAATAAAGAATTATGTAAAATATATTGGAACAAGACCTAATGCTGAAAATTATAATGTAAATGTTTTAAACAATAAAGCTACAGAAAGTCAAAAAGATTGGATAGAAAAAGAATTAAATAAGTATCCTGAATTAAAATCAATGTATCAATATGAATATGAAGATTATATAAAAAATCCTACAATAGGAAATGCCTCAGAACTTATAGAAAAAATAGCTGAGGAAGGTATGGCAAGAGAAAATGATGTTGAGAATTATGTAAGTTATATTGCTAAAAGACCAAGGGCAGAAAGGGGGAAACAAGGTCACGCTCTTTGGAATAGTTCAAATAAAGTTATTGATATTAATGAAGTTGCAAAAGAAACAGCAAACCATAAAGGAAATATATGGACTTTTGTTATATCTTTAAAACGAGAAGATGCTGAACGTTTGGGATATAATAATGCAAGTGCTTGGAGAGAACTTGTAAGAGCCAAGTCAGTAGAGCTTGCAAGGGCAATGGGAATATCAGTAAAAAACTTTGTATGGTATGGTGCTTTTCATAACGAAGGACATCACCCACATATTCATTTGATGTGTTATTCAAAAAATCCAAGAGAAGGATATATAGATGATAAAGGATTGGTAAAATTAAAAAGTTCTTTTGCCAAAGAAATATTCTATGATGAAATTTATCATATTTATGAAGAAAAAGATAAAATGCGAGAAATAATAAAAAAATATTTTGATGAAAAACTTAAAGAGTCAATGTCAATGAAAGAAAGTGAAAATACAAAAATAGAATTACTTCTATGGCAGTTATCAAAAAATTTAAAAACATCAAAACATAAAAAAGTATATGGTAGGCTTGATAAAGAAAATAAAATTATTGTAGATGAAATAGTAAGAGAAATAAGTAAAGATGAAAAAATAAATATGGCTTATGAAAGCTGGGTAGGTTTAAAAAATGATATTTTATCTACATATAAAAATCAGACAAGAAGTAAAAATAACCTCGCTGATGAAATAGAATTCAGAAATATAAAAAATATGGTATTAAAATCAGCATTGGAATTATCAGAAACATCAGAAACGAATAAAATAATAACTGATAATAAAAAAGAATTTTTATCAGAAAAAGAAATTGCAATAAAGCAAACAAAAAATACATTTTTACAGCTTATGAAAAATGTAGGTAATATGATTGAAGAAGATTATGAAAATAAGAAAAAATTTATAAAAACAACAGATAGAAAACTTATGAGTAAGATACTTGAAAAGAAACAATCACAAGGACAAAAAATGTAGGAGTGGAAAAATATGAGGTGGAAAAAATATTCTATTGAAATGGATATGATAGGGACAACAAGAAAAGCAGTAGCTGAAATATTAAGTGATGTTTTTGAAAATGAATACATATTTGAGGATAACGGTTATTATATCGAAGATAAAATAAATAGACTTTGGTCTGTTTTACCTTCGGAAACAATAAAAGCTGAAAAATTAAATAATGATAAAATCGTTGGGGCAAATCATCTTTATCAAATGAAGTTGGTTACCCCATTTTTTTATGAAAATGAGTTTGAGTTTTTAAAATCAGTTTTTGATAAATTGAAAAATAAAGATGTAATAACAAATGATACAACAAAGCTGAGTGTAGCTTTAGATTTAAGTAATACAGAGAACTTAGAACAATATAAAACTAATTTAAAAAATATCTATACAAGTAGAAAAAATATGTTTCAAAATGCTTTAAACATAGCTTTAAATGAAATTGAGGATTTTATAAATTTATATGATAAAAAAGTTGAATTTCCTATTTTTAAAAGTACTCTCAATAATGATGAGTTATTAAGTTGTATTCAGTTATCTCAAACTATAAGCAACTATGCTGAAAATACAACAAATATATCAGAAAAGATAAATGAAAATCCAAATCAAAAGTTTTTAATGAGAACTTGGCTTGTCAGAGCAGGAATGATTGGTGCTGAATATAAATTTGCAAGAAAAATGTTTACACAAAACCTTAAAGGTAATTCGGCTTGGGTAAATAAAGTTGATGTTGAAAAAATAAGTAAAGCTGAAATCGAAAAAACTGAAGAAATACAAGAATATTCAGAAAATAAATTTGATAATGAACAATTACAAGAGTATTCAGAGCAAGAGTTTGAAGCTGAAGAACCTGAGGATTATATCTCCATGGGAATGTGAAAGGAGGGGTTTAAATGTTTTTATTAACATACGATGTTTATATGAGTGAAGAAAAAATGAAAGAAATACTGCCACAGGCACAAATTGAAATGAGATGCCTTTTTAAAGGTTATAGACTTAAGTTTGTAAAAATATATGAAAATATAGTTCTAAAATTATTAAAAAGTGATTTAAATATGTGTGTACCGGCAGTTATATGGAACATCAAAGAAAGTGAATTGACTGATATAGAAAAAATATATTCCACAGAAAGTTATGATAAATTATATTTTCATATTACAACAGAAAATACAGATATAGTAACTGTTGCTTACATACCTAAAAATACAGTTACTATGTTTCCTACAAATGAATATATTGAAGATATTATAAAAGTATATGAAGAACACAACTTTGATTTTTATTGCATTGAATGTGCTTTGGATAATGCAGAACAAGAAAGAAGGTAGTTAATATGGCACTTTACACCAACGAACAAATACAAAGAGCAAATGACTCAAGCCTTGAAACTTATCTTAGAAAAAAGGGCGAACAATTAAAACCTTCAGGAACAGAGTTTATATTAATATATACAGACAGTACAGGAACACACGATAGCATTACAATACGAAATAATAAATGGTATGACCATAAAAATGGAATAGGTGGATATCCCATTCAATTTATGAAAGAGTTTTATGGTTTAAATTTTAGGGAAGCATTAAAAGAATTATTATATGGTGAAGAACCTATGTTAAATGGTTGGACTGACTCTTCAGAGTCAGTTTCCAACTATAAAAAACAAAATGTAAAAAATGATGAACCTAAAATAAAGGAAGAAATTAATATTCCTAAAAAGGCTGAATTCATTCTTCCTGTAAAAGCTAATAATAATGATAGGTTATTTGAATATCTTACAGAAAAAAGACATATATCAAAAAAAGTGGTAGAAAAATTTGTAGATAAAGGCTTGATATATCAAGAATCTAAATATGGAAATGTAGTTTTTCTTGGAACAGATGAAAACGGTGTACCTAAATCAGCTAGTAAAAAATCAACATCTAATAGTGGAAAGAAGTTTAGAATTAAAGTTACAGGTTCTGATACATCATTTGGTTTTTGTTGGAGGGGGGAAAGTGAAAGAGTTTTTGTATTTGAAGCAGCTGTTGACCTTATGTCATTTATAACACTTTCAAAAGGAGACTGGGAAAATAATAATTATATAGCTTTAGATGGACTTTCACCAAAACCATTATTAAGATTTATTGAAGAAAATAAAAATATAAAAGAAGTATATTTATGTCTGGACTATGATATTGCAGGAATAGAAGCAGGAGAGAAAATAAATGATATTCTTGATGAAATGTATGGTGATAAAATAAACACAGTTGTAATAAATCCATTATATAAGGATTGGAATGAGGAATTGAAGGCTAAAAACGGTAAAGAAGCAACAGCAATACAAATGCACCCTAAAAAAGAAAGCTGTAAGAAAACCATTAAAAATCTTATATCTTTAAATAAAAATGATGAAAATAAATATATATATTGGCGAAATAAAGGATATGAAGAAAATGGCATAAATTTTTACATAGACCAAATAAAAAGAGATTTTGTTTTGATAGAGAAATCAGTTGAAATATTAGATGATGAAAATATAAAAATATTAAGGGGTGCTTTTTTAAGAATATTTTTAAGAATAGCTGACATATCAGCTTCTATTATATGTAAATCAATGAAAGATAATTATACTATATCTACATATATTGATGTTATGCTACAAATAGAAAATGAATATAAACCTTATAAAGATAAATGTTTAATGAAAAATAGAATAGAACAAATGAAAGAAGAGATTGGCTACTTGGAAAATAGTTTTATTGACAATAGCCAATCTTTTTTATTATGGGCAAAAAATTTGTTAAATACATCTATAAAAGCTGAAATATATGCTGAAACAGATTATATAAAGGAACTAGAAAGAATGAAAATGACAGAAGAACCACAAATGACTATGAATATATGAGGTGAATATATTGGAAAACTTAATAAAGCTTATACCACTATTTTTGATATTTAGTGTTTTTATGATTTTTATGTTTTTAGCTGACAGAAAAACATTAAATATAAAAAGTAAAACAGTAGGTGACGGTCAACATGGCTCTGCAAGTTTTGCCACACCTAAAGAAATAAGTAAATCTTTTAAGAGAGTTAACTATGAACCTAACTTATGGAGAGAAGGTAAAACAAAAGATTTACCTCAAGGAATAATTATTGGCTGTAATATTGTTAAATTTGGTAAAAAGAAAAAAGTATCAGCAATAGTTGATGAAGGTGATGTTCATTCACTTATGATAGGTGCAGCAGGTGTTGGAAAGACTGCAAAATTCTTATATCCAAACATTGAATATTGCTGTGCAACAGGTATGAGTTTCGTCACAAGCGATACGAAAGGAGTGCGCCTAGATAGGGTACAATAAGAAGTAGATTAAGGTACTACCCATTACGATAACGATGGAGACGACCTGTTTAACCAAAGAAGTGAAAACTGAATGGGACAATAGCACAACAGGAAAAGCAGTAAGTCATCTTATACACAAAGGTGCGACTGAACTGCAACGTCAAGCAGATATGAGGGTAAAACTATAATAAAATGTTGAATGTGAGTTTCAAGTTTCCGTTGTGTCCGGATAAAGGAATGTGTATGTAACTGTATATTACAGTATCAACCTTTGATATGAATAACATTGTATTTCTCCTTTGTACAATGGGTTATCAATAAATTCATATGACAAGCCAGAGAACTGGTGATAACGAAACGAAAGCATACCCGACAATCTGCAATTACCTACTTATTGCACTAACTGGGGATTGCCTAAGTTGGAGTGCTTAGACACAATGTGTAAAAGCTATGCGAAATACCTTTAGGTGATAAATCTTAAGTCTGTATGGCAAGAGAGATGACGCTGAAAATCCAATATGGCAACGGAGTTCTCATAGTAGTCTGAGAGGGATAATAACCCTTACACGGCGAAGGGGAACAGTTATTGTGTTCTAAAATCAAAAAATTGATTAGGGAGGAAAGCCTCAAATGAAACCAACAACAGAGATTTTAGTAAACATCAGTAAAAATTCAAGCAAAAATAAAGATGAAATTTTTACAAGATTATATCGCTATATGTTACGACCTGACATTTATTTTATAGCATATAAAAATTTATATGCCAACAAAGGTGCGTCAACACAAGGTGTTGATAACGATACCGCAGATGGCTTCAGTAAAGAAAAGGTTGATTTAATAATACAAGCATTATTAGATGAAAGCTATCAACCTAAGCCAGTCCGAAGAAAGTATATCCAAAAGAAAGGTAATAACAAGAAACAACGACCTTTAGGAATACCAACTTTTACAGATAAACTTGTTCAAGAAGTATTGAGAATGATTTTGGAAGCAGTCTATGAACCAATATTCTCAAATAATTCTTATGGTTTCAGACCTAAAAGAAGTTGTCATACAGCACTAAATTCTATAAAAAAAGAATTTACAGGTACAATATGGTTTGTAGAAGGAGATATTAAAGGTTGTTTTGACAATATAAATCATCATTTACTTGTTAATATCATTGGAAGAAAAATTAAAGACGCAAGATTAATAAAACTTGTATGGAAATTTTTAAGAGCAGGATATATTGAGGATTGGAAATATTACACCACATATTCAGGAAGCCCACAAGGTGGTATTATATCACCTATGTTAGCAAATATCTATCTGAATGAGCTTGATAAATTTGCGGAAAAGACTGCGGAGTCATTCTATAAAAAGCAAAATAGAGTGCATACAAAAGAATACAATAAATTATCAGGTATGATTACTTCAGTGAGAAAACAGTTAAAAACAGCTACAGGACAACAAAAGTCTGATTTGCTGAAAAAGAGAAAAGAACTTAAAAAACAACTTCGTAAAACACCGTGTGTATCTCAAACAGCTAAGGTAATGAAATATATCCGCTATGCTGATGATTTTATTATTGGTATAAAAGGAGATAAAACTGATTGTGAGAGAATTAAAAAGCAATTTGCTGATTTTATAAGTCAGGAATTAAAAATGGAACTATCAGAAGAAAAAACACTTATAACTCACAGCAGTCAGTTTGCCAGATTTCTTGGTTATGACATTCGTGTCAGACGAGATAATACTGTAAAACCACACGGTAAACATTTACAAAGAACACTAAATATGAAGGTAGAACTATGCATACCATTTCAAGATAAAATTATGCCGTTTCTTTTTAATAAGTCTATTATACGACAATTAAAAGATGGCACACTTGAACCTATTGCGAGAAAATACCTTTATTCCTGTACTGATTTGGAAATTTTAACAGCATTTAATGCTGAATTGAGGGGAATTTGTAATTATTATGCTTTAGCAAGCAACTATAACAAACTATGCTACTTTGCATATTTTATGGAATATAGTTGTTTAAAAACAATTGTTGGTAAGCATAAAACAACTGTAAGAAAAATCATAGGAAAATATTCACATAATGGAAGTTGGCAAATTCCTTATAAAACAAAAAAAGATATCAGATACAGTAAATTTGCAGATTTTATGAAGTGTAAAAAATCAACTAATTTCGATGAAGTAATAAAGGATTATGCAGTTATTTATGCATCTAACAGAACAACATTTGATGATAGATTATCTGCAAAGAAGTGTGAATTATGTGGTAAAACTAATGTATCACTTGAAATTCATCATATTAACAAAATTAAAAATCTTAAAGGTAAAAGTTTCTGGGAAATTATAATGATAGCAAAAAAGCGAAAAACAATAGCTGTTTGCAAAGAATGTCATTATAAAATTCACAATCCTTGAATTTTATTGATTAGCAATAATGGCGAGCCGTATACATCGAGAGGTGTACGTACGGTTCTGAGAGAGGTCTGGACAAACCTACTGTAGAAATATAGCAAGGCGGTTCATTCCTACTCTACGACCTGCTAAGAAGCTATGCACCTATTGCCAAAAAGTATTATGACTATGATATTTCAGTACTTGATTTAAGAAATCCAACACAAAGTGATGGCTTTAATATGCTTCATATGGTTAATAGATATATGGACGAATATTTGCAAACAAATTCACTTGTAGCAAAAGCTAAAGCTGAAAAGTATGCAAAGATAATATCAAAAACAATTATGAATTCAGGTGGATTTGATTCGGCAAATGCAGGGCAGAATGCATTCTTTTATGACTCAGCAGAAGGTCTTATTACTTCTGTTATTTTAGTTATTGCAGAGTTTTGTTCACCTTATGCCTTTGGAGAAATAGAACAAAGGGATAAGGGCGAAGAAAGACATATAATAAGTGTATTTAAACTTATACAGGACTTACTTGCTCCCTCAGAAGTTAAAGGTAAAAGTCAGTTTAAACTGCTTATGGAAAAACTTCCGGAAGAACACAAAGCAAGATGGCTTTCAGGTGCTGCATTAAATACATCTGACCAAGCAATGGCATCTGTACTTTCAACAGCATTATCAAGATTAAATGCTTTTCTTGATTCAGAAATAGAACAGCTTCTATGTTTTGAAACAAAAATAGATACTGAAAAGTTCTGTAAAAATAAGTCAGCAGTATTTTTGATTATGCCGGAAGAAGATGACAGCAAATATTTTTTAATTTCATTAATTGTACAACAGCTTTATAGAGAAATGCTTTCCATAGCTGATGAAATGGGAGGTAAACTACCTAATAGAGTGATGTTTTTTCTTGATGAGTTCGGAACACTTCCTGCTATACAATCAGCTGAAATGATGTTTTCAGCCAGTCGTTCAAGAAGGATAGGTTTTGTACCTATAATACAATCATTGGCTCAGCTTGAAAAGAACTATGGAAAAGAAGGTGCTGACATAATCATTGATAACTGTCAGATATGTATATATGGTGGTTTTGCACCCAATTCAGAAGCAGCAAATATACTTTCAAAAATATTAGGAGATAGAACTGTTATGACAGGAAGTATATCACAAGGAAAAGATAAGTCAAAGTCATTACAGATGACGGGAAGACCTCTTATGACACCTGATGAGTTAAAAACAATGCCCAAAGATACATTTATTGTTACAAGAACAGGTGTTAAACCTATGAAAACAAAACTACACTTATTTTTTGAATGGGGGATTGAATTAAACGAAAAATATCCGTTAAGAGAAGCTGTTGTAAGAAAAGTTGTATACGCAGATAAAAAGACAATAGAAAAATCTATATTGAAAAAGTACGGTGAAGAAGTGGTAAATAATGAAATAAAAGAAAATGAAAATTTACCTTTAAAGGCAGGAATTAAAGATATATTGAAAAATATGAAAGAATGATTTTATAATATCATAAAATAAAGCTAAACAAAAGCCATGGCATAGCTTTTAGATATTAAAAGGTTTCTTATTTTTAAAATCATAAAGTAAGAAATCTAAAAAAATATATAGATTACACCAAGGGAGAAGTCCGACTATTTTTAGAGCTATCTATTATATTAATATATATTATTATTATTCTGTATACATGTTTACATGTATACAGAATAAGGATAGTTTATATTAATAATATATATTATAGTGAAATTATTTAGATAATAGTATTTAAATTGCAAACTTAAACTAAATATACAATTTTATATAGATATTCAATTATGCAATTAATTTTAAATACTATATGACTTTAAAAAGAAATTTATTATAAGAATCTAATAAAACTATACTTTGTATAATATTGTTTAATTATAGAAAAGATGACAAATATTATTACTCATGTTAAAATAATAGCAAAAATTAAAATGTAAAATATAAGATAATAATAATTAAAATAGTAATTTAAAATGATATATATTATAAATAAGTTATATGTTTAATTATTGTAATTATATAAAATATGTATATTATGGTGAATTATGAAATGAAGAAACAAATAAATTGGAATAGAGAAGAAGTAATTTTACTTGTAAATGAATACTTTAGAACGAAAGATTTATCAAAGTATGAAATTAATAATAGCATTGAATTTCTTAGTAAACTGTTAAGAAGAAAAGCTATTTTAGATGGAATAACTATAGATAATAAATTTAGAAATGTTATAGGTATTACTATGAAATTCGCAAATATTAAGTATTTAGATAAAGACCGATCTATTATGAAAAATTCTGGTTTAAGTAATGTGAGTAAATTAGAAAAAATAATTGTAGATGAGTATTATAAAAATAAAGAAGAATTTCATAAAAAAGCTTATGAAATTCTTATTAAATATACAAAAAATATTTTAGATGAAATTTAATAAATAATTTATTAAAGATAGGAGATAAATATTATGTCAAAAGATATTAAACTTATGATAGAGGAGCTTGAAGAATATTATGAATGTGCAGGATTTGAAGATTACTATAATAAAGTTTTAAAAAATATGAGTGATGAAGAAATTATAAGTCACTATAATTTAACTTTTTCTAAAGAAGATTAAATATGATTAATTTTATATTGCTTTAAAAGTAAAGAAGGGATATTTTGAAATATAAAATTATAGATAAAAAATATAGATTTATTACCGCATTTGATACTAAAACAGGAGCATATGTTAGAAGTGGAGTTATAGACAAAAATGGAAAAGATACAGGAATAGATCCCTTTATGGCATCTTTTCCACATTTAATAGATGTTGGTATAATGGGGCATTGTGTTCATGGAAAGACAGGTTTATGTGCAAAAGCGGGAATAGGTTGTTATCAAAATGGTTTAACTATTGAAAAACCTAATATGAAATTAAAAGATTTTATATGGATTGCAGAACAATGTAATGGAAAATGTAATCAATTTGCATTAGGAGGTAGAGGAGATCCAGACCAACACGAAAATTTTGGAGATATACTCAAAGTATGTAAAGAAAATAATATTGTTCCTAACTTTACAACATCAGGTTATGGTATGACACCAGAAATTGCAAAGTTATGTAAAGAATATTGTGGAGCTGTTGCTGTTAGTTGGTATAGAAACAAATATACATATAATGCAATAAATATGCTTTTAAAAGAAGGTGTTAAAACAAATATCCATTATGTATTAGGTAATAACAGTATTGATGAGGCAGTAGAAAGATTAAATAATAATAATTTTCCAAAAGGAATAAATGCAGTTATATTTTTATTACATAAACCAGTAGGAATGGGTTTGAAAGAAAATATGTTGAGAATATCAAATCCTAAAGTAAAAAAATTCTTTGCATTATTAGACTTAAAATATCCATTTAAAATAGGTATGGATAGTTGTAATGTTCCAGGAGCTATTAATTTTTGTAAAAATATAGTACCAGAGGCTTTTGATACCTGTGAAGGTGGAAGGTATAGTTGTTATATTGGTTCTGATATGATTATGGTGCCTTGTAGTTTTGCCCAAAATCAAATTTATAAGGTTGATTTAAGAGATAAAAATATAGAAGAAGCGTGGAATAGTAAAGAATTTGAAAAATTTCGTGAAAAGATGTTAAGAGCTTGTCCAGAGTGTAGTAATAATGAATTATGTAAAGGTGGTTGTCCGCTTATACCAGATATTGTTTTATGTGATAAAAAAGAGCGTAAAATTTGGTTCTGTTAACTTAACATGAAAATAAAAATACAGAAAAGACTTTTAAAAATA
>CANOTJ010000024.1 GCA_947570175.1 uncultured Mycoplasmatota bacterium | reverse complement strand
TCATTTTTTGATAATTTAAAAAGACTATTAACAAAATTTATTTGTCAACAGTCTGGAAACAAAATAAAATTTTGTTTTTTTTGACAATATTTTTACCTTTCTTTTTTTATAATGAATATGGTGATATTATGCGCAAATACTATTTATTCATTATCAACAATGATTACTATAAAAACTATAAAAAAAATTCAAAGGTATTATATAATACATTATATAATTTATATACATTAGATAAAAAGAATTTTACATATGGAATTTCCCTTTATAATAGTGTTTGTCAAATAGTAAGTAAAAACTTGCTCATTCATTATATTCAAAGAAAATATCATCATAAAAATAAAACCAATAATCTTATTCGATTACTATCGCAAACAGAGAAAACCATCGTTCAAATCAATTATTCTTGTATTGTTATTGTATCCAATATCAATATGCCAGAGGTGTTTAAAACTTTTTATATTTATCACAAAAAAATATTTGTATGTGATTTTCAAAATGAAGATTATTTTTGGTTATCGGATCAAATTCAAAAAGTAAGATAAATTCTTTTGTGAACTTTGTTTTTAAATTACATATAATACTATAGGTGGTTATATGAGTAAATTAACTAGTTTCAAAGAATTTGTAAAAAAGAATCCAAAATTATTAAAGCCTGTCAAAGAGGGAAAAATGACTTGGCAAAAATACTATGAAATGTATGATTTATATGGAGAGGATCATGAAGTTTGGAAAGAATATATAGGACAAAAAGAAGTGGTAGAGGCAGCTGGAACAGCCGCAACAACAGCGTCTATTACAGATTTTTTAGGCTGGTTTAAAAATGTGGATTTAGATGGACTTCAAGAGGGGATTAATAGTGTTAGTAGAGTGATTGGAGTATTACAAGATTTTGGAACAAAAGATTCAACCACGAATACGAAATCAGAATATAAACCAAGACCTCTCTATAAACATTTTGAGGATTAATGACATTAGAGACACAATTTAAAATCAAGAATAATCCAAATTATATTCGCTATCTCCATGAGAATTCCTATTGGTATAAAATATTAAATAGAAATCCTAAATCATTTTCAAAATTTGAGGAGGAAGTTAAAACAACCTATAAATTAAGAGCTAGTGATAAATTTGAAAAAGCAATCCAAACAATGGAATTGATTCAAAATCTTTTTTCAACTTTCCAGTAATGTGGTAAAATAGAAAAAAGGTGGAATGATAGTATGCGTGTTATAAGTGGAAAATATAAAGGAAAAAAGCTAGAAGGATTTGATATTGATGGTACTAGGCCAACCATGGACCGAATCAAAGAATCCGTTTTTGGAATTATTCAAAATCACATTCAAGGTTCTATTTGTTTAGACTTATTTGCGGGAAGTGGTTCTTTAGGAATAGAAGCAATTAGTAATGGAGCAAAAATCTGTTATTTTGTTGATAATAATCCTAAAATTTTGCCAATTTTAGAAGAAAACTTAAAAAATATAGAAAATACCAGTTTAATAAAAAAAGACTTTCGACAAGCATTAGAATTTTTTAAAGAACAAAAAATTCAATTTGATTTGATATTTTTAGATCCACCATATTCTAATCATTTTATTAATCAGGCCTTAAATTATATTCAAAAATATCATTTATTAAAAGAACATGGAATGATTATTTGTGAATATGAAACAGAAGAACTGAATTGCTTAGATTACAAAATTTTAAAAGAAAAAAAATATGGAAATAAATTTATAAGAATATATGAGAAATAAACATATATTTTTTTGTTTTGTAAAAATGTTCTAAAATAAGTTTGACAAATTGATATCATAAGATTATAATAAACCCTTGAAAGTGAGAAGATAAATATGAAAAAAGATAATATAATTCGATATGTAGTAATATATCTTATTGTTTCTACAATCATTAGGAGTTATTTTTTAATTAATAACACAGATGATAAAGATAAGAATAAGGATAATTTAAATACACAAAATAATTTAAATAATGGTACAAAAGAGAAAGAAAATACTAATTCGAAGAAAATAGATTATAATACATTATCAAAATGTATACTATTGCAAGAAACAAATAGAAAAACTCAAGAAATAAGATATTTTGTTTCTCAGAAAATACAAGATATTCAATTACAGGATAATTCTGTTATTATAACGATTTCTTATACAAATATAAAAGATGATTCCAAAATTGCAGAGTTTAAAGCAAAAGATTTACAAACAGAAAATCAACAATATTCATATACCGAAGTAGGAGATTTATATAATTATTTACTAGATTATGATTATATTCAAGTAGAATATACTATTGATGATATAGATGGTTTGTTAAAAAATACATTAAGAGATTTGCATTCAAAGGATAAAGAGTATGTTTTAAATTAAAAATACTGAAAATAAACAGTATTTTTAATTGATAATATAAAAGATACAATTGAAAAAGAAATTGTGATAACCTAGTAGAAATCCATATTCATGGGGGATGTATTTATTTAAATTATATACAAAAAATATTTCACAGAGAAAACAAAAATAGACTAATTCGTTATTTTTTGATATAATGAATTAGTCTTTTTCATATCAAAGTTTAAAAGAAAGGAGTAACTTATGAGTAAAATTAATATTTTTAGTCTAGGTGGATTAAATGAAAACGGAAAAAATATGTATGTAGTAGAAGTAGATCAAGAAATTTATATATTAGATGCGGGATTAAAATATGCAGATGATCGTATGCTTGGAGTAGACTACATCATTCCAAATTTTGATTATATCAAAGAAAATATCAAAAAAATCAAAGGATTATTTATTACTCATGGACATGATAGTCAAATGGGAGCAATTCCAGACATTTTAAAAGAGGTTCCAGAATTAGAAATCTATGGAACTGACTTTACCATTGAAATTATTAGAAAGGAATTAGAAGATGAGGGAATGGTTAGTAAACACTTAAATGTTATTCAACCAAATCGTAGTATTCGATTTCATAATACTAGTGTTTTCCCAATCTCTTTAACACACTCTGTTCCAGGGAATGTTGGTTATGTTATTAATACCAAAGATGGGGCAATTGTATATACAGGAAATTTTGTATTTGATCAAACGGTAACAAGTCCTTATCAAACCGATATTGGAAAACTTGCTTATGTAGGAAAACAAGGGGTACTATGCTTAATGAGCGAATCATTATATGCAGATAAACCTGGTTTTACCACACCCAACAATCGTATCGCAAAAATAGTAAGAGAAACGTTAGATAAAGCAGAGGGGAGAGTTTTATTTAACATTTCAAACGCTCAGTTTTATCGGATTCAAGAACTATTTAACGAATTAATGCTTACAGATCGTAAAGTTGTAATCATGGGGAAAAAGCTTGAAAATATGATTAATAAAGCTATTGACTTAAAATATTTGGAATTTGATAAAAAACGAATTTATAATATTAATCATACAAATGATAAAGACGTGGTTGTATTAATTTCTGATGAAAGAGAAAAACCATTTTCTAATATCAGTCGTATTGTAAAAGGGTATGATAAATTTATAAAAATAAAAGAACAAGATACCGTTGTTTTTGCTGCTCCAATTTATGATGGAATGGAAAAAAGTTCTACTAGAATTTTTGATGCAATTGCAAAAATTGGTGCCAATCTAGTTATTGTAAACTCCCAAAAATATTTATGTCATCATGCTTCTAATGAGGATTTAATGATGATGTTAAACTTAATGAATCCAAAATATTATTTTCCAGTAATAGGAGAATATCGCCATCAAGTGGCCAATGCCAATGCAGCTAAAAGAATAGGAATGAATGAAAAAAATATATTATTGAAGTTAAATGGAGATATTGTCACATTTAAAAATGGAAAATTAGAAGATAAAGGAAATAAAATAAAAATTGATGATATTTTGGTAGATGGAAAAACGATTGGAGATATTGGGGAATTGGTATTAAAAGATCGTGAACTGTTAAGTGAAAATGGAATTGTGATTGTAAGTGCAACAATTGAACGTTCTACTAAAAATATATTAGCTGGCCCTGAAATCTTAACCAGAGGATTTATTTATGTAAAAGATAATATCGATTTAATTAAAGAAGCCGAAAAAATATCATTAGAGATTATCAAAGAAAATATTAAGCCAAAATTCGTGGACTTTAATAAAATTAAAACGGGAATTCGTGATAAATTAGGAAAATATTTGTATAAAGAGACAGAATGTAAACCCATGATATTAATTGTAATTCAAGAAGTGTAGCTGCTTCTTTTTTTATTTTCAATATAGAAAATGTTGACAAAAAGTTTTTTCGTGATATTATATGAGAAAACGAAAAGAGGAATTATTATGCTTGGAAAATTAATTATTTCAATGATTTGTCATGATGCTGTTTCAATTTATGAATATGCAATGTTACAACATAGATTGGCCAAAAAACACCGAGATTATTTAGTAGAATTAATGTGTAAAACTTATGATGCAGTACAAATCTATTTTTTTGCGAGAAATGTTAAAGAGTTAAGTAAGAAAAATATTGATGATTTAACAAAAGCAATTTGTAAGACAAATAATGCGAAACGGATATATTTATTTGCAAAAGATATTAAAAATTTGAGTGAAGAAAACTTGAATGATTTAACGCAAGCGATTGGTAGGACAGAAGATGCAAAAGACATTTGTTTGTTTTTAAAAAATATTAGCAGATTAAAGCCTACCAATGTAGATCAATTAATGAAAATGATTAACAAACCATCCATTTTTAAACATTTAAGTCAAACAGATCTGGATGATTTAATTCAAGAATTTTGCAAAACAAAAGATGCTACTCAAATCTATTTTCTCTCTAAAGGTCTTCCAAATTTAACGAAAGACAACCTGGATGATTTAACGCAGGCAATTTGTAAGAGAGAAAATGCATCATGTATTTATTTATTTGCAAAAGAAATCAATCATTTAAGCAAAGACAATCTTGACGATTTAACACAAGCAATCTGTAAGCAAAAGGATATATATTTCATATACTCTTTTGCCAAAGATGTTGAGGGATTAAGTAAAGATAATTTGAATGATTTAACGAAAACTATTTGTGAAATAGGAGAAATCAATTATATTTATCCATTTGCCAAGAATGTACCACATTTAAGTAAAGAAAATAAAACTACAATAAGAAAATATATATTAAATTCTGAAAATATGGAAGTTATATGTAAATATGCAATCTATATAGATACTAGCGTAATATTTGAAAAATTTAAAAGTGTTGAAAAGTTTTTAATGGTTGTAAATAATGAACTTTTGGATGAAGATAGTAAGGATATCAACGGAAAGATATTCCAAAAAGTTTATAAAAAATAAGTAGCGGATGTGCTACTTTTTAAATTTATTTAAAATGATGAAATTGTTTTTTTCTTCACGTATGGTATGTATTCCGTTCCCTCTCCTAATTCTTGTCGCTTTTCATATTCATTTTGATTTAAAATATAGCCAGCTTTTTGTATACTCTTCTGAGAATTTTTGTTTTCATAATGAATATTTGAAATAATTTCGTGACATTCAGGAAAAGTGGAAAAGGCAAAATCAGTTATATCCTTGGCAATTTCAGTTCCCAATCCTTGGTTTCGAAGTTCTGGTAAAATCCAACGACGAATCTCCATTCTTTGTGGATAAAAAGGAAATAAACTAAATATTCCAATAAATTGATTATCCATAAAAATGAAATACGATTTTTCTTTCCAAAAAGAAACATATCTTTGGACTTCCTTATCTTTTTCAAATAAGGAAAAATAATCATCATATTCTTTTTGTTCTTGATATTTAGTATAGCGAAATCTTTGCATATATCCTCCCAATATGAAAAATTGTAACATTGAAAGCAAAAAAAGTCAACTTTTTTAGCACTCTTTATTGACAAGTGCTAAAAAAGTGGTATAATAAACTTGCGAATGGAATAAAAAGGTAGTATATAGATCAAAATGAAAGAGGAGGGGTAATTATGAATATGGGAAACATGAATGATCAAAAGGAAGAGGATGTATTAGAAAAATATGGACGTGATATTGTCAAAGATGTCGTCGATGGTAAAATAGACCCAGTAATTGGTCGAGATGAAGAAGTAAGGAGTATCACTCGTATTTTGTCGAGAAAAACCAAAAATAACCCTGTTTTGATAGGAGAACCAGGAGTTGGAAAAACAGCAATTGTTGAAGGACTTGCTAGTCGTATTGTAAAAGGAGATGTTCCAAATAGTTTAAAAAATAAACATATTTGGGAACTAGATATGGGAGCATTAATTGCGGGTGCTAAATATCGTGGGGAATTTGAAGAGCGATTAAAAGCTGTTTTAAAAAAGATTAAAGAAAGCAATGGAGAACTCATCATGTTTATTGATGAGATTCATATGATTGTTGGATCATCAGCGGAGGGAGCTGTGGATACTTCCAATATGTTAAAACCAATGCTTGCTAGAGGAGAGATAAAAGTTATTGGAGCAACTACTTTAAACGAATATCGAAAATATATTGAAAAAGATGGAGCACTAGAACGAAGATTTCAAAAAGTACAAGTAAGAGAGCCGAACGTTTTAGATACTATTACAATCCTAAGAGGATTAAAATCCCGTTTTGAAGTATACCATGGAGTCAATATTAAAGATAAAGCCTTAGTCGCAGCCGCAACACTTTCAGATCGTTATATTACAGATCGATTCCTACCAGATAAGGCAATTGATTTAGTAGATGAAGCATGTGCGACTATTAAAGTACAAATTGACTCAGTTCCAACAGAATTAGATGAATTAACTAGAAAAATCATGCGTATGCAGATTGAATTAGAAGCAATTAAAAAAGATAAAGATGAAATGAGTAAAAAACGAGTAATGGAAATTAAAGAAAAATTAAAACAATTAAAAGAACAAGAGGGGAAACTAAGAAATGAATGGGAACAAGAAAAATCGATAAATGAGAAAATCAATTCAAAAAAAGATGAACTAGAAAAAGCTAGATTCCAATTAGAACAAGCGGAGAATAATTATGATTTAGAAACAGCCGCAAAACTTCGTCATGGGACTGTACCAAAATTAGAACAGGAATTAGAAGAACTAAAAAAAATAGATTCTTCTAAAATATTGAGTGATATTGTAAATGAAGAGGATATTGCTGCCATTATTTCTAAATGGACCAATATTCCTATTCAAAAATTAGTAGGTGGCGAAAAAGAAAAACTAATTCATTTAGAGGAAAATTTACAAAAAAGAGTAAAAGGACAAGATAAAGCTTTAAAATTGGTGAGTGAAGCAATCATTAGAGCAAGGGCTGGGATTAAGGATCCAAATCGTCCAATTGGTTCTTTTATCTTTCTAGGGCCTACTGGAGTTGGAAAAACAGAAGTAGCTAGAAGCCTTGCCTATGAACTTTTTGATGATGAAAGACATATGGTTCGAATTGATATGAGTGAATATATGGAATCACATTCTGTAGCAAGATTAATTGGAGCTCCTCCAGGATATGTAGGATATGATGAGGGAGGACAATTAACCGAGGCTGTTAGAAGAAACCCATATAGTATTGTTCTATTTGATGAAATTGAAAAGGCACATAAAGATATATTCAATATTTTACTACAAATATTAGATGATGGGCGAATTACAGATTCACAAGGAAGAACAGTAGATTTTAAAAATACAATCATTATTATGACTTCTAATTTAGGAAGTGAATATATATTAGAAAATAAAGAAGTAGAAGACCAAATCATTTTAGGGAAATTAAAAAATCATTTCCGTCCAGAGTTCATAAATAGAATTGATGAGATTATAATCTTTAATTCTTTATCAAAAGAAATTGTCTATGATATTTTAGATAAAATTATTTTAGAAATCGAAAACCGTTTATCTGATAAAAAAATAAAAATAGAGTTAACAAAACAAGCCAAAGACTTTATTATTGAAAATTCCTATAATGAAGAATTTGGTGCTCGTCCAATTAAACGTTATGTTAGTAGAAACTTAGAAACATTGATTGCTAATAACATTTTAACGGATCAAATTAAGTACAATGATACAACTCATATTGATATTTTAAATAATCAATTGGTTATAAAAGAGAATCATTAAGATTCTTTTTTTGATATTTATATCATAAAATGATAGTGTTCTTATTGACTTTATGAAAATTTATGATATTATAAATCATTAAAGAGAGGAAGAGGAATATGTCAAAAAGTAAATATTATCAAGAAGAACTTGAAAAAGAATTGCAAAATAAGCAAAAAAAACAAAGAGGAAAGAAGGTACTTATCCGATCTTCAATTGCAGTAGGAGCGATTTCTGTAATAGGAGGTATTGCTTTAGCAACATCAATGAAAACATTAGATGAAGGGCAAATTGGAATTGTTACGGAATTTGGTAAAATTACTAAAATTGAAAGAGAAGCAGGAGTCAAATTTATTAAACCATTTGGAATTAATACGATAACAAAGATGGATATTAAAACAAAAGTTAAAAGTGTTGAGATGGAAGCTTCTAGTAAAGATGAACAAAAAGTGACTGCGAAAGTTTCTTATAATTATCATCTAGATTCTAGTAAAGCAGAAGAGCTATATCGTGAAGTAGGAGCTGATTGGGAAAGAATTTTATTAGAAGAAAGTAATATTATATTACAATGCTTTAAGAATGAAGCTGTAAAATACAATGTAGAATCTATTTTAACGAACCGCGAAGTAATATCAGAAGATACAAAAAAAGCAATTAATGAAAAATTACAAAAATATGGTATTGTAGTAGATAGCTTTAATGCTGCAAACTTAGACTTTAGCAAAGAATATAATGCAGCTGTTGAGAAAAAACAAATTGCAGAACAAGAAGCTAAAACAGCAATTCAACAAAAAGAAAAAATAATAACAGAGGCAGAAGCAAAAGTAGAACAAGCTAAAGGGGAGGCCAAAGCAAATAGTATTTTAACTGAAAATTTAAATGATCAAATCATTGAATTAGAAAGAATTAAAGCTCAACTAGAAGCTATCAAAAAATGGAACGGAGTTTTACCAAATGTCACAGGTGAGAATGCAGTCCCATTTATTCAAATTGATGAAGAAAATAAAACCAATACTAAAAAATAATTCTATGATGTTATAGTGAAAACTATAACTTTTTATTTGACATAGATATTCTTTTTTGTTAGAATATCTGGAAAAAAGGGATGATAGAATGCAACTATATGAATTATCTGATTCAGAGAAATTTGATTGTTTAAAAAAAGTACTAAATATTTTAATTGATAAAAAAATTGTGAAAAAGAGAATGATTGTAAAAGATTCCGAAACTTTTAGAACATATTTAGAGAAATTAATTTATGACAATATTGATTATTTTCAAATGGGATATTTAAAAAAATTAGACGAGCAGATTTCTACAATTCAACAAGAAATTGATCAATTAGAAGGATGGAAATTACACTATCATGCGAGTGACTGTTGTTGTTGGGCAGAAATTAAAAAAGATTTAAAATATCATATAGACGGAGAATATAAAGAATATCAGAAACAGTCCATTCTTTATTTAGGAGAAGATGGAAATTTATATTACCCCAATATATTAGAGAGTGATTTTCACATTCGACAAAGAAAGCATGCAAAAGAATTTGGAGAAAAATATCATATTATGATTTTACAATACTATAATTTAAATAAAAGAAGAATTGATTACTTAATGCATGAAGTAGGACTAAAAGAAAATTCCAAATTAACACAAGTAGAATTTCAGTGTTTACTATATATGACAGAAAATTTTGAAGATCCGAATATGAAACAAAAATATCAAGAAGAATGGAATCAAAAAACAAAATACAAAATTTCGTGTTAACTTGGAATAAAAAAAGTTGACACTCATAGAATATAGTGTTATATTATAATTGCGTTTAATTTAGATTTACCATGTGTAAATCTTTAATTAAGACAAAATTGAAACACCTGGAAGTGTGTAGTGAAAGGAGGAATATACATGCCTACAATTAATCAACTAGTTAGAAAAAACAGAAAAAGCAAAAAGAACAAGAGCAAATCACCAGTTTTAGGAATTGGTTATAACAGTAGAAAAAGAAAACAAACTGAACAAAGATCTCCACAAAAACGTGGTGTATGTACTCGTGTTGGAACCATGACACCAAAGAAACCAAACTCAGCACTTAGAAAATATGCACGTGTTCGTTTAAGTAATGGAATGGAAGTAACTGCCTATATTGGTGGAGAAGGACATAATTTACAGGAACATAGTGTTGTATTAATTCGTGGAGGACGTGTTAAGGACCTTATCGGTGTTCGTTATCATGTAATCCGTGGAACTTTGGATACCGCTGGAGTAGATAATAGATGTCAAGGACGTTCTAAATATGGAACTAAAAAACCAAAAGCAAATAAATAATTAAAAAGAGAGGAGGAATAATATGCGAAAAAGACGTGCTATAAAAAGAGACATTTTACCAGATGCACTTTATAATTCGAAATTAGTTGCCAAATTAATTAATCAAGTAATGCTTGATGGTAAAAGAGGAACTGCCCAAAAAATCGTATATGGAGCTTTTGATATTGTAAAAGAAAAAACAAATCAAGATCCACTAGCAGTTTTTGATAGTGCAATGGAGAATATTAAGCCAGCTTTAGAAGTAAAATCACGTCGTGTTGGTGGAGCAAACTATCAAGTACCAATTGAAGTAAAAGCAGATCGTTCTCAAGCACTAGCTTTACGTTGGTTAGTAAATAATGCTCGTCAAAGAGGTGGTCATACAATGGCTGAAAATTTAGCAAATGAAATCATTGATGCTTCACAAGGAACTGGTGGAGCAGTTAAAAAACGTGAAGATACACATAAAATGGCAGAGGCAAATAAGGCATTTGCTCATTATCGTTGGTAAGAAGAAAGGAAATAAATTATGGCTCGAGAATATAGTTTAGAAAAAACTCGTAACTTTGGTATAATGGCGCATATCGATGCAGGAAAAACAACCTGTACAGAACGTATCTTATATCATACAGGAAAAATCCATAAAATTGGAGAGACCCATGATGGGAATGCTGTAATGGACTGGATGGATCAAGAACAAGAACGTGGAATAACTATAACATCAGCAGCAACTACAGCCTACTGGAAAAATCATCGATTAAATATTATCGATACGCCAGGGCACGTAGATTTTACAGTAGAAGTATCTCGTTCACTTCGTGTACTAGATGGTGCCGTAGCACTTCTAGATTCCAATGCTGGTGTAGAACCACAAACAGAAACTGTTTGGCGTCAAGCAGATGAATTCAAAGTACCTCGTATGATTTTCTGTAATAAAATGGATAAATTAGGAGCAAGCTTTGAAATGTCACTTAAATCAATTGATGAACGTTTAGGTGTAAATGCTAAACCAATTGAATGGCCTATTGGAGCTGAAAATGAATTTAATGGAATTATCGATTTAATTACTCGTACAGCTTATCATTATGATGGAAAAGAGGAAGAAAACCCAGAGATTATTGATATTCCAGCAGACTTAGTAGATTTAGTGGAAGAAAAACGTAATGAACTTATTGAAGCAGTTGTTGAATTTGATGATGCTTTAATGGAAAAATACTTAGAGGGTGAGGAACTTAGTGTAGAAGAAATCAAGAGTGCAATCCGTAAAGGAACACTTGCTGTTGAATTCTTCCCAGTTATGTGTGGAACTGCCCTTGGAAATACAGGAGTAAAATTATTATTAGATGCTGTTGTAGATTATTTACCAGCACCAACTGATATTCCATCTATCAAAGGTGTTGATACTAATGGAAATGAAATAGAAAGACATCCTTCTGATTCAGAACCATTTAGTGCTTTAGCATTTAAAGTAATGACAGATCCATTTGTTGGACGTTTAACATTCTTCCGTGTATACTCAGGACATATTGCAGGAGGATCATACCTATTAAATGCAACTAAAAATGTTAAGGAAAGATTAGGTCGTATCTTGCAGATGCATGCGAATAATCGTCAAGAAATTAGTGAAGTATTTACAGGAGATATCGCAGCTGCTGTTGGATTTAAAAATACAACTACTGGAGATACATTATGTGATGAGAAACATGCATGTATTCTAGAAAGTATGGAATTTCCAGAACCAGTTATTGAACTTACAGTAGAACCTAAATCAAAAGCAGATCAAGATAAGATGGGACTTGCACTTCAAAAATTATCGGAAGAAGATCCAACATTTAGAGCAAGTACTAATCATGAAACTGGTCAAACAATTATTGCTGGTATGGGAGAACTTCACTTAGATATCATCGTAGATCGCATGAAAAGAGAATTCAATGTAGAAGCAAATATTGGTCAACCACAAGTATCTTATCGTGAAACCATTACTGCTCCTGCAGAATGTGAAGGAAAATATATCAAACAATCTGGTGGTCGTGGACAATATGGACACGTTTGGATTAAATTTGAACCAAATCATGATAAAGGATATGAATTTGTAGATGCAATTGTTGGTGGAGTCGTTCCTCGTGAATATATTCCAGTAACAGATAAAGGTCTTCAAGATGCTATGAAAACAGGTATTTTGGCTGGATTCCCAATGGTGGATATTAAGGCAACACTATTTGATGGATCATACCATGATGTTGACTCATCAGAAATGGCTTATAAAATAGCTGCAAGCATGGCATTAAAAGAAGCGAAAAACAAATGTAAACCAATATTACTAGAACCAATTATGAAAGTTCAAGTAATTGTTCCTGAAGAATATTTAGGAAATGTAATGGGAGATATTACATCTCGTCGTGGACGTCCACTTGGTCAAGAATCAAGAGGAAATGCCCTTGCAATTGATGCAATGGTTCCACTTTCTGAAATGTTTGGATATGTAACAAGCTTACGTTCTAATACACAAGGACGTGGACAATTTACAATGGTATTTGATCATTATGATGAAGTACCAAAAAACATTGCTGATGAAATTATCAAGAAAAATGGTGGAAACTAACCAAAATGTTATAAACTAGGAAAAAACGCTTGCTATTTTTTCCTAGTTCATATAAAATAGAAAGTGTAATTAATATAAGGAGGAGAAATATTATGGCAAGAGAAAAATTTGATCGTTCAAAACCACATGTTAACATTGGTACAATTGGACACGTAGATCATGGTAAAACAACTTTAACTGCAGCTATTTCATCACATTTAGCTGGAAAAAACGGAAATGAAAAAGTTGATTTTGCTAATATCGATAAGGCACCAGAAGAAAGAGAACGTGGTATTACAATTAATACTGCACATATTGAGTATAATACTGAAAACAGACACTATGCTCATGTAGATTGTCCAGGGCATGCTGACTATGTTAAAAACATGATTACAGGTGCTGCACAAATGGATGGAGCAATCTTAGTTATTGCTGCTACTGATGGTGTTATGGCACAAACTCGTGAACATATTTTACTATCACGTCAAGTTGGTGTACCTCGTATTGTAGTATTCATGAACAAATGTGATATGGTTGACGATGAAGAATTATTAGAATTAGTTGAAATGGAAATTCGTGAAATATTAAGCGAATATGGATATGATGGAGACAACACACCAATTATTAGAGGATCTGCTCTTAAAGCTCTTGAAGGAGATGCAGCATGGACTTCTAAAATTGATGAACTTATGGAGGCAGTTGATACTTGGATTGAAACTCCTGCACGTGATACTGAGAAACCATTCTTAATGCCAGTAGAAGATGTATTTACTATCACTGGACGTGGAACAGTTGTTACAGGACGTGTTGAAAGAGGACAATTGAATCTTAATGACGAAGTTGAAATTATTGGATTAAAAGAAACTCAAAAATCAGTTGTTACAGGAATCGAAATGTTCCGTAAACAATTAGATTACGCAGAAGCTGGAGATAATGCGGGTGTTCTTTTAAGAGGTATCTCTAGAGAAGATGTTGAAAGAGGGCAAGTACTTGCAAAACCAGGAAGTGTTACTCCACATAAAAAATTCAAAGCTCAAGTTTATGTACTTAGCAAAGAAGAAGGTGGAAGACATACTCCATTCTTCAGTAACTATCGTCCACAATTTTATTTCAGAACTACAGATGTTACAGGTGTTATTGAACTTCCAGAAGGTGTAGAAATGGTTATGCCTGGAGATAATGTTGAAATGACAGTTGAATTAATTGCTCCAATTGCTATTGAAAATGGTACTAAATTCTCAATCCGTGAAGGTGGTAGAACAGTTGGTGCTGGTAACGTTTCTGAAATTATAGAATAGTATTAAAAAAGACAGAACAATTTTGTTCTGTTTTTTCCTAAATTGAAATTTGAACCGCACCACAAGGTGGGGTTTTTTGATACAA
>CANOTJ010000023.1 GCA_947570175.1 uncultured Mycoplasmatota bacterium | reverse complement strand
TTTTATTGTATCAAAAAACCCCACCTTGTGGTGCGGTTCAAATTTCAATTTAGGATATAAAAAATAAGCATTTTAGGCTTATTTTTTATATTTTAAGCAAATTTTCTATCATGTAAAACACATTGTAATCTAGTTGCACGAAATAATTGATTTTCTAAAGATCCATAAGAAATATTTAAATCCAATTCTTTTCCATTTTTAAATAAAATTATAGTAGAATGTTTATTCTTTACAATTTTATCTACATGTTTTAAAGAAATCCAATGGCAATCTTCCATTCTAGGGGAAGCAGTTGGAAAAAAGATAATTTCTTGACTTTCCTCAATTACGATTGGTGATTTATAATTAATTCCTAATAAACTTTTAGTCCCTTCATGTCTTCCAGTGTAAGAACTTCCAAAAAATCTACAACTATCATCAATAATTTTTGAAGATTCTTTATTGATTGTAATAACATCATTCTCCTCTATTACTTTTGATTGATTAGAATTAATTGGAATAATTGCTATTGTTCCTTTATTAATCTCATAATTATTTTTCATTTTCTCATCTCCTCTATTTTTAATTTTCGATATTCTTCCCGAAAACACCTGCTAATATAGATATAAAATGAGTCGAAATTTGTTTTTTTTTGAAAAATAAATAAGAAAATAATAAAAATTTTTAAAAAACGAACTTTTAATAAGTTCGGATTGGCAATATTAATTGAACAAGATCATCACTTCCAACATTTTTTATAATGAATGGTTTTACTTCACTATTAAAGAATACTTCTATTTCATCGCCATCAAATGTTTTTAATGCTTCTATCATATATTTAGAACTAAAAGCAATTTGAATCTCTTTTTCATTACTTTTCTCAATCATGATATTCTCTTCTACATGTCCTATTTCTGGAATATTAGATGAAATAAGTGCATTATTATTTTTACTTTCAAATTTAATAGTATTCTTATCTGCTTCATTTGTTAAAAGTGATGCACGATCAATTGCATCAAAAAATTCTTGTAAATGAATTTTCATAGATAATTCGAAATCTTCTGGAATTAATTTAGAGGTATCTGGATATGTACCATTAATAAGACGGGACATCATAATAATAGAATTAAATTTAAAAATAATTTTATTATTAAAAATATGCATTTCAATGTTATCATCTTCGTCATTTAAAAGTTTCGTTAATTCAATTAAATTTTTTGTCGGTATTACTATATTAATATCTTCTTTAATATTATCTTTTAATAATATTATCTTTTTAGCCAAACGATAAGAATCAGTTGCAATACATTCAAGAATATTTTCTTTAATTACAAAATTGATTCCTGTTAAAATTGGTCTTGATTCTTGCAATGAGGTAGCAAAACTAGTTTGTCTAATAATATTCTTAAATACCTTTTTATTAATATATATAGGGTGTTTTGTTTCTTCTAAATCTAAATTAGGAAATTCACTAACAAGATTACAATTTAAATTAAAAGAAGAATTCGTTGTAGTAATATAGATTTTATTATCCACCACCTCTTCTATATTAATAATAGAATTTGGTAATTTTTTAACAATATCATATATATATCTTCCTGATACTACAATTTCACCACATTTCTCTATATTTTCAATACTTTCTTTTGATATAAAAGTTTTAATAATGATATCGTTATCTGTACTGGTTAAATATAAACCTTCATTGGTTAATTCAAATTTAATACAATTTAATATAGGAATTATATTCTTATTGGATATTCCTTTTATTACATAATTTAAATGTTCCATAATAATATTTTGTTTTATCTCAAATTTCATTAATCATTCTCCTAACTTATTTTAAATTTAATTATTATTTTTATTATTAGAGTGGAAACAGTGGAAAATTCATATTTTTGTTGAATTATAATAGTTAATTTTAATTTACTTATGTGTGAAAATTGTGAATTAATTATGATTTTCCACTTATTATTTAATTTGATTAATAATTTTATTAATTTCCATTTCTAAATCTTTATTTGTTTTCAACTGTTTTTTAATTTTATCCACAGAGTGCATAACAGTAGTATGATCTTTTCCTCCAAATTCAATACCTATTTTAGGAAGAGATTCTTCTAAATATACTCTACAAATATACATTGCAATTTGTCTAGGTACAGCAATTTTAGCTACTCTTCTTTTACTTTTTAATTCTTCCACTGTAATATTATAATTACTAGCAATTAATTGTTGTACTTGATCTACTTTATTTTTTGCAATTACACTCTTGGCAAAATAGTCTTTAAGTGCTTCTACTGCAAGATCTAACGTAATATCACTACCACTCATCATGGCAGCATATGCTACTACTCTAGTGATAGCACCTTCTAATTTTCTAATATCACTAGTACAATTACTAGCAATATATTCTTTTACTTCTTGTGGAAATGGATTAGCAAGCATATGTCCTTCTAATTTTTTATCTATAATATTCATTCTTAGCTCAAAATCTGGTTGTAATATATTAATTGTAAGTCCCCAATTAAATCTAGTTCTTAAACGATCTTCAAGTAGTTTTAAATCATCTGGAGATCTATCTGATGAAATAATAATTTGCTTGTTATTTCCATATAAATCATTAAAAGTATTGAAAAATTCTTGTTGTGTTTGATTAGCATTTCCTAAATATTGAATATCATCTATAATTAATACATCAATATTTCGATACTTATTTTTAAAGATTTCTACACTATCAAAATTATTTCCCTCTTTATTTTTTTTATTAATTCCAATAAAATCAGATACAAATTTTTCACTTGTGACATATAATACATTTTTATTACTATTTTTTACAATATAATTTCCTATTGCGTGCATTAAATGAGTTTTACCAAGACCACTATTTCCATATATAAATAAAGGATTGTACATATAACCTGGATTTTCTGCGACCGCTAGTGCTGTGGCATGGGCAAATTTATTACTTCTTCCTACTATAAAATTATCAAAATTATATTGTGGATTTAAATTTGTCTCTTGAATACTATTAGAAGGAACTCCTATATTATCTGTATCGATCTCAATATTATTCTCAATTTCTTCTTCTAAAAAATATTCAAATTTGAAATTTGTTCCACTAATATCTGTAAATATCTCTTCAATAAGATCATTATAATTCTCTTTTAAATTTTTTTTATGTATATGCATTGGAACAATAACTTTTGCAATGTTATTTTCAATTTTAAAAAGCTTTGTTTCAGAAAACCAAGTCTCATAAGCGATGGGAGAAAGTTCTTCTTTTATTGTTTTTAAAAAAGAATCCCATAAATGATTAGTATCCATAAATCACCTCCGCCCCAAAGTAATTAATACTACTTCTATTTTAACCTACTTCTTTATAAAAAAAAAGGTTTTTTTGTCAAAAAATGTGGAAAAAAAGAATTAACAAAATAATCCACAATAAATTTCATTTATAATACAAGCAAAAAAAGATTTTTACACAAAACATGTGTAAAAAAATAAAAATAAAACACATATGTGAAAATTATATACACAAATATGTTAATAAGTTCTATTTTTAAACTATAAGAATAGAATATATATGTGGAAAAGAATGTTTAAAGTTTTATAATTACTTTTAAAAGATGTGGATACAATTTTAATTGACAAATAATAAAAAAGTATATATAATGTTAAAAGCAACTTAATATTTAGTTCAGGAGGTGGATTTATGAAAAGAACATATCAACCAAATAATCGAAAAAGAAGTAAAAAACATGGATTTTTACAAAGAATGAAAACAAATATTATCAATCGTCGAAGAAAAAAAGGTAGAAAACAACTATCTCATTAATAGCCACTTGAAGTAGTGGTTTTTTACTTTTAATAAGAGGTGACAAATGAAGAAAATCAATATATTAAAATCTAATAAGGATTATAATCGAATCATAACTTCTGGGTCTATTAAAAAATATAAAGATTATATATTATATATAGAAAAAACGGATGATAGAATACATCATTTTGGATTTTCTGTAGGAAAAAAATTAGGAAATGCTGTCATTAGAAATAAAATTAAAAGACAATTAAAAAATATAATTGATCAAAAAAACTATTCAAAAGGTTTTAATTGTATTATAATGGTAAAGAAATCTATTTTAAATAGAACATATCAGGAAATAGAAAAGAACTTAATAGAAGGATTAATGAAAGAGTCTTTAATAAAAGAGGAGAGATAATATGAAAAAAAATATATTGAAGTCTGTAGTTGTATTGGTGATAATAATGTCACTAACAGGATGCACAAAATATATAAAAAATGAGAAGAAACAAATATTAAAAAATGAGAAAAATGGACAAAATGTTGTAGATAACATTCTATGTCAACCAACAGATAAAAATTTATTAAAAATTTATGATCAATATAACAAGAAAGCAAAAAAATCAAATAAGATAAATATTGACGATTTACCAAAATGTGAAAATTTGAAAGTAACTGGTGGAAAATATGAAGGAATATGGACAACTGTATTCGTAAAGCCTTTAGCTTGGTTTATAATAAAGATAGGAAATTTAGTTAAAAATTATGGTTTAGGATTAATATTAGCTACTATTTTAATAAGACTCGTTGTATATCCATTTACAAAAAAAGCAGCTTTACAATCAGAGATGTTAAAAAAAGCGCAACCTGAACTAGAAAAATTAGAAAAAAAATATAAAAATAAAAATGACCAAGAATCTATGATGAAAAAATCACAAGAGATGTTAATTATTTATAAAAAATATAATATTAATCCAATGGCTGGATGTTTATTTTCATTAATTCAATTACCATTATTTTTTGCTTTTTATGAAGCAATTAGTAGAATTCCAGCTTTATTTGAAGAAAACTTTTTAGGATTTCAATTAGGAACAAGTCCTGCAATTGCAGTATTTTCTCAAGGAAAGTATTATTATTTGATTTTTATAATTTTAATTTTTTTCGCAACTTATTTCTCATTTAAATTAAATAGTGGCGCTAGTATGAGTAAAGAACAAGAAAAATCTATGAAAATTATGTCCAATTTTATGGTTGTATTTATGACAATTGTTTCCTTCTCAATTTCATCTGGTATTGCCATTTACTGGATTACATCTAATGTATTTACAATTATTCAAAATTTAATTGTTAAGAAAGAGAGAAAATAAAATGGACTTAAAAGTATATGAAGGAAAAAATAAAGATGAAATATTAAAAAAAATATTACAAGATTTAAATTGTCAACAAGAAGATTTATATTTAAAATCTGAATTTATAGAAGGAAAATTGTTTAAAGGATCAAAATATATAGTATCGGTAGTGAGAAAGAATGATATTATAGATTATATAAGAAATTATATTGATACGTTATCAAAAAATATGAAAATTCATATAGAATCAGAAATATTAGAACAAGATGATATATATAAAGTTACTTTAATTTCTGATCAAAATGCTATTTTAATTGGAAAAGAAGGAAGAACATTAAATTCTATTCAATTATTACTTAAACAATCGATTCGAAATAAAATTGGATTAAGTTTAAAAATCAATGTAGATGTAGCAAATTATAAAGTAAAAAGATTAAAAAATATTGAATATGAGGTTAAGAAAATTATCAAGGAAGTACAAAGTAGTAAAATAACAGCTGCCTTAGATCCAATGAATTCTTACGAAAGACGATTTATTCATAATTTGGTTAGTGAATATCCTGATTTAGAAACACAGAGTATTGGAGAAGGAAAAGATAGAAGAATAACAATTAAATATAAAGAAAAATAATACACAATTTTAAAGTGTATTTTTTAAAGTTAACGTATTTATAAAAAGCTTAAAGAGGTGGAGAGATGAGTTTAGAAGACAAAGAGGAATATTATAGTATTATTTATGAAATATTAGCTAATGACGAATTTCAGAAAAGAAAAGAATATAAACACCATGGAGATATTTCTGTTTATGAACATTCATTAGCTGTTTCCAAGTATGCATATATGATTGCAAAAAAAATAGGATATGATTATAAAAGTGCAGCAATAGGTGGATTATTACATGATTTTTATGATCAACCCTGGCAAGATAATCATGAAAAAAAACCTTTCTTTCAACAACATGGCTTTATACATGCAAAGCAAGCATTAAATAATAGTAAGAGAATTTTTCCAAAACTAATAAATAAGAGAATCAAAAATATAATTGAAAGACATATGTTTCCGTTAAATAAAATTCCACCTAAATATGTAGAAAGTTGGATTGTTAATTTATGTGATAAATATGTATCTTTAGAAGTAATAAAAGAACCAACAAAAATTCCTCTACTTTTTGGTTTTAAGAAAGGAAAATTATAATGGAAGATACAATAGCAGCAATATCAACGGCCCAAGGAATTGGAGCTATTTCTATCATTCGAATAAGTGGAAAAGATAGCATAAATATTGTTAATAAAATCGTCAAAAAGAAAAATTTAAACCAAGTAGATACTCATACAATAAATTATAATCATATAATAGAAAATAATAAAATGATTGATGAAGTATTAATTTCTATTATGAGAGAACCAAAAACATTTACAACAGAAAATATAGTTGAAATCAATTGTCATGGAGGAATTGCAACAACCAATAAGATATTAGAATTATTAATATTAAATGGATGTCGTCTAGCAGAACCAGGAGAATTTACAAAACGAGCATTTTTAAATGGAAGAATTGACTTATTGGAAGCAGAAAGCATCATGGATTTAATAAAAGCTAAAACAGAGAATTCAATGAAATTATCTGTGACCCAATTAAAAGGATCAACTTCTAAATTAATTCAAAATTTACGAGAAAAAATTATTAAAGTTTTAGCCAATATAGTGGTTAATATTGATTATCCAGAATATGAAGATATAGAAGAGTTAACAATATCAGATTTAAAAATAAAAATGCAAGAAATATCTTTAGAAATTAATAAGATAATAAAAGATAGTAAAAATAGTAAAATTATCAAAGAAGGTATAGATGTTGCTATTATTGGAAAACCAAATGTTGGAAAGAGTAGCTTATTAAATAAATTATTAGAAGAAGAAAAGGCAATTGTTACGGATATAGAAGGAACAACTCGTGATATAGTAGAAGGAAAAATAAATTTAAATGGTTTTATATTAAATATTATTGATACCGCAGGAATTAGAGACACAACTGATACAGTGGAAAAAATAGGAGTAGAAAAGAGTCTTCAATTAATAGAAAAGGCAGATTTAATATTATTTATACTTGATAATCATACTGATTTAAATGAAGATGAAAAAATTATTTTAGAAAAAATTAAGAACAAAAATCACATTATTATTATTAATAAAACAGATTTAGATTCAAAAATAAAGATTCAAGATGAAAATATAATACGAATGAGTATTATTAATAATGTTGGAATTTCCGACTTAAAAGAAAAAATTAATCAATTATTTCAATTTGATCAAATAGAACAACAAGATATGACATATTTAACAAACGCAAGAAGTATCGCACTATTAAAACAGGCAAGTGAAAAAATATCTGAAATTCAATCAAATATTAATCAAAATATCCCGATTAGTATTTTAGAAATTGATTTAAGAGAAGTATGGGAAATATTGGGAAATATTATTGGAGAGTTTTATCAAGAAGAATTAATTAACCAGTTATTCTCTCAATTTTGTTTAGGAAAATAATTTTTTCTTTTTTTTAATTGGTATATTTTTGTATCTAATTTATATTTTCCTTTTTCTATTTCTATAAATCTTTGTTTTTTTTCTTGGTAAAGCATTTGATTATTTAAACTTAATTGATCAAAATCATAAGCCATATAAGTAAATATATCTTCTATTTTATTCTTTAAAAAAATAGGAAGGTTAGAAATTGTATAAAAATCTTCCTCTTGTTTTATTAAATAATTAGGTCTTTCATCAGGGATAACATATTGAATATCTTTTAAAAATACAACGTTAATCTCTTTATTTATGGTTCATCACTCCTTCTATTTTAATATATGAGAATATCAATCAAAAAATGAAATGAATATTGTTTTATATATGAATAAATAGTATAATATAAAGGATTTAAAAGGACGTGTTATCGATGAAATATGAAATTATTGTAGTAGGTGGAGGACACGCTGGTTGTGAAGCTAGTCTCGCTACAGCACGATTAGGACATAAAACTTTATTAATAACAGGAAATATTAAGAATATAGCAGATATGCCCTGCAATCCATCAATAGGAGGAAGTGCAAAGGGAATTGTTGTTCGTGAAATTGATGCTCTAGGTGGAGAAATGGGAAAAAATGCTGATAAATCCTTATTACAAATAAAAATGCTAAATCAAAAAAAAGGTCCAGCTATTCAATCTTTACGTGCTCAAGCTGATAAAATTACATATCCACAAAATATGTGGAAAACTTTGAATGAAACAGAAAATTTAGAAATTAAAGAATCTTTAGTAGAAGATTTAATTATAGAAAATAATAAGGTTCAAGGAGTTATTTTAGAAGATAAAAAGAGAATTTATTCTAAATCTGTTATTTTAACAACAGGAACCTATTTAAAATCAGATATTTTAGTAGGAGATAGTAGAAGAAGAGAAGGTCCACATGGTGAAAGACCTAGTAATTATTTAAGTGATAATTTAAAAAAATTAGGGTTCAAAATGAAAAGATTAAAGACAGGAACACCACCCAGAATTAAAAAGGATACAATTGATTTTACTAAAATAAAAGAAGAAAATGGTGATTTAGAATTTTTAACTTTTAACTTTGATTTTCCACCAATATATAAAATAGAGAATCAAGTTCCTTGTCATTTAATTTATACAAATCACCAAACACATCAAATTATAAAAGATAATTTATCAAAGTCTAGTATGTATGGGGGATTAGATGATATAGAAGGAGTTGGACCAAGATATTGTCCATCTATTGAAGATAAAATTGTAAAATTTAAAGAAAAAGAGAGACATCAATTATTTTTAGAACCAGAAAGTATGTATTATGATGATATATATTTACAAGGATTTTCTACTAGTATGCCACATGATATTCAAGAACAAATGGTTCATAGCTTATCAGGATTAGAAAAAGCAGAAATATTAAAATATGCATATGCGATTGAATATGACGCTATTTATCCAAATCAATTAAAGCAAACTTTAGAAACAAAGCTAATAGAAAATTTATATACAGCAGGACAAATTAATGGAACTAGTGGATATGAAGAAGCAGCTTGTCAAGGTTTAATGGCAGGAATCAATGTATCGTTAAAATTAAGAGGAAAGGAACCATTAATTTTAAAAAGAAATGAAGCATACATTGGTGTATTAATAGATGATTTAATCACAAAAGGAATTAGAGATCCATATAGATTATTAACATCTAGAGCAGAATATAGACTTTTATTAAGACATGATAATGCAGATTTACGTCTTCGAAAATATGGATACCAAGTAGGATTAATCAACGAAGATCAATATTCTAAACTTCAGAAAAAAGAAAGAAATATTGAAAAGCTAATCAATTTATTAAAGATAACAAAAATCACTCCTAAGAAAGAAATAAATGAGTATTTAGAAAAGAATAATAGTACTTCTATTAAAGATGGAATTAGTTTGTATCAATTATTAAAAAGGCCAGAGTTAACTTTGCATCAACTATCAAAATTTATAGAACTGGACACATATACAAAAGAAGAACAAGAACAAGTAGAAATTCAAATAAAGTATGAAGGATATATCAATAAAGCCAATCGTGAGGCCGAAAAAATGAATCAATTAGAAAACAAATTAATCCCCGATGATATTAATTATGACTATATTAAAAACATAGCAAGTGAAGCACGTCAAAAATTAAAAGAAGTTCGTCCAAATTCTTTAGGACAAGCAAAGAGAATTAGTGGAGTGAATCCAGCAGATATATCTATTTTAATGATTTATTTAAAAAAGGAGTATTATAATGACCGAACAAGAATTTCTAATTGAATTAGAAAAATTAAATATAAGATTAACAAAAATTCAAAGAGAACAATTAAATCAATATTTTGAATTATTAATTAATTGGAATCAAAGAATAAATTTAACTTCTATTGTAAATAAAAATGAAGTATACTTAAAACATTATTATGATAGTGCTACTATAGTAAAAATAATAGATCTAAATGAAACTTATTCTTTATGTGATATTGGCAGTGGTGCTGGTTTTCCAGGAATGATATTAAAAATATTATTTCCCAATTTGAAAATAACATTAGTAGATTCCTTAAAAAAACGTATTACTTTTTTACAAGAAGTAATTCATGAGTTAAATTTAAAAGATATACAAGCAGTTCATAGTAGAGCTGAAGAATATGCAAAAGAACATATAGAAAAATTTGATATAGTAACATCTAGAGCAGTAGCACATTTGAATATTTTATTAGAATTGGCTATCCCAATGATAAAAAATCAAGGCTATTTTATTGCTATGAAAGCAAATGTAGAAGAAGAAGTAAAAGAAAGTAAAACTGCATTAAAAATTTTGAATTCTAAAATTCACGATAAAATAGAATTTACATTACCAATTGAAAATAGTAAAAGAACATTGATTAAAATAGAAAAATTAAACTCATGTCCCGGGAAATACCCAAGAAAGTACAGTGATATTAAAAAAAATAGATTATGAATCTTTTTTTTTAGTTTTTTTAAAAAGTAATTGAATTATTTCCCAAACTATAGTATCATAGAAGATGAAGAATAAAGAGGTGGATTATATGAATATAGAAAAAGAGGTATTAACTCTTAATATAGAAGATATTTTGCCAAATCGCTTTCAACCTAGAATTAAATTTAAAGAAGAAAACATCAATGAATTAGCCGAGTCAATTAAAGAGCATGGGGTAATTCAACCAATCGTAGTGCGTAAAATAAGTGATAAATATGAAATTATAGCAGGAGAGCGAAGATATAAAGCTAGTGTTTTAGCAGGAAAAACAACAATTCCCGCAATTATTACAGATTTAGATGATAAAAATAGTGCAGAGGTTGCTTTAATTGAGAATGTCCAAAGGCAAAATTTAACGCCAATTGAAGAAGCTATTTCTTATAAAAAAATATTAGATATGGGATATATCAGTCAAACTGATCTAGCAGAAAAATTAGGAAAAACACAATCAACGATTGCCAATAAATTACGTTTATTAAATTTAGAAGAGGAAGTACAAGAAGCTTTATTAAATGAAAAAATATCTGAGCGACATGCAAGATCTTTATTAAAATTAAAAAAGAATCAACAGGTTGGAATGCTAAATCGAATAATTCATGAACGAATGACAGTAAGAAGAACAGATGAGGCTATTCAAAAAATGTTAGAAGAAGAGAATAATGATCAAGAAACTTCTGAGATAAGTTTAAATAATAATCCACAAATACATTCAATCCCTGAAACAAATATTTCATTTACTTCAGAAAATAAACAAAAAGAACCAGAAATAGAAATATTAGATTTTGATATAGAAGAAGAAAAATCAAATAACATAATGGAAGAAAAATTAGAAAAAACCATGGAGCTTCCAGTAATTAATATAGAAAAGGAACAAAGTAATATGAATAATAATGAATTTAATATACCTACATCTCCAATTATAGAGACAGAAAATACAAATATAAATAATGATTTAACAAATACCAATGCACAACCAACTCAAATGAATAATCCAATTGAAATGAATCCAATTGTTGATAATCAGTCAATACCATCTTCTATGCCAAATCAACAAATGAATAATGATTTCAATAATTTTACTTCAATAGAACAACCATCAACTGCAGAGATTCCTGGATTTCAAGGATCTTCCTTAAATGAAAATAATAATTCTCAACCTCAATCATTGAATAGTTCACAATCTATGCAAATGCCAATTGAAGAGAATTCCTCAACAGAATCATCATCTGGTGGTAAATTTTTCAATATGTTTAATATGAATAATCAGGATACAGTAGATGATATAGAAAATCAACAAGTGAATATGAATTTTAATGAAAAATCAGCAACTTCCAATCCATTTGATTTACAGTTTAATAATAATGTGAATATAGAAAATTCTATAAATGAACAGAATAATTATTCTCAAACATCTAATAATAATGATTTTACAAGTTTTCAAAATTTTACTCCATCACAAGAAAGTACTATAAATACTAATTTTCAAAATAATTCTTCCCAATCAGCTGAGATTAATTCAATTAATAACATGAATTCAATTAGTAATTCAAATAATACTTCAGGAATGACAGAAGATCCATTTGAAAATAAATTAAATCCGTATAGTTTAAATGATGATCAACAATTTACTAATATTAGTGATATATCAAACTCTGTAAATAATAATAATATTACAAATCAAGTTTCACCAGCATCAATGAATTCTATTGAAAATAGCTTTATTAATTCATCTTCAGTATCTAATCAAAATATTCAACAACAAGGAAATGGAGATTTAAGAATGGTTATAAATACAATTAGGGATTGTGCTTCTAATATAGAAAAATACGGATTTCATATTGATGTAGAAGAATTTGATTTCGAAAACATGTATCAAGTAATTTTTAAAGTTGACAAAAAATAACTGAATTATTTCAGTTTTTTTATAACTAAATTGAAATGCTATTTATATTTACTTATTTTAATTTATCATCTAATACAAAATAACATATTTAGATCTAGTTTGAAATTAATATAAACAGCTATGTTATAATAGAGAATCACATTATTATTTTGATTAGCATAATATAATATATAGATGAGATTTAGAGAATAAATCTTTTTTAAGTATGTAGAACAACAAATGACAATAAAAATGTAAATATGTATTATTAATTTACATTTTTACTTGAAAAATTTAAAAAAAAGAGATAATATCATATTGTAAAATAAGTATAATAACCATCAAAAAAAGGGGAGTATATTTTATGAGAATAAATAAATTTAAATATAATCAAAAATATAAATTTTTATTCATAGGCCTAATTTTATTTCTTTCAATATTTATGATAGGATTAGGTACTAATTCTAATAAAAAGAGTATGGAATTATTAAAAAAATCCAAAAATTCTATAACATCTAATAGAGATGATATAATCTATCTATCCGACTTAGATTTTATAACTGATAATAATTGGTCTTATAATGGATGGGCAGGTCATGAGATTCGAAAAGATAAAAATCAAGATGGTGGAACATTAAGTCTTCTGATAGATAATGAAAGACGTTATTTTACTAAAGGTGTCAGTATTCATGGAAAAGGTCAAGCAACTTATGATATTTCAAAATTTTCAACAGAATTTTCTCGTTTTATTGCTAAAATTGGTGTAGATGCGGCAAGAGGAAATAATGGTTTAATTTGGATTCAAATTTTAGTATCAAATAATGGAAAAGATTGGATATCTTTATTAAAAACGGACAATATGAATGGAAATACAAATGCGGTAGATGTAGATGTAAATATTGCTGGATATAAATATTTGAGAATATATATCGATCCAGTTGGAAGTAATGCTGCTGATCATGGTACAATTGCAAATGCAAGATTAGTAAAATCGAATTTTGATAAAGATTCTCTTGCGTATGAAAGAATCAAAACAAATCAATATTATGATGAAATTCTTAACAAAAATGATGTCTCATATAACTATAAAAATAACTATAGGCAAGTACTTGAAAGAGAATTTGTGAGAAAAATAGGTTATTGGAACATTCAAGAACTTGCAGAACATACTAATGGTATGGTTCAGACATTGGAATGGATTTTAAGCAAAAATGAGATTCTAGAACAGATTATTGAAGTTGGCGAGATTTCTAATTCAATTACTTTTATGAATGTGTTAAATGATTTATATATAAAAAATAAACAGGATTTAAATACTGCAAATGGCTATGTTTATCAAAAAATGATGATTGCTCTTGCTGCAGCATATTCAACTGATAGAATCATATCTCCTTTAGCATTTTCCTTTCAATCCCCAACATATGATTATGTAGAACGTTTTAATATCATGAAACAATTTTTTGATAATAATCAATTAAGAAAGGTTAAAACCAATGCTTTACAAGGAGAATTTGTAAAAAATGATTGGTTTAAAGATTATCATGTAGAGTTAATGCGTATGGTTATGCAAGATGGTACAAATAATGGAGACCTTATATGGCTTAATGGTTTTACTAATGAGAAACAAAGTATAAGCTTTTATATGATAGGATATGTTTCTCCAACATATACACAAGATAGATTTTATAATGAAGTCAATAAAGAAACATATGACCAGAGATTTTATTTAACGAAATATGGAGTTCCATATGGACTTACAAATGGTGTCAAAGTTCCAAGATATTGGATGGTTTTTGCTAATGGAGGAATTTGTTGGAATGCTTCACGTGTTGGTCAAAGTATGTACCGTGTTAATGGTATTCCTGCCACTGGAGCTTATCAAGTAGGTCATGAACTATATATTCAATATTATGAAGATGAAAATGGAAATGGTTATTGGACCCCAAGATATGGTAATTGGAGTGGAGCAGGAAGTACATGGGGTGGAGGAAATCCTTATCGATATATATTTAATTGGAATAATAAATCTTTTACTGACAAGCACATTAGTGGTTCTAAAGTAGCATCAAGTACTGGCTATTTATATTTAGGACAGGATAATTTAAACCATTATGAAGAATATAAAAAATCATTGTATTATAATTTAACTGCTAATTCTTATGCTAATAATAATCAAAAATTAGATAGTTATTTTAAAGCCTTAGAAGTAAATAAATTAAATTTGGATAGTTATGATAATATAATTAATCTTTATAAACAAATGAGTAATAAAAATGAAGGTGGAACAATAACCTCTCATGATTGGTATAATTTATCTCTTAAAATAATTGATGCATATAAATATCATCCAGTACCAATGTTTGATTTAATAAAAGTTATAAGACCTTATTTAGAAGGTAGTGAGAGGCTATACATTGATAGGCTAGAAAAAGAAACTTTAGAAAAAGCAACAACAGTAACTGCTGATAAAACTCTTCAAGTTGATGGTGTTAGAACACATGCTAGACAGCTTTTAAATAAAACACAACCTGATCCAATGATATTCTCATTTGATGGAGAAAATGCTGGAAAAATTGTAAAAAATTCAATGTATCAACTTGCATGGGGATATAGTTTAGACGGTGGAAAGACATTTACAGATTTTAAAATAGACGATGAAATTACATTAACTTCAGAAGAGATAAATAAAATTACAGTTGAAAATGATATTATAATTAATTTTATGGGATTAAGTTATACATTTAGAATCGATATTACTAAAGGAACAATGAGTAATAATTTATTTGCAAACGATTTAGAAAATCGAGTTGTAGGTATTGATTTAACTTATGAATGGCGAAATAATGAGAATGATCCATGGACATCATATAAAGATGCATCACCAGACAATACCGGAGATAAAACATTATATGTTCGAAGAAAAGCAATTGGAACCCAACTTGCAAGTGATAGTGTAACTTATACATTTACAGAGGATAATCAACCAAATACAAGAAAATATGTACCAGTATCGCATTTAAGTATACATGATGTATCAACAGAAGCAACAAGTAATCAAGGATCAGCAATCTATGCTATAGATGGAAATTATAATACAAGATGGCATAGTGCATGGAACGGAACAGATACAGAAAGATTTATAACAATCAAATTAGATAAACCAAGATATGTATCAGCAGTAGAATTTGTCCCAGCTGGTGGTGGAAATGGAAGAATTTATGATGGTACAATTTGGGGAAGCTATGATGGTGAAAATTGGGAAAAATTATCAGAAATGAAAAATCTTACATATCCACAACAAGCCAATACTAATGAACAAGCGATTCTCTATACTAAGAATTTTGAGATATCAGATTCTAAAGAAGTTCAATATATAAAGGTAGTTGCAGATAGAACAAATGGAAATTGGTTTACAGCACGTGCTTTTAATATTTATCAAGATTTAACAAAAAGTCCTCGTCCTACAGCAGGAATTGGATATAGTGAAACAGAACCAACTACTAAAAATGTTATAGCAAGATTAGTAAATCCAAGTACAAATATCACTATAACAAATAATAATGGTAGTGATACTTATACTTTTACTGAAAATGGTAAATTTACATTTGAATTTGAAGACGAAAAAGGTACTAAAGGTACAAGTACTGCTAAAGTAGATTGGATTGATAGAGAAAAACCAACTGCCACTATTGAATATAGTACTACATCCTTTACCAATCAAACAGTAGTAGCAACTCTAAAACCAAGTGAAGATGTTATAGTTACTAATAATGGTGAATATAAAGTGGATGAAGACAGAAACATTATTGATAAGAACGGTAATATCATTGATGGTTATACAGTAGATGATGATGGTAATGTTAAAGATAGTAATGGTAATTTTATTACTAATATTAATACATTTACATATGAATTTTTATCAAATGGTGAATTTACATTTGAATTTATGGATAAAGCAGGTAACAAAGGTAGTGCTATCGCTAAAGTTACATGGATTGATTATGATATTCCAAATGCAACTTTATCGTATAACATTCAAAATAAAACAAACAAAAACGTTACAGTAACAGCAGAATTTGATGAGGATGTAATTGTTACTAATAATGGAGGAAATCATTCATATACTTTTGATAAAAATGGCGAGTTTACATTTGAATTCAAAGATAGAGCTGGAAATAAAAATAGTATAACAGCTAAAGTAAATTGGATTGATAAAGTAGCTCCAACAGCCCAATTAAAATATGAAAAAATTGGAAATAAAATAATTGTTAAAGTAATAAATCCTAGTAAAAATATTACATTTAAAAATGGAAATGGAATTTATGAATTTAATAAAAATGGTTCTTATGATATTTATTTCTTTGATGAAGTAGGAAATATGGGAAGAGTAACAGCAATTATTAAAGGTTTAAAAGAAGATCTTCATGATAATAGTAATGCAGGTAATAATAGTAGCAAGGAAAATAATGAAGGAAACAATAAATCTGGAAATAGAGTAACCAACAATAATAGAAAGCAGAAATCTGAAACAAATACGAATATCAATAATGGTAATCCTACATCACAAAACACAATTACTACTAAAAATAATGAAGATTCATCAGATAAATTAATTGATTCTGATAAAGAAAAGAAAGAAATAAATGAAGATTCTAAATTAAATATGAAAGAAGTAGAGAGTGAAAAGAATAAGAAATCAACATCGAAAGGTATTTATATTCTACTTGTTGCAATTGTTGCAATTTTAGGAGTTACTGTTATAGGTATTTTTACTGCCCACAGAAGAAAATAGAAAACTGAATTATTTCAGTTTTCAGACTGTTGACAAATAGGTAAAAGAAATTACTTATTTGTCTTTTTTATG
>CANOTJ010000022.1 GCA_947570175.1 uncultured Mycoplasmatota bacterium | reverse complement strand
TATATATACTAATCGTATTGCAAAAGGTGCGAAAAGTAAGCATTGCATAATGTATTGCATTAAAATGAAATTTAGTGTATACTAATTATATTAGATAAGATTGTGTCTTTATATACGATTTTATTGAATTAAGAATAGGAGTTAAGAAGTATGAAAAAGTTTTTAATGTTAATAACAATAGGAGTTATTTTATTTAGTGTGACAGGTTGTCTTAGTGAGGAAGAATTAGAAAAAAATAAAGAAGAAGAAAATGCAACAAATGCTAAAGGGGAAATTGAGTATTTAATTGAAGAAGAAGGTAGTAGTCTTGTTCTTTATAGTTATTATAACATTGGTAAAATTACTTCTGTTAATTGTGAAAATGAAGAAAATGAAACTGATGGAAAAGGCAGATATTTAATGAGGTGTGAATATACATATAATCCTAAGAATGGAGCTGGTAGTACTATGTTAGATAGAGAGGAAACTTCGGATGTTTACGCTATTTATATGGATGTGGGAAATGATAAATATAATTATGATTTTGGTCATGCTGGTACAGCTTTTATAGATGAGTTTAAAGAAGAGAACTGTTGGGGGAAATCTAAAGATTTAAAATTAAATTGTGATAAGGATTAACAAAGGATAATGACTTTAAATAGTCTTTTTTCTTTGTTACTTGTTACGCATTACCCGTTTTTCTTTTATTTTTTTGTTAAATTCCATGCCAATAATATTCTGTCAGATATAGTAATTATTCTTTCACACCTTCCAGTATATTGATTTCTGATAACCTTAGTTCTAAATCCATAACCTTTTAAAATACGACTAAACTTATTTTTAGATACATAATTTTTATTATTAGTTTTTGCATAATAAGTATATTTTTTATAAATCTCATTAAAAGTATAGTTGTTTAATAGATTAGGACACTTATTTAATAAAAAGTCTTTTATTAAATCTTTTTCCATGAAAATACTCCTTTCTTTTATGTCAAGGTTACAGGTTACAGATAAAAGCTTATTATTTTATTTATTTTTATCTATTATCTATATTTTTATCTATTATCTATATTTTTATTTTATAATAGAAAATAATGTAACTTTGTAACTTTTGTATTTTTTTTTTTGTAATATAATGAAAAATTAGGTTACATATTTTTCATTTGTTGTAGTTTTTCTGTAAATGTGTAACTTAATTATTTTTGAGTATAAACTCTTATACTTTTTCCATCCCTTTTAACTACTGTACTTACATAACCTTCATCACTTAACCTACGCCCAAACTTATTTAAACTAAGAGGCTTTTGGTTTGTAGAATTAGTATATGAATTATACATTGTATAAAGCTCTCCAACTTCTTGTCCTACAATATCAAACTTGTCCGTTATATAATCTATAAAGGATAAGACTGTATCATTTTCATGTTGATATTTTTCTGTAGCTATTTTAATTATTTCACTTTCTGTCATTTTCATTCCATTATCATATATACGATTAATTCCTTGAAGTGCTAGATTTAGTAAATAACTTTTAGCATTATCTGTACTTAGTTGTTCATCAAGATTATAGTTTGCTTTTTCAACTTTATTATTGAATGGAATAATCATAAGTCTTCTAGTAAGTCCATAGCTCTTATCCTTAAAAATAGGAGGCTCATTTGCTGTGAATATCAATGTTGCTGTATTTTTTAAAGTTATGGGATGTGAGTATATGGCTCTTGCACTTATAGTATTGCCACTTGCCATAGTTTTTAGATTTTTAGATTTTTCTAAATAGATAGGGTCTATATCATCACTAATATTCACAATTTTATCTATAAGACTAATAATACTTGTCCCATCATCAAAATTAGCAATATCTATATGACTAGATAAATTACCTACCCATTTAGTAATCATTTCTAAAAAAGTTGATTTACCATTACTTCCTTTTCCTATCATAAAAAACATCTTATGAGGAAATTTATCAATCATTAAACAATGACCTAAAATTTCTTCAATAACTAATCTCATATCTTTATCACTATTACAGATAAAATTTAAGAAATTATCTGTAGTTTCATCATAGGCAGATGGATTATATAATACATCCAAATAAAAAGGTGTAAATCCATATTCAGATGATGTTACTTTATCTTTATCTATAACTCCATTACGAACTTTAATTTTAAAAGCATGGTGTTTATTTTCTATATAATCGGCATACTTATAAAGTTGTTCAATAACTTCTTTATCTTGAGTGGATTTTAATTCAAGATATGTAGTAATTTTTCTTAGTAATTTATTTTTATCACTAATATATTTATTTTTTTCATTGAAATATAACATATTATTATATAATTTTATGTCTAACTCTCGTGCTAAAAATTTAGCAAAGGAAATTAAGTCTTTTTTATCCCCATTATAGCTATGGGCATACTTAACAACACTATTTAATAGTGTATTAAGTTCTTTTTCTTTTAAACTTTCATTAAAAATATTATCATTGATATAATTACCAATATCTATAATATCAATTCTATTGTAAGTATTTAAAATGTTTAATAAATGATGAAATAGTCTATCATTTCTACTATCACCATCATTCATACCACTAAGTTTATTATTAGTAGCATATACTGGATATAGTATAAATGGTAATTCAGGCAAATCTTCTAAACTTATTTTTTTGTTGCTCTCTCTTTTTTTTCCATTTAACTTTACAATAGCGTAAGACCTTGCACCAGTTTTATAATCTACTTGAAAACCACCAACGGTTATTTTATCAGCTCCATTTTTTATAACTATATCACTTGGCTTACTGTAATAAAAATGGATACCTCTAGTAGTTTTAATTGTGAGCGTGGGATAATGTTGTAAAATATAATCTATTATAGTATTTTCTTTTTCATTATCACCATCAAAATCGACTACTACCACTTTTTCGTTTAATAAAACTCCAGCACTTTCTAAATTATCAAAATCTTGATATGTTTTATCAAAACTTGTTTTAGGAGTCTTATCTTTATTTATTTCTATGAATTTTAACATAATTATTCTCCTTTATATATTTGTATAATTCTATAACATCATCTATAGTTAAAAAAACTTTATAATAACTATGTTTCGATGTTAGTTTAGGTTCTCCTTCTTTTACTAAAAAGATAGTTTCTTTATTTCTAATTGTTATAATATCAGCTTGTTTAAAGCTATGTATTGTCTTCATTTATTACCTCCTCTACAAATTTATATATATCCTTATAATCATTAATAGGAATATTAATTCTATCACCAGAAGAACAAATAACGACTGATTGTGTTGATATAAGAAAAATATTGTCTTTAATTTTGATAGTTATGTGTTCTTTGCTCTTATGTATTTTTTCTATTCTCGATATTTCAGGTGTTTCAGGTGCTTTAATCATTTTATACATCCTCTCCTTCCTCTATATGTGGATATAATTTATTCAAAATTTTATTTTTCTCTGTAATCTTTAGCATGGCTTCTAAGTCTAAAATATAGTTATAGAGTTTTTTCACTTCATCAAATGATAAAAATAAGTTATTTTTATTTTTGGATAAGGAAATAGTAACAGTTTTATCTTTAATAGAAACAATATATGTATGATTTTTTACTGAATACATATATGTATTTTCTTTTAAATAACTATGAGGTATTTCTATAATTTCATTATCTTTTTCCATTTTTTACCTCCTTTATTTCTAAGTTTTGGTACTTATATTCAAAGAGCTTTTTTTTAAGTAAATAAACATCAGTTTTAAAGCCTTTAACATCCTCGACTATATATTTGTTTAAATTATTATCAAAGTACATGAAATCAGCTCTATAGCTTGTTTTTCTATATGTTGTTCCATTTTTTTTAAAGCTAGGTATTAATTCATAACTGGGTTGTAATTTTAGCTCCCTTATTACTCCTTCTTTTTCTAACTTTTTAAGTATTTTATATCTCTTAGCTTCTAGTTTGCTATCAAAGGTAATACCATCTATTACTGTCTTTTTGTTATTATATTTATTTCTTTGGTTCATTTTTGGTTACCTCACTTTCTTTTTCTTCTTTTAAAAATAATTCATATTGGAGTTGATGTTCTTCTATATACTTTTGAATATCAAACATAATATCTTTTGCTATAATATTAACTTGATTTTCACTTAACATATTACAAACAACTCCTTTCATTTTTTATTTCTGTGATTTTAGATTTTCAATTATTTTAAAGATTTTTTCTTTTTTTTCTGGACTTAATTCAAAACGAAGTAGTCTAGTAAAATTTCCATCAGATAAACCATAGTCTTTAGCTATTTGCCAGTATTTTAAATTTGCTTCTTCTATAGCTTTTCTTATATCTTCATTAGCTCTTTTCATTAAATAAAGCTCCTTTCTTTTAAATGTTGACAACAATAATAATACTTGTTATAATTTTTGAAATGAAAGTTTTTTTCTTTCTTTCACGACCAAGATATCATAATAGTAGCAACAATAGTAAAAATTTCATTTAAAAATAACTTTTTTAAAAAACTTGGAAAAAGTTTCATATTGAAAGGAGAGATAAAATAATGCAAGGAAAAAGAAAAACTAGGATACCACATAGTATTGATAGAAATGTAATAGAAGAAAATTTGAACAATACTAAATATAATGAACAAGACAAGGAAACAATAAAAGAATTTACAAGTAGATTAAATGATTTATTTGAGAATAAAAATGTCAAGCAATGTCAGTTAGCAGAAGAATTGGGTATATCAACAGGTGTAATATCGGACTATAGAAATGGTAAAAAATATCCACAAGAGGAAATATTAAGAAAAATTGCTAGTAAATTTAAAGTTTCTACTGATTATTTATTAGGAAAAACAGAATTAAAAAGTACTGATGAAAAATATAAGATAATTTATGATTTTACTGGTTTAACTGATGACGCAATTTTTTACTTACATGATAATAAAAAAATGATAGAGAAAAACTTGGGTTCAAAATGTCATAGTGATGATTATTTTAAACAAAGTCTTAAAGCAATTAATTATTTAATTAGTAATGAAAATAAAACACAAATTTTTTATAATATTGCTGCATTTTTATGGAAACAATATAAAACACTTGAACCAGATTTATTAAAAGAGCTAAAAAAAGCTAATCCAACACAAGAAGAATTAGAAAGTTTAAATATGCTTTTTGAAAATAAAATTGAAATTTTAGATGAATTAAATGTTAGGCATTATTTATCTGTAGAAGATTTATCAAGCATATCTATTATCCATATACAAAATGAATTAAATAAATTGAAGGAAAAGATAAGTGAGGAACAAAAATGAATGTAGTAGTATATGCTAGATATAGTTCTCATAATCAAAATGAACAATCTATTGAGGGACAATTAGAATATTGTAGAAAGTATGCTAAAGAGCAGGGTTTTAATATTATTCACGAATATATAGACAGAGCTACTACAGGAACGAATGATAGTAGACCTCAGTTTTTAAAAATGATTGAGGATAGTAGTAAAAAGACTTTTCAAGGAGTTCTAGTTTATCAACTAGATAGATTTTCTCGTAATAGATATGATAGTGCTATATATAAACATACTTTAAAAAAAAATGGAGTTAGAGTTTTTTCTAGTAGGGAGAATATTAATGAGGACGCAAGTGGGATTTTAATGGAGGGACTTTTAGAAACTATATCTGAATATTATTCTGTTGAATTAGGACAAAAAATAAAGAGAGGTATGAAGATTAATGCTGATAATTGTTATTATAATGGTGGTAGTGTTCCATTAGGTTATAAACTTATTGAGGTAGATAGTAATGTTACTGACGCAAATGGAAATATTGTTAAAAAGAAAAAGTTTGCTATTAATGAAGAAACAGCACCTATAGTAAAAAGAATATTTGAAATGTATACAGAGGGAACTTTAGTAGCTGATATTATTAAATATTTAAACGATAAAGGTATTAAAACAGGTCTAGGTAATGAGTTTAATAAGAATAGTCTTAGAAAAATGTTATTAAATAAAAAGTATATTGGTGTTTATACTTATAGTGGTATGGAAATAGAAGGTGGTGTTCCTAGAATTATAGATAATGATACTTTTAATAAAGTTCAAGAGATTATGTCAAAAAATAAAAAAGCTCCAGCACGAGCAAGAGCAAAAACTGACTATTTATTAACTACAAAGTTATTTTGCGGGCATTGTAAAGAAATGATGACAGGTTATAGTGGTACTTCTAAAACAGGTAAACTACATAATTATTATAAATGTAATAAATCAAAGGAAAAACTCTGTGATAAAAAAGCTGTACAAAAGGATTATATAGAGGATATAGTTGTTGAACAAGCTAGAAGTATATTAACAAATGAAAACATAAAGAAAATTGCTGAAACTGTTGTAAAATTATGCAAGAAGAATTTAGATAATACAGAATTAAAAAGGCTTAATAAGATGTTAAAGGAAAAAGAAAAACAAAAAACTAATTTATTTGATAGCCTTAAAATGTGTGAAAATGATATTGTTAGAACCTCTATATTTGAAGAAATCGGTAAAATGGAAGAGGAATTAAAAAGGATAAAAAGTGAAATAGTTATAGAAGAAAGTCAAACTATTCTATTAACTGTACCACAGGTTAAATTTTTTCTAGTACAAATGAAAAAAGGTAGTATTAATGATATGAAATATAGAAAGTTATTAATAAATACTCTAATATATAAAGTTTACTTGTATGATGATAGTATAACTATAATATTTAATACACAGGATAAACCTTATGAGAGGAAAATACCTCGTATAAATGATATGGAAAGTTCGCTTTTGGGTAACCAAGCTCCACCATATTGATAATCATCTGTTGATAACTCAACAGTTTTTTGATACTTTTATTTTCTTTCTTTAAAAGGAATTATTATTAAATAATGATTATAAAAAATACATACATAGAATAGAAGTGAAATTTACATTGAAAGGAAAACGCTATGAGAATAGGAATAGATATAGATGGAGTGCTAACGAATATTGAACAATTTTCTTTAGATTACTTTTCTAAATATTGTGTAGAGAAAAACATTAATTATAGGATTGGTAGGCCTAGTTACCTTCTTTATGATACTTTTAATGTTTCAGAAGATATCGAAGATGATTTTTGGAATGAATTTATTTTCTATTATGCCCAACAAAGTTTAGCTCGTCCATTTGCTTCAGAGGTTATTAAAAAGCTAAAGGAAGAAGGCAATGAAATATATATACTAACAGCCAGATGGTTAACAAATCAAAATGACGAGATTGGTCGAAAAATGCAAAGCTTGGTAAAAAGTTGGTTAGATAATAATAATATTGTGTATGATAGACTCATTTTTTCTAAGGCGAATAAAGAAAAGAAAACAGATGAAGTATTAAAGTATAAAATTGATTTAATGATAGAGGATAGTCCATATAATATTAATGAACTTGCGCATATTACAAGAATTATTTGCTATGATACTAGCTATAATAAAAAATGTGAAGGAAAGAATATTACTAGGTGTTATAGTTGGTATGATATATACAAAACAATAAAATCTAGCAATGATTTTAAAATAATGGAATAATCATCAATACAGTGGTTGAACGATTTAGTTAAAAATTTTTAATATTTGTAGAAAAATCAAAGTTATGATATAATCAAAATGTGATGTAATATGATAGAAAATAAAAAATATATTCAGTTTGAAGAATTAAATAAAATTAGCGAAATCATTCATTTGTTTACAAAAAGACCATTTAATTTTAGTAAAATCACTTCTACAGAGGAAAAAATTAAAGAAGAATATCAAGAGATAGAAGATATTTTTCATTACAAATTTACTACAATAAAGAAACCAATTCAAACCCATACTAACGTAGTAAAAGTTGTGAATGAAAATAATATTGGGAATGATTTCCAGGATGTAGATGGATTAATTACCAATATGAAAGGTGTAGCTTTAGTAACTTCTCTTGCCGATTGTCAAGGGATACTATTATATGACCCTAAAAACAAAGTAATTGGAAATATCCACTCAGGATGGAAAGGAACACTAAATAAAATAGTTGGGAATGCAGTTTCTATAATGAAACAGGAATTTCATTGTAATCCACAAGATATAGAGGCATTTATATGCCCTAGTATCTTAAAGTGCTGCTTTGAAGTAGATAAAGATGTAGTTGAAATGTTTCAAGAAAATTTTGATGATGTTAATGAATTTATTTTTGAAGGGGAAATAAAAGAAGGAAAACAAAAATACTTCATTGATACAATTGGTATTAATAAGAGATATCTGCAAAGTTTAGGATTGAAAAAAGAACATATAACATCTTCGGATATCTGTACAAAATGTAATGCTAGTCAATATCATTCTTATAGAGCAGATCATGAAAAAAGCGGTAGAAATATTGCACTCATTTGTATAAAATAAATAGCAATCTAAAGATAGATTGCTATTTATTTGTCAAACGATAAAAATTAATAGAAGGACGATTAAAGAGACGAAAATTAATAGAAGATGTTCCAATTCCACTTGAAATATATAGTTCTGTTTGATCAAAGGAATAATGTTCTTTGTAATATTTTTTTGCATAAGGTGGAAGAATGGTAGCACCAATAATAGGAAATCTTACTTGGCCATTATGAGAATGACCAGCTAGTATTAAATCGAATCTCTTTTTATCTAATTCATCAATAAAATCAGGCTCATGAATTAATAAAATATTATAAATAGGATAATTGACATCTTCTTGATTTGCAAAAGAATTTAAATAGTCCATCGTTGCTTTTATTTTCTTTTGTACATTATTATCTTCTTTATAGTAATTTGTACTAATTCCACTAATCAGAATATTTGATTTTCCCTTTTGCAAATAAATCGTATCATATTTATTATTTAAGTTTTTAAAACCAGCATTATCAATGATAATATCATAATTTTTAAATTTATAATCATGATTTCCAGTAATTGCATATTTATCAATTGTTGTATCAATTTCACCTAATATGGAACTAATCTGGGTACTTTGCTGTTCTGATAATGAAGTGTCTCTATCAATTAAATCACCAGTTAAAACAACAATATCAGGTTTTAGCTCGTTTATTTTTTTTACAACTTTCTTTAATTCAGGATTTTTAACAGTCCTTCCATAATGTAAATCAGATATATGGACAATTTTTAATCCATGAAAAGAATCCGTTAATTTAGAATTGGTAACCTTGTATTCTTTTACAATTATTCCTGTAGTAGCAATATATCTGCTATATAATAAACATGAACAAACGATAAAAATAAATAGAATAAGAAAGCGAACAATCTTATGAAAGGGTTTCTTTTCTTTTGCTTTCAATTTATAACCTCCTAATTAACCAATCAATAGCAGTAATATTTGAAGACTAACTAAAATTCCATTATGCATTAAATGAAAACCCATTGAAACAAAAATATTTTTGGTTTTCACAAGCATATAAGCAAATGCAATTCCAGGGGAACAGTAGGGAATTAAATATAATAAATCAACAGGAGAAGAGATATTTCCAATGACATGAAGTCCTCCAAAAATAAGTGCTGAAATAATAATGAATACATAATTATTTTTAAAAATATTTCTAAAACTCTGTCTAAAAACTAATTCCTCAATGATAGGTGCGAAAAATACAGCGGAGATATAGACGAAAATGGGATTTTCTTTTAATAAAGTCCGAATCGTATCTTCATTTCCAGCGATTCCCCCGTTAAAAAACAGCATAATCATAACATTGCTAATCATCATGATCAGAATACTAATTAACCAGTATTTTATACAACTAGAAAAATATTGATAATGGTTCTTTTTTAAATCAATAAAATTTTGCTCAACTGTTTTATAATTGAGTAGAAAAAGAAGAGATATTATTGTAATATCAACAATTAAAGTGTAAATAATCCTGACGGGATAAGAAATTGAATAAAAATCAATATGCAAAGTAGTAAATAAATCAGTAGCATGATATTGAATAAAGAAATAAAGAAAAATAGAAATAATTCCTAGTCCGATACTTTTATAATTTGTTTTATCTTTCATTTATCATCACCAACTCTATTATAACATGTATTCATAAGATATTTTAGGAAATCATTTAAATTTATAAAAAAAACTATTCATAGTATAAAAAATATGGTATAATGAAGATGATTGCAAAAGAGTGGGAAATCCCACTCTTTCATGTAAATGATGGAGGATGCTATGGATATTGCTTTAAAAATAAGAGAAATGATCGAGGAAGAAATTGTAAAAAATGATTATATTTTAGATACCGTTGAATATGTTAAAGAAGGAAGTATTTGGTTTTTAAGAGTCATTATTGATAAAAAGGGAATTATCGATGTAGAAGATTGTGTGAAAGTATCTAACATAATTAATCCTATTTTAGATGAAAAAGATCCGATTGAAGAAAACTATATTTTAGATGTTTGTTCAAAAGAGAAAGGTTGTGAATAAAATGAATAATAAAGAATTTAAGCAAGCTGTAGATTTACTACAAAAAGAAAAGGGAATTGACGAAGACACTATTTTTGAAGCAATGGAACTAGCCTTAACTTCAGCATATAAAAAAAATTACCATTCTCTATCCAATGTAAGAGTTGATATCAATCGTGAAACTGGTGATATTAAGGTTTATTCATATAAAACTGTTGTGGATAGAAATGAAGAGGACAAGTATAAGAAATTTTCAGATATTGATTTTGATAATATTGATGAGGAAGAAGAAGATGGTGGAGAAGTTTTACCATTTGTATATGATGAAAGAATTCACTTAACATTAGAAGAAGCTCAAAAAATTGTTCCAGATATCCAGCTTGGAGAAACCATTGAAGAAGAAGTAACACCAAAAGATTTTGGACGTGTTGCTGCAGCTACTGCAAAACAAGTAGTGATTCAAAAAATTAGAGAGGCAGAAAAAAATATCCTCATTAATGAATTTAATGATAAGCAAGATGAAATGGTTGTTGGAACAGTAACCATGGAAGATGTTAGAAACTATTATGTTGATTTAGGTAAAACTCAAGGAATTTTACCAAAAACAGAGATTATTGCTGGAGAAACTATTAAAATGGGCTCTTCTATTAAGGTTTATATTACAAAAGTAGATACCAATACCAAAGGAGTTGTCATTTTACTATCGAGAATTCATTATGGATTTGTAAAACGCCTATTTGAATTAGAAATTCCCGAAGTAAATGAAGGGATTATACTAGTATATAGTGTTGCACGCGACGCAGGTAATCGAACAAAAATCGCTGTTTACTCTGAAAACCCAAATGTCGATGCAGTCGGTTCCTGTATTGGAGAAAAGGGCTCAAGAATTAATCGTATTATCGAAGAACTAAATGGAGAGAAAATCGATGTTGTTCCTTATGATAGCGATCCAGCCCGTTTCATAGAAGCAGCACTCAGTCCAGCTAAAAATTTACATGTTTTAATTATGGATGAGAAGAAAAAAGAGGCAATGGTTGTAGTAGATCAAGAAAATCTTTCGTTAGCAATTGGAAGAAAAGGAATTAATGTAAAGCTAGCTGCCCGTCTTACTCATTATCGAATTGATGTAAAAACAAATGAACAAGCTAGAGAAGAAGGAATTAATATTATTGGGTAAGGTGATTTTATGAAAGTAAAAAAAATACCAATGCGTACCTGTATCATTAGTCGTGAAAAATTACCAAAACAAGAATTGATACGAATCGTTCGTACCCCAGAAGGAAGGGTAATCATCGATGAGACAGGAAAACAAAATGGGCGAGGTGCTTATTTAAAAAAAGACCTTCAGATATTTGAAAAAGCAAGAAAAAATAAGATTCTAAATAAACAATTAGAAACAGAAATTCCAGATTCTATTTTTGAAGAATTAGAAAATTTAGTAAAGTAGGTGTTGTATGAAAAGAGAAAACTATATTGATTGGGAAGAATATTTTATGGCAATTGCTTTGTTATCAGCAGAAAGAAGTAAGGATCCATCTACACAAGTAGGGGCCTGTATTGTAAGTGAAGATAATAAGATTTTATCTACAGGATATAATGGAATGCCAATAGGATGTTCAGATGATGAAATGCCATGGGAAAGAGAAGCAGAAAATGAAAATGATACCAAATATCCATTTGTATGTCATGCTGAATTGAATGCTATTTTAAATAGCCCGAGTGTTCTTAAAAATCAGAATGCTAGAATATACGTTGCTCTTTTTCCTTGTAATGAATGTGCTAAAGCAATTATTCAGGTTGGAATTAAAGAAATTATATATGCTGATGACAAATATGCAAATACTCCTTCTGTTTTAGCATCCAAAATGATGTTAGATAAAGCGGGAGTAACTTATAGGAAATATGAAACAAAAAATAAAACATTGACATTAAAATTATAAGAGAAAGAGGTGGTCATATATGATGAGTGTCTTAGAGTATGCCGAGGATGTAAATAAAAGTGTAAGCGAAGTATTAAAAAAATGCAGTGAATTAGGGATTGGTGCAACTGATGAAGAATATATGCTGGATGAATATGAAATTACTGAACTTGATAATACACTTAATACAGAATTAGATGATGAAGAAATAGAAAATTTGGCGGAAGACGTAGCTGTAAAAGAAAATATTGATATGGATAATACTATAAAAAAACAAAAATTAAAGAAGAAGTCGGTAGCTATTAATCAAAAAAAAGAGTTAGCAACCAAAAAGAAGGAAATGTATAAGAAGAAAGAAAAACTAATTTCTAATACTCCAAATCAAGATGATTCCGTTATCTTGTATAAAGAAGCAATGACCGTTGGGGAACTAGCAGAACGCTTAAACGTTGTGGGAGCAGAACTGGTAAAAAAATTATTTATGTTAGGAATTATGGTTACTGTAAATAATAGTATTAGTTATGAGAATGCAGAAATTATAGTATTAGATTATGGAAAAGAATTAAAAAGGGAAGAAACCGCTGATGTTGCAAACTTTGAAGAATTTGAAATTCATGATAAAGAAGAAGATCTAGAGGAACGTCCAGCTGTAGTTACTATTATGGGACATGTTGATCATGGAAAAACTACTTTATTAGATACCATTAGAAAAACTGATGTTGCTCAAGGAGAAGCAGGTGGAATTACACAAGCAATTAGTGCATATCAAATAGTACACAACAATAAGAAAATAACTTTTATAGATACCCCAGGGCATGCAGCCTTTACAGAAATGCGAGCAAGAGGGGCAAGTATTACAGATATCGTTATTATTATAGTCGCTGCCGATGATGGTGTTATGCCGCAAACAAAAGAAGCAATTGATCACGCAAAAGCTGCGGGAGTACCAATTTTAGTCGCAATTAATAAAATTGATAAACCAGGAGCAGATCCAGATAAGGTTATGTCAGAACTTTCAGAGTATGGATTAATGCCAGATACTTGGGGTGGAGATACCTTATACTGTAATATCTCGGCTAAAGAAGGAACTGGAATTGAAGACCTATTAGAAAATATTTTATTAATTGCCGAGATGCAACAATATAAAGCAAATCCAAACCGTTACGCAATTGGAACAGTTGTAGAATCACGTTTAGATAAACATTTAGGACCAGTTGTAACCTTATTAATTCAAAATGGTACCTTGAGACTTGGAGATCCGATTGTAGTTGGAACAAGCTATGGAAAAGTAAGAACTTTAAAAAATGATAAAGGGGAAGAATTAACAAGTGCACTACCTTCTAGACCAGTGGAAATTACTGGATTAAATGAAACCCCAGTTGCTGGAGATAAATTTATGGCATTTGAAAGTGAAAAACAAGCAAGAAGTATTGGAGAACAAAGAAAGACACAATCTAAATTAAAGGAAAATCAAATCACCACGTCAGTAACACTAGATGATTTATTTTCTAAAATTGGAGATGGACTAAAAGAAATCAATGTATTAATTAAGGCAGATGTTCATGGTAGTAGTGAAGCTGTTAAAAGTTCATTAGAAAAAATAGAGGTAGAGGATGTTCGTGTAAAAGTTGTACGAAGTAGTGTTGGAGCTATTACAGAAAGTGACATTGTTTTAGCCAAAGCTTCTAATGCTATTATTATTGGATTTAATGTACGACCAAATCAAAATATTAAGGACTATGCCGAAGAAAATGGCGTTGAAATACGTTTATACAATATCATTTATAAGGCCGTAGAGGAAATTGAAGCCGCTATGAAGGGAATGTTAGACCCTATTTATGAAGAAAAAATAAGTGGTACAGCAGAAGTAAGGCAATTATTTAAATTTTCGAAAGTAGGAACAATCGCGGGATCTTATGTTATAGATGGAATTATAAAAAATGGAGTTCAAGCACGAATTATTCGAGATAGTGTTGTCATCTATGATGGAAATATTGGATCTGTTCAAAGGGAGAAAGACTCTGTTAAAGAAGTAAAAAAAGGATTAGAATGTGGAATTACAATTGAAAATTTTAATGACATTAAAGTTGGAGATATGATAGAAGCATATGAAATGGTAGAAATAGAAAGATAACTCTTTCTTTTTTTTTATGAAATCGGTATAATAAATGTAGAAAGAGGTGTTTTTTATGAGTCTAAAAACAGAAAGAATTGCCAGTAACCTAGTAAAAGAAATTAGTTATATTTTAGCTAATAAAATAAAGGACAAAAATATTCGATTTGTTACAATCACAGATTGTAAAGTAACCTCAGATCTTAGTTTTGCAAAAGTATATTTTACTGTTTTTAATATGGAAAAAGCAGAAGAGACTTTTAATGCTTTAAAAAATGCAAGTGGATATATACGAAAGGAACTAGCAGAAAGGGTAGATATTAGACATGTTCCTGAATTACAATTTGTTTTTGACGAATCCATTGAATATGGGAATAAGATAGAACATTTAATAGAACAAATTCACAATAAAAAGAAAAGAAATGATTGACATAATAAAATTTATATAGTATTATCGTAGTAATTAGTGAAGAAGAAATCTAAGTATTTATTAAAATGGAAAATAGGAAATTAGCGGTAGATGAAAGCTAGTCAAATTTTAATAAAGAATTACAATTTTGGAGCTAAATCGTTATTCGCGTTAAGAAAGAAAGTGCATAAATCATTATGAAATAAGGTGGTACCGCGAGAAATTCGTCCTTATATTATAGTGATTTTTTTGTTCTTATTAAGTTGATAGAAGAAAGAAGGAATATAATGGAATTAAACAAATATATTGATCATACAAATTTAAAGGCAACTGCTAATATAAGAGATATAGAAAAATTATGTGATGAAGCAATTCAGTATAAATTCGCAAGTGTATGTGTCCATCCTTATTATGTATCTTTAGCTTATGAGCTATTAAAGGATACTAATATTAATGTTTGTACAGTTATTGGATTTCCCCTAGGACAAAATACAACAAGTACAAAGGCTTATGAAGCAATCGAGGCAATTCATAATGGGGCAGACGAGATTGATATGGTAATTAATATTGCGGCTTTAAAAAATGGGGATTATGATTATGTAAAAGATGAAATAGAAGAAATTAGAGATTCTATAGACGGTAAGACACTAAAAGTAATTATAGAAACTTGTTATTTAACAGAGCAAGAAATTATAAAGATGACTCAAATTTGTAGTGATACTTTTGTTAATTTTATCAAGACTTCCACAGGTTTTGGCACAAGGGGCGCAAGTTTAGAAGATATTAAAATAATCAATCAAAACAAAAATGAAATCTTAGAAATAAAAGCTAGTGGTGGCATTAAAAATTATGAACAGGCAAATCAAATGATTGAAGCGGGTGTAACTAGAATCGGAACGAGTAGTGGGATTGAGATTGTAACCAGTAGGAAGAAAGCCAAATGATGCAATCTTCAAAGAGAATTTATTCTATAATGAAGTTGTTTATCAAATGGCTCATTTACTTATTTTAGAAAAATTATTAAAAAAGATATCTAAAATGGATATCTTGGATTATGATATATTAGAGGATATTTTTAAAGTTTCAAATACAGTATTAAGACAAACAAGTCTGGAAATATCGATCATAAAAGGAGGATTTATATGAACATATTTGAGGAATTAAAATGGAGGGGATTAATTAAAGATATTACTAGTCCTGAATTAGAAGAAAAATTAAATAATGAGAAATTAACATTTTATATAGGAACAGATCCAACTGCTGAATCTATGCATATCGGTCATTACTCATCATTTTTAATAGCCAAAAGATTAGCTAAAGCTGGACATAAACCAATTTTATTAATTGGAGGGGCAACAGGAAGAATTGGGGATCCAAGACCAACAACTGAAAGAGAAATGAAAAGTATAGAAGAGATTGAAAAGAATACTTTAGGATTAAAAGAACAAGCCGAAAAAATATTTGGATTTGAAGTTGTAAATAATTATGATTGGATTAAAGACATCCATACAATTGATTTTTTAAGAGATTATGGGAAATATTTTAATATCAATTATATGCTAGATAAAGATATTATTAGAAGAAGATTGGAAACAGGAATAACGTTTACCGAATTTTCTTATATGATTTTACAATCCTTAGACTTTTTAAAACTTCATGAGGGAAAAGGTGTAAACCTACAAGTTGCCGGATCTGATCAATGGGGAAATATTACTGCTGGAGTGGATTTAATCCGTAAGAAAACCGGTGATAGTGTGTATGCTTTCACAATGCCTCTTGTATTAGATGCCACTGGTAAAAAGATTGGTAAAAGTGAAGGAAATGCCTTATGGCTGGATAAAAATAAGACCAGTTCTTATGAATTATACCAGTATTTCATTAATACAGATGATTCCAAAATTGAAGAATATTTGAAAATATTTACCTTTTTAGCACCAGAAGAGATTATTCAAATTATGGAAAAACACAAAAAAGAACCACATTTAAGATTAGCTCAAAAAACTTTAGCACGTGAAATTATTGTGGATCTTCATGGTAAAGAAGAATACGATAAAGCTTTAAAAATTAGTGAATCATTATTTAGTGGAAATATAAAAGAATTAACAGAATCAGAAATAGAAGATGGATTTAAGGATGTACCAAATTTTAAAATAGAAGAAGAATTAAACATAATAGATTTTTTAGTAAATTATCAAATTTGTTCTAGTAAAAGAGAGGCAAGAGAATTCTTAAATGCAGGATCTATTTATATTAATGGGGACAAGATAACAGATTCAGAATTCATTATAACAAAAGAATTAGCGATAGAATCGAAATTTATAATATTAAGACGTGGCAAAAAGAAATATTATATGGGAGTATTTTAATATGAACAGAATGTTCATATTTTTTAATATAAAAAGATAGGATGATTTCCTATCTGTTATAGAATTCAACGATTAGTGATTCATTGATATCTGCGTTTAATTCGCTTCTTTCTGGATATCTTACATATGTTCCAGCTAATTTTTTCTCATCATAAGTAACAAATTCAACTCGATTGTTGATAGCCTCTAAAGAGGCAAGAACTGCTGGATGTGTTTTTGATTGTTCCTTAATAGCAATAACATCTCCTGGTTTACATCTGTAAGAAGGAATATTAACCTTAATACCATTTACAGTTATATGACCATGATTTACTAATTGTCTTGCTGCCTTTCTAGTAGAAGCAAAACCAATACGATAAACCAAATTATCTAAACGACTCTCTAGTAATCTTAAGAAGTTTTCACCGTGAACACCTTTTAATTTAGAAGCATCATCAAAAATCTTTCTAAATTGCTTTTCATTAATGCCATACATGAATCTAACTTTTTGTTTTTCTTGTAATTGTATTCCGTAATCAGATTGCTTTCTTCTTCTTTCGTTTCCATGTTGTCCTGGTGCATAAGGTTTTTTAGTTAATTCCTTTCCATTTTCTAATATAGAGAATCCTAAACGACGAGATTTTCTATATGTAGAACCAGTATATCTTGACATAAACGTCTCCTTTCCTACATAATACTTAAATTGATTTAGTCGAACAATAGGGAGTTTTCCTTCACCTAATGGCAACGGCTACTAACCTATAGAAAACACTTTAAAGAACTCTAAATCTGCCACCTAAGTCAATATGCAATACTAATTATATATAAAATATATGAAATAGTCAAGGTTTTTAGGACATTTGTTAATCATTTTTAGAAATGTCTACAGTAATCATTAGTTAAAATGTCCACAT
>CANOTJ010000021.1 GCA_947570175.1 uncultured Mycoplasmatota bacterium | reverse complement strand
TATCTACTTGTGGATTTACATTTGGTACTTCTGTCATTTGTGGTGTATTCATCTGATTCATCATATCTACTTGTGGATTTACATTTGGTACTTCTGTCATTTGTGGTGTATTCATCTGGTTCATCATATCTACTTGTGGATTCACATTTGGTACTTCTGTCATTTGAGGTATATTCATCTGATTCATCATATCTACTTGTGGGTTTACGTTTGGTACCCCATTCATATTATTACTATTCATTTGAGAGTCTACCATTCCAATTGGTTGACTTTGAACAGTCACATTGGACATATTAGATTGCATATTTGAAAAATTATTATTGGTATTTGATAAGTTTTTCCTTGTTTTTATTAACAAAAGAGGAATTCCTATAATTGGGAGAATTGCAAATACAATTGCTATAACTTTACTCTTTTCTAACTCTGTAGCAAAATATACACCAATTTTATATAAAATCCAAATATTAATAATTGGAATCAATAATAACAAAATATGAAAAGCAGAATAATCTACAATTTTTAGCAAGACAATATAATTATAAATAGGAATAAAAGCTTTCCATTTTTTTTCATTGAATCTAGCAAATAAAATCATTAATTCTACTGCGAAGATTATATAAATAGCTCCACCTATAACCAAAGGAATCGTTAAATTTAAACTAGATTGAGGCGATTTCCCCATTTGTGTTTCCTCTCGCTCAATTTGTCCATTATATCCTTGAACAATGACATCTTTATCAACATATAAATAGGTAACCTGTAAATTATTCTCTAAATTAATCGTTTTTATATTGTTATCTTCAAAGTCTAAATAAATAACGTCTGTTAATTTCTCTATTCCCTTAACAGATGATATTTGATATGAAATACAAGTTAAATTTGGTAACGCGGATAATTCTTGATCAGTTGCTATATACTGTTCAGCTACTCGATTATTTACTCCATTGATTTGTTGTTCATTTAAGTTATCAATAACACAAGCATAAAATTGATCATCATCAAATGACGTATTTAATGGTTGTGCTAGTACATGGCTACTTGAAAACACAAGCAAAAATATTAATATATGCAAAGTCCTTTTTAAATTTTTCATGTTTTAATTCTCCCATCTTATTCTAGTAATAGTTTATACTATTTTAAGTGATAAATCAAACATATTTTAAAATATTTACTTTATTATTTACTTTTTATAGTCATAAATTATAAATAATATAAATTTTCTATTATAGTTTTTCTTTGTATTCATAATATTTCAGTAAAGAAAGGAGAGTCTATTTCGTCTTTCCTCTTAATTCTATACCATTTTTTTCACACAAACCTTCTAGTTGTAATTGAATATCTTCCTTGGTGGTGATTCCATAAAGATTTAAAATCACATTAGAACTATAATCCATAAAATGGTTAATATATAATTCTTTAAAATATTTATCTCTTGACTTTTCTCTTGCTTTAATTTCTTCTAAGCTACTTCCTCTTTTTATTAAAGAATTTCTCCAATTTTCCAACTCTGTATCACTATAACCACGGTAAATGAAATAACAAACAACGTTCCCATCATAATCCTTTAACATCTGGAGATAATTTTGATAGTTAGGGCAAACTACAATAGGTGTTTTTCCCTTTTGTAAAACACAATCTATGTCATTTTTTAAAATGCCATACCATTTTCCAGATTCTACTCCCTCATAGTAATAATCAGCCTGTTTTATGATGTCAATTGGTACTGAAAAAATGGAAGAGATTGAATTATTTTCATTTTTTCTAGCTTCCCTTGATATCAATCTTTTTACAACCTCCAAAGAATCATATTCAGCTGCTACTTCTAAAACAAAGTCTTTTCCAGCTCCACTATCTCCCACCAGTAAAATTATCTTATTCATTCTATTCTCCTTTTTTATAATTTTTCTAAATTAATATTTCTCAACTTAAAGTAATAATAGTTCCTAAGGAAGTCATTGACTCTTCACCATCACTATACTTAATATATGCTTTATTGTCTATAATTTCTAAATCTATGATTTTATAAAAATTATCTGGGATATTCAGTTTTATGATTTTTTTACCATCATATTTATAAATCGTGGTGAATGACTCATATGCCACTGCTATTAAAAGGCCCCCATCATACTCATAACCAATGATTGTCTCAAAATTTTCTACATTCAAATCAAAAGCCTTAGTACTTTTTTTCCCATCATATAGATAAAATGTTTCTAAATTTTTATTATCTGTACCATAATTGTATTTATTTTTATAATAACAAAATTTATTATTAATAATACCTAGCATATAGTAACTATAATCACTATCTACTTTTTTTATCTTACGATTATCAACATATAATAGTCGATTTCCCTTTGTATATTCATTATAGTCTTTATTAGCTTCTATAAACATACCATTTTTCACTATTTTTTCAGTTACACCAATAGCATTTTTAATGATAAAATCCTTTTTCAATCCATTAGCTGTTAATTTATAATAAATATAATTATCTTTTTTCTTTGTTATTATATACAACTTTTTATCTAACATTCTAAAATAAGACATGTCTGGATTTTTTGTTATTTTCTTTATCTTTAACGTATCTAAATTATATTCATAAACGTTAGTGGCAGGAATACCATATACTTTATTTTTGTAAAGAATTGCCTTGTTTAAATAATAACCATCTTTAAATATCCTAATTTTCTTTGTACCATTTATAGCATATATACTTCTAGCGTAATAAGATATAATATTGCCATTATATTTTCCTAATATATTATATGGTCTTTCTACCATTTTTTTAGTTCTCTTGGTTTTAAAATTATAAGAATATAATACGTGATTACTATCATAGTAAATTTCGTCATCTTCTCGCCATAAAGTACGAACGTTATTAGCTAGCTCTGTTGTAGAACCATCTTTAGCAAAAAGGATATTATCCCCATTATAATATATAACCCCACCATCTATTTTTTCGGCTTCATTTATTTTATGAAAACCATTATTACTTTTTGGAATCGTCTCAAATTCAACAATTTTAGAACAACCAGTTATTACAAATAACGATATTAATAAAAAAAAAATTTTCTTCATATTTCACATTTCACTTTCAAATTAGCTATCTAAGTTTTACCAATACTAAATTTATAAAAATATTATACCACGTATAATGTTGAACATAAAGATTTATGATTATAATCATCTAGTAAATCTAAGACCTTTATATAATTTTAATATTTCTTTTACATCGTTAGATTACTATTTCTTCTTTTTAATCCATATTTCTTCACTAATACTAAATGAGATTTCGCTTGTGGATATAGTTACCATTAAAGTATATATTGTAATCATACTTCTATCTCTTAAAGATAATTTATCTTCACGACTCTATATTTTCCCAAATTTAATATCATCATTTAATTTAAATATCATTGGCAATATGATAGCAACGTGATTGCAACAAAAAATAATGACTAAATTTAGCCATTATTTTTCTGTTCTTTTAATTTTTTTCGGTTCTCTTTTACTTCTATTTGCAAGAATTCGTTGCAAATTGTAATCTATTCTAATCGTAACTTCTAAAAGGATGTTTAATTTTATTTCTGATTTCTTCTTTAATTATATTCATGGATGTTTTGTAAATCTTATTTGCTTCAGTATTTGTAATATTTAGTTTAATCATTAAATCACTTATCATTTTATCTTTGTTTTTTTTGCCAATTAAAGACGCGCTTTCCATAATATCATTTATAATTCTATATTTTTCTTGATTATAATTTAATTTTCTTTGAAGTTCTTTATTAAACCCTTTTTTATTCATTATCATCACTATATATTTTCCCTTTTGAATCTAATTGTATTTGATATCCATATTCAAAAACATAAGAAATACTAAAAATAATCAATCCCAAAATGATATCTATAAATTCCAGTTCTAAATTTAAATTGACTCCTATAATTATCTGAGCAATCATTCCTAAAATGTAGGGAATGATTATATAAAGAATTACGTATAAAGATATCTTTTTAATGTATAAAATGTTATCAGGAATAAATGGTGTATTACATTCATGAATGTTTTTAAATAATTTATATAAATAATTTGTAATCATTCTAAATATCAACAAGGAAATAATTAACCCAACAATCACTATTTCTGCATGAATCATTATTTCAAAATTGGTATGACTATTTAGATATTTTTTTACTACTAAAACCTCAGATTCGGATATTTCCCCAATTATTATATCATTTGATTTCAAATCATATCCATCCATATGAACATTTTTTGAAACAAATGGAACCAGAATCATAAATATAAATAATAAAGCAATTCCAATTTCAGTTGCAATTCTAGCAATCTTTGAGAAAACATAAATTATCTTACTTATCAATTTCATCTTTTTTTGTTTCTCTTTTTTAAACTTAACAATACTCATTTTAATCTCTTTATCTAATGAATTTATATCAACAAAATCTTCATGAACCAAATTATTTATTTTACATTTGAAAATATCGCATAAACACATGATATTTTGCATGCTTGGAAAATTTTCTCCTCTTTCGTTGTGCAAATGACACAGGTAATAAACTCATAAATATTTTTGATTGATCTGTTGCATTAATTGTAATTTGTTGAGCAGAATATAACTAAAATTTCACTCGAATTATTAGCCTATTATTTTTATATTTTGCTTCTATTTTTCCATTATTTAAATCTATCAACTGTTTAGCAATAGATAATCCTATACCATTCGATTTTTTTGCATTTCGTACAGTATAATATCTATCAAAAATTTTTTCTAAATTGACTTGATCTAACTTATTTGTCTTATTCGAAAATTCTATTGTACCATCATCAAACATTTTGACCTTAAAATCACCATCACTATACTTAATAGCATTAGATATAATATTTTCAAAAATTCTTTTTAACATATTTTCATTTAGTAATCTAATTACTTTATCCTTACATATATCTATATTAGGATTAATGGTATGCTCTTTAAATAAACTATAAAAACTAACAATAGAATCTTCTAAAATGTCATTTATACAAATATTTTCTTTTTTTATTTCGTTTTGTATATCTATGCTTTTTGAAAAATCGAAAAGTTGTTCTGTTAATTCAGTTAAATCATTCACTTTACCATCAATAATTTTCAAATACTTTAATTGTTTTTCAGTAAGATTATTATTATCCATTAAATCAAGATAACCTCTTATAGCGGTAAGAGGTGTTCTTAAATCGTGAGAAATATTTGTAATAGATGATTTAAGTTCTTGATTTCCATTTTTATATTCAAGTTCTAATTGTCGCAATTCCTTCAAACTTTTATTAAGCACATTTGCCAGTTTGACGAGATTACTATCATTTGAACTAATAGTGATTAAATTATTTGTATCTGCATTTATTATACTTGATATAGATTTACCAATATTCTTGATTTCATTTTTCATTATTATAATTTTTAGAACTAGGAATATTGATAAACATAGTACTATTAAAAATAGATAAAACCAGATACTCATAATAATCACCTTTCTATTTTAGTTCTTTCTTTTTAAATAAGATTAATCCTACACCAGTAGATATTATTAAAACTCCTAAAGAATATATTGGTAATACTTTTAAATTTGGAACAGTTCTACCTGCAATCTGAAACATTTGTCCTGCTGGATTAATATCAAGCAATACTTGGCATACTTTCTTTTTTTCTTCACTTGGATATTTAGGATTTGGTACTTCTTCAAATTTTGTTTCTCCACTTTCAATTGTTGATGTTTGTATAGTTTTAGGAGTTTCTAAAATATTAAAGCAAGTTAATGCTATCATCATCATTCCAAAAGATGCCATAATTGATACTACTGCTGTAATCGTTTTATTTGAAATAATCATCGCTAAAAATGTAAATATACTAGAATAAGCAATTGTCGTTACAAATATAGTTCCTAATAAAATTAGTAAATTTGCAATTGAAATTGTAATATTACCAAATAATGGGATTCCTATACTCACAATTACTCCTAAAAATAAAATATAAGAAAATAAACTTGTAATCGTTACTATTATTAAATTAGATAAGTAGATATTTATTCTTCTATGTCCTATAATAATTTTATTTCTAATAGCTCCATCAGAATATTCTATTCCCAAAAATAGACACGTAAATATTGAAGTTACAATACCTATTATTGTAGAATAATTAAACATAAGTTGCTCTACTTCTATTGTTCTACCATACTTATCCATATCATTATACGCACTATAAATTATAAATAACGCAACACAAATGCTAAATATAGTTAGTAACCAAAATAATCTATTCTTTCTTAATCTCGTAAAACCAGCATTTAATAATTTAATCATTCTTACCACCTCAAATTAAATTCATATAATAATTTTCTAACGATTCCTCTTGTTCATGTATTTCATCTGCTATTAAATTTTTCTTGGATAATTCGTTGATAAATTTTGATAAATTATATTTTCCATAAACATTTATAGTTTTACTATCTACTACATCATAAGAGATTTTATTTTCTTCAAAATACTTAACAAACTCTTTTTGATTCCTTACTTTTAAGATAAGTTTATGTTCCATTTTTTTCATTAGTTCATCACTACTTATCTCTTTAATAATAGAGCCATTATCTAAAAATCCATAATGTGTTGCTATTTTAGATAATTCATCTAAATAATGACTAGATATTAAAATGGTAATTCTTCTTTCTTTATTTAGTTTTAATATTAATTCTCTAATTTCTATAATACCTTGTGGATCAAGTCCATTGATAGGTTCATCTAAAATTAAGAAATCTGGATTATTTGCAAGAGCAACAGCAATTCCGAGTCTCTGTTTCATTCCTAAAGAAAAATTCTTTGCTTTTTTCTTTCCAGTAGTAGAAAGTCCTACTAATTGTAGTAATTCATCAATACCATCTAAACTTGGCATTCCCACTAACTTATATTGTTCAATTAAGTTATCTCTTGCAGTCATTTCTCCATAAATCGATGGAGTTTCAATAATTGCTCCCATTCTTTTTCTAGCACTTATAATATCATTACAGTTATTACTTTTTCCATATATAATGTAACTTCAATTTGTAGGCTCTTGTAATCCACAAACAATTCTTATAAGTGTTGTTTTTCCTGCCCCATTTTTACCAATTAGCCCATAAATTGCACCTTTCTCAATATGAATATTGGTATGATTTAAGGCTCTAAAGTCCTTATATTTTTTTTCAAGATTATTCGTTTCTAAAACTATCTCCATAATCTTTCTCCTTTCTGCTATTCATTTTAATAGAAAAGTGTTAAGAAAATGGTTAAGAAATTGTTAAGATTTTGTTAAGATTTAATCTTTTATTTTAAAACCTATTCCCCAAATTGACTCGATATATTCATGATCAGTATAATCTTTAATCTTTCTTCGCAAATTACTTATATGAACTCGAAGTGAGTTTTCGTCACAATCTTCTGTATCTATACTTATTAAATCAAGTAGTTTATTTTTGGTAATGACTTGATTTGGATTTAATAGCAATTGCTTTAAAATGGCATATTCTGTTTTTGTTAAATTTGTCTTTTTATTATTAATTAGTAATGTATGATTATCATTTAATAGTTCCAAATCTTTATATTTTAATGTTTCTATATTACTATATTTATTTTTAGGTCTTAATTGTACTTCAATTCTTGCAAGTAACTCTTTTCCATCAAATGGCTTTGTTATATAATCATTAGCACCAGATAGCAAACAATTTACTTTAGCATTGCTAGAAACTTTAGCAGAGAGTACAATTATGGGAATCTCTTTTACTTTCTCTATAATTTCTTCTCCACTAATTGCAGGTAACATTAAATCTAGTAAAATCAAATCGTATTTTTCTTTTTCTAATAGTAATAAAGCCTCTGTTCCAGAATAGGCATTATAAGTTGTATAATTTTCTTTTTTCAATAATTCTTCTATTACATTATGAATGCTAACATCATCTTCTACAATAAGAATTTTTTTCAAGTGTATCACCTCTACAAATTACTATTTTTACACAACATTGATTTATAATTATATTATAGCATTTTCAATTCAATTATTTAATATGATTTGTGTCTTATTTTAAATGTATGTTCTTTAAAAAATATAAAAAAAGATAACAGGATATGAGAAAACACCACGAAACTTTAAAATTCTTATAAATAAAGGATTTCTAGCGATTTTTCGTGCACCACGAAGCATTTCGCACTTGCGAAATGTATGTACAAAACTTAATTTTTGTATATACAAATGAAATTTTCACAATATAAATTTCCTTATTTTAAAAGGAAAACTTGTATATACATTTGTATTAACGCTAAGATAATTTGTGTGTCATTTGCACAACAACATTCCTGTTTTCCACTTTGATATTGACTGCCTTGACACGCCAAGTTTCTCAGCAAGCTCTTCCTGTGATATTTTTTTATTTTTTCTTATTTGTTTTAGATTGTCTCCAAATTTCATTAGACATTTCTCCTTTCTGATGTTAAGTATATAACAAAACATAGCTAAAAAATACCAACTTTTAAGTGCATTTGGTTTTTGCAATTAAAAAATTACATGATTCTTTATACATTGCGATTTTATCATCACTTTTGTTTTTTATGCTTATCATCTGAATGAAGTATTCCTATTACAAATTCATTAGAATCTATTTTACAATCTCTATATGTTCATTCGAAGTTCCTAAATTTTTTTGAATAACTGTATAAAACAAAGTTTTATGTACAACTTGATCTTCGCTATATATTTTTTCATAACTAAATCTAGGTGCTTGGTGATATTGTGAAACGGATATGTAATCTAAAATCGTAAAGATTCCAAATAATATTAATATAGATGTAACAACACTTAAAATGCGAAAAGATTTCCTTAATATAATAAATTTGATTTTAAAATAAAATCCAATCATAAGAACAATTCCACCAATAATGGAATAAATACTTCCCCAACTACTATCATTCGGAAATATCGCAAATGCTGAAATAATTATAAATATACCAAAAGTCATTAAAAGGGTACTGATTATTTTCTTTTTCTCCACCTTTATCTCATTTTTACTATATTCAGCCATTTTTACTGCAGTATTTCTTGTTTCTTGATTCATTTTTTCTCTTTTCCTTTCTCCATCAACAATTTCGGGAATGCTAATGTGATACAACTCGGATAGTTCAATTAGTAAGCTAATATCTGGCATATTGTTTCCTGTCTCCCATCTGGAAACTGTTCTATTAGAAACATTCAGCTTTTCAGCTAACACTTCCTGGGTTATATTTTTTTCTTTACGTAGTTCCTTTAAAAATAGACCTATCTTTTTTTGATCCATGTGTGATATCTCCTTTCATTGATATTCTATAAAAAAAGTTTTCTGATTTACACGACATAGAATGAGAAAATAATGTATTCTTAAATTTGCCAAATTTGTCTGGTTGTATTTAATAGTTATCGGTATATTTATCTTTTATTATTATATATAAAAGGCAAATTTGATTTGCCTTTTCAATTTGTGATATTTTTATTTTTTTGCCTTTATTACTTCTAATCCTCCCATATAAGGTTGTAAAACCTTTGGAATTATTATACTACCATCACTTTGATAACCAGACTCGATTATTGCGATAAGTGAGCGTGGGCTCGCAATCACTGTGTTATTTAGAGTAGAAAGGAATTGATTACCATTTTCTGTTTTCATGCGAATTCCTAATCTTCGTGCTTGTGCATCTCCTAAAGTTGAACAAGACCCTACCTCAAAATATTTTTGCTGTCTTGGACTCCATGCTTCAACATCACAAGATTTAACTTTTAAATCTGCTAGATCTCCACTACAACATTCTAAGGTTCTTACTGAAACATCTAAACTTCTAAAGAACTCTACTGTAAACTTCCACATTTTGTTATACCAATCCATAGCATCTTCTGGTTTACAAAGTACTACCATTTCTTGTTTTTCAAATTGATGAACCCTATATAATCCTCTTTCTTCAAGGCCATGGGCTCCTACTTCTTTTCGAAAACATGGAGAATAACTTGTCATAGCAATAGGTAATTCGTTTTCATCGATAATCTGTCCTTTAAATTTACCTATCATACTATGCTCACTTGTACCAATTAAATATAAATCTTCTCCTTCTATTTTATACATCATTGCATCCATTTCTGCAAAAGACATAACACCAGTAACAACATCACTACGAATCATAAATGGAGGAATACAATAAGTAAATCCCTTATTGATCATAAAATCCCTTGCATAAGCAATTGTTGCTTCATGTAATCGTGCAATATCTCCTGTTAAATAGTAAAAACCATTTCCGCTTGTTCTTCCAGACGCTTCTTTATCAAGGCCATTTAATGCTTCACAAATATCTGCATGATATGGTATTTCATAATCTCTTACAAATGGTTCTCCAAATTTTTCAATTTCTACATTTTCACTATCATCTTTACCAATTGGTACACTATCATCAATAATATTTGGAATTACCATCATTTTGTCTTTTAATTGTTCTGATAATTCACTTTCTTCTTTTTCTATATTTTCTAGCTTGTTGTTAATTTCTACAACTCTTTGTTTTTTAGCATTTGCTTCATCAACTTTCTTATCTCTAAATAAAGTCCCTATTTCATCACTTGTTGCATTTCTTTCTTGTCTTAAATTATCTCCTGTCATCTTTAATTCTCTTATCTTTTGATCCAACTCAATTACTTCGTCTACTAAAGGAAGTTTTTCATCTTGAAACTTTTTTTGAATGTTTTCCTTTACCTTTTTAGGATTTTCCCTTACAAATTTAATATCTAACATGTTTTTTCCTCCTCTACTTTTTCAAAACGATATGTTTGACCTGTTTGATTATCTTGCCTTTTAGAAATATCTTCTTTTGACAAAAAAATGGATATTGGCCTTGCCCAATTTTTACCTTGGTGCTCATAAATCACCATCTCTTCTAAATTCTCTGAATTGGTAGCAAGTAAAATCACTTTCATTTGGTCTCCTTTAAAATGTTGCCACATACTTCCAACTTCTATCTTTTCATTACGCATATATTTTCCTCTTTTCTATAAAATAAAAGATGGTACTACAAGGAGTGCTTTTGCACGGTACCATCCTTTCTTTTACTTAATTTGATAACGGTTTGAGCCGGAAATGATTAGTTTCACTAGAAAGTAGATTCATAAGATATTTCTATTAGTTTGCACCAACCACTAATTCTCTTTAAAAAATATTCTTATTACTATTCTTTCATCTTTGTTTTATAGTTTCATTTTACTTTTTATTAGAAAAATTGTCAATATATTTTTGTATGATAGTTTCTGCTATTTTCATTCCATCCATTGCCGATGTTGTAATACCTCCTGCATATCCTGCTCCTTCTCCACAAGGATAAATTCCCAAGATGTTAGATTCATAGTCCTGATTTCGAATGATTCGAATAGGAGATGAAGTTCTAGATTCAATTGCTGCTAAAATGGCATCTTCTCTATTATATCCTTTTATTTTAGTTCCAAAATATCCTATCGCCTCTTTCAAGGAATCACAAATTTCCTTTGGAAAAATATTATTTAAATTGGAGAATGTATAGTTTCCCTTCATCATTGGATGAATTCTTTGAAATTCAGTGGATATTTTATTTTGATTAAAGTCTTTTAATAATTGAATTGGAATATTACGATTTCCTAATTGATAGGCTTTTTCTTCTAATGCCTTTTGATATTTCATTCCATCTAGGGGATGATTTCCAAAGTCATTATTAGATACAGTAACCACAATTGCACTATTTGCGTTATCACTATCTCTTTTATAATTACTCATCCCATTAATTGCAAGTAAGCCTTTTTCTGAGGAAGCATTCACAACATATCCTCCTGGACACATACAAAATGAATACACCCCTCTACCATTTGATGCTTTATAAGTCAGTTTATAACTAGCAGGGGGTAAGTATTTACTTTTTTCTCCATATTGTGATTTATTAATCATTTCTTGTGGGTGCTGAATACGAATACCAATAGCAAATGGTTTTGATATCATTTCTATTTTTTTATTATACAACATTTCAAAAGTATCTCGTGCGCTATGCCCAATTGCAAGAATTAAAACATTGCAATTTATAATTTCTTGATGATTTACTTCAATGGCTTTTAAAATTTTATTTTCATAAAAAATATTGGTTAAGCAGGTGCGATAGTGAAAACTTCCCCCAAATTCAATGATCTTTTTTCTCATATTGATAACAACTTTTCTTAGAATATCTGTTCCAATATGTGGTTTATATTCATACATTATTTCTTTTGGTGCTCCATTTTCTACAAAGATTTCAAATACTTTTTTCATGCGATAATTTTTGTCTTTCACAAGGGTATTTAATTTACCATCGGAGAAAGTTCCTGCTCCCCCTTCTCCAAACTGAACATTGGAATGAATATCTAAATTTCCCGTAGTCCAAAACTCCTCCACTCTCTTTATTCTTTCTTCTATCTTATCTCCTCTTTCGATTACAAGAGGTTGATATCCTTCTTGAGCAAGTAAATAGGCTGAAAATAATCCAGCAGGCCCACTTCCTACTATGACTGGTCTATGTTTTAATTTTACTGTTCCTTTTTTAGGGAAGATATATTGTTCTATTGGGGCTATTAAGGTATCCTTTGAACGATTCTTTTTTAATATTTTATTTTCTTCCTTTATTTTTACATCTACTTCATATACATAAAAGATTTGATCTTTTTTTCTAGCATCAATCGATTGTTTCACTAGTTTCAAATCTAAAATTTGTTCTTTTGAAATCTTGATTGTTTGGGCAACTTGTTTTTTAATTTCGTCTAAATTATTTTTCTCTAGTTTTACTTTTATTTGTCTAATTCGAATCATTTGATTTACTCCTTATATCTTTTCCTGCAAGCATACCTGTAATCCAAGCAAAACTTAAATTATATCCGCCACAGTCTCCATCGACGTCTAATATTTCACCAGTAAAATACAAATTCTTAACGATATTAGATTCCATAGTATGAGGATTAATTTCTATTAATGGAATTCCTCCAGAACAAACCTGAGCTTTTTCAAATGTATTGGTTTCTTGAACATCAAAATGAAAAGAATGTAATAGATCTACTAATGTCATTTGTTGCTTTATGGTACAATTTTGCCATTTCTGATTAGAGGAGATTTTTGCTATTTTTAATAAAACTGCTACTAATTTATAATTTAAAGTGGCTTCTAATAATTCTCCTACTGTTCTATTTTTCACTTGTTTATTTTGTTTTTCCAACCAATCTATACATTCTTGTTTGGAAGTTAGAAAGGGAAGAAAATTAATAGTGATATATTCTTTTTTTAGTTGTTTTAAACCGATTGCAACATATCTACTTAAGTTAAAAATACAAATGCCGCTTATCCCATAATCTGTTAACTGGATTTCGCCTTTTTCAGTTTTTATTGCATTTCCATTTTCATAAAGTGTTACTACGACATCTGTTCGAATTCCATTCCATTTTTTTAGATAGGAATATTTTCCCTTTAATGAAACTAAGGCTGGCTCTACTGGAATAATAGAATGTCCTAGCCTTTCTGCTAGTAGATAGCCTTGTCCATCAGAACCCGTTTTTGAACAAGCTTTAGAACCTGTTGCTATTACAATTTTATCAGCTATTATATCTTCTTTATTGGTTGTCATTATAAATTGATTGTCTTTTGTCATGATATCCTCTACCAGGGTATCTGTATGTATCTCTACACCTTTTATTTTTGCTTCTAAAACTAATGCATATTGGATACTAACCGCTTGATTAGAAAATGGATAATAATAGCCATTTTTTATCTTTGGAGTAATCCCTATCTGTCTAAAAAAGGTAAGAATCTCTTCTTGATTTTTAGCAGATAAAGTTGTAGATAATAAAATATGATGACTAGAATGATAATGTTTTAAATTTTGATCTTCATTCCAATAATTACATCTTCCATTGCCAGTAATTAATACTTTTTTCCCACAAGTTACATTTCTTTCTAAAATCATTACCTGGTTTGTTTTTGTTTTAGCGTAAATACTAGCTATTAAGCCAGATGCTCCTCCACCTATTATCGCTACTTTTTCCATGAAAACACCTCATAACTATTATAACATAGTTTGATTTACAAATTACAGTAAGAAAAAATACCTAATTTTAGCAATTTAGGTATGATATATTTTACTATTCAAAAATAAAAACTATTTTCGTTTTTATCCTATTTTCCGATTTTTTTTAATTGCTTCGCTATTTCATTTTGATTCTCAGAAATTAAAGTATTGACATGATCTACTAATTCTTGTTGAGACATCAAGGGATTTTCCCTCCAAAGACCTAATGCTAATGTTTGAATATTATCAAATTTTTCATCTCTTTCATTTGGAATAAGATCACTATATAAATCCTCTAAATAATGTGTTGCATCAATAAATAATGGAGTTCTCATACCCAAATGTTTTTCACATAATAAACAACGAAAGTGATGCCCATAGTGAGGAAATATATCTGGTGCCTTTTGGTCTACACTGATATGTTCACAATCTTCCATATGATCAAATTGTCTCATCTTAATATCCTCAACCATTCTTAATAATTCATTTTTTCTATCTCTTAAACCTCTTGCATATTCTATTTTTTTGATATTATTCATTTTTAAAGCCTCCTAATTAATGCTAACTATTGTAACATAAAATAAAATGTATATCAATTTTTTTAATATTCTCTAAATTCCATAAAATATCTTGTTCTTGTTTCCTCTGTGACATCAAATCCTAAATTTTTATACAAATTAATCGATTTTATATTTTTCTTATCTACCAAAAGGCAAATTTTCTTTTTCTTATTTTGAATAATATTATGAATTATATTATATCCGATTCCTTGATTTCTAAATTCTTCTTCTATATAAATCATATCTAATAAATAATAATCATTTTCTTTATAACAATTTAAAAAGCCAATGATAACATTATTTTTTAAAATCATTTTGATATCTTTTGCATGATTTTGGAAAGTATCTTCTATATACTCTTTTATTCTATCATCTTGTTTCAAAGATTTTTTTAAATGATTTATTATGGCCTTTTCAACAAATGGTTGATTCTTTTTTGAATAGTTTGTTAAAGAAATATTTTGTAACTCTTTATATGGATTGACATGAATCGTAATATATTTCACACGATTGACTTTTTTCTTAATTTCCTCTTCTATCAATTCCACATAATCGTGAGCCTTCTGAAGTGATAATTTAGAATCCATACTAATTTCAATAATCGTTTTATAACAATGTCCATATTTTAGAATTACTAAATGGTCAATTGTTTTTACTTGTTCGTCTTTTAATAGTATTTGTTTTACTTTGGTATAATCCTCTCCATCAATTTCTTGTTCTCCTATTACAGTACTAATATTCTCCTTTAAAATGGAAAAACCTGTTCGAATAATTAATAGTCCTACAATGATTCCTGCTATTTTGTCAGAGTATTTTAAAATTGAAAAATAGTTAGAGAAAGAACTTAATAAGGCGGAAAGAAGTACAACTAAGGAACTAATCACATCTGCTCTACTTTCTTTTCCACTTGCTATTAAGATACTATTTTTATATTTTTTTCCTTGATGAATAACAAAAGTAGATAAAGTATATTTTACCAAAATGGTGATAATACTGATAATGGATACTAAGAGGGATGCGACGATAACCTTACTATACATAGAATTATAGATAATGGAAAAGCCAAGAATTAATATGACAATGCTAATTCCAATGCTCGTTAAATATTCTATTTTCCCATGTCCATATGGATGTTTTTCATCAGCAGGCTTTTTTGCTATGATGTTTCCGATAATAGCAAAAAAATCTGTTAATAAATCACTAAAGGAATGAACTCCATCTGCAAGTAAAGCGCTAGATTTACAAATCCATCCCACTATCACTTTTAGAATAGATAGGAAAACATTAGTGATTACACTAATGCTCATTACTTTGGTTACAGTCATAAAATCACATCCTTTTATTTTGCTTCATACCAATTTCTTCCATAAGCAATATCAATGTTGAGTGGGACACTAAGATTATATACTTGTTCCATTTCTTCTTTTAAGATTCTTTTTAATTTTTCTTTTTCTTTTTCTGGAGCATCAAATACCAATTCATCATGTACTTGAATAATCATTTTAGATTGCATATTTTCTTCTGTTAGGCGTTTATCTATATGTATCATTGCTAATTTAATAATATCTGCACTTGTTCCCTGAATTGGAGTATTTAAAGCAATTCTTTCTCCACCTTGTCGAATCATATAATTCTTATTTTGTAATTCAGGGATTTTTCTTTTTCGATGAAACATGGTTCTTACAAATCCATCTTGATAAGCTTGTGCAATCGTATGATCCATATATTCTTTTACTCCTGGATAAGTATATAAATAGCGATCGATAAATTCTTTGGCCTCTTTTGGACGAATGTGTAAATTTTCTGATAATCCAAAACTACTAATTCCATAAATAATTCCAAAATTAACAGCTTTGGCTATTCTTCTTTCATCACTACCAACTTCTTCTGTTTGAATGTGAAAAATATCAGACGCTGTTTTTGTATGAATATCAATTCCTGATTCGAATGCTTCTTTTAAGGAATCTATTTTTGCTATATGGGATAAAATTCGCAGTTCTATTTGAGAGTAATCTCCTCCCATAATGATTGAATTTTCACTTGGAATAAATGCTTTTCGAATCAATTTTCCATATTCATTTCGAATAGGAATATTTTGGAGATTTGGTTCTATCGAAGATAATCTTCCTGTTCTTGTTAAAGTTTGGGTATAAATGGTATGGATTTTTCCATCTTCACTGATGGCATTTCTTAATCCTTCAATATAGGTTGTATAGAGTTTATTAATCATACGGTATTCTATAATTTTATCAATAATTGGATGTTTTCCAGACAGTTTATTTAAAACATCAATATTGGTAGAATAGCCACTTTTTAGTTTTTTTCCATGAGGAAGTTCTAATTTGTCAAATAAGATTTCTCCAAGTTGTTTCGGAGAAGCAATGTTAAAAGTTTCTCCTGCATCCTCGTATATTGCTTTTTCTAGTATCTCTATTTTATTTTTAAATTCTATTCCTAGTTTATTTAGTTCTTCTTGATCAATTAGAACACCACTTAATTCCATTTTGGCAAGTACCCTAGAAAGTGGCATTTCTATTTGTTCAAATAATTCTATTAGTTCCTCTTTTCGAAGTTCTTTTTTAATCTCATCTTGTTTTTCATAAATAAATTTCGCCTTTAATAGAGCCGCTTTCGCAACTTGATTTAGTTCTGGTTCTTCATAAATTGATTTTGATTTATTTTTTAAATACATTTCATCATAAAATGGAATATCATAGCCAAATATGTTCGAAAGATAACTAATATCATCCTTTATATTATATTCCAGCAAATATCCTGCAATCATCATATCAAATTCTAATGTTGGAATTTCAATAGCATTTCTTTTTAATGAAACGTATGTTTTTTTATCATCATAAGTGTATTTTAATTGATTAAAAAAACTTTGATCTTGTTTTAATATTTCAAACGGGATATAAAAGGATTCTTGATCATTATAAACCGCCATTCCAAGTATTTTAGAAGTGTGATAATTCGACCCTAAAGTTTCTAGATAACAAGAAGAAGGTTTTGTTAAAATAATTTTTTCATTTTCTTCTACAATATGAACATCGATTTTTGTTTCTTTTCTTACTTGCTCTTCTTTTTTTAAAAAAGAATAGAATTCCAATTCTTGGTATAATTTATTTAATTCTACATAATTTTTTTCTTTTAATCTAATATCTGGAATAGATATTTCCATTGGTACTTCTTTATAGATTGTAGCTAAATCATAACTCATATAGGCATTTTCTTTATCATTTTCTAATTTCTCACGCATTTTTGGAGTTAAATCATCTAAATGGTTATAAACGCCATCTAATGTTTCATAATCCTGAAGGAGTTTTAATGCGGTTTTTTCTCCTATTCCTTTTACACCTGGGATGTTATCAGAACTATCACCCATTAAAGCTTTTAAATCAATAATATGAATGGGATCAATTCCATAAGCTTCTTTAAACGTTTTTTCATTATAGCGGATATAGTCTTTTTGCTTTAATAATTTGATATCTACATCATGGCTAATTAACTGAAGAAGATCTTTATCACTACTAACAATGGTTCCTATAAAATTTTCTTCCTCATCACAGTATCTAGCAAATGTTCCTATGATATCATCCGCTTCGTAACGATCACATTCATAATATTTTATTCCCATGTAAGTAAGAAGTTCTTTGGCTACGGGAAATTGAAGTCTTAATTCATCGGGCATTTCTATTCTACCATCTTTATATTCTTTATATTTTTCATGTCTAAAGGTTTTTCCTTTATCAAATGCTACAATCATATAAGTTGGGTTTTCTTCATTGATAATTTTATTTATCATGTTTACAAATCCATATAATGCATTGGTTGGAAAGTCTTTACTATTTTTCATAAAATTACCATTATAAGCGGTTGCATAATAGCTTCTAAATAAAAGATTATTTCCATCTACTAAAATTATTTTTTCCATACTGTTTCTCCTTTTAAAAATGCTTGGCCATCAAATAACATAATATCAAATCCTTTTTATCATTATACCATAATTTATGACTAATTATCTTTTTATTAAACAAAATAATAATGGTGATACTATGAAAATTAGATTAGGATATGCTTGTTTAACTAAAACACTAGATAAAGTTACTTCTTCTAGTAGTCTTAGTTATACAAATTATAATAAAATAGAAAATAAAGAAGAAAAGCTACACCTAACAATTCTTTCTAATTTAAATGATTTAGAGAAAATTATTGATTATAATATTGCGAATCACATTCATTTTTATCGTCTATCATCTAAGTTAATTCCTCTTGCTACCCACAAGGATGTTCATTTTGATTATATTCATCCATATCAAAGTTATTATGAAAGAATAGGAAGAAAGATTAGTGAGAATCATATGAGAGTAGATTTTCATCCTGATCAATTTTGTGTATTAAATAGTGTGAAAAAGGAGGTTGTTGAAAATTCTTTTAGAATTTTAGAATATCACTATCAGATTTTAACTGCACTTAATATTGAGGATAAAATAATTATTCTTCATGTTGGAAGTAATGTTTTTGGAAAAGAAAAAGCTATTCAAAGATTTATTCATAATTTTCAAAAATTACCTTCTTACCTACAAGAGTGTATTGTGATTGAAAATGATGATAAAGTATTTAATATTATGGATTGTTTAAAAATATCTCATAAGATTCATATTCCAGTTGTTTTAGATGTTCATCATCATAAATGCAATCATGATGGCATCAATTTATTAGATCATATTGAGGAGATATTTCAAACTTGGAAAAAAATTCATCCTAAAATTCATTTTTCTTCTCCTAAAAATAAAACAAAAAAAGAAATGAGAAGTCATCATGATTATATTGATAGTGATTCCTTTATTAATTTTTTAAGGGATATTAAAAATCTTTCCTATGATATAGATATCATGATAGAAGCAAAGGCAAAAGATGAAGCGGTTTTTAAATTAATTCGAGAGTTGAAATACAAGACAGATTTCAATTTTATTGATGAAACTACCTTTTTGAATGAAAATTGAATTTTCTTTTTTATTTATACATGAATCATAACCACGCATAAAATACGTGGTTTGAACTCCCCTATACGGGGATAAAAC
>CANOTJ010000020.1 GCA_947570175.1 uncultured Mycoplasmatota bacterium | reverse complement strand
GATTTTATAAAATATCCTTTTTTTCATAGTCTTTTAATAAATCTTCAATTTTATCTAGCATAATCGTTTTATTTTCTAAATCATCCATTCTTTGATTTCTCTTTTTCATTTGTTCTTTATTTTTTAATTCATAACAGTAATCTTGATATTGAATAAAATATGAGATAAGAGCTAGTATTTGAATATTGATGGATGCATAAATGAAAGCATTCCATAATCTAATTGGTAAATTTGTAAACATACAGAGGAAAGAAACTAAAATTAAAAGAAATAGGATGCTTGTTTTAACTTTACCAATTGTTAATACTTCAATTTTTTGATTTTTAGAAAAATAATATAAATTTGAAAAGGCGATCGCTATTTCTAATAACAATGGAATCCATAATAAATGAAATTGAAAAGCAAGAGATAAAATTAAAGAGATAATAAATATTTTGCTAACTACAATATCTAATTTCATTCCTTTTTTAGATTGCACTAACCATTTTTTGGCTAAATAGCCATCTAGAAAATCCGTTAAAGCAGCTAGTATTATTAGAATAATAATTGGAATAAAGTGTTTTGTTAAGCCTAAAATAATAATAACAGGGGCGAAAATCAAACGGGATAAAGATAAGTAATCTGGTATTTTTCTAATGAAATCATTTCTATTTTTCATAAACAAACCTCCTATGATTAAATTTATTTTAACATTTTTCTTGTTATTAATCAAATGGAAACAAGAAAGTATTCGTGCATATAATATATTGTATTAATTTTTTTAATACCTGGGAATCTATAGTGTTTATAGATTCTCTTTTTTGTCAACTTTAGTAAATTTATTGAATTATCTATACAAAATCGACAAAATTTGATATAATCTAATGTAGAATAAACGGTGGTGAGATGGATGAAAAAGAAGATGTTATTGCTGATGACTTTATTAATTTTTTCTCCAATTATGGTAAAGGCTGGAAATACTTATTTGATTAATTCCAAGGCTTCTGTTAGTAAGTCTTGTACGATAAAAACAGAACCCAATGAAAAAGGAGCTTATGTAGTCCCTGGAGTTATTCATTTTTTAGATCCTAATGATCAAGTGACCTTAGTGGATGGGGTAAGCCCTGTGAAATCTACTAATGCAAAATGTAGTTCTTCATATTATTATGTTTCTTATGTTGGAAATAAAGGATATGTTTGTGGAGATTATATCAGTTTTGATTATCAAGGAAAATATGATCAAGAGTTTCAAAATGCGGGGTTTCCTCAAAGTTATTGGTTATCATTAAATGCCCTAAAGGAAAACCATCCTAATTGGAAATTTACGGCTTATGCAACAAATATTAATTGGGAGGAAGCTACAAAAGCAGAGAGTTCATTAGAATATAATAGTAGTAGTAAGAAGTGGTGGAGTAGAAGTTACATTGCTTCTACCAACCCACTATATTTATCTAAGTCGGAAGGTTCCTATAATAGTGCCAGTAAAAAATTTAATATGATGGAAACAGGAGGATGGTATGCTGCCAATCAAGCAACTGTTGCTTATTATATGGACCCAAGAAATTTTTTGAACGATCGCGATATATTTATGTTTGAATCTGGATATTTTAATAAGAATCGTCAAACAAAAAGTAGTTTAACAGCTTTATTTAAGGATAATGCCCATAAAGACTATGTTAATGACTTCTATGAAGCAGCAACAGCTGGTGGAAATAATATTAATCCAATTATGTTAGGGGCACGTTCTAGATTAGAAGTAGGAGGAACGAAACTAAGTAACGCAGCAAATGGTACAAGAGGATATTATAATTTCTATAATATTGGATCTTTCTCGTCTTGTTCTAATCCAGTTGCTTGTGGAAATAATTTTGCTTCTGGAAAAGGGTGGACAAGTGCTAGAACGGCTATTATTGGTGGAGCTGCCTTTATTGATAGTCATTATATTCAAAGAGAACAAAAGACAATTTATTTTCAAAAATTTAATACTGCAAAAAATGATTATCGCTATGCTAATCAGTATATGACAAATATTCAAGCTCCTAAAAATGAAGCAAATTTAATGTATAATGCATATTTGAATTCAGGAACGCTTAATCAGACAACAGAATTTTTTATTCCAGTTTATAATAATATGCCAGGTACTATATCATCTTTACCAACTAAAGAAGAAAGTGAACCAAGTAATGGTTCTTCTACAAATACTCCATCTTATGATGATATTCCAACAGTAATATCTAAATCAGGATATGTAATTTATAATAGCTATATTAAAAATGTTTCTAATGGAACAACTACATCTAATATTAGTTCTAAATTAAAAGCAAAAGGAAATGTTAATGTTAGTATTGCTAATAAGGCTATTTCAACCAATCAAACCTTGGTAACAGGAGATATCATTCATATTAATAATGGTTTAAAAACATTATCATATAAAGTTGTTGTAAAAGGGGATGTTAATGGAGATGGAAAGATATCCGCAGCAGATTATATGAAAATAAAGAATCATATTATGGGGACACGTTTAGGAGATATTTATGCTCAGGCTTCAGATGTTAATAATGATGGACGAACTTCTGCAGCAGATTATATGAAAATAAAAAACTATATTATGGGAAGCGGGACAATATAGGAGGTAGTTATGAAAAAAATTAATTATTTATTATTTATACTATGTATATTTCTTATTCAAGGAAAAGTAATGGCTGCTTCTATAGGCCTTTCCGCTTCTTCTTCTAGTACGAGAGTGGGGCAAGCAGTAACAGTTAACGTAAGTGCGAATGGACTTGCAGGAAAGTTTTCGGTTACTTCTTCCAACCCCTCTGTTATATCAGGAGGTACTTCTGGGGATTGGATTGAACAAAGTACAAAAAGTTATCGTTTTACTGCAAAATCACAAGGTACGGCAACAATTACTGTTTTAGCGATTGATGTTGCGGATGAAGCAGGAAATACTTTTACAGGTAGTAAGTCCATTACTATTCAAGTAGGAAATGGGTCAAGTTCTAATTCTAGTGCAGAAAAATCCAAAAATAATTACTTGAACTCCCTTAGTATTGAAAATGCTACTTTAAATCCTATATTTACAAAAGATACCTTATCTTATACTGTAGAATTAGAGGCAGGGACTACGAAAGCAAATATTCATGCTACAACAGAGGATAAAAAAGCTAGTGTTACAGGAATTGGCGAAGTAGATGTAAACGAAGGAGATAATAATTTTGAGGTAAAAGTTACCTCAGAAAGTGGAGCTACTCGTGTATATAATATTAAAATAATGGTAAAAGAATTTGATCCAATTGAGATAAAAGTTGGAAATAAAAAATACACCATTGTTCGAAATATGAAAAGTATTACTCCAATTAATGGTTATGAAGAAACAACGATAAAGATAAAAGGAGAAGAAGTTCCAGCCTTTCAAAACAAAATTACCAAATATACCTTAGTAGTTTTGAAAGATAACGAAGGAAACCAAAACTTCTTTATTTATGATAAAGGAAAATATATCTTATACAAAGAATATACGTTTAATAAAATTATATTATATCCCATGGAGTATAAAAATATTCCGAAAGGGTATAAGAAAACAACCATTAAATTAAAAGAGGATGAAGTAGTTGCCTATAAATTAGATAAGGATTCTAATTATGCTCTTATTTATGGTATGAATATAGAAACTGGGAAAAAACATCTTTATATGTATGATAAGGAAGAGGGAACTTTACAGATTTATAATGATGAAATTGCAAAGAAATTAAATAAAACAATAGAGGATTATAAGGTATTAATTGCAGCTCTTAGCGGTCTTTCTACTTTGTTATTCTTAATTATAATAGTAATTTCTATGAAGAACCATAAATATAACAAACAACAAAAACAATTAAAAAAGCAAGTAAAAATTCAAACGAAGAAACAAAAAAATTTAGATATAGATGAATTGATGTAAAAGGAAAATTGTCAAATATTTTCCTTTTTTCATCTTCTAAATACTATTTCAAAACCATATAATTATGATATAATGGTACATATAAGGGTGTGATGAGATTGAGAGTTGTAGTTAGTGCAGGAGGAACTGGTGGTCATATATATCCTGCTTTAGCAATTATTAATAAAATTAAACAGTTAGAGCCAGATAGTGAATTTTTATATATAGGAACCCATAATAGAATGGAAAAAGATATTATTCCAAAGGAAAATATTCCATTTGAGTCTATTGAAATTTATGGATTTAATCGAAAAAATCTCTTCAAAAATTTTAAAACACTTCGTTGTCTTCATCAAGCAATCAAGAAATGTAAAAAAATAATAAAAGAGTTTCATCCAGATGTAGTAATAGGAGTTGGAGGATATGTAACAGCCCCTGTTATTTATGCTGCAAAGAAATCAGGATTTAAAACAGTAATTCATGAACAAAATAGTGTTCCTGGGAAAGCCAATTTATTTTTAAGCAAATATGCAGATCGAATTATGGTATCTTTTAAGTCTACGATTAAAAGTTTTCCAGAATATAAAACAATATTTACAGGAAATCCTTGTGGTGAGAATGCTGTACAGGTACAAGCAATTGATAAGAAAACTTTGGGGTTATCATCTAATAAGAAATTAGTTTTATTTGTTATGGGATCATTGGGATCTAGTCGGGTAAATGAATTTTTAATTAAAACAATGAAATTTTTTCAACATAAAAACTATGAAATATTATTTGTAACTGGAAAAGCAGATTATGAAAATATCAAACAGGAGAAATTTCCATCCAATGTATATGTAGTACCTTATATAGAAAATATGATTCGTGTGATGAAGAAAACAGATATCATTGTGTCACGTGCAGGAGCTTCTACATTAAGTGAGATTATTGCCTTAGAAATTCCATCTATTTTGATTCCAAGTCCTTACGTTCCAGATAACCATCAATTTAAAAATGCAAAAGATTTAATTGATCATAAAGCAGCTATTCTAGTAGAGGAGAAGAACTTAAAAGGGGATATTTTAGTGCGTACCATTGATGAAATGTTTCATAATCCTGAAAAAATGGAAGAAATGAAATACCAATTAAAAGATTTTAAATTAGAAAATAGCGCAACCTTAATATACAATCAATTACAAGAATTGATAGATGGAGGAAAATAATATGATCATGCAGTTAAAAAAAATGAAATGCGGGAAAGTCTATGAGAATGTTGATTTTGTCAAAATCACATCTTATAAGTTAAAAGGAAAAGCAAAATATGTAGTTTATCCAAATGATATAGATGATCTAAAAAAATTGTTAAACTTTATTCAAATAAAGAAATTGAAATATAAAATTATTGGAGGAGGTTCTAATTTAATTTTTCCAGATGATTATGATGGTATTTTAATTAAACTAGATCATTTTGATTATTTGAAAATAGAAGATACAAAAATCATAGTTGGTGCAGGGTATTCACTAATGAAAATGGCTTTAAAAGTTTCAAAATTAGGTCTAACTGGACTTGAATTCGCAACTGGAATTCCAGGAACTGTTGGGGGAGCTATCGTTAATAATGCAGGAGCATATAAAAGTGATATGGGATATGTTGTTAATGAAATTTTAACTTTAACTCCTGATTTAGAATTTAAAAAGTTTTATAATAAAGAGGCTGATTTTCATTATCGCACTTCCTTTTTTAAAAGAAATCCAGGTTATACCATTTTACAAGCGACTATTATATTAAAACATGGAAAAAAAGAAAATATTTTAGAGATGATAGAGGATCGTAAACAAAGAAGGCTAATTGCTCAACCTTTAGAATATCCAAGTGCTGGAAGTGTATTTCGAAATCCCCCAGGTGAGTTTGCGGGAAAATTGATTGAAGATGTTGGACTAAAAGGTAAAAAAGTTGGAGGAGCCAAAGTTAGTGAAAAACACGCTAATTTTATAGTGAATGTAGGAGGAGCAACAGGTAAGGATATTGTAACATTAATTGAAGAAATTCAAACAAAAATCAAACAGAAATATGATATAGATTTAGTTCTAGAACAAGAAATAGTAAGGTAGGATAATATGGCAAATCAAAAGAATAAAAAGAAAAAAAATATAAAAAAGAAAAAGACCCGTCGTATTCGCTTCGGACGTATTTTTCTTGTTGTTTTAATTTTATTTTTATTCTTTTACTTATTATCTAGTATTTTTAAATTTCCAATTAAAAATATTTATATTAAAGGAAATGAGTTATTAAGTGATCAAGAAATTATCGAAATTGCAGGAATAGAAAACTATCCATCTATTTTTGATATATCATCCCATGAAATGAAAAAAAGACTAGAAAAAAATGTTCTTATAAAAAGTGCAAAAATAGAAAAAAAATATTTAAGAGAGGTTCATATTACTATTCGGGATAACGATCCTTTATACTATGATAGTGACAAAAAAGTAACCGTTTTGTCTAACAAGAAAACGGTAAAAAAACAATGGAATGTACCTTTTTTAATGAATTATATTCCAGATACTATATCCAATTTATTTTTTGAAAAAATGAATTCATTAGATCGAACCATCATTCAAAGGATCTCTGAGATTCAATATGATCCAAATGATGTAGATGAGGAAAGATTTCTTCTTCATATGAAGGACGGAAATTATGTTTATCTAACATTAGAAAAATTTGAAGTGATTGATGGGTATGTGGATATCATTAAAACCTTTGATAATAAAAAAGGAATTTTATATTTGGATTCTGGAGAATATTTTAAAATTATAGAATGATAACATCATTCTTTTTTGTTTATTTTATAATCTAGATAAATTAAACTTATGATGAAATAAAGATTTTCTTATCTACAATTTCAAAAAAGACTTTCCCTTTTTTTTAAAATATAGTATAATGTTAGTTAGATTATAGGAGATGATGATATGAGGCACATTTATACTAGTGTTGATATCGGTTCTGATACGATAAAAATAGTAGTATGTGAACTTTTTAATAATAAATTAAATCTACTTGCAGCATCATCGATTAAATCAAAAGGAATCAAAAAGGGATTAATTACAGATGTATATGAAGCTAGTGAATCTGTAAAAAAGGGGATACGGGAAATAGAAGAAATGCTTGGAATTCAAATAAAAAAAGTAATTGCCTCTATTCCTAGTTACTATGCAGATTATATTATGATAAAGGGACAAGCAGAGTTAAATCTGAAAGAAGGAGAAAGTGTTACAGGTCAAGATGTTAGTGATATTTTAAATTTAGCTATGCAGTCTAAAGATATTGGAGATAAGGAAATGATTACCGTTATTCCAATTGACTTTACTTTAGATGGAAAAACAGGAATTAAGGATCCAAAAGGAATGATTGGAAGAAATTTATCTATAAGAGCTGTAATGGTTTTAACCCCAAAGAAAAATATTTATTCTGTAGTGAGCCTGTTAGAAAATGTTGGACTGGAAGTTGTAGATGTTTCGATGAATAATATTGGTGATATTCATGCTATTCGTGAAAGGTACGCAAAGGATCATGTTGGGGCGATTATTAATATCGGATATGAAACAACCACGATATCTTTATATAACAAAGGAATCATCGTTAAAAGTTCTATTATTGGTTTAGGTGGAAAAAATATTGATAATGATATTGCTTATATTTATAAATTAAAACCAGAAGATGCAAATTTAATAAAAGAGAGATTTGCTTTAGCGCATAAAAGATATGCTAGTACAAGCGATATTTATGAAATAGAGAATAAAACAGGAGAAATGATTTCTATTAATCAATTTGAAGTGTCTGAAATTGTAATGTCGAGAATTGAAGAAATCTTGGTTTTGGCTAGAAAAGAAATAAATATTTTGACAAAACGAGAAGTTGATTATATACTAATAACTGGGGGTACTAGTGGAATGAGTAATTTTTCATTGATTGCCGAAGAGGTACTTGGAAAGGTAACAAAAATAGGAAATATTAAAACTGTTGGCATCAGAAATAATAAATATTCATCTGCAGTTGGAAATATTATTTATTTCATCAATAAATTAAAATTAAAAGGAAAAAATTATACTATGTTTAATGGTAGCGATGTAGAAGAATTATCATCAACCAAAAAAAGTTTAATTAATGTTTCAAATGAATCAATGCTAGGAAAGGTGTTTGGATACTTTTTTAGTGAATAGGGAGGATTAAAATGTTTGGATTAGAAATGGATCAATTAGCAAAAATAAAAGTAATCGGTGTAGGTGGTGGAGGCTGTAATGCTGTTAACCGAATGATAGAATCAGGATTAAAAGGAGTAGACTTTATTGTAGCCAATACAGACTTACAAGTATTAAATAATTCTAAAGCACCGATTAAAATCCAAATTGGAGAGCAACTTACCAATGGATTAGGAGCGGGAGCAAATCCCCAAGTAGGAAAAGAAGCTGCATTAGAGAGTAAAAGTGAAATTCAAGCTGCTTTAGAAGGCGCTGACATGGTATTCGTAGCTTGTGGAATGGGTGGAGGAACAGGAACAGGAGCCTCACCAATTATCGCTGATATTGCTCAAGAAATGGGAGCTTTAACAGTGGGAATTGTAACAAAACCATTCTCATTCGAAGGAAAACAAAGAATGAATCAGGCAACCGACGGACTAAAAGAATTAAAAGATCATGTGGATACCCTAATTGTTATTCCAAATGATCGTTTAAGAGAGGTAATTGATAAATCAACTCCACTTTTAGAATCATTTAAAGAAGTAGATAATGTTTTAAGAAGAGGTGTTCAATCTATTTCTGACTTGATTGCAGTTGCAGGACTAATTAATTTGGATTTTGCGGACGTTCGGGCAGTTATGGAAAACCGCGGAAATGCTTTAATTGGTATTGGAATGGGAATCGGTGATAATAGAGCTGCGGCGGCGGCTCGTGAAGCAGTAGAAAGTCCACTTTTAGAAGCTAGTATTAGTGGAGCAACTGATGCCATTATCAATGTTACTGGAGGACCAAGCTTAACCCTATTTGAAGTAGAAGAAGCAGCTGAGGTTATTCGAAATTCTGCAAATACAGATATTAATACTATATTTGGAGCTGTTATTAATGAGAACTTAACTGATGAGATTATTGTAACCGTTATCGCAACTGGATTTGACGATCGTAAAGAGGATGACTTAGAATACCATTCTTATTCTAGAAGAGAAGAAACAAGAAAAGAGATAGAGTCAGAAGACCCTGAAGAAGAAATAGAAGAGGAAGCAGATATTCCAGCATTTTTAAGAAAAAGAGTATTTTAAATAGAACAAATTTGTTCTATTTTTTTTGAATCGACATATTATTTATGAATAAAGATTTATAATGAGAATAAAGTAAAGTAGGTGATGATATGCAAAAAAGATTTAAAGCAAAAAAAAGACATAAGCATCGATTGATAAAAATATTAACTATTTTATTAGTTGGATTTATTTTTTTTGAAATTATTTCTAATCTTATTTTAAAAATGAATATTGCTACTAATAATGAAGAATTTATTCGAAAAATGTTAGATGATTCCAATCATCATATGGTTTATGAAAAATATAATCACAACCTTGTTCAAAAAGCTTTAAAACTTTTATCTAATATTGATATCAAAAAACCAACAACGATTTTAAGCAAACAATTTGGTTATACAATAGATACTAGTGTGGATGGGAAAGATATTGCGGTTGCTAGTGATACAAACGAAGAAGAGGAACCAGATGTTGTTACAAACTATATAGCAGATCCAAATCCAACAGAAGTAAAGGAACCTAGAGTATATATTTATAATACTCATCAATTAGAAAATTATAACGCTACAAATTTTGAGGATTATAATATTACTCCAAATGTTTTAATGGCTTCTTATATGTTAAAAGAAAAATTGAATAAAGCAAGTATTCCAACCATCGTAGAAACTTCTAGCATTAGCGACTTCTTAAATCTGAATGGTTGGAATTATGCAAGTAGTTACAAGGCTAGCCGATTTTACATTTTAGATGTTTTAAATCGTTATAAAAATTTAGATTTGTTAATAGACTTACACCGTGATGCCATTACTAAAGAGCAAAGTACTGCTGAAATTAATGGAAAAAAATATGCGAAAATCTTATTTGTAGTTGGCTTAGAACATAAGAATTATCAAGTAAATTTAGAACTTGCTAATCGACTAAATAGTCTTTTAAAAGAAAAGTATCCAGAAATTGCAAGGGGTGTGATTACGAAAGAAGGTGCAGGAGTAAATGGAGTTTATAATCAAGACTTAAGTCCGAATTCTGTTTTGATAGAATGTGGAGGAAAAGAAAATAGTATTGATGAAGTTATGAATACAGTAGATATTTTAACAGGAATCATAAAAGAATATTTAGGTGATTAAAATGAAAAAAGAGGATAAAAAGAAGTTATGGAATAAAATATTTTCTAAAATTTTTTTAGCCTTATTGATTGCTTTTTTAGCCTTGTACTTATCTGAAAAAACGGGATATTATGAATATGAACAACATAAGCAAGTAACGCTAACAAAGGAGAAAATCAAGCAGTTTGAAGAAGATGTAGCAGCTGGGAAAAATATTGATATTAAAGATTATACAACAGAGGAAGCAATCAATTATGAAACAAAAATATCCCAAGCAGGTTTAAATATTTCGAAAAATGTAGGGAAGATTGTGAAAGTGGGATTAGAGGGGACGTTTAATTTTTTAAATGAAATTATGGAGGGAAAATAAATATTTTCCTTTTTTGTGGAGTATTAGAGAATGAATAACAAGCGTATAAAACTTTTAAATTCACTGATTTACTAATGAATACAATACATGATATAATAAAAAAGGTGATACTAATGAAGCAAGAAAATATTAGAAATTTTTCTATCATTGCTCATATTGATCATGGTAAAAGTACTTTAGCTGATCGAATTTTAGAGAAAACAGGAGCAATTACAGAACGTGAAAGACAAGATCAATTATTAGATAATATGGATATTGAAAGAGAGCGTGGCATTACGATTAAATTAAATGCTGTTAACTTAAAATATCAATATCATAATGAAGAATACATTCTTCATTTAATTGATACTCCAGGTCATGTCGATTTTTCTTATGAAGTCTCTAGGAGTTTAGCAGCTTGTGAAGGAGCTATCTTAGTTGTTGATGCCGCACAAGGAATCGAAGCTCAAACGCTTGCAAACCTCTATTTAGCACTAGAGAATAACTTAATAATTATTCCAGTTATTAATAAAATTGATCTTCCAAATGCTGATCCTGATAAAGTAAAAAAAGAATTAATAGATACATTGGGGTTTAAGGAAGACGAAATTGTTTTGACTAGTGCGAAAAATGGAATTGGAATTGAAAAATTAATTGAGACTATTATTGAGAAAATACCTGCTCCAATAGGAAAACAAGAAAAACCACTTCAGGCTTTAATATTTGATAGTTATTTTGATGCTTATCGAGGAATTATTACCTCTATTCGAATTGTGAATGGAAAAGTAAAAGTAGGAGATAGAATTAAGATGCTTGCAACAGGAGCAACCTATGAAGTTGTCGAACTTGGAATTCATACACCTCATGAAATAAAAAAGCAAGAATTGGTAACTGGTGAAGTTGGATTTTTATGTGCTAGTATCAAAAGTATAGAAGATGTAAAAGTAGGAGATACCATTACATTGGAAAAAAATGAGTCAACTGTTCTTCCAGGATATAAACCTATGAAACCAATGGTATTCTGTGGACTTTATCCTATTGAATCGAATCGATATCCTGATCTTAGAGAAGCCTTAGAAAAACTAAAATTGAATGATGCTTCTTTAGAATTTAATCCAGAAACTTCTAAAGCTTTAGGATTTGGTTTTCGTTGTGGTTTTTTAGGTCTTCTTCATATGGAAATTATAGAAGAGAGAATTGAAAGAGAATTTGGAATTCAGTTGATTGCAACAAGCCCCTCTGTAATTTATGATGTAGAATTAACTACATTGGAACATGTTATGGTAGATAGCCCTGCGAAAATGCCTGATAAGGTGAAGATGAAAGATATAAAAGAACCTTATATTCGTACAAATATTTTTGTTCCAAGTGATTATATTGGTCCAATTATGGAACTTTGTCAAAATAAAAGAGGAAATTATGTTTCTATGGAATATTTAGATAAAACTCGAGTTAATATTCATTATGAAATTCCCTTATCTGAAATAGTATATGACTTTTTTGATAAACTAAAGTCATATACAAAAGGGTATGCTTCTTTTGATTATGACTTAATAGGGTATCGTTCTAGTAAATTAGTAAAAATGGATATTTTATTAAATGGTGAAATCGTGGATGCTTTAAGTGTAATTGTTCATAAGGATTTTGCTTATAATAGAGGAAAAGCCATTGTTGAAAATTTGAAAAAGTTAATTCCTAGGCAACAATTTGAAGTTCCCATTCAGGCAGCAATTGGAACAAAACCGATAGCACGAGAAACTATTAAAGCAGTAAGAAAGAATGTTCTTGCCAAATGTTATGGTGGGGATGTATCAAGGAAGAAAAAGTTATTAGAAAAACAAAAAGAGGGTAAAAAACGGATGAAGATGGTGGGAAGTGTGGAAGTTCCTCAAGAGGCCTTCTTATCTGTACTTAGTATGAATGATGAATAGAAAGTAAAATTTATTTATTAAGATGGATTGTTTTATAAAAGAAAAACTTGTTTTTTTCTTTTCTTTTGATATAATAAATTTGTTGAAAGAAGAGGGATGTATATGGATCAGTCAATGAATAATGAATTTATGGATTGTATTGAGCGATATAGTCAACAAAATCCGTTATCTAAGATGCAATTAAAAAAATTACAATTAGTTGTTGAATATTTTTGTACAGATATTACTTACCAAGAATTATCTGAAAAATATAATTGTAGTCTATCTACTGTTAAAAGAGCTATGAAAGATGAATTAGTAAAAGCAGTATTTGGAGAAAATTTTTGTTCATCATTAAAAGAAAAATCTCATGAACGAAAACAGGCAGCACGTACTGGTATAGAAAAAAGAACGATAACTTTAGAAGATTGTTCTTTTGATGAAGATAAATTATTGGAACTAAATATAATAAAAAATGACGAATTAAATTATTTTAGTGCGAAAGAAATAAAAATTTTAGAGGCATGCCTTTTATTTTTGAAACATTCAGAAAAGGGATATGATTTTATAGCTAAGAAACTTGGAAAATCAAAGGCAACAGTCAGTGATTATTTAAATGATGAACACTTAGAAAGATTACTAAAACCAATATATTATCAGGAAATAAGAGAAATGTTAAATAAAAAAATCCCAGCTCCTAGTCGATTGATTTCTGAGAAAAAGGCCGTAATTAATGAAATATTATATTATTTAGAAGGAGGCAATTTTGTTAGTAATAGGCAAACGGCCCATGATTTACAGATGGATAGTCACACATTAAGTATGTATTTCAAAGATAGTTATTTTAAAGAACTAAAAGAAAGACGAAAAAAGTAGAAAAAAAGTTTCAAATTGAGACTTTTTTTGTTATAATAAAAAAGGTGGTAAAAATGCAATATCAATATATATCTACAATTGGTTATGATGAGTTAAAATTAATGTTTCATGATTATAATTCGGAAGAATTAGAAACATTATATGATAAGTATAATGGAATTAGTTTACTTCAAAAAATCAAAGATGAAGTAACTGATTTTGATATTCAAGAATTTCTAATCTTACAAAATCAATTAAAGGGTATATATCAGAAAGATTCTGAAGAATTTTCAGATGATAAGATTAAATCTGAAATTTTTGCCATTTTAGAAAAAAATGTAAAACATGAAGGAAAACAAGTATGTTAGAATCTGTGTATATTCATATTCCTTTTTGTAAAGAAATTTGTTCTTATTGCGATTTCTGTAAAGTATATTATCATACAAAATGGGTAGATGAATATTTAAATATATTAGAAAAAGAAATTAAAGAAAACTATCATTACGAGGTGATTAAAACAATCTATATAGGAGGGGGGACCCCTTCCTCTTTGTCTATTTTACAATTAGAGAGATTGTTTCAAATTATTCAAATATTTCAAACGGATCCAAATTTGGAATTTACTATAGAATGTAATATAGAGAATACTACAATTGAGAAACTAAAATTATTTCAAAAGTACTCAGTCAATCGTCTTAGTTTGGGAATCGAGAGCTTTCAACCTAAAGTTTTGGAAGTTTTAAATAGGAAAACAAATTATCATGAAACGAAAAGATTAATAGACTGTGCTAAAAAAATGAGATTTCAAAATATAAATGTAGATTTGATTTACGCTGTTTCAGGTCAATCTTTTACAGATTTAAAAAAAGATATTGATTTAATACTTTCACTAGAAGTAGAACATATTTCTACTTATTCTTTGATCATTGAGGAAAATACAAAATTATTTATAAAGAATTATCAAAATATAGAAGAAGAATTGGATAGAAAAATGTATGAATATATTCAAGAAAAATTACAAGAAAATGGTTATCAACAATATGAAATTAGTAATTTTTCAAAACCAGGTTATGCTTCCTCTCATAATATGGTATATTGGAATAATTTAGAATACTATGGATTTGGATTAGGCGCAAGTGGGTATGTAAATGGGGTTCGTTATACGAATACTCGAAGTTTAAAAAATTATTTTAGGCAAAACTATCTTTTAGAACAAGAACCAATGACGAAAAAACAGAAGATGGAAAATGAAATGATACTAGGACTTCGAAAAAGAGAAGGAGTAAATCAAGATTTATTTAAACAAAAATATCACCAAAAGATCGAAGATGTATTTCCTATTCAAGATTTACTGGATAAAGGAAAATTAGAAATTATGCATAATTATATTAAAATTCCTAAAAAGTATATTTATACATCAAATGATATTTTGATTTATTTTCTACTTGATTAAAAGATTGATAATTGTTACAATTGAGAAGAGAGTGATGTGTTGTATGAACAAAGTAGATGTTTTTAATAAAGAATTATCCTATATAAAAAGCAATAAATATAAAGAAGCTGCTAAAATCATGATTAATCTTCTTCCAGATTATTTTTTTGAGGTACCAGCTGCTTCAACAGGAAAATATCATCCTGCTTGTTGTTTAGGAAATGGCGGACTCGTTCGTCATACGAAAGTAGCAGTTCGGGTTGCCTTTGAATTTTATAATGATGAAGCAATTACAGGAATTTTTAAATCAGAAGAAAAAGATTTGATGTTAGTAGGGTTGATTTTACATGATGGTTTAAAATCGGGATTACAAAAATCAGAATATACTTTAGCAGAACATCCTAAATTGATGGCGGATTATATTCAAGATCATAAAGGGGATTTGAATTTAACGGATAATGAAATCGAGTTTTTAACCAATGTAATTATTTCGCACATGGGACCATGGAATACAGATTATAAAGGAAATGAAATTTTGCCAAAACCAGTGAATAAGTATCAAAAGTTTGTACATATGTGTGATTATTTGGCTAGTCGTAAATTTTTAAATGTCGATTTTGAAAATGAGCAAATTGTTGGATAAAAAGAAAAGATAGCAGTGCTATCTTGTTTTTTTTTCTGGTGTCTCGTACAGAATTCGAATCTGTGACCCTCTGATTAAAAGTCAGATGCTCTACCAGCTGAGCTAACGAGACATATTAACTAGATTGAGTACATTGTATCATATATAAAAGAAAAAAACAAATTTTTAATGAATTATGTAAAATAGGAAAATTATTATTGATGGCTTAATCATGATGTTTTCAATATATTTTTATTATATTGATTTTGAATGTTAGAACAATACATTAAAGGTTATTATTTTTATTGTAGGTTTCTATATAGGTTGATAGATTTGTAAGCCATTTAGTAAAATCATTTGGACTATTGAAACAATACAATTTATATCCTTCTTTTGTAAACTTGTTGAATTTTAAATCTAAAAATCCTTCAATAAATTTTTGCCCCTCCAAAGTTTGTCCTTCTGCGCACATATTTAAAAACTGAATACCATTGTTTAGTAAATTATGTAATTTGTTATTTAAACCTTTTAATAATAAACTTAGAACTCGTTTATCACTTTTATATTTGGGATCTATAGCAATGGTAGAAAATAGTAGGTAGTAGGTAGAGTTTGATTTGAAATTTAATAAAGTATATTCATTGATTTCTGTATCTTCTAATTCATTTAACATAAATCTATGAAATTGATTTTTTGATAAAGGTAATATCGTTATTTCTCCTATTATTTTATTTTTTAAAATATCTCTAATAAAAATATGAATATGTCTATTTTTTTTATTCCATTTTATTGTTTGTTCAATACTAGTAATACTAGAAGGGTTTAAATAGTTATTCTCAATATTCCAAATATCTATAAAATCTTGGTATATATGAGTATATTCAATTCTATATTTCATTCTATCATCCTTCCATATTATGATTTTAGTAAGGTTATATAAAGTAAATAGGATTTATATTGAATCTAAAAGATGATAGCAATTTAAAAATTCATATAGATATAGGAAAAGTGCTTTTAAATCAATTTTTGTATTTTTTAAGATCCATAGTAAGATATCTATACAATAGTAAGAATTTTTAATTACATTATTCACTACCACCTTTTAAAGTTAAAATATCTATAAACATTATAACATGTATTTAAATAAAATTGTTATACCCCATTAAATAATTACCTTATTTATTGATATATTTTATTTTACAAAACAAAACTACTTTTCATTCAATTTTTGAAAGTAGTTAAAATTAGGATAAATGATATTCTTTAAAAAAATCTATTTAGATCGATAAATAAGATGATAAGGATAGCCTCTTTTATCCATATGATCTAAATTTAGATTTAAATCTTTGGCTAATTTTAATAATTTGTCATATTCTTTCACAGCAGATTCATCATACTTCTTCACTTCTATTTCTATGAAATATCCTAAATTTTCAACATAATCTAATGCTATTTCATATTTGTTTAAGTAAAAATATGTACTTCTTATTTTATGAACCACTGTAATTTTTTCTAACCCAAGAATTTTAAAAATCTTATCTAAATTTTCTTCATTATCAATTTCTACCTCATATTCATCACAATACATATTATTATACCAATTTTTATAATTTAGAATTTTTTTATTGCCTCTAATTCCGATTCTAAGCCATTCATTTATCATTTCTTGGTCATCTTTTAAAAATTTCCTATAAGTAGGTTGGTAATAGGTATCCATTTGATTACTATTTTTTAAAAATTGAGCATGTTGTTGCATAAATATTTCTATTTTTTGAAATTCTTCTTTGGAAATCTTTATTTTGATTTCAGTTTCTATATCATTCTTTTTGATATCGCCATAAATTAAATAACTAGTACTACAATCTAATAATTCACTTAATTTAACTAAAGTTTCTAAACCAGGTTCTGTTCTATTAGATTCCCAACTAGATATTGTTTTATCCGTTACAAAAATTTTGTTAGCTAAATCATTTTGAGTCCATTTTTTTCTTTTTCTTAAATCTGCTATTCGGTTTCCTAAATTCATGTAATCACCAAATTCATTATATCACGGTATAGAAAAATTTATTCTCTACATTTTGTAGAATGATCAGATTTTTTCGGATTAATTGCTTGCAAAATGATTGTATATAGAATAGTTTAGCGCAATAATTTTGGATATATTTGAAATATGTTAGATACTTTCTCTTTCTATTTATCAAAAGATAAAAGAAGGGTGGTAACATTTATGACAAAAAGAAAGTCTTTTTAATTTATTATCTATAGAGAACTAGCTTTTTTGAAAGTGTAAAAATAATTTCGTTATTTCTTTGTTCTTTTGGAATAAAAGATTTAATGCTCTTTAGTGGCAGTTATCATATCCTGTTTTTTTCTCTTTATAATACATTTCTTTTGTTATTAATAATTGTTTTGAAATAGTTTCTTTTTCAAATACAATACTTTTTCGTTCTTTATCTGTTAAAATAAAATTTGCTTTTAAAAAAGATTTTATTGCATTAGTTCTTTCAATAGGAATAAAATCTGATAGTTCGCTAATATTGTTTTCTTCAAAGGCTTTTTTTTCTAATTCTATTAATGATGGATAAGAATAACCTTTTCCACGATATTTATCTTGTATAAGAATTCCCATGCTATGAATACCATTATCTAAATAATAATAAATCTCCCCAATAGGTTCTTTTATATTTTCCTCATATATATAAGCAAAATATTTATCAGGCTCCTTATTAATCCAATTATAATACCAATTTATTAATTCATCATTGGTTTTAGAAATAGTACCAGTTTCTTCGTTATAACCTTTTAAATTTATATTGTATCCAGCATTATAAGACATTGTTTTTGAATTTTTCATCCAATCTTGTCTATAATGCATGTCTTCAATGGAAGGTGTTTTTAAATATATCTTAGACATAATGCCTCCTTGTATATAAAGAATTATGTTATAAATAATTTTTATATTTAAATTTTTTATACAGATTTAGTACAGAATAATAAAAATTTATATTATTTGTTGACTTCATAAAATATAAAAAGCCCCAAAATAGGGCTAATAAACTAATGGTGTCCCCTTAGGGATTCGAACCCTAGACCCACTGATTAAGAGTCAGTTGCTCTACCAACTGAGCTAAGGAGACATTTCTTACATAATAATTTTATCATATTCAAAATTAGATTGCAATAACGATTTTGCCAATGCGTAGTGTTATTTTGACAATTTATAGGAAAGGTGTTAGAGTATTGGCAAATAGGGGGGAGAATTTATGAATAAAATAAGTGTTATTATTCCTGTTTATAATGCGGAAAAATATCTTTCACAATGTTTATCAAGCGTTGAAAATCAAACTTTAAAGGATTTAGAAGTTATTATGATTAATGATGGCTCAAAAGATCATAGTTTAGAAATTATGCAATCTTATTATTCTAAAATTCCTAATTTGAATATTATTAATACAATCAATTATGGAGCAGGACATGCAAGAAATATTGGATTAGCTTTAGCAACAGGAGAATATGTTAAATTTTTAGATGCAGATGATTGTTTTCCTAAAAAAGATATATTAGAAAAATTGTATACAATTTCTAGTTACTATGATATTGATGTTTTAGTTGGGAGATATTATACCCATTTTGGCAGGGTGAACGTAAGTGGATTTTATAATACATTAGGACAGGAAAAAACAGGAATAGTTGATCTTGAACAAAATAAAAATTATCCTTTCGAAGAGATGCCAGGAATTGGAGATAAGATTTTTAAAAGAGAATTTATAGGAGATATTCGATTTTCTGAAAAAAGGTGGGAAGATTTAGCTTTTACGCCTGTTTTAATGGCGGATGCTAAGCGATTATATTTTTTAGATGAGGTTGTTTATAATTATCGAATGACAATACATAATACATCTTTAAATGGATGTTTTCATGCAAGTAATATTTTTGAATTTTTTGATGTATATAATGACTTGAAAGAAAATTTTAAAAAGAGAAAAATCTTTGAAAAATACAAGAATGAACTTCAAGGATTGTTTTCTATGCATGGACATTTTGACGCTTCTTATGTTCCTTTATGGATTGATATGGATCTAGAGGAAAAAAGAAATCTTTTAAAATATTTTATTACAAAATTAGAAATAGAATATCCTCTTTTTCGTGAAGATCAAATTGTTAAGAACTATTACGCTTCTCACTTTATGTTTTTAAAGCTATTTCAATATGCAGAAAAAATGTCTAAAAAATCTCAAATAAACACTTATCCTTCAAATGAAAATATTGAAAAATTCATTTCTAGTTGTAAAGTTTTTCAGAAAAAATAAATCTATCAAGATGAAGGTTTGAAGAACAGAAAAAAGTCAAATCATTGA
>CANOTJ010000019.1 GCA_947570175.1 uncultured Mycoplasmatota bacterium | reverse complement strand
ATAGCAAACCCTCCTACAAAGTAGAAAAAGTTCGTTTTATTTTCACATGGTGGAGAATAAGGGATTCGAACCCTTGACCTCCACGGTGCAAACGTGGCGCTCTAGCCAACTGAGCTAATTCCCCATTTGTCCTTTAAAAGAACATGATTATTATAACACATGTTTTTTTATATTGTCAATAAAATCTATTCAAAATATAATAAAATATGCAATAACCAATTTGATATTCTTGAATATAATAAATTGAATATAGGAAAGGAGAATGTTGTTCGTGAAGAAATTGATTTATTCAATTGTATTCCTTTGTTTAATTGCTATTGTGATTATAATTATCTTAGTTAATCAGCCTAAAAGTGAACTTAAAAAGGTCAAAGTTGCAGAAGTAACTCACTCAATTTTTTATGCTCCACAGTATTTAGCAGATTCTTTAGGATACTATGAAGAAGAAGGACTAGATGTAGAATTAGTTCTTACTCCAGGCGCTGATAAAGTTACAGCTGCTGTTTTATCTGATGATGTTCAGATTGGATTTTGTGGAAGTGAAGCAACTATTTATGTTTATAATAATGGAGAAAAAGATTATTTAGTTAATTTCTCTGCTTTAACGAAAAAGGATGGTAGTTTTCTAGTATCTAGAAAAAAATATGATAATTTTAATATAGCTGATTTAAAAGGAAAACATATTATTGCTGGGAGAAAAGGCGGAATGCCTGCTATGACATTAGAATATGCCTTAAATAAAAATGGAGTTCAAACAGATGAAGTGAATTTTGATACTAGTATTGACTTTGCAGCCACTACTGGGGCATTTATAGGTGGTACTGGGGACTTTGTTTCTTTATTTGAGCCAAGTGCCTTACAACTTGAAAAACAGGGATATGGTTATGTTGTTGCCTCTGTTGGAGAGCTAGGAGGAATTGTTCCATATACTGCTTATAACGCAAAGAAAAGTTATATTCAAAAAAATCCCGAAGTAATAGAAGGATTTACTACAGCAACACAAAAAGGATTAGATTATGTGCATAATCATAGTGCAGAAGAAGTTGCTAAAAAAATTGTTGATTATTTTCCTGATATATCTATGAATGATTTAACAAAAATTGTTCAACGATATATGGATATTGATGCTTGGTTTGATTCTACTTATATTACCGAAAAAGATTTTGATCATATTCAAGAGATTATCCAAAACTCTGGCGAATTAGATAAAAAGGCACCTTATAATAAGTTAGTTCTTACTAAATATTCCAAAAAATGAAAAAAATTTTAGAGATAAAAAATTTAAGAAAAATCTATCATACCAAGAAAGCTGAAATACTAGCGGTTGATGATTTTTCTTTTGACTTATATGAAGGTGAATTTATATCAATTGTTGGACCAAGTGGATGTGGAAAATCTACTATTTTATCTATCTTAAGTGGTTTATTAGATAAATCTGGTGGAAAGATCAACTATGATCCTGAGATAAAATTTGGTTATATGTTACAAGAGGATAGTTTATTTCCATTTCGAAATATTATTGATAATTGTTTATTGGGACTAGAAATCAAGAAAGAAAATACTTTAGAAAACAAAGAATATGTTACCAATTTATTGAATACCTATGGATTAAAAGACTTCATTTATAGCTTTCCAGAAAATTTATCTGGAGGGATGAGACAACGATGTGCCTTAATCAGAACACTTGCTACTAAACCAGATATATTGTTATTAGATGAACCTTTCTCTGCATTAGACTATCAATCCAGATTAGCGGTCTCAGACGATGTTTATAAAATCATTAAAAGGGAGAAAAAAAGTGCGATTATGGTAACTCATGATTTATCAGAGGCTATTTCTATGTCTGATCGGGTAATTGTCTTATCAGATAGACCAAGCCATATTAAGAATATCTATAATATTGAACTAAGTAAGAAATCTAATCCGATAGAGAATAGAAAAGATAAAGAATTTTCAAAATATTATGAATTAATATGGAAGGATATTGATTTTCATGTATAGTAGAGAGCATTTAAAATTTATTAAAAAAATTAAGAAAGAAAAAAGAATTATACGTCTATTTCAAATACTAATTGTTCTTCTATTCATTATTATCTGGCAAATTTTGGCTGATTTAAATGTAATTAATACCTTTATTTTTTCTAGTCCTAAGATGGTTATTAAGACTATTATCTCGTTACATAATGATAACAATTTATATCATCATATATGGGTTACCACTTATGAAACACTAATTAGTTTTTCACTTGGTACTATTCTTGGATGTCTGATTGCTAGTATACTATGGTGGAATCGATTTATAGCTAAAATTTTCGATCCTTATCTCACAATTTTAAATAGTCTTCCAAAAGTAGCACTAGGACCTATCATTATCATTTGGGGTGGAGCCGGAATTAAATCTATTATCATTATGGCTTTATTAATCTCTGTCATTATTACAATCATTAATGTTAATCAGGCTTTTAATGATGTCGATAGAAATAAGATAAAATTAATGAATAGTTTTAATGCGACAAAATGGCAGACGTATTTTAAACTAATTTTGCCAAGTTCTTTTAATACAATCATTAATTCTTTAAAGATTAATATTAGTATGTCTCTTATCGGGAGCTAAGACATATGTAGAGAAAACCTTATATTTTTTATGCTAGTTTTCACTAACATTCCAATAAATTTTTAGTGTTTTCCCATCTACAACTATTTTGTCTAGAAGTTGTTCAACGATATTTCGTTTTTCTTTAAATTCCATATTAGGCCAAACAGTTTCTAGATTTTTTATTTTATCATAAGTTTTGGTTGTTCTTTCTTTTTCTTTTATATTTTCTAACTCATTTTTTATATTCGACTTTTCACTTGTTAATTTAGAAAGTTCACATTTTATTTCTTCATTTGCTATATTATCCGAAAGTAATTGAATTAAATTTTCAATTTTTTTCTGTGTCTTATCCAGTCTAACATTTAGTTCATCAACAAGATTGGTTTTAGATAAATCAAAGGTACTCCTAAATAATTCTTCGTTTAACGACATGGCAAATAATTGTTCTAAGAAATTATCCTCAATTTCAAAACTATCAAGTTTTATATTATTACAATTCGGATCTTTGATTAATTTTGGTTTACTTTTTTGCTGTGAATAACAATAACAAATAATTCTTTGTCCCCATTTTTGATAACGATACTTTGCTCCACAATTACCACAATAGATTTTGCCTGATAGTAAATAATGACTGGCATGTTGATTTTTACTTCTTTGTTTTTCTATTTCTTGTAATTGCTGATATTCTTCTTCACTAATGATTGCTTCATGCTTTCCATCATAAAGTTCACCTTTATAGGGAATCTTCCCTAAATTCGTTTTAGAACTTAATATACCTTGAATCCATGCTTCATCATAACCTGTTACTTTAGAAAGTTCGTTATAACTATAACCTTGAAGTCTTAATGTTTTCATTAAATCGAATATTACTTTTCTTTCTTCATTGATAACAAGCATACCTGTTTTTTTATCATAATCATAAGCAAAGGGTTTTTTTCCTCCACCTCGCCAATAACCATCTTCAGCTCGTTTCTTTAGTCCTAATCTTGTTCTTTCTAAAATGGTTTCTCTTTCAAGTTGAGCAAATACTGAAAGTACCCCTATCATAGCTTTTCCAAATGGAGTTGTCGTATCAAAATTTTCTCTTATCGATATAAAACCAACACCATATTTATTAAATACTTCTTCAATTAAATAAAGAGTATCTTTTTGACTTCTTGAAATTCTATCTAATTTAAAAACCAATACTGTATCAATTTTCCCACCTTTACAATCTTGTATTAATTTCTGAATCGCCGGTCTATTTAAGTCTTTACCACTAAATCCTGGATCAGTATAGATTTCATAATCTTCCCATTCTTTACTTTTAAGATAACTTTTTAACAAATCTATTTGAGCTTCTATTGAATAACCTTCTACTTGAGCATCTGTTGATACACGAACATAAAGAGCTTTAATTTTTTTTACTTCTGCTTTTATAGTATTAATATTTTTTCCTCCTTCTGTTATAAAAGCATTTTTTGTAAAAAAACTTGCAACTACATAATACCATTTTTATACAAAAAATCAAATGCTTAAAGTTTTTATTTTTACGCCTCTTTTAAATACTTTTTTAATAATGTGTATATTAAAGGATAATTTAAAATTATTTCTTTAGGTTCAATTTTCTTCCCATCTTTATTGTAATTCTCAACCGTTAAATGCATATAAACAGCTCCCTTTCTTAATTATATTTTTAAGACACAAGACTAATTACATTAAAAAAAGACTAATTAGAAATTCTACTTTCTAACGAGTCTTTATATTCTTCTAAATATTCAATATACTTTGTCCTAAAATACTTTTCATTTAGCCATTTAACACCAATAGCAGAAACATAAACCTTTCCATACTTAACAAATTTAAGTGGGTAAGGAAAATGTTTTTGCATTCTATTTGTTGCTACTCCTATGGCATTTTTTGTTTTATTAAAATGAGTTCTTAAATATTTTAAAGGTAAATCACAATATTCCATTCGTTCGTGTGGAATTTTTAAATAATCTTCCAATACTTCAATATAACTTTCAAGAAACTTAATTTTTAAATCTTTGGGATTTCCTTTTTTAAGTTCCACTTCTCTAAACCAAATTAAACATTCTACTGATACCGAAGTAATAGTAGAACCATCTACTGTAGACTTTCGATAACGAAATGCATTATACCATTTAGGTTTTCTTTCTAATTTTCTTATAATCTTAAAATGCTCTTGATAAGAAAATGATAGTTCCTTACATAGAATATTATAAGGATCTACATAAATTTTTCCTATAAAAATTCCTCCTTTTTCTTAAAATTTGGGGTTACTGAAATTGGCTATTTTTACTATTTAAACTATCAAGCATGGTGTCTACACACCCATTTCCTTGTTAGGGCATATCCCTAAGACCCTCTATTAGTCTCCGACAGTTTAGAGATTTTTTCAAAATCCAGAAATATCATCATTAATTTTTATAAAAATTCTTGCTTATAACTTCATGTTTAATTTATAAAATTCACGCTCCTTTCTTTTAAAAATATAAAAAAGGACATGAAAAAAGAGAGACAATATATCTCCCTAAAGCCCGATTTTATATTTTTAATCTACCTATATCAGTTCATATTGAACTAGATATTAAAATAATTATATAGATTAACATAAGATTTAGGCAAAAAACTATAACTAAAATGCTTATTTTTGCCAAAGAAAAACCTACAAAAATTGTAAATTTGTATTACATCTTCTATTCTTCCTATATTACCATAATAGCACATTTTTTTAGGACGTGCAATGGACATTCCCAAAAATTATATACCAAAATGGCATAGACTCCTTTAAAAATAAAGGAATAAATAGATAAATTTTTTCTAATCTATATTTTATCTATATTACCATAATAACACATTTTGAGCGGAAGGTAAACGGAAATTAAAATAAAAATAATAGTCAATTTCCCCTTTATTTATAAGGATTTGCAGAAATTTTAAAAATTTATTTTTTCACACTTTTTCAAAAAATTAAAAAATGCCATTTTTAATATCAAAATTTAATAAGAAATGATATCTCTAGATTAAATAGTTTTTAACTATTTTAGTTAGAAATGTTTCAATATTTTATAATTCAATTTAAAGTTTCTATCAATTCAGCAACAGTATTACAAAGTTTATTTGTTGCTTTATAAACAACCTCTTCAGATTTTTTCATACCATAACCATTATATTTTAAAATCATTTCTACATCATTAGCTCCATCACCAATAGGATAAACGTCAGTATCGGATATATTTTCAATTTTTAATATTTTTTCAATAGCCTTTCCCTTATCCGTTTTTATAGAAATAATTTCAACTAAATAATATTTTTTCGTTATTATAACATAGGATTTAACTGTTTCTTTCCAATTTTCATTTATAACTTCAGATAAATTTCTAGCAGACTTTTCGTCTTTCATTTCTAACATAACTTTTGTAAGTTCATCTGATATATCTTTTATATCTTTTTTCATAGTATCAAAAAGAATTATTTGTTCTAAATTTTCATTAGATTTTACTGTATCTAAAATCTCAACACCAATATTTTTAGGAATTAAACAAGCATCAATAACTATTTCATTTTTATCTAAAATAACTCCTCCATGATTTACAATTAAATAATCAAATGGTATAGGATATAAATCAAGTTTTCTTTTTAAATCTAAATAACTTCTGCCTGTTGCAATTACAAATAAATTTCCATTATTTCTAAATTTTTGAATTGCTTCAATATTTTTTGCTATATCATTTTCACTTGTATCTAAAGTTCCATCATAATCACTAAATATAATTTTACTCATTTAATTCACCTCTAATTCTATTGTTTTTGGCTTCAATATTCCACTTTATAACACCATAAATATTTATTAATAAATAGCCAACAGATACAAGAAGCATCATTATTAATCCATTTCCACCATTTATTGCAGTTATAATCCAAATTATTAAATCTATAATATTATTTATTAACCATAACCACCATGATTCTTTAAATCTTAATATCATTAAAATGACTCCACAAAGATTTATACAATTTGAAGTAGCATCCATAAATGCTAATCTTTGAGTAGGTATTAAAGTTAATAAATAACCTAAAATAATACTTCCTATTATACAAGATAAAGTTATAATAATAGAATTTTTTAAAGTAAATTCTCGTACCTTAACATTCTTATCACCATTTAGGTTTTTATTCCAAGTAATAAAACCATTAATTTGAAGTGGAGAAAAAATGAATATGTAAAAGAAGAAGATACCAAATAAATTATTTTTAAAGGCAACATATCCCATTAACAAGTAATTTATTAAACCTAGTATATAATTTATTCTTTTCCCTTCACTAGCAAAATAAGCACATAAAAGTCCTGTTAGAAGAATCGTTCCTCCAATAATCAAATCATTAGAAATGAGACCTGATATGACAGAAATTATTAAACTTAAAATTGTTACTACTAAATATTTTTTATTCATTTCTTATAATCACCCATTTATTTCCATTTATAAAGATTCGATAAACTTTATTAATAAATTAAATGTTTTTATCCACGAACTTACAAAAGTTGTTTCATCTATTGTATGATATTTTTTTATATTGCTTCCAATAGAAATTATATCTAATCCATCTATTCTTTTCTTTATAGAAGAACATTCAATACCACCGTGCCATATTTCTTCTATAGGGTATTCATTATATTCTTTAAAATATAATTGTTTATATCTATTTAACAACTTCGATTCATAATCTGCTTCCCATATTGAATCTGTATAAATCTCATTAACATTAAAACTATTATTTAAATTTCTAGTTTTATTATTAATTACTTCAAGTTCATTTCCATCCACACTTCTAAACACATAGTAAATAGTAACCATATTATTAGATGTTTTAATTAAGCCAAGATTAGCAGATGCCATATTTTTAGTAATATATCCACATTTTAATTCTAATATTTCATTTAATATATTCTGGGTATCTTCAATAGAAAAACTTATTTTATTATCAAATTTATCTATTTTAACATTTAAACCTTGAAAAATATCTTCTACATCAAGCCTCGTATTCACAACGACTTCGCAAAATGTTGCCAAATCATTTTCGGAAGTTCCACCATCTATACTTTTTATAAACACATCTTTGTCTTTTAATAATTTAGCCATAGTAGTTATAGCATTATTTTCAGATAAGTTAACATCTTCTCCAGAGTTTCCACCAGGAAACCCATCAATTAAAATTTTATAACTAGGTAAATTATTTTCAATTAATTTCCCATTATAAATATACTCATTACATATATCCCCATCTGCTCCTATGAATATACTATTATCCTTTGAATTATCAAGATTGATTAATCTTTTACTTTCAACTTTCGAATATGGAAAAGTTACTGCACCATTAAATGTAGTTTCTTCTTCGGTAGTAAAAAGAAATTCTAAATCAGGATGTTTTAAATTGTTATCTTCCATAATAGTCAACATCATAGAAAGTCCAACACCTTGGTCTGCACCTAAAGAAGTATCTTTAGCCGTAACTTTATCACCATCAATTATTACTTCAATTCCATCACATTCAAAATTATGATTACTGTCTTTACTTTTAACACATACCATATCTAAATGTGCTTGTAGTGCTATTGGTTCAGAATTAATATTACCTTTTTTCTTAATTAAAACATTATTATTTTCATCTTTAAAATAGTATAGATTATTTTCTTTAGCAATATTAACAAAGAAATCTGCTATTTTTTGTTCGTGTCCTGATTCTCTAGGTATTTTAGAAATTCTTAAAAAATTTTTAATTAAAGTTTCTTTCATATATTATCCTTCTTTTATTACTAATCTACATACTTATGCTGTTCACTAGTCCACGCTGGTGTACAAGGAACTGCTGCTTCGAAGTTGCCATCAAAAGCATAACATTCATTTTTATCGATAAGAATTACATCTCCTTGATTAAATTTTATCTTTTCATCACCATCTTTCATATACAAAGTACCATTGCCATTAATGATATATAATAACTCTTTACAATTTGTATTTACTTGAAATCCTGTTTTTGGACTTCTAATATTTATTTTTATTACCGCAAAATTTATTTCTTTATCTGCTGAAGGATAATCTATTCCTGAACAACCATCTCCACTATAAAATTCTGCTTTTTCTTTTTTTATAAATTCCATTTTAACCTTTCCTTTCTTTTATCTCAAATATAATTCCAAATTCTATTATATTGTTCCATTTGTTTTTCTTTTGTTATTTGTGCTACTGGGTGATACAGGGGAACAATGATGAAATCTTCTATTTCTATTATAGGATATTTTTTTATTGTCTTTGTTAAATTATCTTCTATATTAAAACCAAAAATATTAGAAAGCGAATATAAAGGATAATACCCTAAAGTTAATATTACTTTTGGTTTTACTATTTCTATTTGCCTAAGTAGAAATTCTTTACAATTTAATGTTGAACATTTTAAATTGATGTTATTTCCTCTATAATTGTTTCCTTTTCGCCCGCACATAATAGCATTGGTAATATAAATATCATTAATAGATGCAATTTTACCATTAGAGGATTCTACCAAATACTTTGTAAGTTGTTTTTTAGTTAAACTTTTTTCATCTTCCATCAATTTAATCCAATTTTCTTTTGTAGGTTCTTCCAAATATTTTCCATTTAATTTTTTCATATCTTCAAATGGACCCCAATCTTGTCCAATTATCATAATTTTAGAATTTAACCTGTTGTACCAATCAGTCCAGATTGAAGGTATTTCTTTAGCAAGCTTTTCATTTTTATAAATATTAATTAATGAACAATCTTGCATTTTTTTAGAATGCATAGATATACATTTTTTACATTTACTCATATCATATATCAATTCATCAAATAATTTATTTTTAATCATCACCACCACCTTAACCTAATAAAAACAAGTATAACTTCAGTTACTCTAATTATTTGCGTAACTGAATACTATTTCTTTAAATATCTTTTGAATTTATCTAATTTTTCGATGAGTTCAATTTTTTTATAAGTCTAAAATTTTGTACTAATCCAATTAAGAATTATATTTCCTATCTCTAATTCTTTCCCGTTGTAAAAATGGTCTGTATCGTTTATATACTTATACTCAAAATCATTACAACTTTTTGCCTTTTCTTTTAGTAAATCTAAGTGCATATAATTATCGGTTTCATTAGAACCTGAAAATGTTAATATTGGTATATCTATTATTTCAAATTGATACCAATTTTTTGAATTATTCATAACAGGTAAATTATCTAAATTAGAATTTTCATAAAACCAATTATAATAAGTTCCTGAGCTCATATACATATAATCTTCAATTAAATTACTTAAGATTTTATTAGGATTTCCATTATCAATATTTTCTTTTGCTTCTTGAAGTAACTCTTTATAATCTTTTTGACGCAATAATTGAAGACCAACCATATCAGGGGCACTAGCAAGAATTAATCCTAAAACATTAGGATGTTTTTTATAATAGTAGTAAATTAATTTATTACATCCATAACTATGTCCCATCAAAATAAATCTTTTATAGCCTAATTCTTGAGCTCTCTTAATTGCTAAATCTATATCATAAATTGAATCTTCAAAAATTTCATACATACATCCACATCTTTTAAATGATCCATCTTTCATTACAATATCATTTTCTATTGAATGCCCTCTGTTATGTTCATAAAGAAAACCAATATTGTTTTCTGATAAAACATTTCCACAAACAGTAGCAAAGTAATTATCAATGATTGTTTGACACATTCCATGAATAAATATTACACATATATCATGCTCTTTACTGTTAAAATGAACCATTGGTAACTTTAAATTGTCTTCAGTATAAGCATCATTAATAAATTCAATACTATTCATAATTTCACACTCCTAAATATCTTAATTTATATCAAATATTCCATATTTATGGTCAAATACATTATCCGAAACATTTTTATAGATACATTCCAATTTGTTACCTATAATAAAATGATCTAATTGTTTATCTTTTCTAGTAGGGCAATCTATTAAATCTTTGCAATTTTCCATTATTTTAGGGAATATATCATTAACATTGTCATAGTTAAAATCACCACAAAGTATCATATTATTATTTGACTTATAAACATCTATAAACATTTCATCTGCTTTTCTAAATAGATTTAAATAATTTAGTGGATTCTTTTTAAACACATGAAAAGGTAAGCAATGACCTGTAATAATATTATATCCTTTAATACTTGCAATAATAAATCCTTTATCATGCGAATAATAAGTTGTTGTTTCATCAACCGAATAAATAAAATTTGGATTATCCAGTTTAAATAATTTATAATTATCTATTTCATATTTAGAACAAATAACAACACCCATTCGAGAGCCAATATTTATATGAGAATCTGATAATTCATATTCAACAATATATTTTAAATCGGTATTTTCTTTAATATAGCTTGCTATTGATGGTAAAATATCCGATTTTACAATAGCTTCTTGCAAACACAAAACATCAATATTTTCATTTCTAATTATATCTAGCTTTCCACCATTATTTCTTTCATCCTCTCCAATATTCCAAGTAGCTACTCGCATTTTAGTGCCTCCTTTATACCATCCATACTATTTATTATCTTAAATTTACTTCAGCATAAATACTTTTTCTATCCATAAGTAAAAGATTAAAACCATATACATTTGCTTTTTCTAAAATGTGTCTTCTATCATCAATATAAAGCGATTCTTTGGGATTGACATCTTTATATTCATCTAAAAAAACATCAAATAAATTTTCTTCTTTTGTTGTAGAATACATTGAAGATATAGTTATCCCTTTAAAATAATTACTAATATTTTTATTTTTTAATACTCGAAAAGAAGATGGACATCCATTAGAAATAATATATAAGTTATACTGTCTTGAAAGTCTTTCTATGTTTTCCTTAACATCATCATAAAAAATAAATTTGTCATCATTATAAACACAATCATCAGCAATTTTACTAGCTATATCTTTTGTAATATTTGGATAATTTATTTCTTTTAGAACCTGGTAATAATAATTAGAAAACATCTCATGTTCCTCTAATTCGTTTTTTGGCTCCTGAGTTTGTAAATATAAATTTTTTTTTAAACTAATTTTTAGCTCATCATCTCTAACATATTTTTTATATATAATATTCTAAAAATTAGGAGTTATAAACCAGTGTCCGCTTTTAGGATCAGCAAGAACTCCACCAATATCAAAAATAATATTTTTTATTTTCATGAGTTTTTCTCCTTAAAACTATACTTCTACTAATTCCTTAGAAAGAAGTTCTATAATGATATTGATTTTCTCCATCACTTCTTCATATGAAATATTCTTAGCATATTCTTTTTTGTTTTTAAAATTTTCAAAATTATGCTTTAATCTACCACTAATCTTTACGGCTTCAAAATTAGTTTTAATTTTATCAATATCAAATTCTACATTTCTTCTTTCAAAAGTATTTTTAATAGCATTTATTAACTGTTCTTTATTTAACATATCATTATAGTTTTCTAAAATCATATATAAATCATAGAAATCCTTATTTCTAGTATTTATAATATTATCGGTTATAAATGTTTCAAATTTCTCAGCAATAATAGTTTCTAGGTTAAAAGCCATTATATTAATATAGTTGTCATCAAACATACATTTATATTTAAACTCTAGTTCTCTAGGAGTAATTGGATCTCCAACTGTAATATCAATGAACAATGGTACTTGTAAATGTTCTTTATATCCTATTAGTTTAATTCTAATTCCACCGTAAATATCATCTAATCTAATATCTTTACTTGTTAATACCTCAAATTTAATATCATCATTGCAATCAATAGAAACTATTTTCTTTATTATTCTTGTAAGCTCTTTTATATCCATTGGAATTCCTTTAATCATAGTATCCATATCTTGTGTAGTTCTACGATTCTCACCAAATATTGCTGATAAAAGAAGACCACCTTTTAAAATAAAATTATATTTATATTCACTTATTGAAATTCGATACAAAAGTCTTTCAAAGAAATACATTTGCATTATATCTTGAGGTTCTAAATTATATGCATGAGCTCTTTCTTTCACTTTAATTTTCAAATCTTCAGCATCAATCACATTAACACCTCCAAATAATTATTTAAAGCTTCTTCTACATTAAAAGTTTTAGCATATTCCATTAATTTAGGTAAATCTCGTGTTTTTTTATCTTTTAGATATTCGCTAATTGCATATTTTAGAGTTTCTATATCTTGATTTTGTTTGTCTTTTAATAAATCACATATCGTTCTTTCAGCATTATAACAAGTAATCATCTGTCCTTGTGGACTTTTAATGCTAACTTTTCCTATTTCCAAATATTCTCTTTTTACAAAATGAAGAATGACCTTATCATTATGATTTAAACTAGCGTTATATCCTCGAGGAACAGATAAATTATATTTTAATGGTACTGATTCACATAATCCTAAAAAGTATAGTGCAGTTTCATATGAATAAATCGCGGTTGTACCATATATTAGATTAAAATATTCATCTCCCCAACTATTTTTAGATACATACAAACCTCTTTTTATCTTATCTACAATTCCTTTTTTAACAAGTCTTGTTAAATAGATTTTGTCTATATTATTTTCTTCAACTTCTTTAGTTGTAATAATTCCATTATTATCTTTTAGTATTTTTAAAATTTTTTCTTCATTTGTCATAAAGCACATGTTCCTTTCTACATACAATTATAACACTTTTGTATGTAGAAAGGAACAATATTGTTTAAAATTTTATATTTTAAATCTCATAGTATATATAAAAAAAGATTATTAAAAGAAAAATAACAAAGCATTGTTTACTTTGTTGTTATTTAATTTTTTATTTCTCCATTAACCATTAATATATAATTTTTGCCTAAATGACTAGCAATTTTTTTAGGAATTGTAATTGTTTTTTCCCATCCTCGCAATATATTTAAATTTAAATCCCCATCTACAGTATATTTTACAATTAATTCTTGATTATTAATGATAATATCCACATTTTTAATTTTTTGAATTTCTTTATTCATTTCATCTTGTATACTAGAATTTATTGTTCTATGATAAGTAACATCCAATTTATCTGCTAATACTAAAGCAAGACAAATATTAGAATTTATTTCATTTCCTTTAGAATGATCCTTTATTGCACTTTCTAAGATTCCCATTTCATCCTTTGTAATATCCGTATCATTTAGAAATCTTTTAAACATCATACTACTCTTTAAAGCGTGATCTGTTTTATTTGTTCCACTTTCACTTAATCCTATATCATGTAATAAAGCTGCCACCATACCCAGATCTATTTCTCTTTTGGTAGCATTTAGCTGTTCTAATATTTTCTTAACATATTTGGAAACTCTTTTATAATGTCCCAATCCATGCTCCCAGTCCCATTTACCATCAGTGATAAATTTCATTTTTCCTATTTTTTCTGTTAAGGTTAAATACTCTTGATCATTTAAAATTTTTTCATACAAATTCATTTATAAAAATCCTCCTTTTGAACTACCGAGATTTTCTTGGTAGTTGCACCTTTATTTAATTCTTTTTCTTTTTTGCTATATTATCTTTAACATCAAACACAATTAATTCATCATCTATAATATCTTGTTTAATAAACTTAATAATCTTTTTCACTTCATTAGTTGCCATTAATTTTAATTCATTATTTTTTAATACATTTTCTAATGAGATAAGGGAAATTTGTGGATATTCATAAATAATTTCAAAATTAATACCTTTTAATTGCTTTTTAAATTCCATTCCTATTCTTCGTAAATGAGCTTGATTAGAAACTAAAACAATCCTTTTATTTTCTATCAAATCAGCTTGTTTTAAGATTTCTATGGAATTAGTTATATTTTCTTCTGTAGTTGTGGATTTATCTTCTACTAAAATCATATTTTCACTAATTCCGTTATTTAGCAAAACTTCTTTCATATATTCTGATTCATTAAAATCTCCATGAACACCAATTCCACCAGTTATTATTATTTTACCGATTTTCTTGGTATTGAATATATTAATAGCTAATTTTATTCTTTCATCAAGTAAAGCCTTTATATGACAGCCAAATATAATTAAGCAATCAGCTTTTGAATATTCAACTATAGATGTACTGAATAAAACTTGTTTTATTATTTCGGCATTTATGTTTTCGATATCAATATTCGTTAAAAACATATTATAAACCTCCTTAAAAACTATATTAAATTTATAAAGTTTTTCTTAATTTCATTTCTATTATATCATATATCAAAATCATATTCTTCCTGATTTAATTCACTTTCTTTAAACCATCCTAATTCTTCATCCCAAACAAGCTCATTATTTTTTAGTCTAGCTATATTATTTAAAATGGAGTTCTTTAGATACCCAAACTTATTTGTTATTTTTTCGTCATTCTCATCAACAAAATCACGTTCTAGTACTCTTGGTATTATATAATGCAAAATCATCAGCAAATCCTTTGTTGCGTACTCATTTAATAGGCTTTCAAATAACTTGTCATAATTATAAATATCAGTATCATCTTTTGCAATGTATTTCCTATCTATTAAATCAATTGTTAAAAAATGATGGTTATCTTCAAAAATTCTATTTTTGGTTTTATCTACTTTATCTATTTGTTTTTTAATACTTTGTTTATTAGTATTTATTTGTGTATCATTTTCAAGATATTGATAATCAAGGTATTGGTTTTCGGTATCTTGCTTTTGTATAGATGGTTCTAAATGAGGTTCTTCATAAATATTATAAACATATTCAATTTTCTTACTTTCAGTTTTATTAGGATATAACTTAGTTACAGATAGATAATAATTTTCTTTTAATTCATTTAAAGTATTTCTAATTGATGTTTTACTTTCTTTAGAATTAATAACAAGTCCTGCAAGTGAATAGTCCCAATCACCGGGTAGAGATAACATATAAGAAAGAAGTCCTTTAGCCTTTAAACTTAGATTTTTATTTTGTAGATGGTGATTACTCATAATTGTAAAATTCTTAGTCTTTTCAACTTTAAATACAGCCATTATAATCACCCTTTCTTTTATTTTTAAACATGAAAAAAATCCTAATTTCTTAGGACTTTAAATCAAAAATATTACTCTCAAATATTTCCTTAAATGGTTTGACAAAATACCTCCAATTGTCAGGTACTTTATCATTACCACTTTTTACATAATCCACTCCGTTATAATAGGTACATTTTAATATCCAATAGTATTTCTCATAATCATAGTTTTTACCATAATGACCATTCCATAGATTAGGTTTGTAGTTTTTAAAACTAGAAAGAATCATATTTTTATTATCATTTGTAAGAGATTCATTTTCTTTAATAGCTATCCAATTTATTTTTAAAGAATACTTTGGATTATCTTTATCACTAAAATCAAGGATATATCTATAATAATTATTGTTAATGCAAATGATAAAGTTAATAATTGATATATCAACTGTGTACATAACTTTTCTTGACTGAAAAGTATTCTTGCAGCTCTTACAATAACGATTAGGTAAATGGCTCATTAATCTTTCACCATCAAAATCATATTTTAGAAATCCTTTACGATATGATTCATTTAAGCCAATATCTTCTTGACTAATATAATTCTTTTTTGTTTTCTTTTCTCCTAAATATCCATAGGCAATATTAAATGTATTTCCACTATTACAAAACGGACAATTCGCTTTTCTCAATTTTTTTCCTCCAAACTTTGCAAGTTCTTAAACAAAAAAGCCTTTATTTATAAGTTCTCCCTATATGTCTTTAATTGGAGTAATCATGGGAGAATTTTTAGTTTCTAAAGAAGGTTTAGGGTATTTAATCATGTATGGTTCGCAAGTCTTCAATTTAAATCTTGTAATAACTGGAATCCTTATATTATGTTTATTATCTGCAATTATGTATTATGGAGTTTTATATATAGAAAAACGACTACAAAAATAGTCGTTTTATCTTGTCTTTGGTTTTGGATCATCTTGTGTTAAATAAGCATCTGCAATTTTCTCCCTTTGAGAACTATTTATTTCCTTTCTTAAATCATCCATTAAACGATTTACCTCTGGATCATGTTGACCAATAATGTTTATTTTGTTTAGCAACTCTTTTTCGTCATCATTAAAATTATAATCTCCAACTAAAACTTTATTTATAAATTTAAGATAACCAGTTATTTGTTCACTTGTTAAATTTTTCATTTTTCACCTCTATTATAATTATATTATACCACCAAATTAAAAAATTACAACTTTATTTTAATTCATCTGTTGCCTTGGCGTTTAAATCTAAATCGGCCCTTCTTCCTAACTTATATGCATAATATCCGGCTGCCCCAATCATAGCAGCATTGTCTGTACAATATTTCATTTGGGGTATAGTTAAATTCACATGATCTTTTGAACATAATCTTTCAAACTCATTTCTAATTGCTTTACTTGCTGAAACTCCTCCTGCCAGAATTAAGTTCTTAACATGATATTCTTTAACAGCCCTCATTGTTTTTTTTGTTAAAATTTCTACTACTCTACTTTGGAAAGAAGCCGCCATATCTTCCTGTACAATGCTATTTCCTTTTTGTTTCTCTTTATGTACCAAATTAATAACAGCACTTTTTAGTCCACTAAAACTCAAATTATATGAATCATCATTAAGAGGTAAGGGAAGATTATAAAGATTTTTTCCTATTTCTGAAAGACGATCAATTTTAGGTCCTCCAGGATATTCGAGTCCTATTACACGGGCAACTTTATCATAAGATTCACCTACAGCATCATCTAATGTCCTACCAATTCTTTCAAACGAATAATCCTCTTTCATATAAATTAAATCTGTATGGCCCCCACTAATTACTAATGCTATTAAAGGAAATTCTAAAGGTTTTACAAGATTATTAGCATATATATGACCCGCTGTATGATGAACTGGTATTAAAGGTTTATCATAAAAATAGGCTAAGGTTTTTGCTGCAGTAACACCAATTAATAAAGATCCAATTAATCCTGGGCCATATGTAACCGCGATAGCAGTGATATCATCCATTGTTAATTGCGATTGCTTTAATGTATCCTCTATTACCATAGTAATATTTTCTATATGGTTTCTACTAGCAATTTCTGGAACTACTCCTCCATATGTTCTATGAATATCCATTTGTGATAATACCACTGTAGCAATCTCAATACATCCATTTTTAATAATGGAAGCACTTGTTTCATCGCAACTTGATTCTATTGCTAATATATATATATCTTTCATTTCATCACCAGCTCTTTTAACATAAGAAAAGCATCTATATTTCCATAGTATTGTTTTCTTATATGTATTTTTTTAAAATTATTTTTCTCATAAAAGCGAATGGCACTTAAATTATTTACGTTCACTTCTAAGGTAATACTCTCTACTTTTTCATTTTCCAATTTTTGTTCAATTTCCTTTAATAATTGTGTAGCGATGTTTTGACGTCTATATTCTTTTTTAACATAGATATACTCAATCTCTGCTTTTTCATAGATAATATCTATATTAATAAAACCAATAATATCATTTTCTTTTTCATAAATATACCATTTAGTAAAAGGGGTATCTGCCTTATATGTGACCTGGAATTGCTCCTGCAAAACTTGATAGATAATCTGTCGATCACTATTCTTTATTTCCCTGATCATTCAATCTTTCTTCTGCCTCCGTTAATTTCAAGTAATTTGGCTTAACACTATGGGGATTCATCCCAGAGTCATTAATATGCCTCATAATTATTTTTCTAATATTGAGAATAGGTTTATTTAAATTATCTATATCAAAATTATCGTAGCTTACAAATTGAACATTTTGATATGATTCTAATTTTTTAAAAAAAGTATTCATTTCAATAAATTGATCTTCAATAATATTCTTACCCGCTTTATCATACATACCAGTATATATATACCCTCTTCTAGCATCAATCATTGGGACACTATAGACATCTGGACATCCTGCTATAACTTCTAATTCCGATATTGTAGATACTCGTATGTTTCCAGACCAAGCAAGCGTTTTAGCAACTGTAACACCAATTCGAGTTCCAGTAAAAGAGCCTGGTCCATTTACAACGAAAATATGATCAAGATCTGATACTTGTTTACTAGCTTGTTTCAATGTTCTGTCCAACAAAGGTAAAATTCTCTCTGATAAATGATTATCATTTTCTTCAATATTGAGAATAATCTCTTCGGAATTCTGATAAATGCCAATAATAATTTTATGAGATGAAGTATCTAAAAAAAGAGAAATCATAGGACTGCCTCACATAATTCCTCGTATTTTTGACCATATGGTGTTAGTACTAAAACCCTTTTATTCTCATCTATTACTTTAAATTTTATGTGAAGTCTTTCATTTGGTAAAACATCTTTGATAGTATCTGACCACTCTATCACTACAACACCACCTTTAGTAAAATATTCTTCAATTCCTACTCCATCAGTATTTCCATCTAAACGGTAAACATCCATATGATATAGAGGTAACTCGCCATTATATTCTTTTATAATTGTAAATGTTGGAGAGGTTATACTTTCTTGTATACCTAACGCATTTGCAATTCCTTTTGTAAAAACTGTTTTCCCACTTCCTAATTCTCCATCTAAACAAATTATCATATTAGGAAATTTTTCGGATTCAAAATTTTGAGCAATTTCAATTGTCTCCATTTCACTATGAGTTGTTATTTTATATTCCATAATATCACCTATTGTTATTATAACAAAAATCGAATTTTAATTACAACTATAATTGGATTAATTTCAATAAATCTTTCACAAAAAAACAACTATAAAATATAGTTGATATTTAAACAAAAAAAAATTCGCAACTTCCTATCTTCGCTTACACTATTTTTGGCGTAAAAGAGCTTAACTTCTGTGTTCGAGATGGGAACAGGTGTATCCTCTTTGCTATCGTTACGAATTCAAATATAGAGAAATAATTCTCTGAAAACATGATAATGTGTATCTCTTTAGAAAATAATAATAGGATTAAATCCTCGATCTATTAGTACTAGTCAGCTCAACATGTCACCATGCTTCCACCTCTAGCCTATCAACCAGATAGTCTCTCTGGGATCTTACTTTATAAAAAATGGGAAAACTCATCTTGAAGTTGGCTTCCCGCTTAGATGCTTTCAGCGGTTATCCATTCCCTACATAGCTACTCTGCACTGCCACTGGCGTGACAACAGATACACCAGAGGTAGGTCCATTCCGGTCCTCTCGTACTAGGAACAGCTCTCCTCAATTTTCCTACGCCCACGACGGATAGGGACCGAACTGTCTCACGACGTTCTGAACCCAGCTCGCGTGCCAC
>CANOTJ010000018.1 GCA_947570175.1 uncultured Mycoplasmatota bacterium | reverse complement strand
TTTGAGGTAGAATCAAAGTATTAAAAGTGGTGCGGTTCAAATTACAATTAAAAAAGAAGAGATAATCTCTTCTTTTAAAATGGCATTTTCATATTACCATTTTTCATCATCTTCATCATTTTTTTCATTTCTTCAAACTGTTTTAGTAAACGATTAATTTCTTCTATGCTTCTTCCACTACCTCTAGAAATTCTTTGTTTTCTACTTGCTTTTAAAATGATGGGATTCTTTCGTTCTTCAGGAGTCATGGATAATATAATTGCTTCAATATGTGCCATGTCCTTAGGATCTACTTTCACCTTATTTAATCCCATTTTTTTTGCTCCAGGTAACATTTTAATAATATTTTCTAATGGTCCCAATTTCTTTATTTGATTGAGTGTCAATAAAAAATCTTCTAAATCAAATTTCCCCTTTTGCATTTTCTTAGCTGTTTTCATAGCCTCTTCTTCATCAATCACGGATTCTGCTTTTTCTACAATGGACATAATATCGCCCATACCAAGAATTCTAGTTGCCATTCTTTCTGGGTAAAATTCTTCTAATCCATCCATTTTTTCACTCACACCAATAAATTTAATTGGTACATTGGTTAAATGGCGAATAGAAAGGGCAGCTCCTCCTCTTGTATCTCCATCTAATTTTGTGAGGATGGCTCCAGTAAGTTTTAACCGATTATTAAAACCTTCAATTACATTAATAGCATCTTGACCTGTCATACTATCAATTACAAGCAAAACTTCATCTGGAAGAATGAGTTCATGAATATTATTTAACTCATCCATCAATTCCTCATCGATATGTAGACGTCCAGCTGTATCAATTAAAACATAGTCAAATTGATTTTCTTTCGCATAAGAAATTGAATTTTTTGAAATTTCAACTGGATTATTTTTTCCTTCTTCATAGACTTCTATTCCTAGTTCTTTTCCTAGTTGCTTTAATTGTTCAATTGCTGCTGGTCGATAAACATCACAGGCCACTAATAATGGTTTCTTTTTATGCTTTTTTCTGAGAAAATTGGCTATTTTAGCAATTGTGGTTGTTTTTCCACTTCCTTGAAGTCCTACTAGCATTAAAGTAGCTGGACTGCCATTTAAATTTAAATCCTGTTTTTCTCCACCTAATAATTCTACTAATTCATCTTTAACAATCTTTACAAACATTTCACCTGGCTTTAAAGATTTAGCTACCTCTTCTCCTAAGGCTTTTTCTTTAACACTAGCTATGAATTCTTTTACTACTTTATAATTAACATCTGCTTCCAGTAAGGCAAGTCTAATTTCCCTTGTCATTTCACTGATATTTTCTTCCGTTATTCTTCCATACCCTTTTATTTTTGTCATAACATTTTGTAATCTATCGCCTAAACTTTCAAACATTTTATCACCTTTTACTATTATATAATAAATTCATTTAAAAAGCTATGTTAATTCTCTTTTTCAATTATAAAAAAAGAGTAAGATTCTTACTCCTATTCGCTGATTCCAAATTTTTCAATATACTCTTCATAAGATATCTGTTTATCTCTATATGTTCCGTCTTGTTTTATTTCTATTAATCGATTACAAACACTTTCAATCATCTCCTGATCATAAGTAGCAATTACTACCGCTCCCTTAAATTTCTCTAATCCTAGGTTAAGAGAATTAATGGATTCTATATCTAGATGGTTAGTTGGTTCATCTAATAGTAAAACATTTCCCTTTTCTAACATAATTTTAGACATCATAACACGTACCTTTTCTCCACCAGATAATACATTTACAGTTTTTAATGATTCTTCTCCAGAAAATAGCATTCTTCCTAAAAAACCTCGAATGAAACTCTCGTCTTTATTTTCAGAATAATTTCTAAGCCAATTTACAAGATCTATTTTTTCTTTAAAATATTCATCGTGATTTTTCGCAAAATAGCTCAAATTTACAGTAGATCCTATTTTTATTTCACCACTATCTGGCTGCAATTCACCAGCTAAAATTTTAAGAAGAGCTGTTTTTGCTATTTCGTTTCCTCCAATTAATGCAATCTTGTCATCTGGGTGAATAGTTAAGTTCAAATTTTTGATAATTGATTCTCCATCTATACTATAATTGATTTTCTCTAAGGAAATTACTTCCTTTCCTAAAAATTTTTCGGGTTCAAAGCTGATATAAGGATATTTTCTAGTAGATGGTTTTATTTCATCTAAAACTATTTTCTCTAATGATTTTTTTCTTGAAGTTGCCTGCTTAGATTTAGAAGCATTCGCACTGAACCTAGCAATAAAATCTTGTAATTCTTTTATTTTTTCTTCTTTTCTTCGATTGGAGTCACGCATTTGCTTTTGAATCAATTCACTGGATTTAAACCAAAAATCATAGTTTCCAATGAAAAGAGTAATTTTTTCATAATCAATATCTACCATGTGGGTACATACTTTATTTAGAAAATGACGATCATGAGATACTACTAAAATAGTATTTTTAAAATTAATTAAAAATTCTTCTAACCACATTTTACTTTTGGCATCTAATCCATTGGTTGGTTCATCTAAAAGTAGAATATCTGGATTTCCAAATAAAGCTCTAGCCAGTAATACTTTTACTTTCTCTTTATCTTCTAAGTCTTTCATTTGTTTTTCTATATAAGAATTATCTAAACCTAATCCTGAGAGTAAAATTGCAGCATCGCTTTCTGCTTGCCATCCATTTTTCTCCTCAAACTTGGCTTCTAATTCACCTGCTCGTATTCCATCTTCCACACTAAAATCGGGTTTCATATAAATTTCTTCTTTTTGTTTCATAATAGAATATAACTCGCTATCCCCAGAAATAATGGTGTCCATTACTGTATCATCATCAAATTCATTGTGATTTTGACGTAAAACCGAAATTCTTTCTCCTGGACCTATGGTCACTTCTCCTTTAGTAGATTCTACTTCTCCACTAATAATTTTTAGAAAAGTAGATTTTCCTGCTCCATTTGCTCCAATAATTCCATAACAATTATCATCTTTAAATTCTAAGTTTACATTTTCAAATAAAGTTCTTGTTCCAAAGCGCAAACTCACATTATTTACCTTTAACATATAAACCTCCTAATTCTTTTCTTATTTTATCATAATATCCTTTATAAGCATATATACACTATCCTATTCTTTTAACGCATAGTTTTTTACCTCTTCCATTGCATTCTTAATTGCATATCCACGAAACCTTTTAATCATCTCGATATCTGTATAATAATTTTTTATATTTTATTTCTTGAACTCTTATTTTGTAATTCTGATTTTAGAGTATTTAATAATTCCATTCTTTTTAAGTCTTTCATTATTTTCTCTCTAGGTGTTTCGCCAGAAATTTGATTTACGATAGGAATTTCTTCTACAACTTCTAATGTTTCTTTTAATCCCATTATCAATCCTAAAAGACGTTGCTTACCAGATTGTGGAATCGTATGATTGATAATATTTTCAAAAATATCAGGATCCAATGGATATTTTTGAGGATTCATTAGGTGTTCTATCCTTCTTACTTTATAAATGCTCTTAATAAGAGCATTATCGGGGATTTTTCTCCTACCGAAATCTAAAAATTTTTCATATATTTTAGATACTCTATCATCATCTAATGCTATTTTCTGATTACATAGTTTTTCTAAATAATCGTTCTTTAATTTCTTTGCAATAATAGCAATCCTATCTAGCAATATTTTATAAAAATCAGATTTAATACCATCTGGTATTCCCAACTGATTCATCTCATCTAATCTTTTTTTATAATCATAGATATATTTCACAATACTATTTCGACTACTATCTTTAAAAAATTCATAATTTCCTTTCTTTTTATACCAACAGGAAATTTCAAATGGAACCAAAGCAAATCGATAATTATTTAGATAGTCAGTTTCTTCTTCATTCCTTTTGTAAGATGCTGTTATATCCATATCATATATTCCACGAATGTTATATTTGTCATCATTTAAATAAATTAGATTAGATATATGGGTAGATTTCCCATTTTTTTGCCAAATGATTGCCTCGTTTTCAATATTTAAAGATGTGCATATAGAACTCACAAGGTTAAAATATCCTTCACAAACGATATAATCCCCTTTTACAATCTTATAAAAATCACGGCTTTCATTACTAGAGAGGCTTTCTTCTTCTCTATAAGTTTTTTCCCTAATAGAGTCAAAGATAAAAAGTAATTGTTCTAAAGGAGAAAAATCATATTGTTTAATAATCTTTGTTATTCTTTCTATAACACTATAAACCTCTTTTAATTCTTTTTGGGTTAGTTTAGAATGGAGATTATATTTATCTTTAAATCGAATATTTTTATTAAAAGCCACTTCATTTAAGATTTTTATTAGTTTATGCTCTGCAATTTTTGTAACATCAATTACAACACCATCTGGAAAATACTGATTAATTAAGTGATATTCATCTAAATTAGCGTAATTACTGTCAATGACAATTTTATTTTTTAAAAATTCTGTATGAAATCCTTTTTCTAGTTCTGCTAAAATTATATCAATTTCTTGATTATCTTCATCTGTTACTACTTGAATTGTATCCCTATTAAAAGGCAAACTAATATCTTTTAAAGATTTTATGCCTAAAAAATATTCATGATCTATACAGGATAGAAAGCCCTTGTAATTAGGATTTTCTGGAGTAAATTTTGATGAAAGTACGATCTCTAATTTTTTCACTGACATAAACCTCCCAGCTTTATAAAAATTATATCATTTATTTGTTAAATAAGCTATTTTTTTAATTAATACTTTGTATATTTCTAATTCATTAAAAAAATTACACCTTATTTAACTAGTGTAACTTCTTTTTTTATTTTTTACTAATGCCATTTTTCTCTAGGAAGCTTGCATAATCATCATATTCAGAATATCCAATGTGACTATCTACAATTTTATTATCTTTCACTAATAAGACTGCTGGAGTAGCACCATAGTTCTCATTAAAGAAATCCTTATCTAATTCCATAATTTTTTCTTGACCTTGTTCATCTACTTCTGAAATATCTAAATATAATGTTTCATAATCATATTCTTCTTGTGCTTTTTGTAAATTTGGCAAAAATTGAACACAATATCCACATGTTGCTCTTCCCATATAAATCACTTTTAAATCCTTTGATTTAAATGCATCTACAACACCATCTGCATCAATACTAGTAAACATACTAACATCATAGTCTTCACTAGCAGTATCCTCTGTTTCTGATTTTTCTGTTGAATTATTTACTGTTCCATTTACTACAATTGTGATAATAGTATTGAGTGCTAAAAGAATAATAATTACATATAAACATTTTAAAATTTTATTCATCATTTCTTTTGTTTCCATTTTCTTCCTCCTACTATATAAACATATCAAATTTTTGTTTATTTTTCAATACTTTTCTTGTATTTATACTCGAATATCTTCTAATTTTACGCTGACTAACTTACTTACTCCAGATTCCTGCATTGTTATTCCATATAGAACATTAGCAAATTCCATTGTCTTTTTTTTATGAGTAATTAAGATAAATTGTGTCTGTTCCTTGAGATTTGTTAAATATTCCCCAAAGGCTGTTACATTTACTTCATCTAAGGCTGCTTCTACTTCATCTAAAATACAAAATGGAACTGGTCTTGATTTTAGAATAGCAAATAATAAGCTAATTGCTGTAAATGTTTTTTCACCACCTGATAAAAGAGAAATACTTGTTAGTTTTTTACCTGGAGGAGAGGCAATTATCTCAATTCCTGTTTCTAATAAATTATCTGGTTCTGTTAATTTTAACTCTGCCTTTCCACCTTTAAATAGTTCTTTAAAAGTTTGGGAAAAGTTTGTTTGAATTAACTGAAATGTTGTTGCAAATTCTTCCTTCATAATTTGATCCATTTCTTCAATGATTTCTAATAAAGTATTTTGAGCTTTTATTAAATCATCTTTTTGACTGTGTAAAAACTCATATCGTTCATTTACCGTTTGATATTCTTCGATTGCTTGAATATTTACTGGTCCTAACTCATGAATTTCTTTCTTTAATTTACTAACAAGAACCCTAGCTTCCTCTTCTTCTATTTCTAATTCATATAATTCAGAAGCTTTTTCATATGTTAAATGATAAACTTCATTTAAAGTGTTTAATAGATGATCTAATTTTACATCCATTCTGGTTACTTGAATTTCTAATTCTTTTAGTTCTCTATTTTTGGTATTGAACAAGCTATTTTCCCGTTTTAATGAGAATTCAAATTCCTCTAATTTGGAATTTACATCCTCCCTTTTTCGACGAATCTCTTTCAAGTCAACTTCTAATGTATTTTTTATTTCTAACTGTTGATAATATTTGGTTAAAAGAGTTTGTTCTTCTTTATTTAAGTTATTATTTAAAATGCTATTGGTCCCTTGCAATTCATTTAGGACAGCTTTATATTTTTCTTTTTGTTCCTCTAGTTGCGATTGTTTGCTTGCTTGATTAGATTTATCAATTGTTACTTGTTTTTGAATTTCATAAATTTTATCCTCTAATTGTTTTAATTGATAATCATTTTCATTCATTTTATTTTCTAATTCTTTAACTTCTTTGACTGTATAATCTAATGTTTTTAATTGATTTTCTAATTCATATTTTTCAGTGATTACATTTCTATTTTTTACTCTACTTCCACCAGTTAATGATCCACCAACATGGATTAAATTTCCATCTTGAGTAACAATACGATAACGATGATTGATTCTTTTACTAATTCTATTTGCATTTTCAATATTATCTACTACAATAACATTTCCTAATTGATTTTCAATAACATTTTTATATTTTGAATCAAAACGTACTAAGTTTGAAGCAATATCTATAAAACCTGTTTCTTTTTCGATTACAGATTTTGTTTGTCCATCTATGTATTTTGGTTGAATAATATTTAATGGAAAAAAAGTAACTCTTCCTAAATTGTTATGTTTTAAATAGTCAATTGCTTCCTTTGCAATGTTTTCACTATCTACTACAACATAAGAGGTAGCAGCTCCTAAAATAGTACTAATAGCTACCATATCTTTTTCTTCGCATTCTATTAATGATCCTATAATATTATGAATACCTGTTAATTTGGGATTTGATAAAACGCTTTTTACAGAGTGTGGTAAAGTACTATTATGATCAATGGATTCTCGTAAATCATCTATTTTATTCTCTAAATTATTTTTAATACGAATTTTTTGTGTTAATTCCTGCTCTAATGTGATCTTACCATCATTCAATTTCTTCTTTTGACTTTCATAATCCATTAATTCTTGTTCTACTTTTGTAAGTCTACCTTCTAAATTTTTTAACTCATGTTCCATTAAATTAATGTCTTTTTCTAATTTTAATTCTTCGTCTTTTAATGCTACTAACTGACTATGTAGTTTACTATCTTCTACTTCGTATTTTTTTCTTTCTAGTAAGATATTTTTTTCACTATTAATTCTTTCTACTTCTTGCGTTTTTTCCAAAAGTTGTTGTTGTACGCTATTCAGTTTTTCATTATACTGATTTCGCTTTGTTTTTAACTCTTCAATTTCTACTTCTTTTTGATTATTGGTAGTAGAGATGGTTAATAATTCCTCATTGATATCTTCTATTTTTCTTTTATTTACTTGATATTCAAAATTAATATTGGTTATATCAGTTGTAATCAAAGCTACCTCTATTTTCTGTAACTTTTCTTGTTTTTCTTGATAAATTAATGCTTTATCATGTTGTTCCTTTAAAGGGCCCACTCGAGTATCTAATTCATTTATAATATCATTTACCCGATTCATGTTGTCATGTGTTCGCTCTAATTTTCGTAAAGCCTCTTTTTTTCTAGTTTTATATTTTAATACCCCTGCAGCTTCTTCAAAAATAACACGTCGATCAGTAGGTTTACTACTGATGATTTCTTCTATTTTCCCTTGTGAAATAATATTGAAGCTTTCCTTTGCAATCCCACTATCCATTAATAAATCTGTAACGTCTTTTAAACGACATTTTTCATTATTTATTAGATATTCATTTGTTCCATCTTTATATACTCTTCTTTTAATTGATACCTCTTCATAAGAAATATTTAGGTATTTATCAGAGTTATCAAAAATTAGATTAACTGTTGCGACATTCATTGGTTTCCTAGATTTACTTCCAGAGAATATAACATCTGCCATATTTCCTTCTCCACGAAGGGATTTAATAGATTGTTCTCCAAGAACCCAACGAACAGCATCTACGACATTACTTTTTCCACTTCCATTTGGGCCAACAATTCCAGTTACAGTTTTTGGAAGTTCGATTTCTATTTTATCCGCAAATGATTTAAATCCAGTTGCTTCAATTCTCTTTAAATACATATTACCACTCTTTCATGAATCCTTTTTATTATACTATATTTTAAGAAGATAAAGCAAATAAAAAGGTTCATGTTAGAACCATTATATTATATTTTCTCCCTATGATTTACAAGTATACCCTAAATCTTCAAATTGTTCTTTTATAGACTCATAATCAGAGTCTGTTAAGTCAAATAATATTGCACTTGTCATAACAGTTGCTTTATATGATACTTTTAATGTAACTGTGTCTTCATTAAAAGTGATACTAGCTTTTCCCCCTCTTTTGTCAATCATATCTAGTTTATCTTTTTTCAGATCCTGCATATAACGATACATGCTAGTTAGTTCCTCTTTATCTTCACCTTGATATTTGAATTCGAAATTATAGTTTTGGGCTTTACCATCTTCATAGTCTACAATAAATTCACTACTGACAGCTAGTCCATTTTCTTCTCCATAATAATTACAAGTTAATTTTTTTGTATCTTTATGGGAAGTAAAACCACTTATAAAGAGAAACAGTATAAAAAGACCAATCGCCATTCCTATACTTGTTCCACCTTTTTGACTACACATAGAAATCCATTCATTTTCATTATATGAAGTAGAAGTCATTTTTATTTTTTGGATAAATTTTTTTGCCTGTATCATATACAATTTATTAAAGCAAAATCCATTCAATAACACAAAGATTACATCTATAATAAAACTTGGAATCGGTACATAGCTCAATAATATGATAAGGATACACTCTATTGCTCCCAAAATATACATTTTTCTATAAAACATATATTCCCATGTCAAGAAAAAAGCTGGCAAAGAAAATTTTTGATTCATAATTTTTTGATAATTGGGGCCAATATAAGCAATTAATAATTTTTCATCTTGTGAAATATTTTGGTTACTCAATATATTATTCATATTTTCTACTTGTTGTATCATGTTTTTATCTGCTTTTTTAGAATAAAGAATAACTACTAAAATAATACTTGGAATAAAGGTAAAGGCTGGCAATATTTGTAATATTTTTAACAATTGCATAAATGTATCATTTACTTCTAGCCCTAACATTTGGAATATGAATTTTAACATACCAACTATAAAAAATAATAGAAAATTAGCTACAATAATCATCCAATAAGGCTTTTTCTTTTCAACGGTTGAATCATTTACAGGATATACATTATTTGTTAAATTAGGTTCGTTTAGAGATTGATTAGGCATATTTACGGAATTATTATTCACTGGATTGATAGGATTCCCGCAGTTCTTACAAAATTGATTTTTTTCTTCATTAAGTTGTCCACACTTACTACAATACATATTTATTTTCCTTCCCCGTTATACTACTCTTCACTGCCTTGATAATGAATAGTTTCATTTTCATATTTATAAATTCTTTTTCCAAAGTTTAAAGTTCCACTAGTTACCTTTCCATCCTGATTCAGATATAGTAAAACCTTATCTGGAACATCTTCTGTAAGACTTTCATCTGGTTGATCAATAATACTAGGAATTATATAACTTGAGTCATTTGACTTTTCAAATGCAATTTGATTTTCCAAAGCTTTAATATATTCACTGGCATTTTCTTTTTTTTGCTCATCTATATTTCCTAAAAGAATTGGTGTAAAGATGAATGGAAGAAGGAAGAAGATGAGAAAAAAGGCAACTAACGCTATAATTACTATATTTCTACTTTTTTTCTTTCTCCTATAATATTCTTCACTTAATATATTACCTGATTGAAAGCTTGTTTTATTCGTTTCATTTGATTCTAAATTCAGCGAGTTACCACAGTTCTTACAAAATTGATTTTTCTCTTCATTAAACTGTCCACACTTACTACAATACATATTTATTTTCCTCCTCTATGAATTAAAAACAACTTAGTTATTCTTTGCTTTTTTATATCGTTTTAAACTAAGCATCCCAATAAATGAGATAATTATAAAGCCAATTGAAATAGGTACTATAGGATCTCCTGTATTAGGATTTTTTACAGTTCCCTTTTTTTGTTCATTGGAAGAAGTTGTTTTTGTTTCTGTCGTTGTTGATGTATTCTTTATTTGATCAAAAGTATAAATTTGATAATCATATGTCGTGTCTTGTCCACTTACTACTTTTGCCCAAACAATCACATTTGTTTTCTCATTTACATTATTCATAGTAAACTGAAAAGTTCCATTTGGAATAGAAACCCATTTAGAATCATCATACTGTTTTATTTTCTTTTCTTGCTCATCATAAGCATTATTTTTTTCTACAACTTTTTGATATAAATTATTTTGTTCTATAATACACTGTTGATAATTCACTGAATCTTTTCCGTTTTTTATCTCAAACCCTCTACATTCTGCATTTTTATCATCATACGCATCGTAAAGTTTTCTTGCCTCCTCGGCAATAGAATTTAAATGCTCTACTACTTGCATCTCATCATTTGATAAAGTTGTATACTGATAATATAGGCCATCATATTTTTCATCAACAGTAAGTTTTACCTCTTGATTTAAAAATATCATACTAGGGAAATTTATGTTTATCCTTCTTCCCCCTACTTCTGTTTCCTCCGCATGGACATTCAACATTCCTAAACAACAAACAGCTATTAACATTCCGATTTTTTTCTTCATTTATTTCCTCCTATCTTATTTTTACTATACCAAAAAGTAGATAATAAAAAAATATGATATACATCATAAAATATCATATTTTCTTTCATTTTGTCTTATTCTGTATTGCTTTGTCGAAATTCATCTATTCTTTCTGGCACTTTTCACAATAGTAAGTTCCTCGACCCCCAACTTTCATTTTCATAATCTTATTTTTACAATTTGGACAAATATCTTGTTCATGAACTAATAATTCATTTTGAAACTTCCCATGAACTCCTTCCCTGGATTCATATGTTCTGATAGTTGTTCCACCTAACTTTATTGCCTTTTCTAAAACCTGCTTTGTATAACCAATTATATTTTGAAGTTGCTTTTTAGTTAAGCGGCTTGCTTTGGTTAAAGGGTGAATTTTACTTAAAAATAAGATTTCATCTGCATATATATTTCCAATTCCTACAATAATAGATTGATCTAAAATAACCGTTTTGATTGGTAAATTTTTCTTATCATACTTTTCTTTTAAATAAGTTGTATTTAAATGTTCATCCCACGGTTCTAATCCTAATTCATTAAGGGGTTTTTGATCATATATTTTATCTTTTTCAATTAAATGCATTCTTCCAAATTTACGGGTATCTACATATCTTAACTCTCTATTGTCATCTAAAGCAATAGATACATGTTCATGCTTTTCTACATTATCATTTATTTTTCTGATATGGTATCTGCCTTCCATCCGAAGGTGACTAAGTAAATAGTAATTATCTAATTCAAACATTAACCATTTTCCTCTTCTTTTAATATCATAAATCATTTGCCCAATGATTTGTTTTTGAAACTCTTCAGGGGTAGGATATTCAATAATACGTGGATAAAGAATATGAACATTCATAATTTTTCGATGGAGTATTTCTTTTTTCAACACTTCTTTCACAGTCTCTACTTCTGGTAATTCTGGCATTTTCTCACCTCTTTCATTATACAAATTAAAATAGTCCTTCTATTTTTTTACATTATTTTCATAAATTGCAGTTTGCTATTCTAAAATAATTTCATCTGTTCATTACCCTTTCTTTCTCCTTTATATGCCTTTATAATGTCATCCATATTATATAGGATTCCATATTTTTTACACTCATCGGTAAATATTTTATACAGTTTTTTATAATTTGGAGTAACACAATTATATCTACCTTTATAATATTGAATATATTTTTCTTTCAGACCAATGAAGTGTTGATCTAATTTATGAAAATAATAATCTCTTTGATTTTCTCTTAAAGTCATCCCCATATAAGTATGAATAAATTTCGCACCAAATTTACTAGCTAGTTTCACTAATTCTTTTATATCCTCTTCTTTATCAGTAATAAATGGTAAGACGGGATTCATCATGATACCTGTAAATATACCACTATCAGATAACTTCTTAATAGCTTGTAATCTTTTAGATGATGCACATACATTTGGTTCTATTATCTTAGATAATTTATCATTTGGAGTAGTTATAGTAAATTTTATAATAACATTATTTTTAGAATTTATTTCTTTTAATAAATCTATATCTCTTAAGATTAGATCACTTTTAGTATCGATAGATATTCCAAATCCATATTTTGATATAAGTTTTAATGCCTTTCTTGTTTGTTCATATTTTAATTCATTGGGATTATAAGTATCAGACATAGCTCCAATACCAATAACACCTTTTTCCCGTTTTTTAGTTAATTCCTTTTCTAAAATATATAAGGCATTCTCTTTACCCCTGACTAGATCAAAGTTATCTATATGATAACAATTACTTCTACTATCACAATAAATACATCTATGAGGACATCCTTTGTATAAATTCATATTATAATCTACCCCATACCAACTACTTCCATATTTCACTTTTGAAAGTATAGTTTTGGTCTCAATAAATTTCATTTTCAATTCTCCATTAATTTTTCAATCCTTCTTTTACAGTTCCTAATTCTAATGCACCAGATCTCCTTTTCATTTTAACACATTCTTTTTAAAAAGACTTGTGTTTTTTTAAATTCATGATATAATTTTAATATTCAAGCGGGAGGCTAAGTTATGATACAGTTAAAGAATAAGGGACAATTGATTGTTTTATCTGGTCCTAGTGGTTGTGGAAAAAATACAATCTGTAATGCATTATTAAAAAGAAATCCAAAACTATGGCTTTCTATTTCCTGTACTTCTAGAGAACCCAGAGGCGCAGAACAAGATGGGAAAGATTATTTTTTTCTAACAGCACAAGAATTTGAAAAAAAAATTGAACAGCATGATTTTTTGGAATATGCGAAATATAATGGCAATTATTATGGAACTCCTAAATCGAAAATTGAAGAATATTTAAATCAAGGAATTGATGTAATATTAGAAATCGAGGTACAAGGTGCTTTAAAAGTAAAGGAGAAAATAAAAGATGCACTATTTATTTTTATTATGCCACCTAGTATGCAGGAGTTAAAAAGAAGGCTCGAAAATAGGGGTACTGAAAATGAGGCAAAAATCATGAACCGTTTTCGCATTGCTTATCAGGAAATCAATGAAATTTCTAAATACAATTATGTTGTTGTGAATGATGATGTGGATCTTGCTGTAGAAAAAGTAAATGCAATTATTACTGCAGAGAAATGTCGGGTAGATAGAATTGAAGACGTCTATTTGAATTCCGAGGAAGAGGAAATTCACGAATTTTTAATGGATAAAGAATTTGATAATCATGATATTTCAATTTAAAAGAAATATCTTTTTATTTGAAACAAAAAAAGAGAATAATTTCCCTTAATTTAACATATCCTGAATTTGCTTTAGTAAATCTAAATCTGGTTCTTTTCCTTTACTAAAGAATGTAGATAAAAGAGTTTTTTGATAAGATCGTATATTACCAATATCATGAGAAGTTCCTTGAATTTTCAAAGCTTTTACTTCAACATCATCTAGTATTTGCGCAAGAGCATCTACAAATTGATATTCTCCCTTAGAAGTTATCTTATTTTGTATATTTTCTCCAATCTGATCAAACACATAATGATTAATCACCCATAATCCAAAATTTCCATAACACTTTCCATCATCCATTAATAAATGTTCTTTTGCATATTTTAACGCTGGTTTCTCAATTAATTTCTTGACAGATATTTTTGTTTTTTCTTCATCTTCCCAGTTTCCTGTTAGAATACCAACATTTTCTATTTCATCATCAGCGATAGCTCCTACTGCGATAATATTTCTTTTCACTTCATCATAATAATTTAACATTTGTTCTATACAAGATTGATCTGTATTAGAGGTATAATAAGTATCCCCCAAAATCATTAAAACTGGATCATTATTTGCGAATTCTTTACAGAGATAAACAGCATGCCCAAATCCCTTTTGTTCTTCTTGAACAACATATTTTATTTTTTCACCAATTCTTAAAATATTAAATTCGTATTCTTGAGTTTTCTTATCTAATTTGTTTAAATTGTCTTCTTGTAAGGATCTTTTAAAGAATGCATCAAATTGTTCTTTATCATCGCGTCCAATTACTAAGCAAATTTCTTCAATCCCACTGGCATCTAGTTCTTCCACTAACTTTAAAATAATTGGTTTCATAATTCCACAATCATTAATTGGCATAAACGCTTTTTTAATTGCTCTACTAATTGGATATAATCTAGTTCCAAAACCAGCTACTGGTATAATTGCCTTTTTTATTTTATGAGTAGCTCGAATATTATATTTAAAAGCTTCCATTTTGAAGTTTTCTTTTAAATGTGTAATAATTTTATCTTGATCAGAGGGACTTTTTGCTAGTATTTGAACACTTCCATCTCCACCTGATCCAATTCCTCTCATACCATAAGATAACTCTTTTATTTTAAAATCATGCATTACTTTATGTAACAAAGGAGCTTTATATTCATCACAAATAGGAATTCCTACTCGATCGATTAAAGATTGACTGTCTTGAAATACTTGACCAATTTCTTCCAAATTTCCTTGTTCAATTGCTTCTTGCATACGATTTACTAGAATTTTATTTTCTTCTCCTAGCATTGAATGAACAGCTTGTTGTTCTTTTGTTTTAGCAAAGGGATAGCAACTATGTAAAGAATTTAATATCTTCCTAGTATCCTTATTTCCATTTAAATCAGCGATTACTAAATTTAAAGTCTTTTTTACAAATATTGGGGAAATAGAAATACAGTTTTCATAAAAAACCATTTTAGATAATTGAGTGGTTCCTTTTACGATTATTTGATCTAATCTCCCACATTTTGATAAGGCCAAATGTTCCCCATGGTAGGCGTCTAACATCAATTCATTATCACTTAAATTTAAATGATAAATTTTATCAAATGCTTTTGCTATTAAAATACAAATAGCGGCACTTGATGAAAGGCCTTTTTTAATTGGTAACGTGTTATGCTTAATATTCATATAAATTCCTGATACATTATACTTTCTTAACATATGTAGACACATTCCACAGATATAAGAATTAAAGTTTTGGGACACAGCATTTTTTTCTAATTCTTCTTCATCCATTTCACATTCAAAATAATAATCATCCATATGAAATCTAAGTTTCTTATAACGTTTAATGGTAGCATAAATTCCTTTATCAATAGCGGTAGCAATAGAACAACCTGGTAAAATAGATTTATTCTCATATTTATATTCTACCGTCCAATCGCTTAACTCACCAACTAAACTAATTCTTCCAGGGACAAATAGATTAATTTCTTTTTCTGCATTATACATAAACATACCTCTTCTATCATTTATTTATCCCTATCTTATTCTCTGTTTATTATGGTATCATAATTTGATTACTATTTCAATACCAAATACCTTCTTTTAGTTGAAATTTTTATATTATTTAAATCTGATGTGACTAAAATATCCTTTCTGCTTATTTTTTGATTATTCAACTGATCAATGTCGCTTAAAGAGAATATATCAGAAAGTAATGTTCCAATCTTAAAAGGTATTACCACTTTTTTTGTTCTATTTTTAATCTCTACATATTTTTCTGTAGGCTTATCATGGTATTTTAAAATCTTGTGCAGTTGTATCATTGTTTCCATAGATTTTATCATTATTTGATGATTTAATATATATTTTCTTTTTTCCTTTTTTTGAATATAGGCTCTTATTTTTTCCTCTTTCTTTTGTGTCATGAAGGAAAATTTAGTCAATATAAAGATATTTGGATATGTCCCAATATAAGTTTCAAATTGTTTTCTTATTTGTTTATTATTTTTAGGTATTATAATGTAACATGTTTTAATCTGATAGGATTCCATTAAATCGTCTATCGTTTCTAAAATTTCTGGAAATTCTCTTTTTATCCATCTTTGATTAAAAAAAATGGTATTCATTTCTACATCTATAATGAATGTTTTTCCATAGATAGACTTTGTAAAAAAATCTTGAGTCAAATCTAATAAGCCTGTTTCTAAAATCAAATTTTCATATGATTTATTCTCATTAGAATAAGTGACTTTTCTTTCTTGATAATCATTTTCTACTTGAACGCATTTTATTTTTTGATGATTCCAAGTATATTTTTCCTTTATTCCTATTACCTTCCCACTAATAGGGGAGAATATATAAATAGCTCCTTCTTTTTCTTTTGCAATTTTCATTCCCTTTAAAACATAATCGTTCTTTTTTACTAGTGTTGTAATATTTTTGTTTTCTCCAATTATTAGTGGAATATATATATACTTTGGTTGGTTCCAATCTTTTTTTTGCATATATTCACCTACTTTTACTTCATTGTATAATAAAAAATGCGCAAAAAAAGTCTTAATACCGTAGCATTAAGAACTTTTTTATTTAATCATAAAACTGACACCCTTTCTTTCATTTTTGACGCTAATTTTATAATCACATAAAGATACTGATTTTTTAATAATAGAAAGACCTAGTCCAAATTCTCCTTGAATACCTTTTTTATAGGGAGTAAAAATGTCATCTAGGATATTTTCATCAATAGAGTTTCCATCATTGTAAAATGTAATACTATGATTCTTTACTGTAATTTTGATTGTTTTATCAGCATATCGAATAAAATTTTGAAAGAAGTTATCGATAATGGTTTCCCAAATATCAGTTGTACCTCGATATATAGTGGTTTTATCTTTTATTATCAATTTCCATTCCAAATCGGAACGATGAAATTTAAATTTTTTCATCGATTGTTTTAAAATGGGAATAATATCTACTTGTTCTTTAGAAATATTGTTCATTTCTTTTAAATAATCTAATTTGTTTAAGTATAGTAGGGAGTGTACTTTTAATTCTAAGTTCTCAATTTGTTTCTTTATTACTTTTTTAGTTTGTGTTATATCAATCATATCATCTTCATAGGCTTCTATATATGATTTCATAACTGTAATAGGAGTTTTAAAATCGTGAGAAATGTTTTGATACATCTGATTTTTATATTCTTCTTCTTTTATTAAATGTAGATGCATATTATCTATAGCATCTGATAAAACTTTTAATTCGTCATCAAAATGATACTGATATTTTGTCTCATAATCTTCACTATCAATATGATCTATTTTTCTTTTCAAGTATTCTATTTTTGTTACTAGTCTTCTCGACCAGAAAATTAAAAGGGTCGCAATTATTAGTAAGGTTGTTAATAAGACTGGAATAATTTTGGATAAAATACTTGTTTTTATATTAGATACATGTTGATCACTAGTTAGTGAAATTTTAATTTCTTGTTCATTATATGAAGTATAATAATAATATTTTTTACCTTGATATACAAATTTCCCATATTTTTCATTGATATATTTTAATATTTTTTTAGGAGTAGTATTAATAATTTTTAAAAAGTTTTTGGAAATAATTGTATAATCATCTTTGATATATATATAGGCAATATCATCTTCTATTTTATTATCTTCTATATCATCATTGATAAAAATTAATGGTTGCTTTAAGTAAGCATAAATATTTTTTTCATAGATTGGAATAAGAAGGCGTGGAAGTAAAAAATATAAACTAACTAAAACGATAATAAAGATTAAAATAATAATCGATAATAATTGTTTATCTAAATCTTTTTTTAATAGTTTCATGTTAATCGATATCCAAATCCATAGATTGTATTGATATTTAGTTTCGGCATCTTTTTTCTAAGTCTACGTACTAAATCATCAACAACACGATCACTTCCAAAATATTCATCTCCCCATATTTTATTTAATATATCGTCTCTACTAAAAGACTGATTATTATTCTCTAATAATAGAATTAATAAATCATATTCTAAAGTTGTTAAAGAGATTACTTTTTTACCTTGATATACCAATCTTTTTTCCTTATCAATTATATATTGTCCATATGTAAGTTTTGCATCTATTTTTGTATAGACTCTTTTTATAATGTTATTTACTCTTAAAACTAGTTCTTTTGGAGAATAAGGTTTGATAATATAGTCATCACTTCCTAGTTCTAAGCCAATAATTCTATCTAAATCCTGATCTCTTGCCGAAGTAAAAATTACTGGAACTTCTGGGTTTATTTTTTTTGCTTCCCTTAAAATATCATATCCACTGATAGAATCTCCAAGCATAATGTCTAAAATCCATAACTGGATATCATGATTTATACTTTCTAATGCTTGTTTCCCATTATAACAAGAAAGTACTTCATAGCCTTCCTTCTCTAAATAGGATTTTATAAGGCTGTGTAAATTTTTTTCATCTTCTACAAAACAAATTTTATACATAAGAACACCTCATATAACATTATAACATATTTATTCTGTTACTTTCTTTTTTCTATCGCCTCCTTATCTTGTTTTCATTATATAATTTAATTATGTTTATAATTTGATAAAATTATGGGAAATTATGGTAAAGAAAAAACTCTAGTTAGAGTTCGTTATACTTTCTTAAATAACCATTATTTCTTTTTTCTTCTCCTAAAGTGGAGAATTCTCCATGTCCAGGATATATTTTTATAGTATCTGGATACTTACTAATTTTAAGCAGGCTATCTTCCATTTCTTTCATACTTCCTGTTTCTAAATCTGTTCTACCAATGGTTCCTCGAAATAAAAAGTCTCCTGTAAACATAAAATTATATTCATAAAAATAAAGACTAATAGAATCACTTTTATGACCCGGCGTATAAATTACTTCAAAGTTATAGCCATCCAGTTGATATCTTTTCTCTTCTAAATTATTGATATCATAGATAGGAGCATTATAATTTTTAGACAGTTCTTCTAAAGCACCTATATGATCAAAATGATAATGTGTTACTATGATAAATTTTAATTCTTGGTTTCCTATTTCATGAGCAATTTTATCATATTCATCTCCTGGATCAATTACAATACAATCATTTCCATTTGTCAAAATATAACAATTTGTCTCTAAACTTCCTACTTTGATATTTTTTATTTGCATGTTTCCATCTCCAATATTTCTCGCACTGGGCGATATGTCTTGCGATATCCATCAATCAATCCATATTTTTGAATAGCCTCTAAATGTTTTTTGGTTGGATATCCTTTATGACTGGCATACCCATACTGGGGATACTGTTTATCTAATTCATACATCATTTGATCACGTGTCACTTTCGCAAGAACACTCGCAGCTGCAATACTAATACTTTTAGAATCTCCTTTAATAATAGAAGTAGAGGGTATTTCTAAATCAAGTGGCATGGCATCTATTAATATATATTCGAGTGGAATTTGTTTTTTTACTTCCTCGATTGCTTCTATCATAGCTAGCTTCGTTGCTTCATAAATATTTACTTCATCTATTTTCTCAGGTGATACAATTCCAATTCCATAGCAAATACAATGCTCCTTGATATAATCATAAAATAAATTTCGCTTTTTCTCACTTAATTTTTTAGAGTCAGTTAAGCCCTCTAAAACAAAATCCTTTGGTAATACACAACAACATGCTACTACGGGACCTATAAGCGGTCCTCTTCCCACTTCATCTACTCCCCCAATATATTCAATTTTCTGTTTATATAATTCTTGTTCATATTTCCATAAATTCATAGCATCACCTATTTCATTATACACCAAACCATTTTTATTGCATATACTTAAATTAGATAGGAGAGTGTGTTATGAAAAAAGATAGAAATTGTGGAGGAAGTCCATATCCAGTTTATCCACCTTACCCTGGAATGAATATGTTACCAGGAATTCCAACCATGCCAAATATGAATATGGGAATGTACAATCCTATTTCCTATACAACTACTGATAATGGTGTGAGTTCTAATACCATAGAACAACAAATGAATAATTTGGAACAACAAATTAACTTATTAGATAAACGTATTACAAATTTGGAAAATATGTATAATAATAATTCTGGATCCTATAACAATAAATATAATAGTTCTAATTATCAAATGATGTAAAAAAATCAAGGGAAACCTTGATTTCCTAAATTGAAATTTGAACCGCACCACAAGGTGGGGTTTTTTGATACAATA
>CANOTJ010000017.1 GCA_947570175.1 uncultured Mycoplasmatota bacterium | reverse complement strand
TATTGTATCAAAAAACCCCACCTTGTGGTGCGGTTCAAATTTCAATTTAGGAAAATAGAAAACAATTTTTTATTATATAGAAAAATTAATATATTCGTAATTAAAAGAATAATTCCTAATAAAATAATGAAAAAAATAGAGTTAGAAGAATGAAAGAAAATATTAGAAATAGAATATAAGACATCCAATAATTTTGAAGTGTTTGTTGTTGTATTGGCTATAAAAATGCAACCATTAGTTAAAGAAGGAAAAATTTGAATAGCTAGTAGAATAAAGTAAAGGATAAAAATAGCAAGAACCACGAAAAATTCTTTTTTATAAATTTTGCTCCAATTGCGAATATACTCTAGTAAAAATAATAAAGCGGCCATTCCAACTAGTCCACACATAATCATATGAGTATGGGCAAGAATGCCTAATATATTCGCATACCAAAAGGGGTGGTCTTTTCTTTTAGGATAGAGAAAAGAAAATAGACATAAAAAAATAGGAATTAATGAGTAGCACCTAGAAATAACAGGCGAAAAATAAATATAAGTAGGACTAAAAATGATTGCTGCTTTTACTAAAAAATGCCATTTAGAGTGAAAGATCATAAAATAAACAGCAGTACTAACCATGATCCAACTAATAATATTCATAGTAATCACAGGAAATCCAAGTTTTGCAAAGGGCATTAAAATCAGGTGCCATAAACAAGAGTGTGCTTCATACTTCATCTGTTTTACAATATCCAAAAAAGATAAGTCTCTTGCAATTAGCCATGCTTGAGCTTCATCTGTCCATATTTCATGATGAAGGACAAGAATAAAAGAAATTATTAAATAAAGAATAAATAGAATCATTAAAGTAATTTTATTTTCCAATATCTTTTTTATAAATCTTATCATTGATACCACCTTTTATTATTATATCATATTCTTATATTTCGACAATCTTTTTATAATGGCTTTAATAGCTCACTCAGCTAATTCTATAGTATTGAAAAATAGTTGTTTATAAAGCGTACTTCTTAATTTGACAAATACAGGTAGATAGGGTAGAATAAGCATATTTAAGGGGGAATTATATATGAGTGAGAAGATAGAAAAACTAATTTTAGATTATAAAGGTCTACAGAATAAAAATTATCATTTGGCCTCTCGTTCATTAAAAAATGTGGATATATTTTTGGAAGAAATACAAGCTGTTTATCAATATTTATTTGAAGATGCAAAAATCAATCAATCATTGATTGATATCTTAACCACTATTCCAGTTGGGGAAAACGAGGATTTAAGTCCCAATGAATCATTTACTACTTTTGAAAAACAAGAAAGCAGTTTTATACCAAGGGAAATTGTTTTACCAAAGATTTCTTCTTCGTTACAAGGAATTTCTTTAATTGGCGAAATCGCCAGAATTATGAAAAATCAAAATACGAAAGAAAATCTTGAAAATGAGACTTTGATAGAATTTTTAAAAACAATTAGTAGTGAAGTAATATCTAGTCATATGTTTCAAAATGAAGGATTAGGAGAAGTTTTTAAACTTTTTCAGATCAATCAATTAAAGAAAATTATTGTTGAAGATCATGATTCAGAAATAAAACATAGAAAAATATATGATTTTATGTATATGATTTGCTTACGCGAACAATATCAAAAGTATCCTCAAGAGGTATTACATGAAATAAAAAAGGTTTTACTAAATTACAAGACAACTGCTCAAATATTAAATGAGGTAGCTGTTGATTTACAGGATTCGGAGGAGTCTGTTTATCAATATATATATGGAAAGTGTTTATAACACTTTTTTATGTGAATTCTCCCATATTTATTGACAATTTGCTAATATTTCATATATAATTGATTTTGTCTAAAGTGAGAACATATATTAAAAGAATGCAATATTATTTATCTCAAAATGATTTTAAAAAGTATAGAAAGGAGACATTATTATGTTAAAAATATTTCGGTATTTGAAGAGTTCCTTTATTTCTGTTTTAGCTATTATTTTACTATTAGTAGTGCAGGCAGTCCTGGATTTAACTCTTCCAGATTATACATCAAAGATTGTCAATATAGGAGTTCAACAAGGTGGAATTGATAGTGCTGCTATCGAAAAAATAGGAGAGGATAGTTATCAAAAATTAACCCTTTTTCTAGATTCTAAAGAATTAAAATTTATTCAAAAAAATTATCAAAAAAAATCCTCCTATAAAGGTGAAAAAATCTATGAATTAAAGAAATATTCTGATACTGATAAAATTTCTAAAATTTTAAGAAAACCTATGTTGGTTGTATACTATATGGATCACAATGATTCTGATTCAACGATACAATTTGATCTTCCTGAGGGAAATGATTTTTATACAACATTATCTTATATGAATGAACAGCAAAAAGAAGAAATGTTAAAAGGAATTGATAAAAAACTAAAAGATTTGCCTGATACCATTATAGAACAAGCGGCTGTTAGTTATGTAAAGGAAGAGTATCAACGAATTGGCATGAATACTGATAAAATTCAAAATCGTTATATTATTCAAGTGGGGGCAATTATGCTTGCAATTTCCTTTATAACAATGATTATTGGAATTTTAACTGTTTTAATTGGCTCAAGAATGGCGGCAAGACTTTCTCAATTACTGAGAAAAAAAGTATTTAAGAAAGTTGTTGGTTTTTCTAAAAACGAAATAAAAGAATTTGGACAATCGTCTTTAATTACCAGAACAACTAATGATATTCAACAAGTTCAAATGGTTGTAGTATTTTTATTACGTGTTGTATTTTATGCTCCAATTATAGGAATTGGCGGTGTAATAAAAGCGTTAAATACAAATTCTTCCATGACGTATATTATTGGAATTGCTGTTTTAACGATCATTATATTAGTGTTGATTTTATTTGGCGTTGCTATGCCAAAATTTAAAGTTATTCAAAAATTGGTTGATAAATTAAATTTGGTTATTCGTGAAATATTGACTGGTCTTTCAGTTATTCGAGCATTTTCTAACGAAAGGCATGAAGAAAAAAGATTCGATGAGGCTAATAAGAATCTTACAAAAGTAAATTTATTTGTTAATCGAGTTATGGCCTTTATGATGCCTGCAATGATGTTTATCATGAATATTATTTGTTTATTAATTGTATATAAAGGAGCAAAGGGTGTGGATACTGGAGCTATGCAGGTTGGAGATATTATGGCTTATATCCAATACACTATGCAAATTATTATGGCCTTTTTAATGATTTCTATGATGTCTATTATGTTACCTCGTGCTAGTGTTTCAGCTAAACGTATTATTGAAGTAATTGAAACAGAAGATAAAATTAAAAATCCAAAACATCCAAAGGAATTTGAAAATCCAAAAGGAATTATTGCATTTAAAAATGTAAGTTTTAGATATCCAGATGCAGATTATGATGTTATTACAGATATTAGTTTTCAAGCAGAACCAGGAAAGACGACAGCATTTATTGGTTCAACAGGGAGCGGTAAATCTACTTTAATTAATTTGCTTCCTAGATTTTATGATGTAACAGGTGGAGAGATTTTAATTGATGGAGTGAATATTAAAGATGTAGCAATGGATCGTTTACGAGATCGTATTGGATTCGTTCCTCAAAAAGGTATTTTATTTACTGGGACTATTGAAAGTAATGTAAAATATGGAAAAGATGATATCTCTGATCAGGATATGAAATTAGCGTTAGATATTTCACAATCCTCTGAATTTGTAAATTCTTTAAAAGGAAAATATCAGTATCCAATTAGTCAAGGTGGTAGCAATGTTTCAGGGGGACAAAAACAGAGATTATCAATTGCTCGTGCTATCGCTAAAAATCCAGGTATTTATGTATTTGATGATAGTTTTTCTGCCTTAGACTTTAAAACAGATGCGAAACTTCGAAAAGAGTTAAAATCTGTTACCAAAGATAAAACAGTTTTAATAGTTGCTCAAAGAATTAGTACGATTATGAATGCAGATCAAATTATTGTGTTAGATGAAGGAAATATTGCCGGAATTGGAACACATAAAGAATTAATGAAGAATTGTAAAGTTTATCAAGAAATAGCTTTATCACAATTAAGTAAGGAGGAGTTGTAATATGAAAAAATCAATGAATCATCAACCTCCTGAAAAAATCAAAGATATGAAGGGAACTTTAAAAAAATTACTTTCTTATTTAAAAGAATATAAGGTAGGAATTTTCTTTGTTATTTTATTTACGATAGGTTCTACTGTGTTTAATATTGTTGGTCCTAAGATTCTTGGAAATATAACTACCGAAATTTTTAATGGATTGATTAGAAAGATTAGTAATACAGGAGGAATTGATTTTAATAAGATTGGGCAAATCTCTCTTATATTGGTAATATTATATTTTATTAGTTTGATATTTTCTTTTATTCAAGGATATATTATGAGCGGTATTTCTAATAAAGTGTCTTATAAACTTCGAAAAGAATTGAGTGAAAAAGTAAATCGCTTACCTATGAAATATTTTGATTCTAAAACGCATGGGGAAGTTTTATCTATTATTACAAATGATGTGGATACTTTGTCCCAGAGTTTAACACAATCTGTTACGCAAATTATCTCAGGGATTGCGACCATTATTGGTATATTTATCATGATGATATCTATTAATATATCAATGACAATTGCGGCTTTACTCATTATTCCTATCTGCATGTTTTTTGTAACAAAGATTATGAAGAAAAGTCAGAAATATTTTTCAATGCAACAAGAATACTTAGGGCATTTAAATGGACACATTGAGGAAATTTATGGTGGCCATGATATTGTAAAAGCATTTAATGGAGAAGAGAAAGCAATCAATGATTTTAATCATTTAAATCAAATTTTATATGATAGTGCTTGGAAAAGTCAATTTTTATCTACGATGATGCATCCTATTATGCAATTTATTGGAAATCTAGGATATGTAGTGATTAGTATTCTGGGTGGCTATATGGTTATTAAGGATAAAATTCAAGTAGGAGATATTTTATCTTTTACTCAGTATGTTCGAAATTTTACTAATCAGATTACCCAATTAGCTCAAGTTATGAATATGGTACAATCTGCCATCGCATCTAGTGAACGTGTTTTTGAATTCTTAGCTGAAGAAGAAGAGGAAGATACTCAAAAAGGTGATATTGATTTAGATAGTATTCAGGGAAATATTGAATTTAAGAATGTTCAGTTTGGATATAATGAAAATAAAATAATCATTCATGATTTTAGTTCTAAAGTAAAAAAAGGTCAAAAGATTGCTATTGTAGGTCCAACTGGAGCTGGAAAGTCCACAATGATTAAACTATTAATGAGGTTTTATGACGTAAATAGTGGAGAGATTTTAATTGATGGACATAATATCCAAGACTTTGATCGTCAAGAACTTAGGAGTTTATTTGGAATGGTACTTCAAGATACTTGGTTATTTAATGGAACAATCAAAGAGAATATTTGTTATGGTAAATTAGATGCTACAGAAAATGAGATTAAAGATGCGTGCAAAGCAGCTAGTGTGGACCATTTTATCAAAACTTTACCAGATGGATATAACATGGTATTAAATGAAGAAGCCGATAATATTTCGGGGGGACAAAAACAGTTACTAACAATTGCTAGAGTAATTTTAGCCAATCCTAGAATATTAATTTTAGATGAGGCAACCAGTAGCGTAGATACTAGAACAGAGATTTTAATACAAGAGGCAATGGATAAATTGATGGAAGGTAGAACTAGTTTTATTATTGCTCATCGTTTATCTACTATTAAAAATGCTGATTTGATTTTAGTTATGAATGATGGAGATATCGTGGAGACAGGTTCACATGATGAACTTTTAAAGAAAAATGGCTTTTATGCAAATCTTTATAATTCACAATTTGAAGTAGAGGAGTAAAATTTAGTTTTTTGGATTTATGGTGTTTGTTTTACTTGCTTTTTAGTTTTAATTATGATATTATAGCATAATTCTTTAAAGGAGGGAAATTTTATGCCAAATATAATAGAAAAAAAAGAAGAGGTTCCTTTTGAACAAAAACTTGCTTGGGAATTAATTTATGGTAATTGTGTAGCTCAAAGTAATGCCGATGATATATATCTTTGTCCTCATGAGGGAATCATTTTACTTGGATATAGAGATTCGGAGCCAATTTATCGTTGTATGTTTTGTAACGAGCCTATTGAAGAACCAGAAACATTAGAAAATTGTATTATTATTGATGCAACTAGATATAGTTTAGTGAATTCTTTACAAGATGAAGCAGAAATTAATAACAAGTTATGTATGGTTCGTACGCAAGTAATGAAAATGCTTCAATATCATCCAGGCCTTAATAATCAAGAGTTTGAATGTATGATGAATCAAAATTTTGGTGGACGCTCAAGTTATCAAAAGAAAATCAGATAAGATTTTAGCGAATGAATCATTCGCTTTTATTTATGGTATTTTTGAGGTATAATAGTAATGGTGATAATATGATTCGATATTATAAGACAAACGATCAAAATCAAACGATTGAAATAAAACAAATGGAGTCAAACTGTTGGATTGATATGAAAAACCCAACAGTTGAAGAAATGAATAAGATATCCAAAAAGACAAATATTGATTTGAATTTATTTACAACTGTCATCGATGATGAAGAGATTTCTCGAATCGAGGAACATAATGATGTAAAATTAATTGTAGTAAATTATCCATATATTACTGAAAAAGATATAAAAAATAAGTATAATACTTTACCACTTGGAATCATTACTAATAAAGATTATCTAGTTACTATTTCTATTCGTAAATCAGAATTTTTAAATCCGTTTCGAAATAGTTCTGTAAAAGATTTTTTTGTCTATAAAAAAACAAGATTCATTTTACAAATTTTATATTCTATTTCTACGAATTATTTAAAAAATCTTCGAGCAATCAATAAAGAAATTAACCAAAAAGAGAAAACATTATATCATTCAACTGGAAATAAAGAGTTGGTAAATTTATTGAATTTGGAGAAAAGTTTGGTTTATTTTATCACTTCTTTAAAGGGAAATGACGTTGTACTAGAAAAGTTAACTCGTGGAAATATTTTAAATTTATATGAAGAAGATAAAGATTTATTAGAGGATGCAATTATTGAAAATAAACAAGGAATAGAAATGGCTAACATTTATCGGGAAATTTTAACAAGTACGACTGATACTTATGCAACTATTATTTCTAATAATTTAAATGTAATTATGAAATTTTTGGCAGGGATTACCATTGTTTTCAGTATTCCAACTATGATTGCGTCTTTTTTGGGAATGAATGTTCCTTTAGGAAAAGTAGGAAGTAGTGATTTTTCTTTCCTTTTGTTAGTAATTTTATCTATTTTACTTTCTATTTTAGTAGCTATTATTTTGAAGAAAAAAAACATGCTATAATGAAATGGGGATTATTATGACATATTTATTTTATGGAACTGAAGAATATTTGATAAAAAAAGAAGTCCAAAAGATTCAACAAGAATTTCAAATAGATTCTATTAATATGAATAATTACGATTTATCGAATAGTAGTTTAAAGGATATTATAGAGGATGCTTTGACTTTTTCAATTTTTAGTGATAAAAAGATGATTATTGTTGAAAATAGTTATATTTTTTCTACCACAACAAGTCAAAAAAATATAGAACAAGATGTATCTGCTTTAGAGAATTATTTGGATTATCCCAATGAAAATACAATTCTTATTTTTATACTCAATAGAGAGAAGATTGATGGAAGAAAAAAAGTCACTACTAAAATTAAAAAGAGTGGTGTTGTAAAGGAATTTAATGAGATAGCTGATATTCAGAAATATGTAAAGGAATTATTTAAACCTTACCAGATTAATGATGCCAATATTCAATTATTTTGTGATCGAGTTGGGAAACATTTATTATTGATGGAACAAGAAATAGAAAAAATAAAAATATATAAAGGAAATGAAAAAGAAATCGTGAGTGAGGATATTTTATCTTTAGTTCATAAGAATACAAATGTCGATATTTTTAATTTTCTCGATAACATTATTAATAAAAACTTAGAGGATGCTATTGAAAGCTATTATGAGATGATTAAACTAGGAGAGGAACCTATTAAAATTGTAATTATGTTGGCAAACCAAATTCGTATTATGTACCAATCTAAGGAGTTAATTAAAAAGGGATACCGAGAGAAGGATGTTGCTGAGTTATTATCTATTCATCCCTATCGTGTGAAGATGGCTCTTAGTAAGGGATCTTCATATTCTAGTAGAACATTACTTCAATATTTACTAAAATTAGCTCAATTAGATGAAAATATAAAAAAGGGAAACATTGATAAAAATATTGCTTTGGAGATATTTATTTTAAATTATTAAGAAAAACGGCACATTGTAATTTGTGTCGTTTTAAAAATCCATATTCATTAAATCATCTTCATCATCGTTTAAACTACTATGAAGAATTGATTTTCCTGGAGACATAGTTGTTTCTTTTTTTTCTGGATCACTTAAGTGTTTATCATTAAATAGTTTATCATCCTTTAACCAATCAAAATTATTTTCTTTTTTAGCCTCGATTTCTTTTTTTAAATTTTCAAATTCTTTTAAATAATCATCTGATGAAGATGAATCTTCTGCCTTGGAAGAAGATTCTAGGTCTTTTTTAAAATCTTCAAAGGAAGACATAATGGGATCTTTTTCTTCTACTTTCATTGATTTTGGTTTGATTTCTTTTTGAGTACTTTGGGTTCTTCTTGGAATAATTGGTTGTTCGGAAATAGCTGCGGCTTCCTCATTTTGCGAATGTTGTGATAAACTAGTAAATTTTAAAGCATCTTTTAAATCAAATTCACCAGCTTTCTTATCATCATTTTCTAATTCAATTAATTTTAATATTTCCTCAAAGGTTGTTTCTCCTTCCACTACTTTTTCAAGTCCATCTTGAAGTAGGGTAGTGACATCTGTACTATAAACTAATTCTCTTAATTTATCTTTTCGAAGGTTACTACTAATAGCATCTTTTATTTCCTGATTTACTAATAATACTTCATGAATGGCAATACGACCTTTATAACCATTGCGACATTCATCACAACCTTCTGTAGTATAAATCTCTTCAATATCTTTGTGTAGAACTTTTTTGAATAATTCTTTTTCATAATCATTTGTTTTCTTTTTTGTTTTACAATGTGGACATAATCTTCTAGCAAGTTTTTGAGAAATAATTCCTGTAAGGGCACTTGCAAGTAAATAACGTTCCACTTCCATATCCAATAAACGCTCAATTGTATTTAAAGAGCTATTTGTATGAATTGTCGACAACACAATGTGACCAGTAATCGAAGCACGAACTGCGATTTTTGCTGTTTCTGTATCACGAATTTCTCCAATCATAATAACGTTTGGATCTTGACGTAAAATAGAACGAAGAGCAGTAGCAAAAGTAAGACCAATTTCACTATTGGTTTGAACTTGGTTAACGCCTTCGATATCCATTTCAATAGGATCTTCTACTGTAATGATATTTGTTTCTTCACGATTTAATTTTTGTAAAATTGAGTAAACAGTTGTTGATTTACCACTTCCTGTTGCTCCTGTTACTAGAATAATACCATTGGGAACACCAATCATCTTTAATACTTTTTCATAATTTCCTTTACTAAATCCTAGTGATTCTAATCCTTGAGAACTCATGGAATAGTCTAGAATACGAATTACTAATTTTTCTCCATTTAAAGTAGGAAGACAAGAAGCACGTAAATCCAATACAATTCCTTTTAAATTGGTTTTAATTGCACCATCTTGTGGTAAACGTGATTCCGTAATATTCATTCCAGAGATAATTTTGATACGCGTAACCAAATTTTTTTTAATAGAATTTGGAACATCTGTATAATCAATCAAAGAGCCATCAATACGAATACGAATTTTCATATATTCTTCATGTGGATCAAAGTGAATATCACTAGCTCCACGTTTACTGGCGTCTACTAATATTTCATTTACGACTTCTACAACAGGCATTTTGTCGTAGTCAAACTTTTTTAACATTGAATTCCATCCCCTTTTATTCAATTAGGACTAGCTTTTATCCTGAATATATTATATAATATATTTAATGTAAATACAATATAAAGGAGTTAAGTTTATGAAAAAAAATAATAAGGGGTTTACAATGCTCGAGACATTAATAGCCGCGACTTTAATTATATCTACCTTAGTTTTTTTATATGTTCAATTTAATAATTTAAATCAAAGCTATGCTGAGAGTTTAAAATTTAATACTGTTCAAGGGATTCATAGTGCCAATCAACTGGCTAGTTTTTATAGGAACCACACGGATTATCAATGTAGTGGATATATCACTAAACCTTGTTTAAATTCTAGGGATTTGGTCGATCAAATTTATTTAAAATTAAGTATTAAAAATACTATCTTAATGTTAGATAGTAGAGAAACAGAAGTAGATTTTTCTGAAATTTCTAATATATGCGATTTAGATTGTCAAACTTTTATTAAGAAAGTGCGAACAGAGACAACTGAAACAAGATTGATTGTTATTTATCAGGATAATACTTTCGCATCCGTTTTAATTTAGGAAAGGAGTTTCTATATGATAAAGAATAATAAAGGATTTACAGTTGTTGAAATGGGAATTTCTTTTTGTTTAATATTTACTATATGTATTTTATTATTTCAAATTATTTTGACGGTAAAAGATGTTTATATAAGGGAAAATATAGAAACAACTTTACTTAGTAAGCAAGGAATTTTACTCAACAGAATTTATAAGGATTTGGATAGTAAAGGAGTAAGCAGTGTAGAGGCTATAGCGACTCCCTCTACTCAAACAAGTAACTATAAATTTACATTTCAAGATAATACAGAATCGTTATTAACATTTACAGAATTAGATGGTAAATATCAGAAAATTCAATATGATGATTATATTTGGGACATTTCAGATAACTCTATAAAAACTGCTACCAATGTAGAATTTATACCTTCTGAAGTGATTGAAGGAAAAGAATATTTTTCTATTCGATTAGATATTCAAAATGATTTAACAGAAGATACTAATTATGGAATTACTATTTTTCATGAACTTACTCACTAGATAAGACTCATCCAACCATCAAATAGTAGATAGATTAAAATGCCTGCTATAGCGCTGTGGAGAATTCTTGCAGTAAAAAAGGGAAGGTATTTTATTTTGGTATCACTTAAGATACTAATTACTTGCATATGGACACTAAGCCCTCCAAAAGATAAAATCATCACGGTAATAATACTTTTTAGCTTTAAGGGAATTGCTAACTGACTTACATATTTTAATCCTTGAGTCATTTCTATGAAGCCATTTAAAATGCTTTGATAATACGTATTTAAATTTAGAGTATTATCAATAATTGTGGTAACAATTAAAAACATTGTTACAGTTCCTAGTATTAAAAGAAGAGGGTGAATACTATTTAAAAGAGCAGAGGTAATTGTTTGTCCAAATGTTTGGGTATTTTTAAGTCGTTTATCATGCATATTTAAAATTGCTTTTTTAAGGGAGACTTTTGTATCTTCTTTTTTACTGATATAGTAATTTCTAAAAAGTAATCCAATAATAATATTGGTAATATAGTGAATGATTAAAACAAAGATACCAGCTTCCATATTCTTTAAAAAGGTAACTGAAATGGTTCCTAAAATAAAAAGAGGATTTGAAAAATGGGAAAATGTTAATACTTTGCTAGCTTCCTCTGCATTTAATAATCCTTTTTGATATAGTTCTCTTGTATATTTGGCATTGCTTGGAAAACCAGATATCATACTCATTACAAATACAAAAGCAGCATTTGAGTTTATTTTAAAAACTTTGTTCATAATTGGTTTTAATAATTCAGATAGTAATTCTACAAAACCATAACAGACCAGTAATTCTGATAAAACAAAAAAAGGAAAGAGAGAAGGAAATATATTACTTTCCCAGATACTAAATGAAAATATGACAGAATTTAGAATAGATTCTGATTCTGTTAAAATTTCAAATGCTACAAATAATAATATTACCATTATTGCAATACTAATTAGAATTTTTTTCATCTGATCACCTTGCATAAAAATCTATTATAATGATATTATTTAATGGAGAGGAAAATACTTATGATTTTAAAATTCTGTCAAAAAATTGGTCAATTTTTAAAAGAAAATATCAAAATGATTTTAGGTTTTGCAGTGATATTTGTTATCCTTACTTTTGAGTTTCCTTACTATATAGAGACTCCTGGAGGAATCATTGATACCACTAGCCGATTTAATTTGGAATCTTCTTATTCATCGAAAGGAAGCCTTAATTTGGCGTATGTAGGCCAATTGCGTGCGACGTTGCCATTGCTTCTTTATTCTAAAATTAATTCTGATTGGAAATTAATTCCTAAGAAAGAGGTCGTCTTGGAAAATGAGACTGTAAAGGATGTTGAATTCCGTGATCGTTTAATGTTGAATGAAGCAAATAATACAGCTATTAAACTTGCTTATCAAAAGGCTAATAAACCATATAAGATTTTAGAGAGTAAATTGTATATTACTTATATAGATAGGCTTGCTAAAACAAATTTGAAAGTTCAGGATCAAATCTTGATGATTGATAATGAAATGATTTCTAATAGTGAACAGATGCATCATTTGATTGCAGAACATTCAATAGGGGATGTATTAAAAATAAAGGTACTTCATAATGGTAAAGAATATACTAGAACTGCTCAAGTAATTGAATATGAGCACGTAAAAATGATTGGGGTAGTTGCTTCTACTTCTGAGAGAATAGAAACAACACCTTCGATTCAAATTCAATTTAAGAATAGTGAATCAGGACCATCTGGGGGTCTCATGATGACACTTAGTATTTATAATTCTTTGATATCTAAAGATATCACGAAAGGATATAAAATAGTAGGAACAGGAACAATTCAAGAGAATGGAACTGTTGGATCTATTGATGGTGTTGAATATAAGTTGATGGGAGCTGTGAAAGAGAGAGCGGATATATTTTTAGTACCTGATGGAGAAAATTATAAAGACGCTTATCGTTTAAAACAAAAGAAAAATTATGATATTGAAATTGTTCCAGTTAAAAACTTAGAGGAGGCAATTGAGTATTTAACAAAAAAAGAATGATTTACCATTCCTTTATTTAAAGAATGAATATAAAGTCATTCTTTTTATTTTCCTTCTATATATATGGTTTCATCAAAGGTATGTTGTGCACTATTTTTTGATGTTAATTGGTCATAAGTAATTAAATAATAGTCATATAACAGCATATTTTCTCCAGTATTTACAACAGGATCATCCCAAGTTAAATCTAGATGTTTCCATTTTCCATCAAGGTAAACTAAATTCCAAATATGTGAGTCACTAGAAATTTTATAATTTTTTATTTTCATTTTATCTAAAAATAGAGCCATTGTATCTGCATATCCTCCACAAATTGCTTTTCCTGTTGTTAATGGGCCCAACGCTAAATTAGAAGGATGTTTAAAATCTGTAGATGTTCGATCAATTACCATTTTTGCTCTTTCTTGGTCATATACTGTATGATTGATAATATAATTATGAATTGTTTTGATTTTTTCTTCATCTGTCATTTTATCCTGAATAATTTGATCATAAATCTCATCAATTTTTTTGGTAATCGCTTTAATCTCAGATTCTGTATAAAGTTTCTCTATTTCAATATGGACACGTCCAAAGTTATTTACATTTACATAAATGGTATTATAACTATTAAATGTTTGGACAAAATTATTAATATTGGATAAGGTATAATCTTCTTCTGTGATTTCTTTTACATCATTTAGACAACCAGGATAGTCATCAGGACAATAGAAAGTTAATTCATTCCATCCATCATCTAATGCTGTATAAAAGATATTTAAAATATCTTGTCTTTTATGTGGTGTAAAATCTGTTGTTGTTTTTACGTAATTCCAATCATAACCACGCTTATATTGATTATTGGTTTGAATCACATTATCATTTTTATAAACAAAGTTTACCATAATAAATTTAGTTATTTTTGCATGATGAATATAAATGAAAAAGGCAGTTAAGCAACAAAGAATAATCGCTATTAAGTTTTTGATAAATCTCATATCATCACCTAGTATCATTATAACATATTCAAATTGTTATTCAATTATATTCTTAAAAAAAAATAAAATGTAGTTCGACATTTTATTTCATTTCATTTACTTTAATTGTTAAACGCGATTTATTTCTAGCAACAAAATTACTAGTAATAACTCCTGCAGCACATGCTTTATCTAATCTTTTGATTGCGATTTTTAAAGCTTCTGTTGCTTTTTCTTTATCTTTAGCAAAAACAGCTTTTTCTACATTTTTAATAGCCGTTTTCATGCTTGCTTTGTAATCGTTATTTCTTTTATTTTTTTTCTCTTGTGTTTTCACAGCTTTTTTAGCATTTTTCATATTTGGCATTATGTTCACCTCCATGTCATCTCATCATTCCATACTATTTTAGCAAATAAAAGAAAAAAATGCAATAAAAATTATAATTTTGGAGAAAATATAGTTAGGTGATAATATGGGACATGAAATTGATTTGAAAAAGTATCAACTTCGAACAGATCTATTAGTAGAACAACTTGGGAGTGATGAAGAGGGAATTATTAGTAAATTATATGAGGAAGATAATGTAAAAATTACAGATGTAGAGGTTAGTGATATTGGAAGTAAAAAAATTGATAAAAAGCCAGGAAGATATATTACAATTGAATTTGAAGATGTAACGGATTCTGAAAATAAGGAGATTGTAAAAGGTGTATTTAGTAAGTATTTGATGCAAATACTAAAGGAGTCTAAGATTAAAAAGACAGATACTTGTTTAGTTGTAGGTCTTGGAAATGAAAAATCAACTCCTGATGCTCTTGGCCCTATTACTGTCGAAAATACGTTAATTACAAATCATTTATTTATGATTGGAGAAATAGAGGAAGGATTTCGTAGTGTGCAAGCAATTGTTCCTGGCGTTACTGGAACAACAGGAATTGAAACAAGTGATTTTATCAAGAGTGTCGTAGAGGGAATAAAACCTGATTTTCTAATTATGATTGATGCTCTTGCTAGTCAATCTCTATCTAGAGTTAATCGAACTATTCAAATTAGTAATACAGGAATTCATCCTGGAAGTGGGGTAGGAAATAGTAGAAAAGAGATTAGTTTTGAAACAATTGGTCTTCCTGTTATTGCTATAGGTGTTCCAACTGTTGTAGATGCTGTAACAGTAGTTAGTGATACCATTCAATACATTCATAGACATTATGCTTTTCATAAAAAATTTATTCATGATCCTCTTAGTAAGATTATTAATCCTACTCAAATTAACTATTTAAAAAAACAAGTAGATATTCACCAAGAAGATAAATTAAATTTATTAGGGGTTGTGGGTAGCTTAAATGAATCTGAAATTAAACAGCTTCTTTTTGAAGTACTAAGCCCTATTGGTTATAATTTGATGGTTACTCCAAAAGAAGTAGATTTTGTAATTGAAAAATTAGGAGAAGTTTTAGGAGAGGGGATTAATACAGCTCTTCACATGAAACTGCAAAATAAAAACTAGTAATCACTAGTTGTACATAAATAAACTGGATAAATACATTGCAACCATTGCTACCAATAAAACAATCGCAACAATTTTTTGAACATTTACATTCTTTGTAGTGTTTTTTTTCTTTTCTTTTGCCATTTTCTTCACCTCGACTAAGTTTATTATAATATAAAATGTTTATGAATGCAAAAGTTTTATCATAATTTTATATTTTTCGCATAGCCTTAATTAGAGGTGGAATATGAAAAAGCAAATGGACAAGTTAAAAAAGAAAACATCATCTAATAAACGCATTATTATTTTTTTATTTGGATTATTTATGATTGGATTAATTGCAGGATCTTTATTTGTAACTATCATTTCAAAAACAGATCAGGCCTTGGTAAAGGAGTATGTAAAAGAATTTATTGCACGAATTGATAAGGGAAAACTAAATTATATAGATGCATTTAAAAATACTAGTATTTCAAATATTACATTTTTGATAATTGCATGGTTATTAGGATTATCTGTAATAGGAATTCCAATTGTTATTTTTATGTATTTTTCTAAATCTTTTATTTTAGGATTTTCTCTTAGTTCTTTTATTTTACAGTATAAAGCAAAAGGAATATTAGTTGCAATCTTTTATTTTTTTCCTCATCACATTATAAATATGCTTTCTTATACTTTGATGATGATTTATTCTCTTAAAATATCATATGTCTTAATTAATAGTATTATAAAAAAGAAAAGTATTAATTTTAAACCGATTATGAATCGTTATTTAATGATCCTTGGGATATGTATTAGTATGATAATTGTTGCTGCTTTGTATGAATGTTTTATAGTACCTTTTATTATTCAAAAGTTTATTGGGGTTTTATCATAGAAATACAAGACAAACTTACATGTTTTTGTTATAATGATATAAGGTGATACTGTATGAAAAAAGTAATTGTTGGGATGAGTGGAGGTGTAGATAGCAGTGTTGCTGCTATTCTATTAAAGAGGCAAGGATATGATGTAGAAGGTCTTTTTATGCGAAATTGGGATAGTAGTTTGAATAATGATATAGAAGGAAATCCCGATTTAAATAATGATATCTGTCCACAAGAACAAGATTATAATGATGCGTTAGCTGTATGTAAAAAAATAGAAATTCCTCTTCATCGAATAGATTTTGTAAAGGAGTATTGGGATTACGTCTTTACTTATTTTTTGGAAGAATTAAAAAAAGGAAGAACTCCAAATCCAGATATTATGTGTAATAAATATATTAAATTTGATATGTTTGCTAAAGAGGCAAAAAAATTAGGAGCAGATTATATTGCAACTGGGCATTATGCAAGAATAAAGGATGGAAAGTTACTACGTGGCTGTGATCAAAATAAAGATCAAACATATTTTTTATCTCAGCTATCTAAAAATCAATTACAAAATGTCTTATTTCCAATTGGTGAACTTGAAAAAAGTGAAGTTCGAAAAATCGCCAAAGAGTATAAACTTGTTACGGCAGAAAAAAAGGATTCAACAGGAATTTGTTTTATTGGGGAGAGAAATTTTTCGAAATTCTTAAGTAATTATTTACCAAATATTCCTGGAGATATTGTTAATATTCAAACAGAAGAAATTATTGGGAAACATATAGGACTTATGTATTATACTATTGGTCAAAGGAAAGGACTCAATATAGGAGGGAATACAGAGCGAATTTTTGTAGTAGGGAAAAATTTAGATAAGAATATTTTATATGTTGCTTTTGGAGATTCCAATGAATATTTGTTTAGTGATTCTTGTATTGTAGAGATGGTAAATTGGAATGCAGATAAATCCATTACTAAATGTAGTGCAAAGTTTCGCTATCGTCAATTAGACAATGAAGTTTTTATTCATTTTTTAGAGAATGGAAATTTACTAGTAAAATATCCACAAAAAATTAAAGCAGTAACTCCAGGCCAGGCTTGTGTATTTTATTTGGAAGAAGAGTGTTTGGGTGGGGGAATAATTAAAGAAGTTTATAAAAATGATCAAAAAATTTGGTATTTATAACTTTACTATTTCTTTACGCTTGACAATTGACACATAAGTGATAAAATGTTAATAGGAGGTTAGAGGATATGGAAAGACTGAATGAAATTTTACACGAACTTGGTATTTCAAAAGTTAAATTAGCAAAATTTTTAGGTGTATCAAGACAAATGATATATAATTATTTAGATTTAGATGATTTAAATAAATGGCCAAAAGATAAAAAAGTGATGTTGTTGAATTTATTAGGAATTAAATCTGCAGATGAATTAGATAATATTAAGGTGGATACAGATTATATTTTAAGTGTAGAAACCCGTATTAATAGTTTGTTTGAGAATAGCTATAAGAATGAAAAGAATGGGCATTTACAATCAGATATTTATAATGGACTTGGTAAAAAACAACAAGAGTTATTTATGGGTATGATTCAATTATTAAAAGAATTTTTAGAGGAAGATGATAGTGAATCGTTTAGTTCTTGTGAATATCTATATCATTTTATGAAAACTATGGCAAGTTCTAAAGAAACCAAATATATTTTGGCCTATGTTGCAAAAGCTGCGGGCTTTGTGAAACCTTTAGAATTTTCTTTTGATGAAGAAGAACAATTCCTATTTGAAAGTCTTATGTTCTCAGCTATGACTTTATATAACAATGGTGGTGTTTCTAAAACAAAGGTTGCAGAATCTCATAAACGTTTTGTAAATCAAATTGAACATCGTGTTGAAGAAAAAATGAGTCGCACATTAGAATTAAATACTATTAAAGTACAAGCTTTAAAAGAACTTGGTTATACAGAGATTAGTGAACAAAATGCTGCTGAAGTATTCCAAAAAATTGCTGAAATTCAATCTAGAAAGGTATCATAAAAAACAATGTTATAAGGATTGTTTTTTTGTTTATAATATTAATGAAATAGGATAGGGTAGATTGGTGATAGAAAATATTTTTAATGAATTTTATTATTTAACTCTCTAATATTTTATTCCAATTGTTACTTGGAAAGATCAAGTTTAAATTTAAGTATATTATTAAATAATGTATTATGTATATTGTTATAACAAAGTATATTATATTTGTTTCAAATCATTTGAAACAAATAATCCACTTCCCCTATTATTATGAGCTACATTTCCCCTCTTTTATCATTTTAAAATAAAGTAGGAGAGTTAGTTTTAAAATAATATATTGATTTTTATTTTAAAATTATAAAGACTCAATAAATGTATAATTATTATGTGATGAAATTGTTTAGAATAAATAAAGGATATTATTATCATTTAATTTTATAATAATAAATATGATATTTGATTATAATAGGTGGAGTATTTTATATTAGATTAAGTTAAGTAATAATTTAATTATCTTTTTACGGAGATAAAGAAAAAATCCTTATTTTATAAGGCTTTTTGATTCATTTTATCACTTCCGATAATATATAGTTTCTCGAAAAAAATCGCGTGCCCCCACACAGCGATTTTTTTATTGCATTTTTTCACTAATTAAGTAATTTTTTAATTCATTTATAAAAATACTGTAATCATTTTGAACTTTTACTCTAAATATTTTATGTTTGCTATTAGCATTAAATAAATTATTTATAAGCTCGTCTCTTTTAATAACTTTCTTTCTGTTGTGTGAGTAATCGTCTAGTTCTATGTATGTTAAAATTTCTCCATTTTTTTTACAAATAATAAAATCAATATGTTTTGCTTTTAATTTATTAAAATTTTTTGTCCAATTTTTATTTTTTTTAATTTCTATTAAATCAATTACTCTTGTTTTAGTAAATATCTCTAAATTCAATTCATCGGTCATTTTTTTTAAATTGTAATAAAATGATAGTTCTGTTTTTGTAAATAGATATTGTTTGAATATATAATCATCGTTTAATATAATATTTAATTTATTTTTGTGTTTATTTTGGACTAAATCTTCGAGTATTCCTATTAATATTATAATGAATATTATAATTAAAATTGTACTCATTATATATCTTTCCTTTCTAAATCTTTAACTTGAAAACGTTCTTTTCCGTTATCAAAATATATTTTATATCCACAATTATTTGCTATTTTTTCTATTGTTTCAAAATTTATGTTCCTTCTTTCTGTTTCATATCCTGAAAGGGTAGTTCTTTCTACATCTATTATTTTAGAAAGTTGTTCTTGATTTAATTTTTTGTTATTTCTCATGTATTTAATTGCTTTTCCAATCATATATATTCCTCTCTTTGTTTTATTGTTTCAAAATGTCACAAAAAAGTCTTGACATGTGTCGAAATGTCACATATAATTTAATTAGTAAGTGTGACATAATGACACTTACAAAAACACTAGGTAGAATCATTTTCTTATATACATTGATTTATTTTATTCCTATCTAACTATATAAAAATCCTAGTGTTTTACTACTCCTTGTTATAATTGGAGAAAATTTAAAGAAAGGAAGATTGTATGAAGAAGATTAATAGTCATATATTAAATGCTAGTCTAAGTGAAATTAAAAATGATAAGACAGGCGAGATAACAGAAATGACAAAAATTGTATACACAATCGAAAGAGAGAACACAGATAAATTAATAGGACCTGCAATGTTAGAATGCTATAAAGTAGGAAATTATTTACAAGAATTATCAAAATATGTTATGAAACCTGTACAAATCGACTTAGAAGAAAGACCTGTGAAAAATGGTTGTAAATATGTCATAACAAAAGTAAATAATCAAGAATTATAATATGTTTTTATATCTAGTTGTCTATAGAGGATTGAATAATAATAAATTATTCTACCGTTTAAGAACTACATTAGATGAATTGAAGATAGGAACGATTACATCTATGAATTGGGAAGTAATAGACATACAAGAATTTTATAAAAATAAGTTTTATACATTAGAAAGTTATCAAGTGATAAGAGATAACTATTTAAGTAGATATCATATCAAAAATAGACGAGAAAAGAAAGCAAAACGAATATTAGAAATACTACAAAAAACATTTAAATGAGGTGGAACTTTATGAATACAGAAATTTATGATCAATTAGTATTGATTAATCAAAACTTAGAAACAATAAAATTATTTGTTACATGTATATTTTTATATTTAGTAATTCGCTTATTTTTTAATTTCTTATCATCAATAATTTTCGGTTAAAAAAATGATTGTCAATGTAGAAATCGTATAAAAATGAAATGATTATGCCGATTTTGGAATTGACAATATGAAAAAAATAAAATGAAAAAAGCCGAAAGGAATTTATTCCTTTTGGGTTATCAACCTTTCTGTAGATAGATAAAAGTGTGGGGATATCAAGAGATATCTAACGGAAAGGAAGGTGCTAGTGCATGTTTAATGTTTTAACTGAAACTGCAACTACAACTGGAAGTTTAGTTGATTTCTCATCAATTGACTTAGGTCAAGTGGTTCCAACAATCACTGCTGCATTAGTTGCAACTTTAAGTGTTTCAATTACTGTTATTCTTGTTAAAAAAGCATACGGTATTTTCAAACGCGGACTTAAAGGAGCTTAATAGTTGAGGGAAAATTCCCTCTAGCTATTATATGAGGTGTTTATATGAATAGAGTCTATAAAGTCCTTTATCAAAATCGTGGGGAAATGATAGAGGACTTAGTAAATACTTTTGAGTTAATCATGCTTTTGATTATATGTCGATTAAATAAAAGTATTTATATAAAAATAATAGAAAGGGATGAATTTTGTGAGTAAAAAGATATTATTTATTTTATCCCTTTGTGGAGCTTTATTTTTAGGATATTTTAATGTATCTGCAAAAGATTATATAACTTTGGATTACGATAGCCCAAAATTAAAAAATTATCTATCAGAAAATAAAAATGGATTGAAATCTATAAAAAACTACTGGGAAAATAAAATGCCATATACAGATGAAAACGGAAAGACGTATAATAATTATGCTATAAAGTTTGCAAGCTATCAAACACACGGATTTTCAGGTTATAGTAATGAAATTGATGTAGTATTGTATAATAGCGATACTATATATTTAAATTCTTATTATAGAAGTGGCTATGATAATAGTGTTTATTTTTCGGATTTTGGTAGTTACTTAGCTTTTTCTTATAAAAGTAATTCTGCTATATCGCTAGAGGATTTTAAAGAAAAAAGTACGAGTGTTTCTGAAGTGCACAGGTTTACTTATTATGGTGAAGTTGGGTATGGAAATGTAACTTTTCCTAGAAATTATTTTGAAGATTTTTTCTCTCCTAGATGGAGTGAGAATGTACCTAATTTTTCATATATATATCATACGAATTCTAATTTTCAATATAAACAAAATACATATGGTTTTAATTTTAAATATAATGACGAAGAATTAAAAACAGGCGATGAACTCCCTTTGTTGTCAAGTATAAATGTTTCAAATATAAATATAACGTTTTCAATTAATGAAAATAAAACAAATATAGACGGGACTGAATATATTACAAGTAAAGATGTAACCATAGATTTTGGTAGTATAGATAATACAAAATATATGTATCGAGTGTCATATAATGGTGGAGATACTTGGGAAACGTATACTCTTACAAGTTCAACATCAATAATACGGAGAATAACAAAAAATAGTGAAATTGTAGCCCAGATTGTAAATAGAGAAGACAATAGTGTTGTTACAACAAATAATTTAACGATTACAGGAATAACATCTCCAGTGAGTGTAACACTTGAAGATGTTACCAAAACATGGCCGTCTGATCCAGAAGATAGTAGATATTGCTTTAAAGAAATAGATGGTAAAAAATATCAGGTATGTTCTAATATAAAAATGTCTTTTAGTGTAGTAGACAATAACAAATATAATTATTATTATTCCAATACAGGTGTGAGCGAATTCACAAAAATAGAAGATTTATTAAACAATGATTATTATCATCAACTTTATAAAAGTGGAAATTATATAGTTAAAGTTACAGACAAGTCGGGAAATTTAATTGATAGTGCAAGTATAAGTATAACTCTTTTAGACCAAGTTCAAGAAGTTGGACAAAAGATTCTATTAAGCTATCAACATATAAAAGATGTTACTTGTCCGGATTTGCCCGAAATTAGTTATGATAATCCTTGTCAACACATAAATATCCATGCCGTATTTTTAAATGTTGATACAAATCAATATAATTATTATTATTCTGTTGATAGTGGTCCAGATTTGAAAAATTGGATTTTAATTAATGATGAATTGCAAAATACTAATAAGTATATACATGTAATCTATGAATCGACTACATTCACTGCTAAAGTGACGGATAAACATGGGACTTATATAACTTCTGCGCATATTAATATAAATTATGAGGATGTTGTAGGGGATAATGATGACAATCCTTTAAAAGAAGTGTTTAAATTTGTTAAAGATTATATTTATAAAAAATTGCCTATAATAGAACAACTAGGAAATATTTACGATAGTTTTCAATATATAGATGGTGTTGATACTCCGCCAATATTTGAATTTAATCTTGGGTTTATGGGTGCAGGGAAGTATACTATAAATTTTAATTTTTTTGATAATTATAGACAGATTTTCTTTAATTTTATAAAAATATTTTTTTCAATCTATACAGTTTTATCTATAGTTGATGAAGTTAAAAAAATGGTTGGGGGTGATAGTTAATGGCCGCAATCGGTAGCGCTGTTATAAGCGGAATTGTTAGTTTTTTTACTAGTAAAGCAATGAAAATAACTGTTGCTATAGGTACTTTAATATTATTGTTTGCACTAATACCATTTAAGTTAGAACTACCAGGAGAAATATATCTTATGTTTACAAGTGGTACAATCAATAATTTCTTTAAATCTGTAAGTTATTTTCTGCCTATTAATTTTATGCTTATGTGTTTTATTGTAGTATTTGCCTCTAAATACTTACATATTTTTTGGAATTTAATAAAATTTTTGTGGGATAAGATAGCAGGAACGAATTAAAATGGATTTTTGGACATTATTTAAGAGTTTAATACAAGCACTTTTAACAGTAGTAAAAATGTTTGCTTTCTTAATTATCCCATGTATTATTATGATTATAGTTATATTCTTTATCTATATTTACTATTATTATAAAAATAAATTCATGTATAAAATGAAAAAGAAGAAAGCATATAAAAGAGTGCTATTTCAATATAAAAGCCAAAAATATGTATATGAATATCCTATAAAAATTGAATATAAAGAACCATCACTATTAAAGAAAATATTCTTGTATTTTCCGAAACAACTTTCATATGACATGTTAAATCGTAATCCTAATGCTTTTACGGAATATGGTATTCATATGGTAACGGGAAAGCAAGGAGCAGGGAAGACCATTACAGTTGTTTATCTTCTTATGAAATGGCAAAAAGAATTTCCAAATTTACAAGTTTATACCAATATGGCTTATAAATATGAAAATGGAGAATTAAATCATTGGCGAGAACTTTTAACACGAAATAATGGTATTTATGGTATTGTGAATGTAATTGATGAAATTCATACCTGGTTTTCTAATCGTGAAAGTAAAGATTTGCCACCCGAAATATTAGGAGAAATCTCACAACAAAGAAAACAAAAAAAGTGTATTATAGGTACTGCACAAGTATTTAGTAAAATAGCGAAACCTTTAAGAGAACAAACTCATTTTGTTTATATACCTTATACATTCCTAGGCTGCTTAACTTTAGTTAGGAGAGCAGAGGCGGAGGATTATGATTTTGAAAAAAATAAATTTAAAAAATATAAAGGTTTTTTCTTATTTATACATACTAAAGAACTAAGAGAGGCTTACGATACTTATAAAAGGATTTCTAAATATGTTGATACGGAATTTGCAGTATCCGACTATTACAAGCCAGAGGACAATCCTCCGTCATCGACGGTGGTTGCCTCGGCTGATAGTAGATAGTATATTCAAGTGAATTATACTAGAAATAGTAAAACCAGGTATTTTACAAAAGAAGAGAATTTAAAATTTTATTTAGATAAAAGAGAATATTTACGAATGAGACTAGATGAGTTGGGTGTGAAACACCCGGCTCATCTATTACTTGATAGTAGTCTCATAACTCGGACAAAAAGTACTAGTTATGATTATAAAATAATTGAATGTGGAGATTATTATCAAGTTTATAATTATAGTGAAATAAGAAAAAAAGAAAATTCTAATTTAGAAAAAATTAAAAATAAAAATGTAGAGAAAAAAATAACAAATATAATGATTGGAAGAAATACTAATAGTAGAAATATAGATAAATTTAATAAAGTTATTGAAAAGGGTAGGGTAGAGAAAGATAATAGCAATTTATTTCCTTTTTTTGGTACTAAAGAGTATGATTTATTTACGAGTAATATAAAAAAGGATTTTAAAAATATAAATATATCTAAAAGTGATATAAAAAAAGAAATAGAGTTGAAAAATATTAATAGGTCTAAATTGTCATTACAAAGACTTGTTAAGAGTAATGAACATTTATTTAAAACGTTTATAACGTTAACGTTTGCAGAAAACGTTAAGGATGTAAAAATAGCAAATAAAAAATTCGACAATTGGCGTCGAATGATAAAACGAAAAAAAAGTGATTTCCTTTATGTCTGTGTTCCCGAATTTCAGAAAAGGGGAGCTGTACATTATCATTTACTTACTAATTTAGATATAAAAGAAAATCACGATTTAATTATACCACAAGAGAATAAAAAACACCAATATGATGTGAAGTATTGGAAAAATGGTTTTTCTTCTGTATTTGATATGAAAGATATAAATGTAGTTGGTTATATAAGTAAATACATGACAAAAGATATCGATAATCGATTGTGGGGACATCGTAGATATTTTTATAGTCAAAAATTAAAAAAGCCCTCTACTCTATTTTTAAATACAAATAGAATAGAGGATTTAATAAAATTATTTAAAATTATGGATACCTCTAATAAAAAGCATAAAAATATTTATCCTGATAAATTTGGACAACCTATTACATTTATAGAATATAAAAAAAGGAACTGATTTTTTAATGATAAATTTTTATAGCGATTCTAATAAAATAATTTTGTTTATTGTTATATTAAGTATTATTTATATGACAAATTTACGCGATAGGAGATGATATTTATTATGTATAAAGTATATTTAAGTGATAATAATAAAAATGTATTTGTTAAAACATTTAACAGTCCATATCTTTTTAGAAAATTTATGCGAAAAGTGAAGTATTCAACTTCCGTTAATTTACTGTTTTATAGATACGAAGAAATTTAGCCTTATATTATAAGGCTTCAGACTGTTGACAAATAGGTAAAAGAAATTACTTATTTGTCTTTTTTATGAAG
>CANOTJ010000016.1 GCA_947570175.1 uncultured Mycoplasmatota bacterium | reverse complement strand
TTGGTTTTGCCGTTGGTGTCGGTGTTGGTTTTTCTGTTGGTTTTGCCGTTGGTGTTGGTATTGGTTTTACCGTTGGTGTCGGTGTTGGTTTTTCTGTTGGTTTTGCCGTTGGTGTCGATGTTGGTTTTTCTGTTGGTGTTTGCCCTGGGTCTGTTGGTGCTGGTGTTGCTGTTTGCCCTGGGTCTGTTGGTGCTGGCGTTGCTGTTTGCCCTGAATCTGTTGGTGCTGGTGTTGTTGTTTGCCCTGAATCTGTTGGTGCTGGTGTTACTGTTTGCCCTGGGTCTGTTGGTGCTGGTGTTGCTATTTGCCCTGAATCTGTTGATACTGGTTTCTTTGTTGGTGCTGGCGTCGTTTTTGTATTTGAATTATCTGGATCTGGGTCAGGTTCTATTGTTTTATTCGAATCCGTTGGTGTTGGTGTCGATTTTGTATTTGAATCGTCTGGATTTGGTTTTATCGTTGGCCTAGGTGTTTTATGGCAATCATCATTATATAAAGGATAGTCTATTTTGTATTGATTTTCATCTTCAATATGTGCATCATAATCATATGTTTTTTTATCTCCCTTATATTCTTTAAGATCGTGGTTTATTTTAGCTGTTGGTGCTAACCAAAAGGCCAAAAGTAGCATACTACCAATAATATAATTTGCAATGGTCCATCTTTTTTCAATTTTATATCTTTTCTCTTTATCAGGCATATTATATACCTTTAAATTTTTCACACTCTTTTTCATTTAAATTCCCCCTTTATAAATCTTTATTTTTATGTGCTTTTAATGGCTTTTCTTAAGACAATAAGCGCACTAAAAATTTTTGATTTCCTATAATATACATTATTTTTTGAAATTTGTCAAATTTAGAAATGAATTTTTTTTATTTCTTTTCTCCTATCAAAAAAAAATAAAAAGAATTCCCTTATTTTTTTAGAATTCTTAGAGTATTTAAAATAGTAATTAATGTTACTCCAACGTCTGCGAATATCGCTTGCCACATATTGGAAATTCCAACAATACTAAAAATTAATACTAAAAGTTTTGTTCCAATTGCAAAAAAGAGATTCTGTTTTATAATTTTTTCTGTTTTTTTAGAAATACGAATGGCTTCTACTATTTTATTTAATTCATCTGTCATCATTACAATATCAGAAGCCTCTATTGCAGCAGCACTTCCTACCCCTCCCATAGATATACCAATATCTGCCAAAGTTAAAACTGGCGAATCATTGATTCCATCTCCAACAAAGGCTATTTTTTCTTTAGAATTTTCCTTCTTAATCAATTTTTCTAGTTCCTGATATTTATCATTTGGTAAAAGTTCTGATGAGAATTCCTTGATTCCAATTTGTTTTGCTACTATACTTGCAATTTCTTTATTATCTCCTGTAAACATTTTCGTTTGAATTCCCAATTTATGAAGTTCCTGAATTGTTCTTTTTGCATCTTTCTTTATTTTGTCACACATTACGATATTTCCAATCACACATTTTCCTATTTTAAGATAGATAATTGTACCTTTTGTATCTTGATTATCAGGAACTCCTACAAATTCAGCACTTCCAATTTTAATTTTTTGCTGATTATCATTATAACAAATTCCACGCCCTGCATATTCCTGAAAATTTGTGATTTTATTATTTATCCTCTTTTTAGGTAAAACCTTTAAAATTGATTGAGCCAGTGGATGAGTTGATAAGCTTTCTCCTTGAATAATATAATCCTGAATTTGTTCTTTAGTATAATGATGATCTAGAACATTTACAGAATCTAACTCAAATGAGCCTGTAGTAAGAGTTCCAGTCTTATCAAAAATAATTTGTGTTAGATTCTTTAAACCATCCAAATAGTTGCTTCCTTTTATAAGGATACCAGATTTAGAGGCACGACCAATTCCAGAAAAATAACTAAGAGGAATAGAAATTGCAATCGCACAAGGACAAGATATTACTAAAAAAGTTAAAGCTTTATAAATGCTTTGATAATATGTAACATCTGCAACAAGGGGCATTAAGATCATAACAGTAAGCGCTAACAATATTACAATTGGTGTATACACCTTAGCAAAATTACTAGCAAAAGTTTCTGATTTCGCCTTTTTATCCGTTGCATTTTCAACGAGTTCTAATATTTTACTTACTGTACTGTTTTTATAAGTTTTTGTTGTTTTAATTTGAATGACATTTCCTAAATTAATACTACCAGATAAAACCTCGCTATTTTCGTGAATGGATACTGGTTTACTTTCCCCAGTTAAACTAGAGGTATCTATCATGCTATTTCCTTGTATTACAATTCCATCAATCGGGATTTTCTCCCCTTTTTTTACAATGATGATACTTCCTATTTTTACTTCCTCTGGAGCTACTTTTTTTTCTGTATTTTCTAGTAAATTAGCATATTCTGGTTGGATATTCATTAATTCCTGAATAGAATTTCTCGTTCTATTTACCGCTTTTTCTTCCAATATTTTTCCAATTTCATATAAAACAATTACCATAAGTCCTTCCATTTGCTCTCCTACTAAATATGCACCAATACAGGAAATTGTAATTAAAAAGTTTTCATCGATTTTGTGACTAGATTTTAATAATTGAAATGCATTATGGAATGTTCTAGATAAAAGGATTATGTATGCTACTATTAAAAAAATACTAGATACTGTTTTTGAAATTGGAATTATTCTACTAACAAAGGCTAGAAGAATCCCAATTCCCAATTTCAGTATTGATTTTTTGATTTTATTATTTTTTATATTTTTTTCATTGATATTTACAATCTCTACATCAGGCTCTATTTTCTTTATAATTTTTTCTATTTGCTTTTTAATATCACCTTTTTGGTTGGTTTCTAATGTTAATCTTAATGTATTGAAGTTCACTCGTACATTTTCAAATTCTTCTATTTTGGTTAGTTGATCTTCTATTTTCCCCGCACAAACTGCACAATCCAAATTTTTTAAAGTGTAATTATACTTCTTCAATATGTTCACGCCCCTTATTGAAAATTTGAACTACATGATCATCATCTAAAGAATAATAAACAATTTTTCCCTCTTTTCTATATTTCACTAATTTGGCTTGTTTTAAAATACGCAATTGATGAGAAATAGCAGATGCTGTCATATTGGTTATTTCAGCAATATCTCCTACACATAATTCATTTTCCCTTAAAGCGCAAATGATTCGCATTCTAGTAGAATCCCCAAACACTTTAAATAATTCTGCTATATCAAAGATAATTTCATCACTTGGCATATCTATTTTAGATTGATTTACCATTTTATCCCTCTTTTCATTTGAATAATTGTTCATATATTAAATTATATGTTTACTATGAAATTTTGTCAACAAAAAAATATTAAAAATTATTTTTAATATTTCTAACAAATTGTTCTAATAATTCTTTAAATTTCTCAATGATTTTAGAAAACATCTGTTGATCATTTAAATCAAATCCTACTATCTTTAAAGCCTCCATTGGAGTTACACTACTTCCTAGGGATAAAAACTTCATATATCTATCTCTAAAAGATACATCTTTATTAATTAATTTCTGCGCTATGTAAAAAGCAAAACATACAGATGTTGCATATTGATATGTGTATAAAGGAAATTCAAAATATTGTAATATGCGTTCCCATTCAACAGCAATCTCTTGATCCACAAAAACTGCTTCTCCATAATATTTTTGTTGTAAATCATAATACAATTGATTAAAAGTATCTGCATCCAAGTACTTATTTTCTAAAACAAAATCATATACTGTTTTTTCATATTCTGCTTGCATAGTAGCACGAAAATATTTTTCTATAAATATTTCTATTTCCATACTAGAATAAAATAGTTTTTCTTTCATAGATTTACTATTCTTTTTTAAATAATCATATAATAAGAATTCATTTACTATAGAAGGGATTTCTTCTACAAATGTAGAATAGTAAGCATATGGATATTCTTGCTTTTGAAATGACAGATAAGAATTTGCGGCATGTCCTAATTCATGAACTAGTGTTTTTATATCCCAAACACTTTCACTATAGTTTATTAAAATATAAGGATGTTGCCCATAAACACCTCCTCCATAGGCCCCTGAAACTTTATTTTTTTTAGGAAAACAATCAATCCAATTCTCATCAAAAGCTTTTTCTATTATTTGAATATAATCTTTTCCTAATACTTTTAAGGCAGCTATGGCGATATTTTTAGCCTCCTTAAAAGAATAGGTTTTATTATATTCAGTTACTAACGGAATATACAAATCATAAATATGTAATTCTTCATAATTTAAGAGTTTCTTTCGCAAACAATAATATTTGTGTAAAATATCAAGATTTTGATTGGTGGATGTAATTAAATGATTGTATATTTTATAATCAATTTCCTCTTCTGATAAATAGTACTCAATAGGATTTTGATATTTTTTTAATATCGAAATTTTTGTGTTAATTTTAAGATTTTCTCTTAAGTTTATACTAAAAAGCTCATTGAATTCAGCATATTTTTGGTAAAATTTTTGAAAATATTTTTTTCTTAATTCTCGATGATTAGAGCTCATATATTTTTTATAATTATGATTCGAGATTTCGATAGTCTTTCCTTCAAATTCAATATTACCAAAATGAATTTGTTTATTTCTTAGTAGATTTGCATTCCTAATAAACAATTCCAAAAAATAGGTTAATTCATTTTCTAATTTCTTATCTTGTTCATCTACCCTGTGATAATTATTTTTGATGATTCTTTCTAAATATAAACGTAAAGTTTCTAATTTTGGATTTTCTATTATATATTTTGATATATCTTTCAAACTTAATTTAGATAACTCTTTATAAATAAAGTCAGCTTTGTCTATTTTCTTATTCTCTAAAACAGAAATCTCATCTTTTAATTTTTTTACTTCATTATCTGTTATATCTATATCATATTTTCGATCAATATAAAACTTTAAATTATCAATCTTTTGATTAATTTCTAAATCCAACTGAAGTCCATTATATAAATTCTGAGCAGAATCCAAAAGATGATCTATATATATATTATAATCATCTAATCTCTTTTCTATATTTTTGATTTCCTGATAACATCCTTGATTACTTCCATAATATTTACGAAAATTCCATTCATATTGGTTCATTTTATCACCTATTGATAGTATATACAATTCATTCTTTTGTATAAGTTAAACTATAACTATATTTAAACAAAAAAATACTTTTTACAAGCATTTTAATCATTTAATTGTTATCTGTAAAAATATATAATTTAAAATTAAAAAGAGTTTTCACTCTTTGAAATTCTATTACATATCTTTATTATACTATTTTATAAATATTTTCTTATCTTATCAAACTTATCACTATCATCTAGTTTTGTTTTTGATAGAGATTCAAATAATTTTTTCTGTTCTTTCGACAATTTCTTTGGTATATGAATATCTACAATGACATACATATCTCCTTTTCTTCCTGTTTGTGGGTCTGCAATTCCTTTTCCCTTTAAACGATGTTTATCATTTGTTTTACTACCAGCTGGAATAGATAACTTTATATTACCATTTAAAGTTGGAACATCCTTTTTACATCCTAATACAGCATCTGTAATCGTAATTGGCAGTTTTAAGTATATGTCATTTTCATCTCTTTCAAATAGCGGATGCTCTTTTACTCGGAATTCTAAATATAAATCCCCATTGGGTCCACCATTTGTCCCTGCTTCTCCTTTGCCATTTAATCTTAATTTATTTCCAGTATCGACTCCAGCAGGAATTTTCACTTCCACTGTTTTATTTTCACGAACTCTTCCATTTCCATGGCACTTTTTACAAGTTTTATCGTAAGTAACACCTTTCCCATGACAAGTTGGACAGGTTGTTCTAGTTGCGAAAGCTCCGAAGATAGTTCTTTGTTCACTAGTTACTTGCCCACTACCATGACAAGTAGAACATGTTTTTTCATCATGTCCACCTTTCCCGTGACAGCTATCACATTCTACCATAGTATCAATTTCAATGTCTTTCTTACAACCAAATACAGCTTCTTCAAAAGTTAGAGGAATCCTTACTAAGGTATCACTACCACGGCGTGCTCTCGTACTAGAAGAGGGCCCTCCAAAACCAAATCCGCCACCAAAGATATCACCAAAGATATCTGAAAAATCAAAATCGGAAAAGTCAAATCCTCCTGTTCCTCCGCCCATTTGGTCAAAAGCTGCATGACCAAATTGATCATATTGACTTCGTTTGCTTGAATCTGATAAAACAGCATAAGCTTCTTGAGCTTCTTTAAACTTTTCCGCTGCATCAGGTTCTTTCGATACATCTGGATGGTATTTCTTAGCGAGTTTACGAAAAGCCGATTTAATTTCCGCCTCACTTGCTTGCTTAGAAACACCCAGTACTTCATAATAATCTCTTTTATTCATGTTTACTCCTTTCTAGTTGTTATATATGATATAGTTCCTTTAATTCATTTAGTTTATCGCCAAACATTGCTAATGTTTTTTCTACAACATCATTACTATTCATATCAACACCAACACTTTTCAAAATTTCTAATGGATAATCAGAACCTCCACTACCTAAAAATTTTAAATATTTTTCTCTTGCCCCTTCTTTCTCTTTTAATAAATCACTAGCAAATGCAACAGCAATGGAAATTCCTGTTGCATATTTATAAACATAAAAAGAAGTATAGAAATGAGGAATTCTTGCCCATTCATAACGTATCAATTCATCGCTTATCATATTAGGGCCAAAATATAATTTATTTAGCTCATAATAAGTATCACTGATTTCTTTTTCTGTTAAAGGAATACCTCTTTGATATTTATCATGTATAATCATTTCAAACTCAGCAAACATTGTTTGTCTATATAAAGTCCCTTTAATTTTATCTAAAAATTCATTTAAATATAATGCTTTTTCTTCTTTTGATTCTGCATGTTTATATAAATAATCATTAAGTAAAATTTCATTTACTGTAGAAGCAATTTCTGCTAGAAAAATAGGATAATTATGGTTTATATAATCTTATTTTTTTATCGAATAATAGGAATGCATAGAATGACCTAATTCATGAGCCATTGTACTTACAGAATCTACTGTATCGTTATAGTTTAGTAACAAATATGGTTTGGAATCATAAGTCCCCCAACTATAGGCACCTGATTTTTTCCCCACGTTTGGATAAATATCAATCCAATGTTCTTGAAAGGCTTTTTCTAAATCATTTAGGTATTTTTCTCCTAATGGTTTTAGTGCTTCAAATACCATTTTTTTACCTTCTAAAAAAGGTATCTTTTTAGGTTCTTCACTACATAAATCTACATAGATATCATACATATGTAATTCATCAAATCCAAGGATTTTTTTTCTAACATCTACATAGTCATACATTTTGTCCAGATTTTTATGAACAGTGTTAATTAGGTTTAGATATATGGATTTATCAATATTATCTGCATATAAACTTTCTTCTAAAGGACTTTTATATTTTCTAATTTCGCTACTAAAGAAATCTTCTTTAATTTGTCCTTTATAAGTAGATGCTACAGTATTTTTTAAGCTTTCCCAATAGTGATACATACTTTCAAAAGCTTGTTTTCTAACGTTTCTATTTCTACTATTCATATATTTGATAAAGTTACTATTATTTAGAGAAACTTTATTTCCATCTTCATCTATGATATCTTCTAAATGAATATCAGCATTGTCTAAATTATAGTATGCTTCATTACTTGTTCCCATCGCATTGGATGCTTTAGCAATTAATTCTTCTTCGACACTACTTAAAGTATGTTCTTTATAACGGAATGTTTTTTCTAAATCAAATTCAAATTGTTTTAATTTTGGATAATCTTCTATCATCTTTAGGACATCTTTATATTCTACTTCTAACATTTCTGGGTTAATAAATGATAATTCTGTACTTAAATCATCAACTAATTTTTCAATTTTCATCTTTAATGCTTGATTTTCTGTATTGGTAGTATCTTGATCACATGCCATATGAGCATATACATATAAATTGGTTAAGATACGGTCATAAGTTATATACAACTGATAAAAATTATATAATGATTCCCCATTATCCATAATTTTTCCTTTATAATTTACTAAATCTTGATGATATTTTTTTACTTTATCTATATCTTCTTCTATAGCATTTTTATCTTGATACATATCTTCTAAATCCCATTTGTCCTGTATTTCTATTTCATTTCTTTTTTTTAGTTCTTCCATTTTTTCTCCTTTTTATTTAAAATAGTGAGAAAGTTCTAGTTTCCTAGAACTTCACCAATTATTTTTCTTCAAATTCTGCATCAATCACATCATCATCTTTTTTATCACTTTCTGCTTCTTTATTTTCACTTGTTTGTGCATCTTGTGATTGTTTTGCTGCTTCTTCATAAACCTTGGTAGCAAAAGCCATAGCTGTTTCTTGTAATGCATCTTTTTTTGTTTTGATATCATCTACATTATTCTTTTCTAAAGCATCTTTTAATTCTTTTATTTGAGTTTCTGCCTTTTCTTTATCCTTACTATCAATTTTATCTCCTAGATCTTTCATTGATTTTTCTGTTTGGAAAACAAGTTGTTCTGCTTCATTTTTCACATCTGCTTCTTCTTTACGTTTTTGGTCAGCCTCTTTATTTGCTTCTGCCTCTTTCATCATTTTATCAATTTCTTCCTCCGATAGAGATGTGGAAGAAGTAATGGTAATTGCTTGTTCTTTGTTTGTCCCTAAGTCTTTTGCTTTAACATTAACAATTCCGTTGGCATCAATATCGAATGTAACTTCAATTTGTGGTACTCCACGTGGTGCGGCAGGAATTCCTGTAAGTTGGAAACGTCCAAGTGTCTTATTATCTGCTGCCATTGGTCTTTCTCCTTGTAAAACATGGATATCAACAGCTGGTTGATTATCAGCAGCAGTTGAGAATACTTGAGATTTACTTGTTGGGATTGTTGTATTTCTTGGGATTAAAGTTGTCATTACACTACCCATTGTTTCAATTCCAAGAGAAAGTGGTGTTACATCAAGAAGTACAACATCGTTAACATCGCCAGTTAAAACTCCACCTTGAATAGCTGCTCCCATAGCAACGACTTCATCAGGGTTAACCCCTTTTGATGGTTCCTTACCAAGTTCTTCTTTAATAATTTCTTGCACTCTTGGAATACGAGTAGAACCACCTACTAATAATACTTTATCAATATCATTTTTAGTAAGTCCTGCATCTTTTAAAGCATTTCTAACGGGTTCTAATGTAGATTCTACTAAATCACGAGTTAATTCTTCAAATTTAGCCCTTGTTAAAGTTACATTTAAATGAAGTGGTCCAGCCTCCCCTTGAGAGATAAATGGAAGAGATACTTCTGTAGAAGTCATACCAGATAAATCTTTTTTTGCTTTTTCAGCAGCATCTTTTACACGTTGCATTGCCATTTTATCAGCTTCTAAATCAACGCTATTTTCTTTTTTGAATTCTGCTACTAAGTAGTCCATAATTTTCTTATCAAAATCATCCCCACCTAAATGGTTATTTCCGCTAGTAGATAATACTTCAAATATACCTTCTCCTAATTCTAGTATTGATACATCAAATGTACCTCCACCTAAATCATATACTAGTATTTTTTCATTTGTATCTTGTTTATCAAGGCCATACGCTAAAGCAGCAGCGGTTGGTTCATTAATAATTCGCTCTACTTCAAGACCTGCTATTTTTCCTGCGTCCTTAGTTGCCTGTCTTTGAGCATCGTTGAAATATGCTGGAACGGTAATAACAGCACGTGTTACTTTTTCTCCTAAATAACTTTCAGCGTCATCTCTTAATTTACCCAAAATCATTGCACTAATTTCTTGTGGTGTATAATCCTTTCCATTAACATGAACCTTTTCATTCGTTCCCATTTTTCTTTTAACAGAATATACAACATCTGGGTTTGTTATCATTTGGTTTTTCGCTTTTTGACCAACGATAATTTCTCCATCTGGTTTAAAAGCAACTACTGATGCAGTTGTTCGATCTCCTTCTGCATTTGCAATAATTTTAGCTTCTCCACCCTCATAAGTACTAACGGCACTATAAGTTGTACCTAAATCAATTCCTATTATTTTACTCATATATAATCATCCTTTCCTATTCACTAACTTTTACCATTGCAGGGCGTATGACTTTATCTTTTAGCATATACCCTTTTTGCAATACTTCAATTACCATACCAGCTTCTGTCCCCTCAACATGTTCTGTCATAACAGCCTGATGGTATGTTGGATCAAATTCCTTATTGAATCCATCAATTGCTTTTACTTCATATTTTTCTAAAATAGATGTAAAATTACAATAAATCATTTTAAAACCTTCTAGAAATTTAGAAACCTCATCTTCTAAATTATCATCATCCATTTTGATTGCTCTTTCAAAGTTATCAATAGTTGATAATAAATCTGTTACCATATCTTCATTCGCATATTTTAGCATTTTTGCGACTTCTTCATCTTTTCTTTTTCGATAATTAATCATTTCTGCTTGAGTTGCTAAATTTTTTGTTTCTAATTCTTGAATTTGTTCTTTTAGTTCCTCGATTTCTTTTTTTGATTTTTTTTCTTTTTTCTTATGTTTTTCTTTACACTCTCCATGACTTTCATCACTAGTATCTTCTGTACAATTACAATCTTTATCTTTTTTGCAATCACAGTCATGGGTCATCTTTTCTTCGCAATTGCATTCTTTTTTTGTTTCATTCTCACAATTACATGTTTCTTTACTTTCTTTTTCTTCCATCATTTTCTCCTTTATTCATAACTATCCTCAATATTATCTTTGATATAATTCAATAACGAGGTAACTTTATCATATTCCATTCTTTTTGGACCTATTAAAGCGATTGTTACTTCTTCTCCATTTACATGATAAGTTGTTTTTATAATGGAAACATCATTATCAAATTCACTTTCACTACCAATATATATATTAACTTCACCATTTTCTTCATCATTTTGTTTAATTTGACTAATAAATTCTTTATCTTCAAATTTACTTAAAAGATTTCTGATTTTATCAGCATCATTAAATTCTGGCTCGCTTAATATATTACTTGGCTTATTAATTTTGACATTTGCTTCACTACTAATATCATTAAAGACATTATATAATGCATCATAAATCGCTTTTTGTTGTTTTATGGTGTCTGCAATTTTAGGTTTTACTTCAAATTCTAGTTTACTACTTACTTCATCAATTGGTGTTCCTATAATAAATTTATTGATTAAATCTACTGTTTGTTTAATCTCCTTTATCGATATTTTTTCTTCCACTTGTATATTTTTGTGTTCTACATGTCCTTTATCTGTAATGATAATGGCAACCATATTAAATTCATCAATAGGAACAACTTCTACTTTACTAATTCTATTTTCCTTAGAGGATTTCCCAAGTACTATAGATGTATAGTTAGTAAGATCAGAGATAATTTCCATACTTTTCAATACAACATCTGTTAATACTAACGACTTATTATGAAAAACTGTTTGTAATTTTAACATATCTTCTCCAGTTAGTTCTTTTGGTTTCATAATATGATCTACATAATATCGATAGCCTTGTTCACTAGGAATTCTACCAGAAGATGTATGGGTTTTTTCTAAAAGATTTAATTCCTCTAAAAAACTCATTTCATTTCGAATCGTTGCACTAGAACAATTTAAGGTTTCACAAATTGCTTTGGATCCAATTGGTCGTGCTGTTTTAATATACTCTTCTACAATTAATTTCAATATTTTTGTTTGACGTTCACTAATCATTGCACCACCTCTTTAGCACTCTACTCTTCCCAGTGCTCCTCTTCATTATACTAGTATATGTTAGCATTGTCAATATATGAGTGCTAATTTTTTAGAAAACAAAAAAGGCCTATTCATAGACCTTTTGGATTCCTGACGTATGTTGATTTTCATAGGCTTCTAAAACATCATTCATTGTAATAGATTCTAATGTATCTACATCTTCTATTAAATCTGATAATAGACACATATTATATCCACCAAAATCTTTTCTTGCAATTTTTTTCAAATCTGTATAAGAAACTATACCTTCATCATCTACACTTTTTTCTATAAAAGTAAGTTGATCTTTTGTCGAATTAATTGCAAAATATAATTGATTAATATCATAATAAAGTAGTGGTTCTTCATCTTCTTTGTAAATGGTTACTGTATTATTTTTGTCAATTCCATAATTTAATAATGTGGTAAGAATCCTTTGATTTAAATAATCATGAATACTACTATCTAATTTTTTATCTTCTTTATATGTTGTTTTAAAATACACAGAGATACTATTTTCAAAGACCTTTGCGATTTTATAAACCTCACTACTATCTAGAGCTCCTGCGCGAGAAGTAATCATTGCTTTTAATAAAGTATCATATTTATTTTGAATTTCAGAGGTTGTTATTTGTTCTGCATCCTTTTTTCCACTTGTATATATTTTTTCTTTATCTAAATAGTTATATAATTGATCTAATTCTTCAATATCTAAGTATTTTGCTAACTCATCATATAGCCAATTATAATCGTATTTTGCAAATTCTTCGGCCATTGTAACATTTGATTTTTTTAAGATTAATTGTACAATTTTTACATCTTTCACTTGTTGCACATAGCTATATGTTTTTGATGGAAATAAGAGTAAATTGAGCCATTCTGTTAAACCCTCACTCCAGCTATTGCCTTTTCCATTTTGATCTTCATACGTCCTCATTACAACATATTGATCAGTTTCTAAAATTAAATAGTTGAATAAATGTAACAATTCATGAGAAATAGTACTTAAATCTTTTGAAGTATCCAATATAAATATTGTGGTTTCTGTAGCAGTTGGAGCAGTATAAGCAGCAACTCCTTTCCCACGTCTTTCTATCATTTCTTCCTTAGATAGCTCTACCATATTTAATTTTTTTAAATTTTCATAAAAACATGTTAAATCAATATTTGGTACTTTCTCTTCTAATGTAGCAATGAATATAGATATTTGTTCTTTATAAAAATCATTAATTTTTTCATTTTCATATAGTGCATTTTTTACTTCATCAAAACTAACACTATCATAATCTAAATATTCTCTAACTTCTTCATTATCACTGACATAAACGATTTCTTTTTCTTCTTGTGATGTTTGTGGTTTATTCGTTTCTTGATCCATCTCTTCTGTTGGTATTGGTGTTTCTGTTAGTATTTCTGTTGGTGTTGGTGTTTCTTCAACATTATTTTGTTGATCATTAGATATGCTAACTGTTTCTGTTGGCGCCTCATGATGACAAGCTTTTAATAGTGCCCCCATCCCTAGCGTAGTAATAATTCCAAATAGCAAAAGTTTCTTTTTTGTCTCTGACATTTTTCTTTCCCCTTTTTGATATTGGATTATTCTAGCAGAATCTTCCATTTTTGTCAAATTAAAAGCAAAAAATTTTTTGCTTATAATTTAACAATATTTTGAAGTTTTCGAATTACTTTCTTTTCAATTCGTGAAATGTAAGATTGACTAATTCCCAGAACTTTTGCGACATCTTTCTGTGTCATTTCTTTGTGGTTGAATAAGCCATATCGAAGTGTCATGATTTGTTTATCTCGATCATTTAATTTATTAATTTCTTGTCGTAATAGTTTTTTATCATCAGAATCTTCTATTCCCTTTGTAACAATATCAGTTTCTGTTCCTAAAATATCTTCCAAATGTAGTTCATTTCCTTCTGCATCATAGCTTAGGCTATCCTCAAAACTGATTTCTCCTTTTCTTCTTTTATTTTTTCTTAAAAACATTAATATTTCGTTATCAATACAACGACTAGCATAAGTTGCAAGTTTAATATTTTTATCTAACTTATAGGTATTTACTCCTTTAATTAAACCAATTGTTCCTATACTTACTAAATCTTCTAAATCTACTCCTGTGTTTTCATATTTTTTAGCTAAAAAAACAACTAATCTTAGATTATGCTCAATTAGTTTTGCGCGGGCCATTTCGTCATCATTCATAGCTCTTGTTACATATTCTACTTCTTCCTCTTTTGTAAGTGGCTCTGGTAATTTATCCGCACTGCCTATAAAAAAGATATTGTTCTCAGGTTGAAAAATACGAAGTAATTTCATTATAATTTTTTTAATCACATTATCCCTCCAATAACGATTGTTGTAAAATACAATCAATTCCTTCCATTTGAATTTTTATTTTTGTTAATCCTAAAAGTACATCTTTTTTACTTCCGATTCCAATAATTTCTATTTCATCAATTTTGATGCATTTTATCATACTTTCTTCTCCTATTGTCTTAATAGGAACTAAAAAATAATTTTCTGGTTTTTCTTTTATTATTTTTTCGTTAACAATTATAATGGGTTTCCCAGTGGTAGGATCTTTTAATTGATTGCCAGTATCTAAGAATCCATTTAAATGAAATATTTTGTCATGAAAATAAAGATTTACTTTGTAATAATTTGAGAAATTATTTTTTAAATGCATAGCCTGTCTAATATAAATATATAGAATAATTGGTGATAATATGATTAAAAAGATAAAATTAATACTAAGACCATTATGGTAAAATACAAGTCCTTCTTGCTTATAAGAAAATTCTACATTTAAGAAATATAAGAATCCTCCAAATATCATACTAGTAGAATATAAAAAAGCAAAATTTTTTAAGAAATATCGAATATTCTTATAAGAAAACGTGATAATGATCATAATAATACTAATCATAATTTTCAATATAAAAAGTTCTAGTGAGTTCATTTTAATAAATAATGTAAAGATACTAATCCCACCAAATAATCCACCAAGAATGATTCGAGTCATACGGATATTTCTTCTTAGAATAATACTAACAACCAGTAGTAATAAAAAGTCAAATCCAAAATTAAGTAAAAATAATACATCTAAATATATTTTCATAGAATCACCTTTATTAGTATAAAAGAATGTTTTAAATTAATTTGTCGTTAAAATGAAGAGACAACAATTTTATTTATCAAATTTTGTTTCCAAGAAAAAATACCTATCTTTATGATGATATGAACCCCATTTCTTGGACATAGAAATGAGGTTTTTATATGAGCAAATTAAGTTATGAAGATAAAATAGATATATATAATGAAAGGAAAACAAATATGTCAATAAAGGATATTTCATTAAAATATGGTATAGCAATTACTAATGTAAAATATCTAATTAGGTTAATTGACAAACATGGATTTGATGTTTTAAGGACAGAAAAAAATAAGTATTATTCAAAAAAAGAAAAGGAAAGAATAATAAATAGAGTATTAATAAAAAATGAGTCCATAACCTCTGTAGCAGTTGATGAAGGATTATTAAATCCAGGAATGCTTGCAAATTGGATTAAAAAATATAAAGAAATGGGTTATAATATAGTTGAACGAAAGCGAGGACGTCCAGCTATGAAAAAAATAATAAAGAAAAAAGAAAATGAAACAGATAAAGAAAAAATTAAAAGATTAGAAGAAGAAAACTTATATTTAAAAGCGGAGCTAGAATACTCAAAAAAATTGAGAGCCGTTGTTCAAGCAAGGAAGAATCAACAACAGAAGAAAAAGTAAATGTTGTAAGTGAACTTCGGCTAATATATCCATTAATGATTCTTCTAAAAGTATCTGGTTTAGCTAAATCAGTTTATTACTATACTTTATCTAAAACTGATAAAGATGATAAAAATAAAGAAATTATAGATAAAATAAAAGAAATATTTATTCAAAATAAAGAAAGATATGGTTACCGTAGAATTACGCTTGAACTTAGAAATCAAGGGTATAATGTTAATCATAAGAAAGTCTACAGAATAATGGTTAAGTTAGGATTAAAACCATTAAAAAGAAATAAAAGAAAGTATTCATCTTATAAAGGAACTATTGGTAAAATTGCAGAAAATCTTATTGAAAGAAATTTTAAAGCTAACAAGTCTAACGAAAAATGGTACACAGATGTAACTGAATTTAATCTTCGTGGAGAAAAGATTTATTTATCACCAATATTAGATGGATTTAATGGTGAAGTTATTTCTTATAATATTTCAAAATCACCTAATCTAGAACAGATAAACAATATGCTTAATAAAGCATTTGATAAAAATAATAATCTTGAAGGATTAATCTTTCATTCAGATCAAGGGTGGCAATATCAACATCAATCTTATCAACAAAGGTTAAGGAATAAAGGAATTAAGCAAAGTATGTCCAGAAAAGGAAATAGTATGGATAATGGAATGATGGAAAACTTTTTTGGATTACTTAAAACAGAAATGTTTTATGACCAAGAAGATAAATATAAAACATTAGATGAATTAATTTTAGCGATAGATGACTATATTAATTATTATAATTATGATAGAATCAAAATAAAATTAAAAGGACTGTCTCCTGTGAACTACAGGTTACAATCCTCTAATTAGAAACTATTTATAAACTGTCCGACTTTTGGGGTTCAGTTCATGTTTAGTATTTTTTTATTATCGTAACAGATTCAATATTTTTGTCTTTATTGTTTCATAATCAAAATGACAATATTGATACACATCATCTTTAGTTCCACTTGCTCCAAACATATCAATAGTAAATAAATATTTTTCATTATAAACAAATTTTTCCCATCCAAGAGAAGATCCTGCCTCTATCACAAATTTTTTATATCCTTTTGGTAAAATTTGTTCTTGATATTCTGGACTTGTTTTTAAAAAGATCTCTCTAGATGGCATACTAACTATACGAAGGTTTATTTTTTTCTCATGGTACAAGTCTCTAGCAATGTGAATAGCATTATGAACTTCTGTTCCTGTTGCAATAACAATTCCATCTAATTCTCCTTGTTCTTTTTCTATAATATAAGCTCCATTTAATACTTCTTTAGCATCGCTTGATTCTAAAATAGGTGTTTCATTTCTCGAAATAATTAATGCACTAGGAGTTTCTTTTGATTGTAATATGATATGCCAACACCCAATAATTTCTTTGGCATCACATGGGCGAAAAACATTAAAATTTGGAATGGCTCTAAGAGAGACCAGTTGTTCAATGGGTTGATGAGTTGGTCCATCTTGACCAATTCCGATGGAATCATGTGTAAATATATAAGAAATTGGACGTTTCATAATAGCTGCCATTCTCATTGCAGGTTTTAAGTAATCAGAAAAACTTAAAAAGGTAGATCCAAATACCTTATAATGATAAAAAGATATTCCATTTAAAATAGCTCCCATTGCATGTTCTCTTACTCCAAACCAAATATTTTTCCCATTTAAATTTTCTTTAGAAAAATCACCTAACTGTTCTAGATATACATTTGTGGCACTTGCTAAGTCAGCACTTCCCCCTAATAAATTTGGAACATATTTTGCAATTTCATTCATTATTTTTTTATTAGAAATACGCATTGCTTCACGATCATTTGCATTTAAATTAAAATGATAGTTTAATAAATCATATTGTTTATCATCTTTAAAAATAAATTCATAGTTCTCTTTATTTGAAAATTCATTCATAAACATTTGGTAATTGGTAGCCCATTCACCATATTTTGTATTTCCTCTAGTGTATATCTGTCTTTGCATATCTTGTTTTGCCTGTTCATTTACATAAAAGGCTGGCTGTGGAATTTGTAGATTAAACTTTAGTTGCTTTATATCATCATCTGTTAATCCCTTTCCATGCACAATATTCGTCCCAGCTAGTAAAGAACCATCACCTATAATTGTCTTTACTTCGATTAGGGTTGGTTTCGCGGATCTTTTAGCAGATTGAATCGCACGATCAATTTCATTTACATTGTTTCCATTTTTTACATGAATTGTATTCCATCCCATTGCTTTAAATCGCTCACATACATTTTCCTGAAATGTTATATTAGTATTGCCATCTAAACAAACATTATTAGAATCATATAATACTATTAAATTGTTTAACTGTAAAGTTCCTGCCAAAGAAGCTGCTTCTGAGCTAATTCCTTCCATCAAATCACCATCTCCACATAAAACATAAACTTTATGTTGGATTAGGCTTTTTCCATTTTTTAATTTTGTTTCATATTCCAATTTTTTCTCTGCAATAGCCATTCCTACCGCAGAGGCAATCCCTTGACCCAAAGGGCCTGTAGACATATCTACTCCAGGAGTTATGCCAACTTCTGGATGACCTGGCGTTTTTGAATGAATTGTTCGAAATTTTTTTAAATCTTCTAGTGTTAAAGAATATCCTGCCATAAATAGTGTTGCATATAACAAGGCTGATCCATGACCTGCTGACATAACAAAGCGATCTCTATTCAACCACTTTTCGTCGTTCACATTAATATTCATATGCTTTGCATAAAGTGTATATATAATAGGTGCAGCTCCAAGGACAATTCCAGGATGACCACTTCCTGCTTCTTTAATCATATCAATTCCTAGTGTTTTAATATTTGCTATAATCTCTCTATCCATAATTCACCTCTATTATCATTCATATTATACCATCATTATAGAGATTTATAAATACTAATTACACATTATAAATAGAATTATTTGCATCTCGATTTGATAATTCTACTTCTTTCTCATCATAATTTAAAGTTGAAGTACCAATATAAGAAACTCCCAATATAAATAATACAAACCCAATCAACGTTTTACTTTTTACCATATCTTTCATATTCATCCTCCTTCAACTATCATTAGTTTATCACGAACAAACATTCGTGTCAATATCATAATCAAACATTTGTTTGACTTTTTCAAAAAGATGTGTTAAAATGTGTATAGAGGCTAAGGAGGCGCTTATGGAAACTTTAACTAAAAGACAAAATGATATTTTAGATTATATAAAAAATTATATTGTAGATCATGGATATCCTCCAACTATTCGTGAAATTGGAAAAGATTTAGGATTATCCTCTCCAGCAACAATTCATGCTCATTTATCTAATTTGGAGAAAAAAGGATTTATTAAAAAAGAGGGAACGAAAAATAGAGCCCTTGAATTATTAGTGGAAAATGAGTATGCAAAACCACAAAATGATTTAATTGTAGAAGTTCCGCTACTTGGAAAAATTACAGCAGGAAGTCCAATTGAAGCTATTGAAAATCCAAATGAGATGTTTGCTCTACCTTCTTATTTAATTCCTAAAAATAAAGAGGTATTTACTTTAAATGTCAGTGGTGAAAGTATGATTAATGCTGGTATTTTAGATGGTGATATTGTTGTTGTTGAAAGAACAAATGTTGCTCGTAACGGAGAAATCGTAGTTGCAATGACTGATGAAAATGAGGTAACCTTAAAAACTTACTATAAAGAAGCCAATTATTTTAGATTACAACCAGAAAATGATACAATGGGACCTATTATATTAGAAAATGTTACTATTTTAGGAAAGGCAATTGGTTTATATAGACAAATATAAGGCATAGTTTGAGACTATACCTTTTTTATTTGACATACCTTTTTATTGATATTTTTTCTTAACATTGGAATACCAATCTTTTACTTTTTGTTTTCCTTTTTCAACCGTTTCTTCTGTTTTCTCCTTTATTTCATCTTTCTTATTTCCAATTTTATCATAATTTTCTTTTCCTATTATTCTCTTAGTTTCCTCTTTTGCTTTTTCTTTTGTTTCTTTTGCCTTTGTTACTACCTTATTTTTCGTATCTTTTACTTTTTGATCAATTCCCTTTTCTTGTATGTATTGTTTTACAGAATCATATTTTTCCTGGAATGGTTCTTTATAATTTGGGTATTTTTTTTCAATTATCTGATCGATACTATTTACCATTTTTTTAAGTTGTTTTTTTGTTTTGTCATCCAATTCATTAAAGTATACTCCCTGAATAGGTTCATTTCCTGCAATAAATTCTACTAAAGTAATAAACTCTTTCGCAACTTTGGTTTTGATTGATTCCAAATCTACCCTTTCTAATTTCTTCTTGATTTGATTGCACTTTTCTGATACTTTTGATTGTACTTTTTCTTCTTTTGAAGTTTCTTTAGAATCTACTTGTGGCTTTTTTTCTTCTATAGGCTGATCATTAGAGTTTTTCTTCTCTGTCTCTTGATAATCAGTGTTATTTTTATCAGTTTTGGACTCTTCATTAAAATCTGGTTGGAAATCATTACTGTTCCTTGATTGACTATTTTCTATAACATTAGAGTTTTCTTGATTGGTACACCCTGTAATGGTTAATGCTTCTAGTGAAGCCAAATACAATAATAAATATTTTTTTATTTTTTTATTCATATCGACTCATCCTTTCTTGTTTGGAATAAATACATCCACAATAATCTTGACGATATAAATGATATTCTTTTGATAACTCAATCGATCTTTTATATCCGTTTTTCTTTTTAAAGTCGGAATATAAATAGTTTACCTTATATTGGTCACTTAGTATTTTTCCTATTTCATTTAATTTTTCAGCTTTTTTATAAGGACTAACAGATAAAGTAGTAGTAAAATAATCAAATTTTCTTTTTTTGGCTTCTTTTGCAGCTTCTTCTAGGCGCATGTAATAGCATTTTATGCATCTAGATCCTCCTTCTTTTTCTTCTTCTAATCCTTTGGCCATTTCAAAGAAACGATCTGGTTCATATGCCCCTTCTATAAAATGAATTTCATTTTTTCCTTTTAACTCTTTAAGAAGTCTTTTTAATTCTGTTACTCTTTTTTCATACTCTTTTTTATCTGTAATATTTGGATTATAATAAAATATAGTAATTTTAAAATAATTTGATAAATACTCTAAAACATAACTACTACAAGGGGCACAACAACTATGTAATAATAAACTTGGAGTGCCTTCTAGGTTTTCTAGTAATCGATCCAACTGTTTTTGATAATTCATCATATGTCACTTCCTTGATTGATATTATAATGAAAAAAAGATTATTTTGCAATCTTTTTTCGTTTATTTGTATATTGTTTTAAGCGCAATTGTAAATTAGGAAAAGAATTGATTAAACGACGAGAGAAAATAGATTTTGCTTTTAAAATGCTCTTTACTCTTTCTTTAATTTCCTCAGTACTGTCTTTTCTAATAGAACTAGCTAAATTTTTAAATTCAAAAATAATTTTAAAGGAAATACAGATGTCTGATAAAAATAAAATCAAGATTATAAGGGAAATTATATTTAAAACTATTTGTGGCCAGAATTTTACTATATTTAAAATCGTTGGATTTACAAAACAAATTAAAATTACTCCACCAAGTCCAAATAAAATTAAGTTTAATAAACAAATTCGACCATTTAAATTAAATTTATTTTTAGAATAATCCCACCATCTAGCTTTAAATAATCTTTCCATAATATAACTTGTTAAATATTCTAGTGTTCCGCAAATTAGAATTCCCATTCCAAAAACAACTTTTGGATCCTTAGCATATTTATTTAAAATCAGAAGCATCAGTACTGCACCAATCCCATATACCGGGCAATAAGGCCCAATCAAAAAACCACGATTGACTAATTTCTTTTCCATAAAAGAAACGTTAATAATTTCAATAATCCATCCTACAAAGGAATAAAATATAAATAATAAAAACCAAATCTTTAAATCATACATCTTTATTGCTACCTTTCTTTTAAAAATAATTTTTTGACATTCTTCTTTGGTAATAATATTTTTACATGTCTTACCATTTCAATATCAAATGTATTTTTATCTGTTATCAGTTCTTCCCCATCAATTGTCCAACCTTTTTTAAACGGAGTATGAAATTCTATTTTTAATTCACTTGCTTTGTAAAATCTAAAACCAGGCAATTTCGTAATATCATACTTTGTTAAATAATATAAATTTTTCAAAATATCCTTTTTATCCCCAATCTTACAAAATAAAGTCTCAAAAGCATTATCATCTAATTTTACATCTTTATAGAAATTATTAATACCAGCTATTCTATTGGCATTAGAAATCAACATAAATGAAAACTGATCTTCATATTTTTTACCATCTACATAATAGGTTACATCATATAGAGGAATTTCATCTAATCCTTCTTTGATTCCTTCTATTAAATAAGCTAGATAACCATATTTTTTCTTTAGTGATCTAGGGGTATCATAAGAAATATTTACAAATTTTCCAAATCCTGCTACATAGACAAACGGTTGATGATTGATGGTACAAATATCAATCTCCCTTTCCACGCCATTTAATAATAATTCTAAATTTCTAAAAATATTTCTTTCATATCCAAACATAGCACCGATGTCGTTTGCTGTTCCCATAGGAATATGGGCTAAAGGAATTCGATTTATTCTGGATAAGTTTCCAGTCATCGATTCATTAAAAGTGCCATCCCCTCCAATAGAAATCACTAAATCAACAGGATCTAAGGTAGATACAATTTCCTTTGCATGGTTTTTATATTCTGTTCTTTTAAAATCGACATTATATCCGTGATCGTTTAAAATGTATGTAAATTCTTTTGTAAAATCTTTTTTTACTACTTTACCACTATTTGGGTTATAAATGACTACACATTTTTTCATGATTCACCTTCTTATTGTACATAATATCATTATACATCATTTCATTATTTTTTAAAAGTTTAAAAAAAGGATTTTTTATAAATCCTCTTTCACAATATCCTCTTCAATTCGAATCAACTCATTATATTTACAAATACGATCCATTCTTGACATAGACCCTGTTTTTATTTGTCCTAAATCTAATCCTACCGCAAAGTCTGCAATAAAGCTATCATCAGTTTCTCCACTACGGTGGGAAATAATTGTTTTATAGTTATTATTTTTAGCTAGCTCAATGGTCTCTAGCATTTCTGTTACTGTTCCAATTTGATTCGCTTTTAGTAAAATGGCATTCCCAATTCCCATTTCAATTCCATTGGCAAAGATATTCTTATTGGTTACAAATAAATCATCTCCAACAAGTTGAATTCGATTTCCTAAACGTTCTGTTAAGATTCTAAAACCTTCATAATCGGTTTCATTTAATCCATCTTCAATTGATATAATTGGATATTTATTTACCAGTTCCTCTAAATAGTCAACAAACTCTTCATTGCTGTAACTTCTTCCTTCACTTTTTAACACATAACGTTCATTTTCATAAAACTCACTAGCTGCGACATCTAAAGCTAAGAATACGTTTTCGCCTGGGGTATATCCAGCTTTTTTGATTGCTTCACAAAGTAAATCCAAAGCTTCATTGTTTCCTTTTAAATTAGGAGCAAACCCCCCCTCATCTCCTACTCCTGTCGCATATCCTTTATTGTTCAAAACATTTTTTAATGTATGAAAAATTTCTGATCCCATACGAATTCGCTCTTTTATAGTATCTGCTTCTGGAATAATCATAAATTCTTGAAAATCCAGATTGTTATCAGCATGAGCTCCACCATTTAAAATATTCATCATTGGCTTTGGGAGTGTTTTCCCATCTCCAATAAATTGATATAATGGCATTTTTTTAGATAATGCTGCCGCCCTCACACAGGCAAGAGATACACCAAGGGTAGCATTCGCACCCAATGAACTTTTATTGTCCGTTCCATCTAATTTTATCATTAATTCATCAATTGCTTTATAATCCAAAACATCTCTTCCAATTAAATTGGCTCTAATTAAAGTATTAACATTATTTACTGCTTTTTGTACACCTTTTCCTTGATATCTATCTGGATCTTCATCACGAAGTTCTAAAGCTTCTTTCGATCCTGTAGAGGCTCCGCTTGGTACACTAGCTCTACCAACTATACCGTTTTTTAAAGTAACATCCACTTCAACTGTTGGATTTCCTCTAGAATCTAGAATTTCTCTCGCCTTTATATCTTGTATTTCTGTCATTTATTATCCCTCCAATTTAGAAACGCTTTCTTTAAATTCATTTCCTCTTATTTCAAAATTATCATACTGATCCCAACTAGCAGAGGCTGGTGATAATAAAACAGTATCTCCTTTTTCTGCCATTTGATAAGCTTGCCAAACCGCTTCTTTTAAAGTCTCTGTTACAATACATTTTATGTTTTGTGTTTGAGCATACTCTTCAATTCTATTTTTTGTTTCTCCATAACATATTATGCATTTTACATTTTCTAAATAATCATTTAACTGACTAAAATTCTGATTCCTCTCAAATCCCCCCAATAATAAAATAGTTGGATTCTGAAATGTCTTTAAAGCTGTAATGGTAGAAACTGGGTTGGTAGATTTTGAATCGTTATAAAAATCAATTCCTTGAATATTTTTTACAAATTCTATTCTATGCTCTACCCCATTAAAATTTTCTAGTACTTCTTTGGAACAATTCAAATCTACGTCTAAAGCATCTATTATTAATAATGCCGCCATAATATTTTCATAATTATGCATTCCCTTTAGACGTAAATCCTTTAAATTTAAGAAAAAATTTCCCAATTTGATTTGATCATTCTCGATATAACAATCTTTTTTTTCAGTTTTGGAAAAATATTTTTTAGATGCTTCAATATCTTCTGTAAGTTCTATCGTTTCTAAATCATCGGCGTTAAGAATTGCAATATTATGATTTGTTTGATTTTGAAAAATTCTTTTTTTGGCCTTTTTATAGTTCTCATATGTCCCATGAAGATCCAAATGAGTTTCGCTTAGATTTAAAAGTGCTGCCACATCGCATTTGAAGTCATACATGTCCACTAATTGATGGTCAGATATCTCTAATAATATAATATCATTTTCTTTTATTCTTTCTACTAGTCCACTTAAAGGAAAGCCTATATTTCCTCCTAAATGAACAGGAAGATTTGCAGCTTTCAAAAATTCATAGACTAAAGTAGTTGTGGTTGTTTTCCCATTGGATCCAGTAATTCCAATAATTTGAATATTTTTGGGTAAATAATGATATGCTAATTCTACTTCATTAATAATTGGAATGTTTAGTTTTTTTGCTTTTTGTACACATGGATGACTTGGTAAAATTCCTGGGTTTTTTACCATTAGATCAAACTGCTTTGTTAACAACACATCTGGATGTGTTGTAATTACATATTCCACATTTCTATTCTTTAAATCCTTTACATGTTCTTCATTTTGTTCTTTTTGATCGGTAATCAATACTTGATTATCTTTACTTAATAACTTTGCTGCTTCATAGCCACTTCTGGCCATTCCAAGTACAAATACTTTTTTATTCTTTGGCATTCTATACACCTTCCTACCCTATTATAGCAAATTAATCATTATTTGTTAATAGAATTTCTATCTTTTATTTAAAATATATGTTATAATGTCTTAAGAAATACGGAGGTGATTTTATGTATATCAAGGAGTTAACGAATAATGAATTTCGAGTTTTTAGTAATCGTTTTAATTTAAAATCTATTTATCAAACTGTAGAATATGCCCTTTCTATGCAAGCACAAAAATTTGATAGTTTGTTTTTAGGTCTAGTAGATAATTCTAATCAAATTGTGGCAGCTTCTTTGATTCTAATTGAGCACTTATCAAAATTTAAATATGCATATGCACCTCGAGGTTTTTTAATAGATTATAGTAATTTTAATCTTTTATCCATTTTCACAAAAGAATTGAAAACTTATTTAGGGAAAAAAAATGTAATGGCCATTAAAATTAGTCCTTTGGTCATTAGAAGTATTTATGATAAGAAAAATAATATTTTGACAAAGAATAGTTATTTTGGTAATATTTTCAATAATTTACAAAAACTTGGCTATGCTCATTTAGGTTACAATCATTATTTTGAGGCTTTAAAACCTCGGCATGAAGCTATTATTGATTTGAATATTCCCTATTATATGTTATTTAAAAATATTCGAAAACAGTTTCGAACAAAAATTCGAACAGCAGAACAAAAAGGTGTTAAAATCTATAAAGGAGATATAGAGAACTTAGAATATTTATATTTACAAACAAAAAATAAATATCCAAGGGATCTGCAATATTTTAAAGATTGTTATCGATATTTTTCAAAGTCTAATAAAGTTGAATTTTTCTATTCTAAATTAGATACCAAAGATCATTTAAAAAATGTACAAGATAAATATCATGAATATGAAAAGAAATCAATGGATTTTAGTCAAATGGTTTCTAATAATCAAATTGCAAATAACCACCGTCTTCTTAGTGAAAAAATTGAGCTTGATCAACAATTTGAGGCTTATAAGAAAATATTGGTACAGGCTACTAATTATTTACGGAAATATCCTGAAGGGATTGTTACGGCTTCTTGTTTAGTGATTCAAAACAATGATGAAGTATTTATATTAATGGATGGATATGATGCAAAATTTAAAAGTTTAAATTCGAAGCATTTGTTAATTTGGAAGTTAATGGAGCGTTATTCTAAATTAGGATTTCAAAAATTTAATTTAGGAGGAATATCCTCTTTAACTGTTCAAGATAATCCTTATCGTGGATTAAATGAATTTAAACTAGGATTTAATGCTCTAGCCTATGAATATATTGGTGATTTAGAATTAGTAACCAATAATACTTTGTATTTTATGTATCAAAATACTGCTCCACTTCGAAATATATTAAAAAGATAATTTGAAAATTATCTTTTTTGTTAGTGGAACAATCAAATACAAAACTCTATTTATAGGAATATCAAGGTAGATAGTTAAATTTTATTCATTACCTTTTATTTTTTTGATAATAGATTTGTGTATCTAAACAATATATTCTTTGATTATTTTTGTTAAATATATATTGTGCATCATCATCTATTATATAGTCTACTTAATCTTCTAATAAAATTTTCCCACTTTCATCCTCAACAATAATAGCACTTCCATTAGTTGATAGCAATCAACCACCTGAATTTATTATATCATATATTAAAATAAATAGTTTATTATTTTATAAAAAAACAGAACAAAATTGTTCTGTCTTTTTTTTAATTGTAATTTCAACCGCACCACTTTTAATACTTTGATTCTACCT
>CANOTJ010000015.1 GCA_947570175.1 uncultured Mycoplasmatota bacterium | reverse complement strand
GTTTTATCCCCGTATAGGGGAGTTCAAACCACGTATTTTATGCGTGGTTATGATTTTTCTATGATAGAAAATAGATAAAAATAATAGATTGATATAAATCTTTGAAAATTTCATAAAATTCACTTTTTATTTGTCAAAAAAATTGTTATAATATAAGATAGGTGATACTATGAAAAAAACTAAAATAATCGCAACAATAGGACCTGCTAGTAAAAAAGAAGATATTTTAGAAAAAATGATATTAAGTGGGATGGATATTGCCAGAATTAATATGGCACATGCAACGCATGATTTTTGTAAAGATATTGTTAAAAAAATTAATAAGATTAATGAAAAACTGGATACGAATGTTTCTATTATGTTGGATTTGAAAGGACCAGATATAACAGTAGGAAAATTTTCAAAAGGAAAGGCCTTTTTTCATCAAGGAGATAAAATTCGACTATATAACCAAAAAATGGTAGGAGATAATACCAAATTAAGTGTTAGTTATGAGCATTTTGTAGAAGAAGTAAAAATCGGTTCTATTATTCATTTAAATGATGGGCTTGTAGAATTAGAAGTATTAGATAAAGATTATGATAATTTACTTTGCGAAGTCAAAAAAGAAGGGGAAGTCTTTGACAATAAAAGTGTTAATGTATTGAATACGAAATTAAATATTCCTTTTTTGAGTGAAAAGGATAAAGAGGACATTCGCTTGGCATGTAAATTGAATGTTGATTTTTTAGCTTTATCCTTTGTATCTAGTTATGAAGATGTGATTCGAATTAATGACATTTTAATTGAACAAGATAATGATCATATTGCCATTATTCCTAAAATCGAAAATGAACAATCTTTTGAAGACATTGATGATATATTGAAAATTAGTGATGGAATTATGATTGCAAGAGGAGATTTGGGAGCAGAAATTCCAATGGAAAGAATTCCAGGAATTCAAAAGATTATTATTAATAAATGTCATACAGCTGGAAAAGTTAGTATTGTAGCAACCGAAATGATGTCCACGATGGAAAATGCATCAAGACCAACAAGAGCAGAAGTTTCTGATGTTGCGAATGCTGTCATAGAAGGTGTAGACGTAGTGATGCTATCTGGCGAAACGACGATTGGCAAATATCCAATTGATACATTAAGAGCAATGAGTAAAATCGTAGAGTCAGCAGAACAAGATATAGATTACTATGATTTTTTAGACAAAACAATGCGAACCGAGAAACAAGATATTACAGGTTCTATTGCTTATAGTGTAGTAGATTGTAGTAGCCGTTTAAAATGTGCATTTATTGTGACACCCACAATAACGGGTCACACTGCAAAAAAAATTAGTCGCTTTCATCCAAAGGCCATTATTATTGCACTTAGCCCAGATATTGATACTGTTAAGGAATTGAATATGTATTATGGCATATATCCAGTATTAATCGATGAATTAAAATCATTTGACGAAATTATGATTCGTTCTAAAGAAATTGCTAAAAAACTATTAAAAGAAGAAAAAGGAAAAATAATTATTACAGGAGGTTATCCATTTAGTGAAGTAAAACATACAAACTTCATGAAAATAGAAGAATTATAAGGGGTGAAATTATGTATAATCTAGGGGATCAATTTAATTTTGACTATAATAAGGCAAAAGCAAATCAAGAAAATATTATCCAAGGAGAAACTTACCGTTTTACAATTTTAAGTGAACGAGTTATCCGAATGGAATACAATAGAGATGGTGTATTTGAGGACCGTCCAACAGAACGTATTTGGTATCGTAATATGAAACCTGTTCATTATGAAAAACAGGAAAGCAAACGCATTTTAAAGATTAGAACCAAATATTTCGAGTTAACATATATGAAGAACAAAGACTTTTTGGGTACAAGAATGAATTCTACTGCCAATTTAAAGGTAAACTTATTAAATACAGACCGTTTTTGGTATTATAAACATCCAGAAGTTAGAAATTATGGTGCACCAATATTTTCACTAGATAATCAAAAAGGGGAACCAAGATTAGCCAAAGGTTTATATTCGGTAGATGGTTTTTCTTCTATCGATGATTCCCAAAGCTTAGTTTTTACTGAAAGAGGGAATTTAGAAACAAGAACCCCTGATAGTAGAGATATATATTTATTTATGTATTTAAAAGATTTTGCTTTATGCCTAAAAGATTATTTTATGCTAACTGGATCCCCTGCATTAATTCCAAGATATGCCCTAGGAAATTGGTGGAGTAAAGATACAATTTATTCTGAACAAGAAATTATGAATTTACTAGAACAATTCAAAATAAATTCGATACCAATTTCTATCTTTATGTTGAATAAGAATTGGAATATGAATCCTAATCATATAAATGGATTTACTTGGAATCATAAGTATTTTCCAAATCCCCAAGAAATCCTTTCAAAAATTCATAGTCAAAATATTCGAGTGGGACTTAGTGTAAATCCATTGAACGGATTTTCAGCAGAGGAACAGTATTTTAATATATTAGCCAAATACATTCAACCCGATCCGACTGGAAATATTCCATTTAATGCATTAGATGCTAAAACGATAGATGCCTATTTAAAAATCATTATTCATCCTTTAGAACAGCAAGGAATAGACTTCTTTTATCCTGAGGTAGAAGATAAAAAAGAAATCCAACAATTATTTATCTTAGATCATTATCATACAATGGATCATCATTATCTACAATCCAAAAGACCTATGGTTTTATCTCGAAATCCCAAAATTGCTCCTCATCGTTACCCCATATTGTATTCTGGAAAAACCTTTGTTAGTTGGAATACCTTAAAAATAATTCCTTATTATAATGGAAGTGCCGCCAACCTAGGAATTAGTTATATTGCTCATGATATTGGTGGATATCATTTAGGAACAGAAGATAGTGAATTATATACTAGATTTGTTCAATTAGGAACCTTTAGTCCTATTTTAAAGTTTGGAGCAGCAGAGGGAAAGTATTATCGAAGAGAACCTTGGAAATGGGGGACCAAGACGTATCATATTACCAAAAATTATTTAAATTTAAGACATCGTTTAATTCCATATTTATATTCAGAAGCCTATAAGTATTCAAAATATGGAGCACCATTAGTACTTCCTGTTTATTATACAGAACCAAAAATGTATGATGATTTAAATTATCGTACAGAGTATTCTTTTGGCTCTGAATTATTTATTTGCCCAATTACAACCAAAAAAGAACATTTGATTAACCGCGTTATTCATAAGTTTTATTTACCAGAGGGAATTTGGTATGATTTAATAATTGGAAAAAAATTTGTTGGAGGAAGGAATCACTTATCATTCTTTCGAGATGAAGACTATCCAGTATTCGCAAAGGCAGGGGCAATTATCCCATTTAGTAATGATAACATCTTAAATTCAACAGAGGTTCCTAAAAACTTAGAAATACAAATTTTTCCAGGAAAAAGCAATCAATTTCGATTATATGAAGATGATGGAATTACTGGGGCCTATAAAATGGGAAATTATATCATCACAGCGATTGAATATAACTATTTGCCAAATAATTATACTTTAATTATTCGCCCAATAGAAGGAAAGTCAGGTATTATACCAGATAGACGAAATTATAAATTGGTCTTTAGAAATACAAAACAAGCAAATGAAGTAGTTGCTTACTTCAATGGTCAACGAATTGGTGTGAAACAATATACAGAAGAAAATAATTTTATTATTGAAATAGAGAATATGCCAACAGTAGGACAAGTAGCTGTTAATTGTAAAGGAAATAATATTGAAATTGATGCAGCCAGAATTATCAATGAAGATATAGAATCTATTATCGCAGATCTTCCAATTACAACAACTATGAAGGAGTCGATTGATACGGTATTCTTTAGCAATCAACCAATTAGAAAAAAGAGAATTGATATTCGTAAATTATCGAATAAAGGATTAGAAAAAAGCTATATAAATTTATTTTTGAAATTGTTAGAGTATATCGATCAAGTCTATCGTTAATTTGATAAAAGCATAAATAAGTGCTATACTTATAGAGTTGTAAAAGGTTTTCGAGGTGAAACAATGAAAAAAATAAAAGAATATGATTTTAAAGGGCTAATTCAAAAAATGAAAGCTAAGATAAGAGAGTATTTAAGAACAAATATTTTATTTATAACATTTGTTTTATCGTCTGTAGTTAATGGATGTTTAATTCGATTTTTAACAATAAAAAATTATTTTGATATAAAACCAATCATTGCTGATTTGGCAGTTATTTTAATAATTGGTTCTTTTGGCTATTTTCTAAAACCAAAACACCAATTTAAATATTTTTTATTTATGTCCTGTATTTTTGTACTCTTATGTGTTGTCAATTCTATGTATTATACAAATTATTTGTCGTTTGCCTCTTTTTCGTTATTAGAGACTTCTCTTCAAGTAGTAGATGTGGGAGATGCTGTTGTTCAAAATGTAATGGAGATAAAAGATTTTTGCTATTTATGGCAAATTCTTGCTATGATATTTGTCCATAACAAATTAAAAAGAAAAAAGTATTATGAACAAGTATCAAAAGTAGAAGTAGGAAAAGTAAGATTGATAAATACTTTAATAGCAGGAGTTGTTTTAATTATTTTATCATTATCTACTATGAGTTCTGTAGATATCAGTAGACTGAGTAAACAATGGAATCGAGAATATATTGTGATGCGTTTTGGTATCTACACTTATCAGGTAAATGATTTACTTGCAACAGTAAAATCGCAATTAAACCCATTATTTGGATATGATAAAAAGGCCAAAAAATTTAGAGAATATTATGAGAATAGAGATACAGAAACAAAAACCAATGAATATACAGATATATTTAAAGGAAAAAATTTATTATTAATTCATGCAGAAAGTATTCAAAATTTTACCTTAAATACTAGTTTTAATGGACAAGAAGTTGCTCCTAATTTAAAGAGACTAGCAAGTGAAGGTTTATATTTTTCAAATTTCTATGCTCAAGAAAGTGTCGGAACGAGTAGCGATAGCGAATTTACGCTAAGCTCTTCACTAATGCCTGCATCTAGTGGAACTGTTTTTGTAAGCTATTGGGACCGTGAATATGAGACCTTGCAAAGATTGTTAAAGAATCAAGGGTATTATACCTTTAGTATGCATGGAAATAATTGTTCGTTCTGGAACCGAGAAAATGCTCATAAAACTTTAGGTTATGATAAATTTTATTGTTATAATCGTGATTTCAAAATTGATGAAACCATTGGTCTTGGTCTTTCAGATAAGTCATTCTTTAAACAGGCTAGTGAAAAAATAAAGAAAATTAGTGACGAAAATAAAAATTTTATGGGAACGTTAATCATGTTAACAAATCATACACCATTTACAGATATAGACGAACACAGTAATTATGAAGTAACCAAAAAATATAAAAGACAAAATCCAGAAACTGGGGAAGAAGAGGAAGTAACCGCCCCCTATATGGAGGGAACAAAATTGGGAAGTTATTTTAAATCTGTTCATTACGCCGATGAAGCAATTGGGCAATTAATGAATGATTTAGATAAAAATGGTATTTTAGATAATACAGTGGTTTTAATCTATGGAGATCATGACGCGAAACTAAAAAAATCAGAATTTAGACGTTTTTATAATTATGACCCACAAACAGATACTATATTAGATAAAGATGATCCAAACTATAAAGAAGTTGACTATTATGAATATGAGTTAAATCGTAAGGTTCCATTAATTATTTGGTCTAAAGATGCAAAAGACAAAGCTAAGGAAACAAAAGAAGTAATGGGAATGTATGATATCATGCCAACACTTGCCAATATGTTTGGTTTTAAAAGTAAATATGCTTTAGGACATGATATCTTTAGTGTAGATGGGAATGTTGTAGTTTTCCCTGATGGAAATTGGTTAACTAATAAAATGTATTATAATCAAAGTAAAGAAGAGGGAAAATTACTAAATCCAGATGACACTGTTAGCGTGGACTATATTCAAAAATATACGAAATTGGCAGATGAAGCAGTATCCATTTCTGATTCAATCATTGTGTATGATTTAATAAAAAAGGAAAACGAGAAAGATAATATTACAAGTGAGGTACAAAATGACAAAAAATAAAAAGAAAAGAAAATTAAAAACACCCGTTATTTTAACAATTTTAGTAATTATTGTTTTGGGAATTTTGGTTTTTAGTGTAAAAGATTTATTTGATAGCTTAACAAATAAGGGACAAAAAAAAGTAGAAGTTTTAGATACTATAAAAGGATATAATTATAAATTAGATGAAAATGATTCGAAGTATTTTAAAGAATTATTTAATAAATTAAAGAAAACTTTAACAGAAAAAAATATCAATGAAAAAGAGTATGCTAAATTAGTAAGTCAATTGTTTATCACAGACTTTTATTCTTTAGGTCATGCAATTAATAAAAATGATGTAGGTGGAACTCAATTTATTTATAAAGATTATCAAAAAACTTTTGAAACTTATGCTAAGGATACAGTCTATCGCTATGTCGAGAATAATATTTATGGAAATAGAAAACAAACACTTCCAGATATTACAAAGGTAGAAGTTACAGAAGTTGAACAAGATTCTTTTGAAACAGATATCGCTCAAGATGATAAAGCATATAATGTTACATTAAAGTTAACATATGAAAAAGATTTGGATTATCCAACTACATGTAATCTAATACTCATTCATAGTAATGATAAATTAGAAATTGCAGCTATGAATTATGAAGAAGAGTAGAAAAATCTACTTTTTTTCGTATTTTAATGACAAAAAGATGTTGTAAAAACAGAATTTATGATATAATAAATCCTCAAGGAGTGAGTGATATGGATTATCCAACAATAGAGGATATCGAAATTCTAAATTTATTAAGAAGGGCTGAATTAGGAATTCAAAATATTTATCAAGAATTAGGGAAATTAGAGTTATCTAAAGGAATTAGTCATACAAAATATCAAAAAAAATTAAAACAATTAAAACAACTAATTTTGTTGGAAGATAATTTATTTGAAGAAAAACAAGACTATTTTATGTATATCTATGAAATTTTAGAAGAAATTATAAATCAAGTTGGTGAGGTATCACCCTTAATGGTTACAACGGATTCTAACTTAGCAAATATAAGAATTTATGATAAAGCCTCTTATATATTTGATAGAGTAATTGGTGGAACGGAAGCATACTATGTCCGACAAAATCTTAGAATTAATAAAAAGCTATTTCTATTTATCTGTTCGTTATTTACAAATCAAATTGCTAAAACAACAGATTCTCAATTAAAAAAGAAACTTATAACTATTAAATATAATAATATTTATGTAAGTGACTCAATAGAAGAAAAACTATTAAATAGAGATATGGAAAATTTATCTTCAGAGAAATATTTCATGAAATTGAAGAAAGAAGAAAAAAACCCTTATTTTAATCAATTGATTTCAGCTATGTATAACCATAATTTTGATTTACTTTTCCATATTCCTATAGAAGATATATCATCAGAAGCTACTGTTTTATATATTATGAGCCATATAAAAGCAACTTTGTTTTTTTTGCCAGATTCTGTAACCAATGCACTATATGCCTCTTTAAAACAGAAATCCGAGGAATCCTGTCAACTTCATTTAAACAATTCACAAACATTAAATTATGCCTTAAAAATATTTGAAGAAACTAAGGAAGAAAGAAAACATTATCAAAAATGAAAAGGAATGATTTTATTTTGTAAAAAGTTGTCAAATAAAAAGACAATCTTTTTTTTTTGAGCTATAATAAAAACAGGAGATGATGATATGAAACCGGTGGTTTTGTGTATACTAGATGGGATTGGAATCAATGAAAATCCAAGAGGGAATGCCGTAAAAAATGCTAAAAAACCATTTCTAGATTCTTTATGGGAAAAATATCCCCATAGCTACTTAGAAGCAAGTGGAGTCCATGTAGGCTTACCCAAAGGACAAATGGGAAATAGTGAAGTTGGACATATGAATATTGGAGCAGGTAGAATTGTTTATCAACCATTAGAATTGATTAATCGAGAAATTGATAATGGAAATTTCTTTCAAAATAAAAATATCTTAAAGGTAATTCATGATACCAAACAAAAAAAATCTAAATTACACATTATGGGTTTAATTAGTGATGGTGGAGTCCATTCATGTATGAAGCATCTCATGAGTGTGATTGATATGTGTGTTCAAAATAACATAGAACAACTGTACTTTCATTTATTCCTAGATGGGAGAGATACTTTAGATCATAGCGCCTATCAATATGTAGAAATGTTAGAAGAAAAAATAAAAGAAACAGGAATTGGTAAAATCGTAACCATGAGTGGTAGGTATTATGCCATGGATAGAGATAATAACTGGGATCGAGTGCAGCTAGCATACAATGCCATTGTCTATGGAGAAGGAGAAAAATTTAATACACCAAAAGAAATGATAGAGTTTAATTACAAAAATAATCGAACAGATGAATTTATGCTTCCCGCTGTATTAGATGAAGGAAAGGTAGAAGATGGAGATGGAATTATTGTATTTAACTATCGCCCAGATCGTTTAAGAGAACTATTTTCTAGTTTAACAAACCCAACATTTGATAAAATGACTATTAAAAAATTAAAAGATATTGAGTTGGTTACTATGATGCCAGTTAGTGAAGAAGTACTATGTAAAAATGCTTATCAACATCAATATCTAAAAAATACCCTTGGATGTTATGTAAGTGAGAAAGGACTAAAACAACTTCGAATTGCTGAAACTGAAAAATATGCGCATGTTACTTATTTCTTTGATGGCGGATATGATTTTGAACTACCACAAGAAAAAAGAATTTTAATTAAATCTTCAAGCGTTGCAACATATGATTTAAAACCAACAATGAGTGCAGAGGAGATTACAAATACATTAATACAAGAATTAGATCATCATTATGATTTAGTTATTTTAAACTATGCAAATGGAGATATGGTAGGACACACAGGAAATTACGAAGCTGCTAAAAAGGCTGTAGAATTTTTAGATACTTGTGTTGAAAAAATCTACCATAAAATTATGGAGAAAGATGGAACGTTAATTATTACAGCAGATCATGGAAACTGTGAGGAAATGCTAGATGATGAAGGGCATATTTTAACGAGTCATACAACTAATAAAGTTCCATTTTTAATTACAGATGAACAGTATTCTTTAAGAGAGGGTAAACTTTGTGATATTGCTCCAACTATTTTACAACTCATGAATCTGGAAAAACCAGAAGAAATGACAGGAATTAGTTTAATTCAAACATAAAAATATTTTGTGTCAAATGATGTATTTCTAATAAAACTCTATTTTTTTTTGAGTTGGAAAATGTTATATTGGTTCTAGAAAGAAGGTATAGATATGTTAAAAGTAGTTCAATATGGATGTGGAAAGATGTCCAAATATACAATGCGTTATGCAATAGAAAATGGTTATGAATTAGTAGGAGCTGTAGATATTAATCCAGATGTAATTGGAAAAGATATTGGTTCTATTATGGAATGTGAAGATACAGGAATTATTGTTACTTCCATTGAAAATGCAGAAGAAATGATGAGACAAACAAATCCTGATATTTGTATTGTTACAACAATGAGTTTAATGAATGATGTAAAAGATGCTTTACTTTTATGTGCAGAATTAGGAATTAATGCGATTACTACATGTGAAGAAGCTTTTTATCCATTTAATTCTTCCCCAGTTTTAACGGAAGAAATTGATAAACTTGCTAAAGAGAATAATTGTACAATTACAGGTAGTGGATACCAAGATGCATTTTGGGGAAATTTAATTACAACATTAGCAGGAACCACTCATAAAATAACAAAAATTAAAGGAAGCAGTTCTTATAATGTAGAGGATTATGGAATTGCTTTAGCAAAAGCCCATGGAGCAGGATTAAGTTTAGAAGAATTTGCTAGTGAAGTAGCTAGTGCAGATAATATTAGTGAAGAAGAAAGAAATGATTTGATTCAAAAAGGAGAATTCTTACCAAGTTATATGTGGAATACCAATGGTTGGCTATGTGATAAATTGAATTTGCATGTTACTCACCAAGTACAAAAATGTGTTCCAATGACAAATGATAAAGATATTCATTCTACTACTTTAGATATGACAGTAAAAGCTGGAATGGCAACAGGAATGAGTGCCGTGGTAACAACAGAAACCGAAGAAGGAATTATCATTGAAAGTGAATGTATTGGAAAAGTATATTCTGAAGAAGATTTTGATTGTAACAATTGGACTATTTTTGGAGAACCAGATACCAATTTAATTATTGAAAGACCAAATACAGTAGAACTTACTTGCTCTGCAATTGTAAATAGAATAGAAGACGTCATAAAAGCACCAGCTGGATATGTTCCAACATCTCAAATGGGTGAATTGAAATATAGAATTTAATTCTATTTTTTTTAAAAACATCTTTTCACCTTTTTTAATTGATATAGAGTAACCACTAAGATATTAACCCCAGTCGCAATCACTAATCCCCACATTCCAATTTTTAAACTCGATAAAATAAATAAAAGACTTGTTCGAATAATAATTCCTATAAGGGTACTATTCATGGCCTCTTTAGCCTTACCCATTGCTTGTAAACAACTTGCAAGAGGAGCCTGAATATATTGTAAAAGACAAATCGGAGCAAGTATTCGTAAGTAAAGTACCCCTTCTGTTGTATTATAAATCAATTTCAAAGGAATCTCTGGAATCATTTCAAATAAAATCGTGACGGGAATTCCAATTAACATCGAAAAAAAGATGGCTTGCTTGATTTTACTCTTTGCATAATGAAAACAACGATTGCTATAAGAACGACTAATCACAGGAATTAAAGCTTGTGAAATGGCCATTGTAAAAAACGATGGGAGTAGTAAAAGTGGAAGTACATATCCACTAATAATTCCATATTCATTAACAATAAATTGATTGGTATATCCAACATGTAATAAAGTGGAAGTTAAAATAATTGGTTCAAAAAAATATCCAATATTTCCAATTAATCGACTTCCCGTGGTTGGAAGACTAATACTGAAAATATTTTTAATATTTTTTTTATTGGGCTTAAAATCACTTTTATTTAACGTGAAATTTTTAGGAAGAAAGAAAAATAGGACAAGAATAGAAGTAATTTCACTAACAATATTAGAGATTACTAAGAAAAAGATAGCATAATCTAATCCACGTTTTATAAAAATAGGAATTCCCACGATTACGATAATAATACGAATAACGTCTTCTAAAATATTGGATAATACATGGGGAAACATTTTTTCCTTTCCGAAAAAATAACCTCTGATAATGGAAGAAATACTAACAAAGGGAAGAACAAAACACATTCCAACAATCGCTAGCTGTGTTCGTGGTTCATGTAAAAGGTTATTGGCAATAAATGGACTTAATATTAAAAGAAACAAAATAATAATTAAATTTACCATTAAGGAAATAGGAATAATAGAGAAGACTAAATTTTTATTATTACTTTTCTCTTCTGCGACAAGTTTACTAATAGCAACCGGAAAACCTAGTTGAGCAAGAGCAATTAATAATGTAAAAGTAGGAATAATTAACATATAAAGACCAATACCTTCAGTTCCAATTAAACGGGTAGTGATAATTTTAATAAACATCCCAAGAATCTTAGTAATAAAACCGCCAATGATTAAAATAATAGTAGATTGAATAAATTTACTCTTTTTCATATATTCTCCTTTAAAAATCTTTCTTTTTCATATATAATATATATATGTGGATAAATATACAATTATTATTCATAAACATTAGGGAGGTTATTTTATGGATATTGAAATTGAATCATTACAAGAACTATATCAAAGAATTAAACCAGCACTAGTGACCAAGAAAAGTGAAATGCATCGTGAGGGGTATATTTATATAAAAGAGGAAGATATTTGGAATTATTTAAAGGAAGTCAAATGGAAAAATGCAAGAGACTTATCTTTATATGATATGACAAGTGATATTTTAAATACAGAAAATATTTATATTGATAGTTATTTAAAAGAAAAATTAAATTTGCGTAACAGAAATACATATTTTAAGGATAATGATTAGGAGGAAGTTATATGAAACAAAGAACAACAGGAAATAGAGGAATTGTTCAAAATATTGGAATTATTTTAATTTTAATGATTATTGTTGCCATGATTGCACCAGTATTATTTCGTAATTTAAAATTTGGATTAGACCTTCAAGGAGGATTTGAAGTCTTATATCAAGTAAAAAGTATTGATGGATCAAAAGTAACAAGTGAAATGGTTAATAGTACTTATAAAACGATTCAAAAAAGAATAGATGTACTAGGAGTATCAGAACCAATTATTACAGTAGAAGGTGATGATAAAATCCGTGTACAACTAGCTGGAATAACAGATCCAGAAGAAGCTAGAATGATGTTATCAACGGCTGCTAATTTAACATTTAGGGATACTAGTGATCATTTACTGATGAATAGTGACGTTTTAAAAAGTGGCGGAGCAAAGGTTGGTGAAGACTCAAATAGAAAACCAGCAGTTGCTTTAAGTGTGAAAAACAAAGATAAATTTTATAAAGTAACCAAAAAAGTAAGTAAAATGAAAGATAATCGTATCGTTATTTGGTTAGATTATGATGAAGAAGAAAATAGTTTTGCTACTGAAGAAAATAGTTGTGGAAGTTTAAATAATTCAAAATGTTTATCCGTTGCTAGTGTATCTCAAGGTTTTGCAAGTGATGTAATCATCCAAGGTAATTTTACTCAAGATGAAGTAAAAACTTTAGTGGAACTCATTAATTCAGGAAGCTTACCTACTAAATTAGAAGAAGTTTCATCTAAAACAGTTGCTGCTAGTTTTGGATCACACTCCCTTGAAAAAACCTTTTTCGCAGGAATTGTAGGAATTGCCCTTATTATGTTGTTTATGATATTTGTGTATAGATTTTCAGGATTTATTGCATCAATTGGTATGATTTTATATACAATGATTACCTTTGGAGTTTTTTGGTTAATCGGTGGAGTATTAACATTACCTGGAATTGCTGCCATTTTACTTGGAATTGGAATGGCGATTGATGCTAATGTTATTAATTTTTCACGTATCCGTGATGAATTAGATCAAGAAAAAACATTAAAATCAGCAGTTAAAAGAGGAAATAAAAGTTCTTTAGTAACCATAATTGATTCAAATGTAACAACCTTACTAGTTGCCATCATTTTATTTATTTTTGGAGAGAGTAGTATTAAGGGATTTGCGACTATGTTAATTATTAGTATTTTGACAACTATGTTTGTAATGGTTTTAATAACCAGATGGCTAACAAATCTATTTGTTAAGACGGGATATTTTGATAACAGAACCAAATTATTTATTGGTGATAAAAAAGAAAAAGGAAAACATAAACTAGATTTTATAAAAAATAGTCGAGTTTTCTTTGCAATCAGTATCGTATGCGTCATATTAGGAATTGTATCTCTTTTCTTTAGTGGACTAAATTTAGGAATTGATTTTAAAGGTGGCTCTTCTATTACCATTAAAACAGAAGAAAAATTAACCAAAAAACAAATTCAAGAGGATATGAAAAAATTAAGCTATAATTTAGAAGAAATAGATTTTGTTGATAATCAAACAACGTATGTCAAAATTGCCAATCAGTTAGAAAAAAAACAAGTAGTAAAAACAGAAAAGTATTTTAAAGATAAATATAAAGCATCTACGGATATTGGTGTAGTTTCTAATATAGTTAAAAAAGAACTTGTAAAAAATGCTTTTGTTTCTTTAATTATAGCAGTAATTGGAATGATTATTTATATTTCACTACGCTTTAAATTTAGTTATGCAATTAGTGCAATTATTGCATTATTACATGATGCTTTTCTAATTGTTGCTATCTTTAGCATATTTAATCTAGAAGTATCATCTATTTTTATAGCAGCAATTTTATCCATCATTGGATATTCTATTAATGATACGATTGTTGCGTTTGATCGAATTCGTGAGAACCTAAAAGAAAAACAATCAAAATTAACAAAAGAGGGATTAAAAGAGGTTGTCAATATTAGTTTACAACAAACGGTAAAAAGAAGTTTAATTACAAGTATTACAACAATTATTCCAGTAGTAGCTTTAATTATTCTAGGATCTTATGAAATTATTAACTTTAATATCGCACTTTTAATAGGTTTAATTGTTGGATCTTATTCTTCTATTTGTATTGCCAGTCAACTTTTGTATACAATTGAAAAAAGGAATATTGGAAAGCCAAAAAAGAAAAAATGGTATGAGGATGATGTAGAAGAGGTAAAAATCAAAGGAATTAATTCATAAAGAGGTGATAATATGTCTATAAAACCAGAAATAGATCAAAATTATGTAGTCGTTTCAAGTTCGGATATTATTCGCTGTATGAGAAATCATCATGAGGAAGAAGAAATCTTTAAAAGATGTAAAGAAATATTTTTGAATCACGATATGGAAGATAATTGTTTTGAATTATCTTTTTTCCATCCTGTGGTTCTGTATTTAAAAAAGGAAAGAGAAGATAAGTATTATATAGATGCTAGTATTTTAAAAGATGCGTTAGCGATTGCTATCTCAGAAAATAATTACGAGATGCAAAAAAAATTAACTAGGCATCTCCGAAAATATATGGATAATGAACGAAATGGAATTACTAATACAAATTTAATGAGTGAGATTATATCAGATGAAGAAGAAATATCCTTTATAAAAAAATACTTTTCTTTTGAATCTTATGAACAAGATTTAATTCAAAAATCATTTGATAGGATGCAAAAACAATTGCGTTTAGACCGAGAAAAGCAAGTTCGAGGGAAGCCAATTTTATAACGAAAGATGTGGTAAAGAATGACCAAAAAAAATATTGGACTTAGGTTTGATCAATTAAAAGAAAAATTAAGCTATATAGATGAAGAAGAAATGCATATGGTAGAAGAAGCATATGTATATGCTTCTAAAATGCACTTTGGAATTAAACGTATGACAGGGGAAGATTATATTGAACATCCTTTAAATGTTGCATACATTTTATCAGAGATGAGGGTAGATTATGCTACCATCTGTGCGGCTCTATTACATGATGTATTAGAGGATTGTGATGTCACATATGAAGAATTAGAAAGTAGTTTTGGAAAGGAAATAGTAGATTTAGTAGATGGAGTTACTAAAATTAATAAATTGAATTTTGAAATCGGGGGAAATGCAACAATTGCCACTCAAAGAAAAATATTGGTAGGCCTTTGTAATGATGTTAGAGTCATTATCATAAAATTAGCCGATCGGCTTCATAATATGCGAACATTATGGGTACATAATGAAAAAACACAAAAAGAGAAAGCAAAAGAGACATTAGATATTTTGGTTCCCATTGCTTCTCGTTTAGGAATTAATAAAATGAAAAGTGAATTAGAAGATTTATCTCTTCGTTATTATCGTCCTGATATTTATTTTGATATCGTTCAAAAATTGAATCAATCAAAAGCGGAACGTGACTCTGTTGTAAAGAAAATGTTAGAAGATATTTCTTGTTTATTAGATGAAAATGGGATCAAACATGAAATAAAAGGTCGAGCAAAAAGTATTTATAGTATTTATAAAAAACTAGATAAAGGAAAGAAATTTAGCGATATTTTTGATTTGCTTGCACTTCGTGTTTTTGTTAATACAGAAGAAGAATGCTATCATGCTTTAGGAGTTATTCATTCGAAATATAAACCAATGCCAAGAAGATTTAAAGACTATATTGCGATGCCAAAAACCAATATGTATCAATCCCTTCATACCACTGTTTTTGGATTAGACGAATATTTATTTGAAATTCAAATTCGAACTTATGAAATGGATGAGGTTGCAGAACGAGGAATTGCTTCCCACTGGTCTTATAAAGAACATGGAAGTACCATTGCCATTCAAAATGAAATGGAACAGAAATTACAATTTTTTCGTTCCATTATTGAACTCAACAATGAAGAAGAAAATGATGAAGAATTTGTAAAATCAGTTACAGAAGATGTACTAAATAATACAATTTATGTATTTACACCAAAAGGAGATGTAATAGAACTTCCAAAAGGGGCAACTCCAATTGATTTTGCTTACCGAGTGCATTCTGGAGTTGGAGATAAAATGGTAGGAGCAATTGTAAATAATAATATTGTCCCATTAGATTATGAATTAAAGAATAACGATATTATTAAAATTAATACGAATAAAAATTCATTTGGTCCAAGTCGTGAATGGATCCAGATGGCTAAAACAACAGGTGCTAAGAACAAAATTAAAAGTTTTTATCGCAAGATAGAAAAAGAAGAGTATTTGAAAAAGGGAGAAGAACTATTAAATAAAGAGCTTAGAAAAAGAAAAATTGTCTTTAACGAGTTTTTAACCTTCGAAAATATGAACAAAATTGTTCAAGAATTAAAATACATGAATTTTGATGAAGTATATATCAATATTGGAAATAATAAATTACCAATTGGCTCTGTTATTAATATTGTTACAGGTGAAAACGATACTAAGGAAGATATTATCTTAAAAAGAACTCAAAATAAAGAAGTGGTTGCTCCAATCATCAAAACAGATATTATTGTAGAGGGAATTGATGATATTAAAGTAAATATTGCATCCTGTTGTAAACCAATTCCTGGAGATCGTATTATAGGATATATTACCAAAGGAAATGGAATTTCTGTTCATCGCCTGGCTTGTCCCAATGTAAAAGATTTAGAAGAAAGAACCATCGCTGTAAAGTGGAACAAAACAATTGAAAAAAGATATCCTACTAATTTAATTATAAAAACTTTAAAAAATGATAATTTATTGTTAGATATTATCTCTAAAACTTCCAATCATAATTTAACGATTCAAAGTATTTATAATTATAATAGTCAAGAAAATAACACATATGATATTACAGTTTTAGTAGATAATAAGGAAAATCTAAAAAAATTTATGATAGAAATTGCTTCTATTAGCAGTGTTACATTATGTGAAAGGCATATCAAATAATGAGAATAGTTGTTCAACGAAGTTTAAATTCATTTGTAAAAGTCCATGATAAAATAGTAGGAGAAATTGATCGAGGACTAGTATTGCTTATTGGATTTGCTAAAGAGGACCAAATAGAGGATCTTGATTATATGCTTCATAAAGTATTAAATCTCCGGATATTTTCAGATGATGAAGGAAAAATGAATCAGTCTATTTTGGATATAAATGGAAAAATTTTAAGCATTTCACAATTTACTCTTCAAGCAGATACCAAAAAGGGAAATCGTCCAAGTTTTCAAAGCGCAATGCCCTATGATGAGGCAAAAGATTTATATGAAATATGGAATCAAAAATTAAGACAATTTGTTTGGGTAGAAACAGGAAAGTATGGAGAAGATATGCAAGTTCAAATTACAAATGACGGACCAGTCACCATCCTTTTAGAAAGTAGGGAAAATTATGTTAAAAGATAAGTTGAATTACAAATTAATGAATATTGCAGTAATTGCATTTATTATATTTTTAATCTATCAAACAGGGAATTTATGGATTGGAATTATATCTACGATATTAAGTATAGCTATACCATTTTTTATGGCATTTGTTGTAGCATATGCGCTTCATCCATTTCTAAAGTTTTTAACAAATCACAAATTACCAAAGGCCCTATCTATCTTCATTATTGTTGCTTTACTAGTAGGAATTATTGCATTTATTATTGTTCTAGTAGTTCCACTTTTATTTTCCCAATTATCTAGTTTGTTTAATGGAATTATTGCATTTATAAAACAAATATCATTAGAATCTTCTATTGATTTAGGTCCAATTCAAAAATCCCTTTCTACTAGTTTTAATGATATTATTTTATCACTTGGTAAATATGTTTCTAATGGAGCTGTAAACGTCATTGGTGTATCATTAGGATATATCTCTATTGCAGTGATCGCTTTTTCAGCCTCTATTTATTTTTTGTCTGATATGGATATGATTCGTGCAAGTGTGAAAAGGTATCTGAACCGAAAATCTAAAAAAATATTAAAATATATCTCTTTATTAGATGAACAGATGAAGCTATATTTAACAGGTTTTATTAGAATTATGTTAATTACCGTTGTCGAATATACCATTGCTTATACTGTTATTGGGCACCCTAATGCCATTTTATTAGGATTTTTAGCCATGATTGCCAATTTAATTCCTTATTTTGGAGGAATCATTACAAATATTGTAGCAGCAATTACTGCCTTTGTTATTAGTCCAGCACTTTTTGTTAAAACTGTAATTACATTTATTGTTTTATCAGCAATCGATGGATATTTGATTAACCCACTAGTTTATGGAAAAACTAATGAAGTTCATCCCCTTGTTGTTATTATATCTGTTTTTGCAGGGGGAAAACTATTTGGGATAGCAGGAATTGTTATTTCTCTTCCATTGGCAATTATTTGTATTACAACCTTTAAATATTTCAAAGAAGATATTAGTGAAAAAATTGATGATATGAAAGACGCCGGAAAGAAAATGGGAAGAAAGAAGATAATCAAACAAAAATAAAAGTGTACAAATAATAAAATTTATAGTATACTATTATTAATTACCAGTTTAAAAGAGTAATTATAGATGAATTTTAAGAGAGAAGATGTGTGGTGAAAATCTTTAAGAATTCTATAATGAAGACGCTAAACACAAGGTAAAACGTAAATCCTGCGTTAAAGATGATAAAGTGTATAGAAAGATCTATAAAATAAGGTGGCACCGCGGGAATACTCGTCCTTATATTTATAGATCTTTTTGTATTGTTAGTAGGGGATTATGCTAGAAAAAATTATTGAGATTTATCAGTAAAAAGGAGGAAATAGTATGATACAAAAACCAAAAGGGACCTATGATATTTATGACAAAAAGGGAAGAACATTTCAAGAATTAGAAAAATTAATGGCAGTATTAATGGAAAACTATCACTATGAATATATCCGAACACCACATTTTGAAGCCAGTGATTTATTTCACCGTAGTGTTGGAGAAAGTAGTGATATTGTTTCAAAAGAGACCTATGATTTTCTAGATCGAGGAAACCGAAATATGACTCTTCGCCCAGAAGGAACTGCAGGGGTTGTTCGTAGTTATATTGAGAATAAAATGTATGGAGATTCTATTATGCCAAGAAAACTTTGGTATTATGGTCCTATGTATCGATATGAAAGACCACAATCTGGAAGATTTCGAGAATTTTACCAATTTGGAGTAGAAGTATTTGGATCCGATTCTCCTATGATGGATGCGGAAATTATTAGTATACCAGTCAATTTTTACAGACTCCTTGGATTAAAAGGAATTAAAGTAAATATTAATACACTAGGAGATCAAGAATCTAGGAGGAATTATCGAGAGGCCCTGGTAGAATATTTTAAACCACATTTAGATCATTTATGTGAAGATTGTCAAACAAGATTTGAAAAGAATCCTCTTCGCATTTTAGATTGTAAAATAGATCATGCAACAGATATCATGAAAAATGCACCAAAAATAACAGATTATTTAAATGAAGAGAGTAAAAAACATTTTGAAGATGTAAAAAAATATTTGACAGCCTTAAAAATTGATTATGAAGTGGTACCAGATTTAGTGCGTGGTTTAGATTACTATACACATACTGTATTCGAAGTAGAAGCAGCTATTGAAGGATTTGGAAGTCAAAATGTATTATGTGGTGGTGGCCGCTATAATCATTTAGTTGAAACGATTGGAGGACCAGAAACTCCAGGAGTTGGCTTTGCTATGGGCTTAGAAAGATTGTTAGATGCATTAGATTGTGAAGAGATCAATATTGCAGGAGAATCTTCATTAGATGTCTATGTAATCCCAATGACAGGAATGGAAGATTATGCCTTATCGCTTAGTAATGATCTTCGTCTTAGTGGATTTCAAGTAGAAATGGATTATATGAATCGAAAAATACAAAATAATTTTAAACAGGCAGATCGTTTTCATAGTAAAATAATCATTATCATAGGAGAAAATGAGGTAAAAGAAAACATTTTAACTATAAAAGATAATCATACAAAACAGGAATATAAAGTAAAGTTAGAAGATATTGTTGAATTTTTAGATGAAAAATTAGCTGAAGAATGTGATTGTGAGGGATGTCATCATGAAAATTGAAATGCTAAAAAAACATTTTAATGAAGAGGTAGAAATACAAGGATTTGTAGATAATATAAGAAATTTACAATGGGTTCAATTTTTGATTATACGTGATAAAACAGGAAAGATTCAAATAACAATTGAAAAATCAGAAGAAAAGAATAAAGAGATAGTAGAACTTGTTAATCAGTTAACCCAAGAAAGTACTGTGAAAATAAAAGGAAAAGTATTAGAAAGTCCCAAAGTAAAATTAAATGGAATGGAAATCATTCCAACCGAGATTATTGTCACCTCTTTATCAGAACCAGAACTACCATTTCATATAAAAGATAAAGAGAGCGCAGAAATTGATACTAGATTAAATTACCGTTTTCTAGATTTAAGAAATGAGTATAATGCCAATATTTTTAAAATCCAAAGTGAATTAGTAAAAAATATTAGAGAATTTTTGTATCAAAAAGATTTTATGGAAATTCATACGCCAAAATTACAAGGAACCGCTAGTGAAAGCGGAAGTGAGGTTTTTGAGGTAACATATTTTGATAGAAAGGCTTATTTAGCACAATCCCCACAGTTTTACAAACAGATGGCAATGGCTGCCGGATTTGAACGTATATTTGAAGTAGGTCCAGTATTTCGAGCAGAAAAATCTAATACCAATCGTCATACGACAGAGTTTACAGGGCTAGATTTAGAATTTAGTGGAATTGATTCTTATGAAGAGGTAATGAAATTAGAAGAAGAGATGTTAACATTTATGTTAAAAAATATCTCTCAAAAATATGGAACGTTGATAAAAGACATATATAATACCGAAGTGGTTGTTCCAACCCAACCTTTTCCAAGAGTGAAACTAGCAGATTTATATCAAATATTAGAACAACGCTATCATTATCAAATAGAGGATGAATTGAAAAACGATTTAACAACAGAAGCAGAAAAATTAGCGTACCAATATGCGATGGAAGAACATCAATCTGAATTTATATTTGTAACAGATTATCCGAAGGATAAAAGAGCATTTTATCATATGAGAAAGAACGAAATACCACAAGGATATGATTTAATCTGGCGTGGAGTAGAAATAACAACGGGAGCTCAAAGAGAACACCGATATGATATTTTAACAAAACAGGCAGAAGAAAAGGGTCTCAAGAAAGATGTTGAATTTTACTTAGAATTTTTTAAATATGGTTGTCCTCCTCATGGGGGATTTGGAATTGGAATAGATCGTTTGACGATGTTGTTATTAAATCTTCCTTCTTTAAAGGAATCTATGTTTATCTTTAGAGGCCCAAATCATTTAAATCCTTAAAAATAATAGTAAGAAAAAGATATTTTATAAGTACAAATATCTTTTTTTGTTTCTTATTTTTCTTTCATCTTAAAAAAGTAGCATTCGACATAGTAATAAATATACTTTATCTTATTAGAGAGGTGATAGAATGCAAATAACAAGAAATAAAAGATTATTAGAGTTAACGAGTGATGTTGTTTTCAAAAATTTTTTTATGAGTGAAAATACCATCGAATATACTGCCGAATTTATTAATTTAATAACAGGAATTCCAAAAGAAGAAATTATGAATAACGCCATTTTTGAAAATATTGAGCTTCCAATTGTTCATAAGAATAGTAAACAATATAAATGTGATATTATTATTAGTATTGCCAGTAAAATTATTAATTTAGAAATGAATTCTAGTTATTATGAAGGGATAATTGAAAAAAATAATAATTATTTATTTCGAATACTAGGAGATCGCTTTCATAAAGGAGATAATTATTTTAATTCTAAAAAGGTCATTCAAATTAATATTGATGATTTCCAAAAATATAAAGGAGATAAATTGATATATAAATTTCAAATAAAAGAAGAAGAAACATTAGAATTGGAAACAGAAAATTATGAAAGTTATCATATATGCCTACCATATTTAAAAAGGAAATGTTATAATGAAAAAAAGCTAAATCGTTTAGAAAAAATGTGTAAAATATTTTTACTAGACAATATAGAAGAGGCTTATCAGTTAACAGGAGATGATAAGATTATGGAAAGAGCAATTCAAACATTAGAAGAATTAAGTCAAGATGATAGTATTATTGGATTATATGATGCTGAAAAGGTAGAACAAAAAATACTAAATACCAAATTACTTTATTATCAAAAATTAGGTATGGAGGAGGGAATAAAAGAAGGAATCGAAAAAGGAATTGAACAGGGAATAGAGAAAGGCATTGAACAAGGGATTGAACAAGGAATTGAACAAGGAATTGAACAAGGAATTGAACTTGGAAGGAAACAGGAACAAAGATACCAACAAGTAAAGATAGCAAAAAATTTAAAAGAAAAAAATATTCCTTTAGATATTATTAGTGTTACAACAGAATTAGATATAGGCGAAATTGAAAAGTTATAAGAATAACTTTTTTCTATAGTATAGAAATTTTGCTTTTGTAAAAAATAATATTGGTGATATCTATGATTTTACTCTATATAAACAATATTGAATTTATGAAACAATTGATATATTATTTAGATCATACAAATGTCAAATATACTACCGATTTCAATAATGATTATGAATATGTATTAATAGCAGAACTAACACCCAAAGTAATTACCTTTGCAAAAGAAAACTATCAAAAAGGTAAAAAAATAATTTTTGCCTCCTATTTGCAAGAAGAAAACATTAGTTTTTATCATCATAAAAATAGTAAAAAAAGTAAGCAATATTTTAAAAACCTTCATGAGATATTAGAAATTAGTTCAAAAGTCTTAGTACACTTTGAATCTACAAGAAATACAATATTAGAAAAAAAGGAGCTTCCTGTTATTATCATTCCACGAGAGATTCCAATTATCCATATTAGTAAAAATAATAAAGAAATTTATAACAAATATAAAGTAGGAAGAAGAAAAAAGAAAATCTTAATTGTTGATGAAGATTATAAAAATATAGAAAAATTGAATTCTTTATCTACCAATTATTCCAAATATCAATTTCTTTATTTAGGATATAAACCAGATTATTTATTAAATGAAAAACAAAAAAAACTCATCCATTCTCTTCCTAAAAATATCATATTCATTAAATATATAGACTTTAACATTTTTAGTGATTTATGTAAAGTAAGTAATCTCGTTATTTTTCTAGAAAATCATAAAGTAAATATGAATTATATTGATACAACTTTACTATTTAAAAAACAATTATTAATAAAGGAAAATTATCTTTTAGAAGGCCTCTTTATTAATAGTAAGAATGTATATACTTTTAAAAATAAGGAAGAATTACTACTAAAATTTAAAAAAATCATAACAGAGAGGGTAGCAAATCTAACAGATAATGGTTATTTATTGATTAAAGACCATACATATGATGAGATTATTAAAAAATACAATGCATATTTAATATAGTATAAAAAATACTATATTTTTCCTTTAAAATACTTTATAATATATAGTAGAGGTGTAGAATATGAAAGAACAAATACTGGATTTATTGCAAAAGGAAAATCGTGCCTTTTCTATCTATGAAATAAATGATGCTCTAAATTATAAAAGTGTAGATGATTTCAAAGAAGTGTTAAAAGCATTAAATGAATTAGAAGATGAATTGAAAATTTATCGTACAAATAAAGATAAATTTATGTTATTTAATAATAGTAATTTAAAAATCGGAATTATGCTTGCTACCAAGAAATCATACGGATTTGTAGATATTGAAGGGGATGAAGATGTTTTTATTCCCCCAAATTGTATGAATAATGCTATTCATGGAGATAAAGTAATTGTCGAAATTACTTCTAAAAAAGGAACCTCACTAGAAGGAAGAATCATTCGAATTGTGGATCGTAAATTAAAACAAATGGTTGGAGAATTTATTTATAAAGATAAAAAACCAACTATTTTGTTAGATGATGAAAAAGTTAAAATCAATATTGTATTAGAAAAAGAGCAGGTAAGTAATTTAGTAGAAGGACATAAAGTATTAATTAAATTAACAAATAAATTACAAGATAATAATTATAAATGCGACGTATTAAAAATATTGGGACATAAAAATAATCCTGGAGTAGACATATTATCGATTGTTTGTAAGTATGGAATGAATGATATATTTAGTCAATCTGTTATGCAAGAAGTCGAAAAATTGCCTTCAGAAGTAAAAGAGGAGGAACTAGAAAACCGTCGTGATTTAAGAGATCAAATGATCTTTACCATTGATAGTGAAAAGACAAAAGATATTGATGACGCTATTTCATTAGAAATATTAGAAAATGGCAATTACCAATTAGGGGTCCATATAGCCGATGTTAGTTACTACGTAAAAGAAGGTAGCGAAATTTATCAAGAAGCAATGGAACGGGGTACAAGTGTTTATTTAGCTGATCGAGTTATTCCAATGCTTCCTCATAAACTATCTAATGGCATTTGCTCATTAAATGAGGGAGTAGATCGTTTATCAATTTCTTGTGTAATGGAAATTGATTCTCAGGGAAATATAGTTAGTTATGATATTTTTGAGAGTGTCATTCGTTCGAAGAAGAAGATGACCTATACGGCCGTAAATTCTATTATTGAGAAAAATGAAATTCCAAATGGCTATGAATCATTCGCAGAAACTTTAATAAAAATGGAAGAACTTGCCCAGATTTTAAGAGATCATAAAACATCAAAAGGATATATTGATTTTGGAATTGATGAATCTGAGATTGTGGTAGATGAAAAGGGAAAAGTAATCGATATTGCTCTTAGAAATCGTGGAAAAGGAGAAAACCTAATTGAAGATTTTATGATTGCAGCAAATGAAACAGTCGCAACCTGTATTTATTTTATGGAACTTCCCTTTATCTATCGTGTTCACGGAGAACCAAACGAAGAGAAAATTAACAATTTTTTAAATTTTGTATCTAGTCTAGGCTATACCATAACAGGGAAAATAAAAGATATGCACCCAAAAACAATGCAGAATATTTTAAATCAACTAAAGGATAAGAAGGAATTTCATATTTTATCGTCTTTACTTTTAAGAAGTATGCAAAAAGCTGTTTATGATACCACTAATATAGGACATTTTGGTTTAGCAAGTGAATATTATACTCATTTTACTTCCCCAATTCGTAGGTTTCCAGATACTACGGTTCATCGTTTACTTAGAAAATATTTATTTAATAATCAAATAAATAAAGATTCTATTTTATATGAAGAACAAAAGTTACCGTATATTGCTGAGCATTCTTCTAAAAAGGAAAGGGATTCTATCGATTGCGAGCGAGAAGTAGATGATATGAAAAAAGCAGAATATATGATGGATCATATTGGAGAAAAATTTACAGGAATGATTAGTGGTATTACTAGTTTTGGAATGTTCATCGAACTTCCTAATTTAATTGAGGGGCTTGTAAAAATTGATTCTTTGAAAGATGATACTTATTTCTTTGATGAATCCACAATTACATTAAAAGGGCAAAAAAATAAAAGGGGATATCGTCTTGGAGATTATGTGAATATAGTGGTAGTAGCTGCTAGTAAAGAAGCAAGAACGATTGACTTTGAAATTGATAAAAATCCGAATAAGGAGAAACAGAATGGAAATCAATAACCGAAAAGCAAAATACGACTTTGAAATTGAGCAAACAATCGAATGTGGGATTGTTTTAACGGGAACAGAGATAAAATCTATTCGTGAGGGAAAAGTAAATTTAAAAGATAGTTATGCAATTATAAAGAACAATGAGGTATTTTTATTGAATACTCATATTAGCCATTATGAACAAGGGAATATTTTTAATCATGATGAAACAAGAAGTAGAAAGTTGTTGCTTCATAAAAAAGAAATTTTAAAGATTCGAGATCAACTAACTCAACAAGGTTTTACTCTAATACCTATTAAAATGTATTTTAAAAGAAATATGGTAAAAGTATTATTAGGGATCGCAAAAGGTAAAAAAAATTATGATAAAAGAGAATCTATAAAAAAGAAAGATATAGAACGAGATATAAAAAAAGAGCTTAAAAATTTTTAAGTTCTTTTTCTTCTTCTATATCAGATTCCTTTTCATCTGAATGATTGTCTTCATCTAGTGGCGTTTTTTCTTCATTTTTTGCAACAGTCAATTCAATTATTTGATCTTGCTTAATTTTTGTCCCACCCTTTGGATTTTGGCTAATAATTGTATTATTTTTATAAGTATCGGTTATTTTTTCTCTAATTTTATAGTTTAATTTTAAGGATTTTAAAACCATAATCGTATTATCTAAATCCATTGTTGTAAAATCTTGTAATTCAATATATTTCTCTAAAATTCCAACTGTCAATTTAATTTTTTTGTTTTTTTTGCACTTTTTATTAGCGATTGGTGTTTGTGATAGGACAATTCCATTTTGTTCTTCATCATCAACAGTTTTGGTTCTATAAGTTGCAATTAGATTATTTTTAGCCAGTTCTTCTATGGCCTCTTCATATGTAAATCCAACTACATTTGGTACTTGTATATTATTTTCGTTCCATGCATGATATCCCGTAATGCCTATTACTCCAAGCATTATAATAATTAATAGTATTAAAATAAATAGAATAAAATTTTTAATAGGATTTGATTTATATTCTTTATTTTTGGCTTTTTTATATTTCACCTTAGTAATCTTTTTTATCTCTTTCTTATTTTTAACTTTCTTATTTTTAATCTTTTTATCCTTTCTTTTATCTGGAACATCAGCATTTAATGGATGTCCACATTGATTACAAAAAATGGCATTTTCATCGTTTAAAATTCCACAGTTTTTACAATACATATTTTATCACCTAAAACCATTATACAACTTTTTGTAAAACATTTAAATAGGGATTATATTATCTTGCTTATCATAAAATATAGTGTTATAATACCAATTGTATGGGGCTGCTTCGGTTTCGACGGAAATATTTTGTATTAAGTGGCAAGTGGAAGGTACTCCTTACGTACAACTAAAATATAAACGGAAACAAAATTAAAAATGCATTTGCTAGCTTATTCGCTAAGAATACAGTAGCCTTTGCCTAATATAAAAGGGAATGCAGCTTTCTTTAATCTTTTTCTCATTGGGGTTATAGAGGGCTTATTAAAATGAGATATACTATTATTTAGCTTGAAAATAATAGTGAATAATTTCAAGCTTACTATATAACGGATTGTTAGTTATTTTTGTTATATAGGAAATATATTAACTAACTAAACTTGTAGAGGCTTAATATGTAGTATTTTCGGACAGGAGTTCGATTCTCCTCAGCTCCACCATGTGAAAATAAAACGAACTTTTTCTACTTTGTAGGAGGGTTTGCTAT
>CANOTJ010000014.1 GCA_947570175.1 uncultured Mycoplasmatota bacterium | reverse complement strand
AAATATTAGAGATAGTTTGATAAGAATTTCCCTCATAATATAAATTAAATATTCTAATTACTTCATCTTTTGTAAGTGGATCTACAACAAGTTTTTTATTTATATGCTTATAACCAAATGGTGCTTTATTTGGAATATTACCAACTTTGATAGCACCTGCTAAACCTATTTTAGTTCTTTCACTTGTTCTTTCAATTTCATTTTGACTAACTGTTGTAAGTAGTCTTGCAACCATTCTACCATTAGCATTAGTAGTATTTATATCATCATTCGCACAATCTAAATAAGCATTATTTTCATCTAAAAATCTCATTATGTTTTCCCAGTCATAAACGCTTCTTGTTAATCTATCTAATTTTAAAACAATAATAGTATTACATTTCTTATTTCTAATATCTTCTTTTAGTTCTTCAAATGCTGGTCTATGATTACCCGTTTTAGCACTTATTCCAGCATCTTTATATACCTTATAAATTTCATAACCCTTATATTCACACATTGCTTTTAATCTTTTTTCTTGCTCTGGTAAACTAAAGCCCTCTCTGGCTTGATCTTCAGTGCTGACTCTAATATAAATTCCTGCAATTTTCTTTTCTCCATTCATAAACTTTAAATCCTTTCTTATTCTTCATCAAAAAAGAGGCGACAAAGACATTAGGTTTTATGTCTTGCACCTCTATAAATTTCATTATGTTGATTATTAAAATTGTTTTATATTAACCCCACAAAAACATAAAACTTCTTTTATTGATTTCCTATTATAGATTCTTTTAATGTAAAGTCAAGACATAATTACCATTTTTTGCCTATTTTAAGATGATTTTAAAGGAAGTTGGTACAAATAATTATATTTTAGTTTAATGTTTTTATAAAGACTTCTAAATCTGATAATTTGATTTTATTAGATAAATTCTCAATAAAGATTTTATTAGAATAATTAAAAGCAAGTAATGTTATACCTTTAATAATAATTCTATGAGGTTCTATGTAGTTTAAATTTGTCTTATTTATTTTCCTAATATTACCATTGATAATTGTAGGAGTAGTATTACAAAAACTACATATAAATTCTATTTTTTTCTTTAATTCATTATCTATTTCTAATTCTTTTTTTGTGATAGTTACCATTTTATCTGTCCTCCTTTGCTTAAACACTAAAAAAGTACCAACTTCTCAATAGAAATTGATACTTATATATTTAAGTCCTAAACTATAAAAGTCTGGACAGATTGCTTACTGGTGGACCTGAATGGACTTGAACCATCGACCTCACGCTTATCAGGCGTGCGCTCTAACCAGCTGAGCTACAGGTCCATTTACCAATGACTATTAAAGTATATCGTATTTTGTCTAATTTGACAATACTTTTTGAAAATTTTTTTAAATTTATTAAAGAAGAATTCCCATAGATACCCTTCATTTCTTTTTATACTATATTATGAGATAAAATTAAAATTATGAAGAACTGTTTCCAATTCTGTTTTTAAACTTATATTAAACAAAAAAAGGGATACTTCCCTTCTTTTTAATAAACAATAAATGAGCCAATAATAATAGCAAGTAAGATATACAATACCACGATACATACATATCCTCCGCCATTATTACAACAATGTTTTTGACTAGTTGTTTGACAAGTTGTAGTAGTTGCATTATTTTTATCGCAAGAATTTCCACATGCCATATCAACTACACCTCCTTACTTAGATTAAATATAGGCCCCAAGTATAATTATTAAAAGTATAAATAATACTAAAACAATTGCAGCTCCAGATACTCCAGTATTACACATAAAGCATTCCTCCTTTTTATCTTTTCACAGTATTGTATGGAAAAATGAAATATTTGTGAATACTTATAACTAAATTATTTAATTTTATTGTAATTTTTTGGAATTTTTGTTATGATATTAATTGTACAAAGGAGGATATATATGGCAAATAATAATACCAAAAAAAATACTACAAGTAAAAGTACAAAATCAACAACTAAAGCAAGTACAAAAAAAGCAACACAAAATAAGAGCGAAAAACAAACAAATACGAAAAAAGTAGTAAAAAGTACTACAAAAGAACCAAAAGTAGAGATTGTAGAAACTAAAAAAGCAGTAGAAAATAAAAACGAGCAATACTTCCGAGTTGCCCTTCTATTAATCATCTGTCTTTTATTAGCAATTATTTTAATCATTGTCATTAAAGGAAATCAAACAGAACTATCAAAAGGGAAAGAAATCGTTGCCTCTGTTGATGGAAAAAAGTTTGTAGCAGAAGATTTATTTGAACAAATGAAGTCTAAATATGGAACCAACATTTTAGTCAATATGATTGATGAATACATCGTTTCTAAAGAAGTTAAAAGTAATGATGAAGCAAAAAAGAGTGCTCAATCACAACTAGATACTTTAAAACAACAATATGAGTCTCAAGGAATGGAATTTTCTACTGTATTATCAAATTATGGATATGAAAATGAAGATCAATTATTAAATGAAATGATCGTCGAGGCAAATAAGGAAATTGTTGCGAAAAAATATATTGAAAAATCCATTACAGATAAAGAAATCCAAACATATTATGATGAAGAAATATATGGAGATTATAATGCAAAACACATTTTAATTAAACCAGATACAGATGATGATGCAACAGAAGAAGAACAAGAAAAAGCAGAAAAAGCAGCTAAGAAAAAAGCTGAAGAAGTAATTAATAAATTAGACAAAGGTGAAAAATGGGATACTTTGGTTAAAAAGTACTCTGATGATGAAGGATCTAAAGAAGATAAAGGGTTAATTGAAAACTTCACAAAAGGTGATGTTGTAGATGAATTCTTTGAAGCAGTATTAGATTTAGAAGATGGAAAATATACAAAAGAACCTGTTAAAAGTGAATATGGATATCATGTTATTTTAAAGGTAAATGCGACAAAAAAACCATCTTTAAAAGAAGCTAAATCATCTATTTTAGATGCATTAGTTAAGAAAAAGACTACAGAAGATTCTAATTTAATCAGTAATACTTGGGTTGATATTAGAAAAAAATATAATTTAAACATCAAAGATACCACGATTAAAAAGAATTATAATGCCATTATAAAAGAAGCTAAATAAACAAAGCTTCTTTTTTTTGTATACATTGGTTAATCTCTTCCAATGAATATCCCTTTTGATATAATTTATTCTTAATTTGATTTTGTAATTGCAAATCTTGGTATTTAGAAGATAATTTTTTTTGTAACTTTAAATAATCTTTTTCAATAGCTTCTGTTGAATCGAATGAAAATTGATTCATTACTCTTTTAATCATATTTAAATCATAACCTAAATCCAATAAATAATGCGTTAGTTTTTGTTGAAACATTTTAGTGGAACACCTTTGACTAGTTATCTTTTTTTGAAGCAATCGACCAATTTTATTTTCAAAAATAGCATCATCATACTCAGATAAACACTCTTGGATAAATTCAAATGAAATTCCATGTTCTAATAATTCTTTTTGAATTTTATTTGGTCCCATATTTGATAAATGAATCTTATCAGAAATAAAGCCTTTCGTAAACTTGTTTTCATCTAAAAAATGATTAGCCTTTAATTTCTGAACAATTTTTTCTTTTTGTTCAGCCTCTATTTCCAAACGGTCCATATACTTTCGGATTTCCTTTTCACTTCTTATTTTTACTAAAGCATATTTTAATACCTTACTATAGAGTCCATAATCAAGCGTTTCTAAACAAATTTTGTGGTATAATTCTTCTTCCAAATCTTTTTTATATAAAATATTATTTTTTAGAATTACATCGTCATAGGTAACTAATTTAGAGCCATCAATAAATTCAATTTTATATTTTTCGTTTTTTAGTTTTGTAATCTTCTTAATTTTCAAAAATATCACCTAAGTTCAGTATAGCAACACAAACAAAAGTTTGTCAACAAAAAATACATTATTTCAAATGTATTAAATGATTTGCCACTTCTTCTAAAGATTTTCCGATTGCTTTCTTAGAATTATACTCTTTCTCTTTCATTTGATAATGCCCTGTCTCTTCCATCTCTTTCACGCGTTTTGAAACAAGGTTCACTAACAAATATTTTGATCCCACTTCATTTAGTAGTTTATCAATAGAAGGATTTATCATGGAAACACTCCTCTCTATTATAATCATATACCTATTTTCAGTTTCCTTGCAATAGATTCCTATTTTTTTGACATAATTTTACAATCAATCAATAATATCAATAATTAAGTTTTGTTTCTCTCCCAAAGAATTTCCAATCTCAAAACAATCCAACAGATCACTAATTACGATATCCTTATCATCTAAATATACTTTTAATAATTCTTCATTTTCTGTTACATAGTCTCCTACTTTTTTTGTTATCACAAATCCTACTGTAGGATTAATATCATCATCCTTATGAATTCTTCCTGCTCCCAAATTACGGGCTAACTCTCCTAATCTTAATGTATTAATATGAGTAATAAATCCTGTCTTGGTTGTTTTTACAGAAATCACTTTAGAAGCAATTTTCATTTTTTCTAAATCTCCACCTTGTTTTTTTACAAACTCTTGAAATTTTTGATATGCTCTACCCGAAGCAATACTTTCTTTGACCATATTGACAGCATCCATCGCATTAATATTTTGATCCAACCCCAAAATAATGGCCGCAAGTTTAATGACAAGTTCATTTAAATCTTCTGGCCCTTTTCCCTGTAAAGTATCCATACTCTCTTGAACTTCTAAAGCATTTCCAATTGCTTGTCCAGATGGTTCATCCATATTCGTTAAAACACAAACAACTTTACGATCATAATATTTTCCAATTTCAATCATAGTTTGTGCGAGTTCTCTTGCACCATCAACATTTTTCATTAATGCGCCATTTCCAACCTTCACATCAATGACAATCTTGGATGCCCCTGATGCTATTTTTTTACTCATAATACTAGAAGCAATTAAAGGAATCGACTCTACTGTTCCTGTTACATCTCGAAGAGCATATATCTTTTTATCAGCTGGTACAATATCTCCAGTTTGACTGGTAATCGCAATACCTATTTCCTTTACTTGGCTTAGAAATTCATCCATATGTAATTCTGTTTTAAAACCAGGAATAGCTTCTAATTTATCAATTGTTCCACCAGTATGACCTAGCCCTCTTCCACTCATTTTCGCAAAACGTACTCCAAGAGAAGCTACTATTGGTCCTAGGATTAATGTTACATTATCACTTACCCCGCCTGTTGAATGCTTATCAATTACATTTCCAAGACTACTCAAATCATTCTCTTCGCCACTTTCTACCATAGCTTTTGTTAAAAAAATAGTTTCCTCTAAATCCATTCCATTCAATGTAATAGCCATTAAAAGAGAACTCATTTGATAATCTTCTATTTCTTGATTTAAATATCCAGTTATAGCAAACTTAATCTCCTTTTCTGTTAATTTTACCCCCAATCTTTTTTTATTAATAATATCAATAATATTCATATGATCACCTATTTTATTATATCAATAAAAGAAAAAAAATAGCAACTAGCTATTTCTTTGTTTACATCTATCTTGACACACTATTTAATTCCCAAATCATGATAAATTTGCTTGGCCTTTTTTGAATCTTTTCGAATTTTCTGAATCAATTGAATCTCTTGATGGGAAGCTTTAAAATGATAAATTCCCACGTCCTCACAGACAACAGAAACATCACGATTCATTAAATAATCAGGTTCTACATCTAATTCATTGACCAAATTTTCAAATTTCTCATATTTTGGATTTTCTTTCCCCTTTTCATAATTCCAAATAGCCACTTTACTAACCCCAATTAAATTTCCTAGTTGCTCCTGACTATATCCTAATTCTTCCCGTTTTTCTTTTAAACGATCTCCTGCAAACATACTATCACCTGTTCTCTATCCGTTAACATTATAACAAAACGTTTGCTATAAATCAACAAATGAAAAAAAGTTAATTGAAAGTTAATTTTAATCTTGAAATTAAGTTTAAGTTAACTTATAATAAAATTGGTGAGTAGAATGTATGAATTAAAAAAGTTACGAAATCAACAAAGATATAGTTGTGAGTATATGGCTAAAGTTTTAAATATTAGTAAAACTTATTACTGGCAAATCGAAAATGGTACTAGAAGAGTACCCTATAATATTGCTATAAAACTAGCAGAATTTTTTCATACAACGCCAGATTATTTATTTTATGAAGATACCAAAAATAAACTAGAAAAAAAGTTATAAAGCAGATTATTCATCTGCTTCTCTTTTTTTATTACTAGATAAAAAAGTTACTTTTTCTGCAACAATTTCTACTAATTTTCTTTTTACATCTTCATCAATTTCAACATCTCTTGTTTGAACTCGTCCCTTTACACCTAATAAATCTCCTTTTTTACAATATTGAACAGTATTTTCAGCTACCCCTTTCCATAATACACAAGGTACAAAATCTGTATCATACTGGCCGTTTGCATTCTTATAACTTCTAGGGACTGCTAGAGTAATACTTGTCACCTTATTTCCTTTCTCAGTTTCGTATAATTCAGGATCTCTTACAAGTCTTCCAACAATTACTGTTTGATTTAACATAAATCTCCTCCTTTCAAAAACAATATACAAAATAAAAAAGATAAAAACAAATCACTATTTTTATCTTTCTATATATGTTTCATTTAAAAATATCTATCTTATCTACTACGATTTAATAATTCTCTATTCTTTTTATGTCCAATCTATAAAATTAAAAGTAATTCTTTAACAAACTATTTAGTTCCACTGCATATTCCATAGGAAGTTCTTCTCGAAAACGATCAATAAATCCCATAATAATCAATTCCTTCGCTTTTTCCTCTGAAATTCCTCTGCTCATTAAATAAAATAATTTTTCTTTACTGATTTTAGAAACAGTAGCTTCATGTTCTAAAAAAGAATCTTCATTGGATATGATATTAGTAGGAATAGTATCACTTTTAGATTCATCATCAACAATGATGGTATCACATTTTACATTTGCTTTAGAGTTCCTTGCTTGTACACCAATATGAACAGTTCCTCTATAGTCTGCTTCTCCTCCTTTAACGGCAATCGATTTACTAATAATATTACTAATTGTATTTGGAGCAAGATGAATCATCTTAGCTCCTGTGTCCTGTACTTGATGATCTTTTGAGACAGCAATACTAATACAATTGCCTTTGGCATATTTTCCATTTAAAATACAACAAGGATATTTCATATTAACTTTTGACCCAATATTTCCATCAATCCATTCCATTAGTCCACCTTCCTCTACAATTGCTCTTTTAGTAACCAAATTATATACATCAGTGGACCAATTTTGAATTGTTGTATAACGACATTTCGCATTCTTTTTAACATAAATTTCAACAACAGCCGCATGAAGAGAGTCACTTGTATAGGTAGGAGCTGTACATCCTTCCATATAATGTAGTTCACTTTCCTCATCAACAATAATAATTGTTCGTTCAAATTGGCCCATATTTTTACTATTAATGCGAAAATAACTTTGTAAGGGGCGATCCAATTTAGTATGAGGAGGAATATAAATAAATGTTCCTCCACTCCAAACTGCTCCATTTAATGCTGTATATTTATTCTCATCATATTTTACTAAATTATTAAAGTATTTTTTAAAAATATCAGGGTATTTTTTCAAAGCTGTATCGGTATCGCAAAAAATAACTTTTTTTTCTTCTAATTCTTGAATCATATTATGATAGACTACTTCACTTTCAAATTGAGCTCCAACACCACCTAGATACTTCTTTTCAGCATCTATTAACCCCAAATTTTCAAATGTATTTTTAATATTCTCATCCACTTTATTCCAATTATCATAGACTTCATCTGATACTTTCTTATAATAATGAATGATATCAAAATCAATATCTAAAGTGGGGCCAAAGTGCGGGTTTGAAAGATCTAAAAACTTCTGATAGGCATTGACTCTAAATTCACACATCCATTTTGGTTCCTTTTTTATATTAGAGATTTCTTTTACTTTTTCCAAATCTAGTTTTTTCATCTTATCACCTTTTATATTATACTAAATCTAACTTAAAAAAAAAAGAAATTTGCTTTCTTTTCATTCTTTTTTCAATAAATATTTTTCAAATCAATACTCTACTTGTTTATCTAATGTTTTAAATTAACAAAACTACATATTCTATCTTATATTCGAATATTTTCAAAATATTTTTTATGATAAATCCTCTTTCACTTGTTTTAATGCTTTTTCAATTCCCCACCATGGAAGTAAAGCACATTTTTTTCTATTTGGTTGTTTATAAATATCATCGTAAACAACAGCTTCTTCTAAAATCTCTTCTTTATATTCTTTTTCGTCAATCATATTACCAAAATTTTGATATATTTCAATTGCTTCTTCCAATGTTTTTCCAATCAAAGTATCAATCATAATAGAAGTAGAGGATGTACATATTGCGCATGCTTCTCCATCAAATTTCATATCTTGAATCACATTATCTTCTATTTTAATCATTAAATCAATCTCATCAATACAACTATCATTATTGGTATTCACTCTAATATACCCTTCTTCATCAGTTAACCCCCTATTTTTAGGGTTTTGATAATGTTCTAAAATAATACTTCGTCTTAAATTTTGATCCATTGTATCACCTCAAAAATTTCTATATTATTATACCACATAGTATTCTCAATATCCATAATTATATATTATTCTATCTTCCATTTTGGAGGATAAATATACTGAATAGATTCATTTTTAGGGAGATATCTCTTCTTAATCCGTTTCCTATTTGATTTTAAATCCGGTACAGCTTGTCTACAATATTTGTCTAACTCACAAAAAATATTTTGACAGTCTATTAATTGAAGAGGTCTATTTCCAATTCTTTTAAAATTCAGATTCAATCTTTTAAATTCTTGTGTTTGATGCTTATACATATACCAAATAATATCTTCATTAGTCATTGTTCCAGTATCTACGAAACATTTTTTAATTCCTCGAAGAGATCCTGGTCCTGCAACTGTAAATTCATCTTCTTTCCAATTTACCACTTCACTATAATTCATATCCGTTACTAACTGGTACGCCATAAAATTACCTATTAAAGGATAACTTTTTATAATATGAAATGCTTCCTCCATCTTTTTACATTCTATAAGCCTATTTTGAATCTTATCTTGATTAAACATCTTATCAAGCAATGCTAAATGATTGTCATGTTTTCTATGATATCCAAAGGCCTTATTCGCACAACTTATATAAGCATCATTATAAATCTTTATGCCATTAGATATTGCTTTTTCTAATACTTTAGAGTATTTTTGAATATGAAATGTTTTAAGAGTAACATCTTTAAAGTGTTTTAAAAACAATTCCCATGTAGATTCTTTATTAAATAGTTTAAATAACAATATTCTAAATAACATATCTTCACTAGAATAATTTTTATCATTATATATAACATTTTTTAGTAAATATTGACTAACCCTATCATTTACTCGATAACTATTACAAAATTTATATTCTTGTAAGATAGGATCCTTCGTCCATGGGGCAGGTTCTCCATTTTTCTTCTTCCAAAATATATTTTGCCGTTCACAAGCAAAATACCAATATAAATCATATATTTTCTCTCTTTTTATAAATTCTCTTTCCATCAACATTCCCCTCTTATTTTTCCATTTAATCTATATCACTATTATATCATGATTTCAAAATGAAAGAGAATGGTTATTATAAAGATTCATAATCAATTTTTTCTATTCATATATATTTTTTTATTTCATATAGTTAAATATAGAAAGTGAGGAATAATATATATGGAAACACTTAAAGTAGGGGCAAAATCAAACCCAAATTCAGTAGCTGGAGCACTAGCGAATGTTTTTAGAGAAAAGGAAAGTGTAGAGATTCAAGCAATTGGTGCAGGTGCATTAAATCAGGCAATTAAAGCAATTGCAATTGCACGAGGTTTTGTCGCACCAAGCGGAAAGAACTTAGTATGCATTCCAGCTTTCACAGACATCACAATTGATGGAGATGAAAGAACCGCAATTAAACTAATTGTAGAAGCGATGTAAGCTTCTTTTTATTATCAAAAAAAGGATACTACTTTGTATCCTTTTTTGATGTTTTTTTGTTATCTTTTTCTTTGCTTTCTAATTTATCTAACACTTCTTTTGTCACATCGATTGCTTTCTCACGAATAGCATTTGCTGTTTTCTCTAATACTGGCGTTCCTTTGTCAATCGCATAATCAACTAACTCTTCTGCCATATTTTGAATTTTTTTGGCTTTTTTCTTAGCAATTTCTAATACTTTTTCCTTATCTAAATCAGCTAATCCTTCTTTAATCTCATAAATTTTTGTTTCGATTGCATCTTTTACATCCTCTGCATCTACATCTTTTAATTTAGAGATCATTTCATTCAATTTTGCTTTTAACTCTGCTCTTGTTTCTGAACCTTTTTTAGGAGCAAACAAAACTCCAATTCCTGCTCCAAGAGCAACTCCCGTCAATAACTTTCCTAGTCCTTTTTTCTTATTCTTCTTCATAATCTTTCTCCTCCTTCTTGTTTCTCTTTCTTAAAAAAAGTTTTGAAATAGCTCCACTAATAAAATCTATCACTTTATCACTAACAGTCGAAATTGCATCAGTGGAACGATCAATAATATTAAATATTCCATCTAATTTTCCAACTTTTACATTTACATCATCTACAACTTGATCAACTTTTTTTAAAGTACTCATTATTTTAAAACACAACATAATCAGTACTATTAATAATATAGATCCTAAAATATATAATATGACTGGAAAAATAGTATTCAAACATTCCATTATTCTTCCTCCTTATCTTCATACATCGAATCAATTAAATTAAACAGTTCGCTTTCAGTTAAATCAGAGTCCTCTACTTTTTCCTGTGGCGTTTCTTCTAGAGATGTCTCTTCTTCTTTGGCATCTTCTTTTTCCTCTTCTACTTTTGAAGTTTCCTCTTCATTTTTCTTTTCAACTGTATTCTCTTTAATATAATCATTAATTGCATCCAATTTACGTTTCTGTTCTTCTAACTGTTGCGCTAAAAAAGCAGTATCATCATCATAGGAAGAATCTTCAAATAATAAACTATTACTATTATTAACATTTTGATCCGTTTTATTCTGTTCATTCTTTTTATCTAATTCTTCAAAATCAAGTTCATTAAATAAGTCAATTGCAGTATCTGTATTTTCTTTCTTTTCTAACAATAATTCTTCATTGCCTAAAATGTTATTTTTTAATTCATCCTCTAAAGTACCATACGCTTTGTCCCGGATATCATCAATAGTAATATGATCCGATTTCTTATAATAAGTTGAAGAAACAGAGTGTTTGGGCATAATATCATCTTTATGATAGTTCTTATCCAATACTCCATAAACTGGAGAAATAATAAGAGAAGGTTTAAAATTTTTCTGATTTTCCACACTAATCTCTTTTCGAAGGCTTCCACTATATGCTTCCGTTTTTGGTTTTTCCTCTACTCTTTTTTTTCTCCTTACTTCTTTTGGTTTTTCTAAATCATCAAAGTCCTTATCATCGAAGTAAACTGGAAAAACGAATTTTTCATCTTTTTGAATAGCAGAACTATCTGAAATATGTCTATCTTCCCTTTTTTCTGATTCCACTTCTCTTTTTGGAGCAGGTATTTCTACATGTCTTACTTCTTTTTTTATTGGTTTTTCTTCGGTCACTTCTTCTGTAAAAAGATTTTTAAATTTATCCATTAATCCCATTTTGCTTCACCTCTATTTTTCTCCTGTAATAGCATTTTCCAATAAATTTTCCTTTTTTTCCTTTGATGCAAAAATATCGTAAGTCTCTTCTTTGTTTATAAAATAATCTTCATTCAACATCAATTTAATAATGTTATCATTAAATTTGACTGTCGATAAAATATAGGAAGCATTTAATACAACAGTCTCAATATCTTTCTTATTTACCAAAGCTTCTATTTTAGAGTAATTATAAACAAATTCAATTTGATACTTATCTTTTCTTTTATTAATCTCTAAATATCCTTGTTTTTTCCCTGTTATTTTTTTAGAGTAATATGCATCTTTATTTTCTTTATAATCTACTTTTATATGATGGAAATAACTTACTGCATCAATGTATAAATAATAATAAATTCCATTGGAATAAAGTTTATTATTCAAATCATCTGTATCCATATAAGTTACTCCTCTTGGAATATAATACTTATATCCTTTTCCAATTCGATTATAAAGATTATTATTTTTAGATAGTACTACATTTAAAGTATTATCAATACTACTTGTATCCATTCTAACAACACTACATCCAGTCATTAAAATAGCTAACAAAAGAATAGTTATTCTCTTCATATTCCACCACTCTTACTATGATTATATCAAATAAATTTTTTAAACAAAAGTTTTTTATATAATATTATTAGGATTTATGTATAGTAAATGTCCATTACTTTTCTACCTCTATTTTATAAATAATACACCCAAGTTCATGAAACCTTGTTTCATATTCAGTTGGTATATTACCTTTTAAATCGTCCTCATAAAGATTTAATGATATATCTTTGACCTTATATCCATAATTTGTAAAAGATTTTATAGAAAATTCAAATAATGAACGATTATCTGTTTTCATAATAATATTGTTACTATTTTCGAAAATATCTTCATATTTTTCTAAAAATATTTTACTACTGAGTCTTCGCTTCTCATGTCGTAATTTAGGCCAAGGATCAGAAAAATTTAAATAAATTAAAGAGATTTCTTTATGAAAAATTTCATGAATTTTTAAAGCATCTATTTTAATTAGTTTTAGGTTTGGTATCATTTGATTATCTAATTTTTGAACTGCTCTTACAATAACACTATCAAATTTTTCAATTCCAATAAAATTAATATTAGGATTTCGCTTTGCATTTTCTATTATAAAATCGCCCTTTCCCATACCAATTTCTATATAGATAGGATGATTATTATGAAATAATTGATGATATTTTCCTCTATATTTTTCTGGATGATCGATTATATAGGAAGAAATTCCAATAATTTCTGTTGCATTTTTAACATGTTTTAATCGCATGTCAACACCATCTTTCTAATCCATTTTAGCATTATTTTTAGAATATGTAAAATAATCCTTTACAAATAACATATAATCATGTATGATAAAGATTACAAAAAAGGAGGAATATTATGTTTGAAAAATATGATATTGAAGAATTATATTTAGCATCTATTAATGTTATCTATCCAGATTATATGGGAATTGAAACAAATATAGGCGGTATATTAATTGAAAAAGAAGCAGGTTATGGGTATTTCACCGTTGTAAGAGCAATTGAACATGATGATCATACTAGTTATATAGATTTAGCTAACCCCGAAAGGCCTATCAGAAACTCTAGAAACTCATCTTCCACTAGCTATATATTAGAGGATACTGATCCGTTAAGTAATTACTATACACAAGATGGAAAAAGAAAACAAACATTTAGTAAAAGAAGAGCTTTAAAAGAGGGTGAAAAACATTATAATGAATTTCATCAAAAACGTCTAGCACTCACAAAAGAAAACTAAAAAACATGAAGTAATTCATGTTTTTTCTATATGAAATCATTTTATTTTACAACAATATTTACTAATTTTTTAGGAACAACAATTACCTTGCTAATTTCTTTACCTTCTATATGATTTTTAACATTCTCAATATCCAAGGCTAGTTTTTCCATGTCTTCTTTAGAAGTGTCTCTTTCAACTTCTACTTTTCCACGTACTTTTCCATTTACTTGAACAACCATTTCATAAGTCTCTTCTATCACTTTATTAGAATCATATACCGGCCATGGTGTATTACATAATAAATCTCCTAATGAGCAAATTTCATTAATCTCTTCTGTAATATGTGGCGCGAAAGGATTTAATAATTGAATAATAATTCTATAGTCTTCCTTGGTAATAGATTTTTCTTTTTCATATTCATTTAATAAAATCATGAGGGCTGAAACAGCTGTATTATAATCTAATCTATCGATATCCTCAGTAACTTTCTTAATTGTTTTATGGATGATTGTCTCTAATTTTTTTGTATATCCTAAATTATCATTTAATTTATTTTGTAAATTCCATACCCTATTTAAAAACTTATGACAACCTCTTAAACCAGATTCATTCCAGGCAGCATCTTTTGAATAATCTCCAATAAACATCTCGTAAGTACGTAGAGCATCTGCTCCATAAGCTTTTATCATATCATTAGGATTCACAACATTTCCCTTACTTTTACTCATTTTATCACCATTTGGTCCTAAAATCATACCATGACTAATACGTCTTAAAAATGGTTCTGAGTTTGGAACAAATCCTTGTTCATGTAAGAAAATATTCCAGAATCTAGCATATAGTAAATGTCTTGTGGCATGTTCCATACCGCCATCGTATAAATCTACTTTTCCAAAATAATCTAAGGCTTCTTTACTAGCAATTTCATTTTCATTATGGGGATCCATATATCTTAACCAATACCAAGAGGAACCCGCCCAATTTGGCATTGTATCAGTTTCTCTTTTTGCTTGTTTTCCACATTTTGGACATAGAACATTTACCCAATCTGTAATATTAGCAAGGGGACTCTCACCAGTATCCGTTGGTTCATATGCTTGAACATTTGGTAGTACCACTGGCAATTCTTCATCAGGAACAGGAACCCAACCACAATCATCACAATGAATCATTGGAATTGGTTCTCCCCAGAATCTTTGACGAGAAAAAATCCAATCTTGCAGACGATAATTCACTTGTTGTTTTCCAATCTGATTTTTCTCTAAGAAATGAAGCATTTTATGAATAGCATCTTCCTTATTTAACCCATTGATAAAATCAGAATGAATATGAATTCCATCTCCGATCATAGCATTACTACTAGTAACATATTGAAAAGCTTTTTGATGTAATTCATCTTTTATTTCACGTTCTATAACATCTTTTGAGACCCATTCTATATCAAATTTTTCATCATTATCTAATTGTTGTGCCTGTTGATCCATACTATTTAGTTTAAATAAGAAAGTTGTGCATTCAATATTAAAATACTGATTTTTATTATAAGCATAATAATGATGGTTAATCTTAAATCCTTCTTTTACCAGTTCAAAATTTGTATATCCTGTTTCTTCTTTAATTTCCCTAATAGCACATTCTAAAGGTGTTTCTTTCTCTTTTATAGTTCCCCCAATCAATAATCTTCCACCATTTTCATGCCAATTGATTGTTAAATATTGATTGCTTTGATCATCATATAAAACAGCTACTATACTATTTTTCTTCGTTTCGTTTTCTTTCTTTTGTCCTGTTTCTTCTTCTAATACTTGAATCATTGGAATATTAAATTTTTTCGCAAATTCATAGTCTCTATCATCATGTGCTGGAACTGCCATAATTGCCCCTGTTCCATAAGTAGATAAAACATAATCACTCACCCATATTGGAATTTCTTGATTGTTCACAGGATTAATTGCCTTTAACCCTTGAAGCACTACTCCTGTTTTTTCTTTGGTATTATCAGTTCTTTCAATTTCACTTTTATGAGCGGCTTGTTCTTGATATTTTCTTATCTCTTCTAGGTTATTAATTCGATCTTTATATTTTTCAATATACGGATGTTCTGGACTAATTACCATAAAAGTTACTCCAAATAATGTATCGCATCTAGTAGTAAAGACTTCCAAACAATCTTCTGTATCCTGAATTGGAAAATTAACAGAAGCACCTATACTTTTACCAATCCAATTAATTTGAGCTGTTTTAACTTTATCTAGAAAATCTGTATCATCTAGTCCATCTATTAATTTATCTGCATACTTACTCATTTTAAGTACCCATTGATTCTTTAATTTCTTAGTGGTCTCTGTTCCACACCTTTCACAAACACCACCTTGAGCATCCTCATTAGATAATCCCATTTTACAATTTGGACACCAGTTAATCTCTTTCTCTGCTTTATAAGCTAATCCTGCCTTATAAAATTCTAAAAACTGCTTTTGGGTTAATTTATAATATTCGGGATCTGTAGTTGAAAATTCCCTTGACCAATCAATAGAAAGTCCAAGCGATTTCATTTGTCCTTTAAATACTTCAATATTTTCTTTTACTGCTTCGCTTGGATGAATATGATTTTTAATTGCATATTGTTCTGCTGGAGCTCCAAAGGCATCCCACCCCATTGGAAATAAAACATTATATCCTCTTGCTTTTTTAAATCTAGCTTGCACATCACTAGCTGTATATACACGGCCATGTCCAACGTGTAGTCCTACTCCTGAGGGGTAAGGAAATTCTACTAACATATAAAACCTTTTCTTATTTTTATCAATACCTACTTTAAAAGTTTCATTTTCTTCCCAATATTTTTGCCATTTTTTTTCGATTTGTTCATGATTATACATGATGATCACTCCTTTGCTTTTTTTGATAATATTTTCCTATGATATGATAACTTAACAATTGTAGAGGTATAAAGATTGCAACTGCTAGCAATAACATTAAAAATAATGAATCTGTAATCGATATAAAATATAATGTAAACGATATGATAAAAGAATTCGTTAATGCTATTACTTTCGCTAAAGATTTTATATTTATTCTCTCTATATCAATATGATAAATCAGTTGTAAATATCTTACATAGGTATTATTTTTAAATTTTTCTAATTTCTTTTTTCTTAAAATCACTGTTATCCAATAAATCAAATAAATAATAATAAAAACAATGAAACTAAATATAACTTCTTGCATATTTCCTCCCTTTACCCACAAAAAAGCATTATGTATAAGGACGAAAATATCCGCGGTACCACCTTATTTCATAATACTTTATGCTCTCTTACTTTTAACGCAAGTAAAACGGCTTCATGCAACTAGAAAAGGAAGTTCATAGAATTCTATAAAAAGTTTTCATCAACCACTTTCTTTCTAAATATAAAATTTCTATTACTACTCTTATCCTCTTTGTTTTTAACTATTATAAGTATAATATATATCAAAATTTATTTCAAGTTTTTTGTTTTATTTTTTGGTCTGAGATAGAAACATAACCCAATGAATCATTTAAACTAGTTACAGCCTCCTGACAGATAGCTGCATAACGTTCTATAATTTTATCCTTATCTGTTTGTTTGATAATTTCTTTAATAATAAGTTGATTTATAAAATGTTCATAGTTCAAATCATCTAAAATATTAATACTGTTATTTCCTTGAAAACCTTCTATAGAGTAATGATATTCATCCATATTTGAAGCAATCACATTAAAGACTTTATGGTAAGTTTTATAATCTAATTTTGATAATAAATAACCAAGTTCACTATTGAATCGTAAATAATCAAAATCTGATATTTCTTTTTTCCCTTTTATAATCATTGGTAGATTATTTTGATAAATATAATGAAAAATATTTTCAGATACCAAATTACTGAATAACTGATGATAAGTATCAATGGTAATTTTAGAATGACTATTTTGATAAATTAAACGGTAAATCTGAACAAATCTTTTTAACAACTCATTGGAACGATAGTTTTGTAAGTCTTCATTTGTATATACGTAATCAATACTAATCTGACTAAAAAACATTTGGAAATTAGAAACATATCCATTTTTCATCACTTTAAATTGATAAGTAAGCGTTGGTATAATTTCTTGTTTTTTCATTTTAAAATATTTCAAAAAGTTTGATTTTTTATCGCTATAAATATGATTATATAAATCCTGTGATAACATAGAATCTTCTTCAATATAACTAGTCATATCCAATGTATGAATCCGAAAATAATAATTATACTCTTCATCCTGACAAATAGAATAAGCAACATTCTTTCCTGCTAACATAATCGTATCACTAAAAAGAAAACTATTTGTTATATCATATACCTTAACCCCTAATTCTTTAGCAAGTTCCCGATTAGATATGTTTGGATTCTGTTGTTTTATAGACTCTACTTTATCATGGACATCAGATAAATACTTGCTAGTTAGATTGGCTCTGGTTTCTTCTTGCAGTGACTTTTCTTTTCTATATTCTAAAAAAGCAATCTCATTTTCCAATTGATCCTGTATTACTTTCTTCCCATTTTCTTTTGTAGAATTTATATTCTCTCGAATTTCTAAAATATCCATCATTGCTTTTGTTTTGCGTTTTTCTTCATAACGATTGTTTTTCAAATGACTGAATAAACGGTCTAACGTATCATCTATTTCTTTTTGATCCTCTTCTGTTAAAGAAATAGGTTTTCTATGTAATAAAAAATATAATTTTTTATAATAATCGCGATTAATAAAATTGGAATCTTGACTTCGTAATTCAACTTCTAAATGATATGCAAATAATTTAATGATTTTAACTAATATGTGCTCATCTTTTTGATTACTTTTTTCTATAAACATCGAGTTTTTAAAGAGATATTCATCTTCTTTCGAACGTAAATTTATCATTTCAGGAATATAGTCAATTAATTTTTTTATGTGGTAATAGTTTCCTTCATGATATATTAAATATTCTAAAATATCTATGCGGTAATCATGAAAATCTTTTACTTTTTTAATATTCTTATATGGTTTATAAAATGTTTTCTTAATTTGTTTTAATATTTCTTTTTCCAACTTTACATTTAAATTCTCTTTATCTTTATATTCTGCCTTTTTATATTTAATATTATCAATAATAGATGTTACTTCTATAATGAATCTCTCTTCCTCTAAAGTACTAAGTTGTTCTAAAAGCTGATTCGTATATTGCATAATCACTTCATGATATTCTAACAAATTATAATGACGGACAAAATATTTATAAGCAAGTAAAAATTCTTCTAAATCTTCAATTACGAATTTCTCTTTTTTCTTCATACAAGAAAGATAATATTTACTTATTGGATTATGAATATCAAAAATATCATCTATGGATAAATCAGAAAAAGATTCTTGTTGTTGTGTTGATTTGCTTTTTGGATTCATAGCTTCACGAATATGTTCTAACTTATAACTTTCTGTTTTCTGATGAATTCGAATTTCTTCACAATATAACTTCAATATTCGAACTTTTTCTTTTAAAAATGCTTCTTCTTTCAATAATTCTGCTTTTTCAAATTGTTTTAATTCTTGTTTATTCTTTAAATATTCCCCTCGTTTATTTTTTCTTTCTTTTTTTATTTCTTGTAAGGTCAAATAAAATAATTTCTTCTTTTTTCGTAAACTAAGGTTACTATTGGAATATCTTTCAATGATGTAATGAACATGTTGAATGTTTTTTGCATTGATAATTTCTTTTTTAAACTGTTTCATTTTTTCATCTAAATTCATAAAATCCCCCTACGTACTTTTTAATTTCTTAAATTTTTACTAACCATTTCTCGTAATTCTGTTAATTGCCGAATTCGTTCAATGATTCTTCTTGCTTTTAGCTTCTCAACTCCATCTTTTGTAATACTAAAATGTTGTTCTAATGCTTCTAAATCTAAATTAGATGTAAAGAAAGTTGGAAGTTTTTCTTGCATTCGATATTGAATTAAAGGGCAAAATATTTCATCCCTTACCCATGCAGTAGTATTTTCTGCTCCAATATCATCAATTAATAAAAGTGGCACTTTTTTAATATGTTCCATTCTTTCTTTGAAATCATTTCCAAAAGAACTCTTTAAACTTCTTAGATATTCAGGCCAAAATATAATCGCACTTTTATACCCTTTTTTAGCTAATTCATTAAAAGCAGCGGAAATTAAATAGGTTTTCCCACAACCAAAGTTCCCATATAAATAAATTCCTTTTTGATTATGATTCTTGGGATAATCTTTAATAAAATCATTTAACCATTTAATTACTTCAAATCGTTGTTCATAGTCTAGAAAAATATCTTTCATTTTTGCTTCTTTAATTTCTTTCGGAATATCAAAACTCTCTATATTCTCTAAATATTTGGTTTCTTTTTTATACTTTTCTGTGTACTTACAAGCCTTATAATTAAATTCTAATCTTTCATGATTTTCTTTCGGTAAATAGGCATATCCTCTAACCCGATTCTTACACATAGCAAGTCCTTTACATTTCTTACAGTGTTCAAATTCTACAAAACTATCCTCTAAGGAAGAAGTATATTTTGATAAAATCTCCCAAGAAGAATGAAAATGCCGAACAAATTCTTGAAATTCTTTATTTTCTAATGCTTTATTCCACTCTGTTAATAAAGATACATGAATATCCTCTTTGATATATTTTTTTAATCCATTTTTTATCTGATTCATACCTCACCTACTTAAATTCTTTTAATAGATCTTGCATTTTTTTACGATTTTCTTCGTTTGGCTTCTGTACTTCTATTTCTTTATTAAACCATTCAGGTTGAATCTCTTTTTGTTTTGTTTTATATTTTTTTCTACTTTTATATTCTTTTTCAGCAAGATTCATAGCCGCTTCTACTGTCTCTATCTTACTTTTTGCCCACTGACTGGCAATCACTTCTATAAAGTTACGAGTTAATTTATTGTTATTTATTTTTAGTACATAATCAATTAAAACATTTACTACTCCTGGTTTAAGATTCATATCCAGAAGAAGATATTCTAATACTTCTAAATCTTTTTTCGAAGGTCTAGAGCCATTATACTTTCCACATAAAAAATCATAAGGACTTGTTGTTTCAAATTGATAAATAATTTGAGCTTTTTTACTACTGTCCCCGACTGGTTTTCGAAGATATTCTGGTTGATTACGATAAATTAAACTAGGAAGTTTCCCACTATTTTCAAATTGATAAAAACGTCTTGCATTCTCCTTTAATAAATTTTTATTAATTCCTTTCCTTTCATTTAATGAATTGCGAATTAATTCGCTCATTCTTTCATCATCAAAGTTATAAATAAAGGATAATTTATGAAGAAAATTTCTTGTGTCTTTTGTTAAAGACTTAGGATTTAACATTTCCTCTGGAATCATAGAGACAATATTATCAATATCGATTTTTGAAATGACATGAATTTGATTTACTGTATTTTTTCGAATATCCTCAATCATATTTTCAAAACTAGAAATATTAGTAGATTCAAATACTTCAGAAAAACTATGCGTAATTTCTTCATATTCTTTTAAATAAATATGAGGAATTCGAAAATATTCAATGATTTTATCATACTCACTTGATCCCACATTATTGTATAAAGTAGTTCCTAAAATTGGATTATTCAGAAATTCAGCTGCTGATAAAGGAGAGAACATTTCATAAACATAATGATTAATATTTCCCTTTTTTAAATAAGTTTTTAATAATCCAATTGCTTCTAATTTTTCCCTTGCACATTCGATATCATTCAGTTTAATACGCATATTCGTCATCAAATGATGATGAGTCCAATCTACAGACATAATTTCATTTTTATCTAAGTACGACCAAAGGGTAAAATAAAGACTAGTTGAAACTGTTCCAATGATTGGTTGGTAAAGCATAACAATTAATTTTCGGTCATATTCATTTAAAACCGTTTTATTAATTACAAAAAAAGTGTCGGCTGGTAAAACATTCTGACTCATGATAATACCTCCTTCACTTTTCACCTTAAAATTATTTTATCATAAAACCAAAAACATTGAAAGAAAAAATGCTTATTTTTTAAAGCATTTTTTCCTTTTATTTTCTAAAACAAAATAAAATATAAATAAAACAAAGGAACAACTAGATATAATAAGTCCAATATTAAAACCTATAGGATGATAGCGAAATTCAATTTTATGAGTTCCTTTTTTTAATTTTACGCCTAAAAATTCATCATACAATAAAATCGTTTTCTTTTTTTTGCCATCTACATATACACGCCAACCTTTATCATATGGAATAGAAGTAAATAAAATAGGAGTCTTATCTACTTGAATATTTGCTTCTATATTCGTGTTTTTAAAAGAAATAATTTGTAGTTGATCCTTTTTTACTTTATGGTAAAATTTTTGAAATTCTCCTTCATCAAAATAATAAGGATGTATATCATTTTCTAAAACAAAGTTTCCCTTTCTTACAAATTTTATGGTAACGGTATCCCCTACTTGATAAGTATTTTTAATTTTTAATGTTGCTTGGTTTGCCTCCGTTAATTCTTTATAATGTTTATCATTGATATAAATATCCATTGTATCATTTCCTAAGATATTACTGTAAAAAGATAAATAAACATCATTAGAATTCATAATTTGTAATTCATATTCATCTTGATTCACTTTTTGATATGGAATATTTTTAAATATTTTTATTTTCGCACCAATCATTGTTTGGGCAATTGTATTTTGAAAACTTAAATGATCCAGAACCTGATTGTTTTTCAGTTGTTTTATAAAATCCAAAGATTGATCTGAAATCATAAAACCTATATTTAAAGAATATGGATTTTGAAATACTTGATATTTACTTATTTTAATATCATACAAAAGTTGAGAAAATGGAGAAAATTTAAATTGATCAACCGTTTTGTAATCATAATAATTAGATTCAGAAGTAATAAAATATTGAATTCCTAAAATACAATCTAACAATCTTGTATTTCCTAAACTATATTGATAAGAATTAGATTGCATATGAATGCCTACATTCTTCATAAATTGATAACTACTAGATTCTACAGTAGATAAAAAAATAGAAGCATTAGGGATTTGATAGAAAAATGAATCCAAATAGGTATAGCGAGTATCTCTTTCTATCCGATAGAAAGACCGATTATCAGGACTTAGTTTCTTCATTTTTGAAGAGACTACTTTTAAATTATCTTTATACTCTTGATTGGAATATAATCCATATCCTCGAATAGTTAAAAAACCATTTACAAATAACTCTGATAACACTAAAATAACTAAAAAAGTTTGGAATTGCTTTATTTGATTTTTATCTGGATAATGGATTGATAAATAAAGAATCAGTAAATAAAAAACAGAGAGCCCTAAATTGATATAAATAAAATAATTATTTACAAAAATAATACTATACAAGGTCATGATTTCTAAAATAAGAAAAGAAAATAAATAAACTTCTTTTTTAACAGTTTTTAAATGCATAATGGATTTGCAAGATAAGTATATACAGAAAAATACAAATAGAAAAGTATAACGATAATTAAAACAATTTGGAGCATGAAATCCATGCCAAATATAATTGATGATACTAATTGAAAAACTAAAAATAAAAATTAAAAAGAAGAAAAATGAAATGAACTTTTCCTTTTTTGAAATACCAGAGTTCATAAAATAAAATAATACTAAAATCACATTAATAATTCCAAAGTAAATTAAAGGAGTATTTTGATCATTTAAGATATTATCAATTCCATAATTTGTAAATAACATATTTTGTAGAGTTTGAAATAAATTATAGGAAATATGTATATTTTGAAAAATACCATTTCCAGTAACCTTTGTTGTATTCATCAATTCTAGTATTGTTGGTATTAGTAAAAAACATGTCATAGATGCACTTAAAATAGAAATCATAATAAACTTAATAACAATCCTTAAAATTTTCTTTTTATCTTTTTTCCATTGATATTGAAGTAAAAGATTGTATAGTAAAAAGAGAAAAGAAAACATACAAATCATATAACCAATATAATAATTAGATAAGATAGCAAAAAACAAGGTAATTCCATATAATAATCCGCTTTTTCCTTCTGTAATATGAACAATTCCAAGCATAATCAAGGGTATTAAATAAACACCATCTAGCCACATCAAATGAAAATAATAAGCAATATTATAACTCATTAAAGCATAACAAGAGGATAATAGTAAACAATATTTAGTAGAACATCTTGGGAAAATTTTTCTTAAAAATAAATTCATAAATAAACCGCATAAACCTATTTTTATTAATAAAATACTAAGTAAAGCGAAATTCAAATTGGTTTTACCAAATAAATATACAAGAAAATTCAATGGACTTGCTAAATAATAAGCAATTGTTCCAAGCATTCCTCCACCAAGTCCTTTTGAAAAAGAATAGAAAATAGAATCTATTGAACTTGGAATATTTTTTAAATATTGAAATAATGATATATATTGGCCCTGCATATCACTAACAAAAATCGTTCTTTGAAAAACCATATTTTGACATAAAAAGATTAATAATAACACTATAAATGGAAGGATAAAAGCCAATAGATAGTTTATTATATTCTTTTTCATATCATCACAACTTTCTACAATATAAAACTATTATATACAAAAAAAAGAAAAAAAGAAAGAAAAAAATCGGAATAACCGATTTTTATTAACTTGATACTGATGCCTTTGTTGGTTCTCCAGATACTTTACCCTCATTAAAAGTAACTGTATAGCCACTAACAGTAATCGTTCCAGATGTAACAGATCCAGCTGAATCAAGTGATAAATTAACAGCTGTAGGTTTATCTCCTTTTACTTTAATACTAGAAATTTCCGCAGTTCCAATGCTTGCTGGAATACTAGCATTAGTATCAGATACCATTTTTAAAGCAATTGACTTTTCCACTGCATCAACAAATCCTAAGGCACTTGACTTTGCAGCTCCCTTTCTAGCATCATCAATAACTCCTAAAATAATTGGTGTTGCGATTAATGCAATAATAGCTAAAATTACGATTACAGCTAGTAATTCAACTAGTGTAAAACCTTTTTTGTTCATTTTCATATTTCTTCCTCCTCTATCCTACGTTCACTATAAATATATCAATTATTTCTACAATAGTCAACAAAATTTCCAAAAATTTCTTTTTCTTTACACAAAATGTAAATCACTATATATCTCCATGATTTCTATCTATATTATAAACCATACGAATTATTTTATACAATCTTTCTATTTTTAATTTTAAATTATTCTTCTAATTCTAATTCAATTTTTTCAATATTATATTCTTCCTCTTGATCTTCTATTTCTAATTTTTGAATAAATAAAGTTGCTTTAAAATCTTTCATTGATTCCAAAATTGCCTCTTTTAACTCTTTTGAAACATTTAATTTTAATTCTCGAATTGGTGTTTTTAAAGACACATTATGATTGGTTTTTTCTCCTCTTGCTTTTCCAATAATATCAATCATCATATTTCCATTTTTTACTTCTTTTGAAAAATCAAAATCAAATAACTCTATTTGTGTTAAATGAATAGATAATTGATCATGATATAATTCTTGATATATTTCTTCTGTTATAAATGGAAAGAAAATACTAAAATCTTGTAATAATTTATAAAGTAGTATATATACTGTTTTTTGTCCAGAATATCTTGCCTCTTCTCCAAATTCCTCTGGTCGATATAAACGATGTTTTACAATTTCAATATAGTTATCACAAAAATTCCAGAAAAATTTTTCAAGAGTATTTAAAGCTAAACCCACCTCAAATTCATCAAGATATTTGATAAACCCCTTTTCCATTTCTTGGAAACTACCAATAATCCATTTATCGATATATTCAAAATGATCCAATTTTCTATCTTCATAATCTTGTAAATGCATCTCTATAAATTTAGAAACATTCCATAATTTATTGATTAATTTACGTCCTCTAAGAAGTGTTTCATCACTAAATACAATATCTGTACCAAGTCTTCCAGAACCTGCCCAATAACGGATGACATCCGCAGGATATTGTTCTATTAAATCAAGAGGTTCTACTTTACTATTTCCTTTTGATTTACTAATTTTTTCGCCTTTATTTGCCATGACAAATCCAGAAATCATTACATTTTCCCAAGGTTTTATGCCAAAATGATAGAAACTCTTAACAATCGTATAAAAATCCCATGTTCTAATAATATCAGACGCATTTGTTCGAATACTCATTGGTTTTAAGAAAGACTCAAAATTCTTTTCTTCTCCATAACGCATATTAATTAAAGGTGTTATAGAGGATGTTGCCCATGTATCCATGACATCTGTTTCAGGTAAAAATTCCTTACATCCACATTTGGAACAACATTCAACAGGAGGTTTATCAGTTAATGGATTCACGGGTAAATCAATAGTACGCGCAAAAACAGGTTCACCACATTCTTTACAATACCAAACTGGAAATGGTACTCCAAAATATCTTTGACGGGAAATACACCAATCCCACATAATGTTTTCTACCCATTCATTATAACGATTATGCATATAATCTGGATGCCAATGAATCTCATTTCCGATCTTTAAGAAATCCTCTTTATGGCTCATAATATCGATAAACCATTGTTGCATGACAGAATATTCTACTTCTTTTCCACATCTTTCATGAGTTTGTACCTCATGTTCCAATTCTTCAATTTTAACAACAAAACCACCAGCTTGTAAATCCTCAATAATTTGTTTTCTTGCTTCCTTAATTTTCATTCCACCATAATTGGGAACAGAATCGATAATTCTTCCATTATCTGTAAAAATATATTTCAGTGGTAAATGATACTTTTTCCACCATTCAATATCTGTTTGATCTCCAAAGGTACAACACATAACAACACCAGTACCTTTATCAATTGCAACTTTTTCATCTGCCATAATAGGAACTTCTACATCAATAACTGGAATATGAGCAGTTTTTCCAATTAACGATTGATGTTTTTCATCATTTGGATTTACAAAAACACAGACAATAGCAGGCAACAATTCTGGTCTTGTCGTTGCAATCGTAAATTCTTCTTCGTCCTCTACTGTTTTAAATTGAATATAATTAAAAGTTGTTTGAACAGTCTTTGTTTCTAATTCGGCTTGAGCAATAGATGTTAAACATTCATTACACCAAAGAGCAGGACTCTTTTTATGATAGCAATGACCTTTATCTATTAAGTCTAAGAAAGAAGTTTGACTAATTTTAATGGTAGATGGGCTTACTGTTTTATAATGGATATTCCAATCTGTACTAACACCCATTTTACTAAATAATTTTTGAAATTCTTCTTCATATTTATCTGTTGTTTTATAACATAATTTAGAAAATTCTTCTCTTCCTATTTCATGAGCCTTTTTTCCTTGTTCTTTTTCTACTAGACGTTCACTTGGAAGACCATTATCATCAAATCCAAATGGATAGAAAATATTATATCCTCTAAGTCTTTTATATCTAGCAATCATTTCAGTTTGTGAATAAGAAAAAATATGACCGATATGAATTTTCCCATTTACTGTAGGTGGTGGAGTATCAATAGAAAATACTTCTCTTTGATCAGGATGAAATTCATAAACTTTATGTTCTCTCCAATATTTTAACCATTTATTTTCTTTTTCTTTTGCATTATATTTTTTATCTAACATGTAATCTCTCCTTTATATATAATCTCACAAATTGTTCTAATTCTTCTACTTGTTTAGTATCCGTTATACAATTCTTTAATAATTGAAATTTATTCTCTATAATCTTCTTATTCTGTATAAATTCCAAGGAATAAGTATAATTGAAATCAAAGACAAATCCAATACTACGTAATAATAATTCTATATCACTGGAAAAATCAACAGTAGTACATAATTGCCTTTGATACAAATCCTTCAAACAGGTTTCAGGCAGATGTTCCGCCTTTTCTTTTATAATTCTATTCTGTTCTAAAAGAATATCGATTTTATCAGCATCCCTTATAATTTTACAAAACATCTCCTTTCTATCTGATAAGTTGGAAGCAATTGTTTTTTTATTATGAAAACGGATTGCTGATAAAATAATTTTTTGATTCTCTTTTTGGAACTCTTTTAAAATTCCCTCTCTTTGTATGATATCAGCCGATAAATCTCCATGATCAATACTCTTTGCATCTTCATATGTATGATAATTTGTCCATTGTTCGAATCTTCCAATATCATGAAATAAACCAATTATTTGACATATTGTTTGATCCTCCAAATTTAATTTTAAAGAATCCGCAATCAATTTAGAATATTCCATAACTCGATAAGTATGATGAAATTTACCAAGGATGTCCTTATCATGGATATCAAATTTTTTAAAATATTGATTAAAAAAATCTCTATATATTCTCATATTCCCTCCACAAAAAAGAAATTTCCTTATAAATAAAAAAATTCACATCCAATAAGGACGTGAATAACGTGGTACCACCTTAATTTATAATCAAACGATTACCTCTATTATTTAACGCATATTTACGAAATTCTCTACTTACTTTCAAGAATTCAGCTCCCAAGCTACCTTCTATATGACTTCCTATTAGTTTGCACCAACCACTAATTCTCTTAAAAGAATATCATATATACTCCTCTTGTTCATTGCTTTTATTTGATTATAAACTTTATCTAAATAATTGTCAATTAATAATTCTTCGAATTGCTACAATAGGTCGATAATTTGGTGGAGACGATATTTTAATTCCTCCCTTAGGATATGGTTGTGGATTAGAAGCGTGCACTATTTTATTATTTCCTATATACATTGCTACATGTCCATTATAACAAATAATATCACCTGGTTTTGCTTCGGATAAGCTAGAGACTTTCTTTCCCACTGTTCTTTGCGATGTACTAGAATGTGGTAAACTATATCCAAATTTTTTATAAACCTTCATTGTAAATCCTGAACAATCTATTCCTTTTGTAAGACTTGAACCACCATACACATAAGGATTTCCAACAAACTTCTTGGCATAAGCAACTACTTCATTTCTCTTAGCATCTAAAGGATCTACAACTTTCAATTTAAAAGTATCCTTTTTACTTTTATTAGATTGGGATTGTACTGTA
>CANOTJ010000013.1 GCA_947570175.1 uncultured Mycoplasmatota bacterium | reverse complement strand
AATTGCACTTTTTTACTGTTATACACTTATTTGTGCACTTCATTTTGATTTAACGATTATTTTTAAATGTTTGATAAATAAATTACACTGTGAAATAAAAAATTCCGAAAAATAAGGTACTTTTTAGGAATGAGATCAAAATATGTTGGAAGATGGGGTAGTTATTATATAGACAATAATCATGCTGCTGAAACACGATAAAACATTTGTAGTTCTCTAGAAAATGCAGACGAGAAATAAAAAATTTGAATGTTGAAAGTATAAGTTAATTATGATATTATAATTAATATATTGATAGAAAAAGTGATAAAATGGAAATTTTGTTTGTAAGACATGGTCAAACTGCTTGGAATAAAAAGAAAAAAATGCAAGGTAATGTTGATATTCCGTTAAGTGAAGAAGGAATTACTCATGCTGAAAAGATGGCAGAAAAACTAAAAGATAAAAAAATTGATGTTGCATTTTGTTCTCCACTAAATAGAGCGAAACAAACGATGCAGATTATAAATGATTTAAGGAAAAAAGATATACCAGTTATATATGAAGACGCTTTAATTGAAAGAGATTATGCATTATATGAGGGACGTAATAAAAAAACCTTTAACTACGATATTGTTTGGGATTACAGTAATCCATTAAATGTAGAAAATTTTTTCAACTTTGCGTGGCCAATCGTTTATTTTATTTTTGGAAAATTATTGAGAGCCTATAAAAATAAAACAGTTTTAATTGTTTCCCATGGAGGTGTTTCTAAAATATTTGAAATGCTTTTAAGTAAGAACTCATTATACCCAGAAGAAGTGGCTTCCTATCTTCCAAAGAATAGCGAAATTATTATCTATAAAAGTTCTTCGGAAAATGATTTTCTATTTAATATAAATAGTCAGGAAAAAGATTTTGCAAAGAAAGATTTTTTCTTTCAAATTATAACGCCTAACGTTGTATCACAATATTTTCCTAAATTAAATGTAGACGATTTAATTGATAGTAATAAGATATCTAAGAATCCTAAAATACGTTATAGGGCAAGTATTATCTTTGCTCGAGAAGATGGAAAATATGCTATCGAATCATATCAAAATACTAAGGAAATAAAACTACCAGCGCGATCAATTGAGCCTAGTAGAAATATCCTCCATCAAGTAAGGGAAATTTTATTACAAATGACAGGATATCTTGGTAATATTTCAGACTTTTATCATATCGGAGAGAACGTGGAAATAAAGCCAAGTGATCCTGTCGCTGAAGTTGTATTTACAGAGATATATTATTTATCAAAAGGAGTATTAGTAGCAAATCCCCTTCCAGATAAAAAAGATGAAGAAGAAGGCTTCGAATTGAAATTTTATGCTTTGAATGAAGTTATTCAATTAATCAATAAGAGCCTATTAGAGACAAGATCATTAAATAATGAATTTTATAGACCATTAATTACAAAAAAATCAATTGTTTTAAGGGATAAGTTGATTTTAGATTACTGGAAACAAAATCCTTATAAAAACTATAAGTAGTTGTGTAATAGATAAGTAAGGGATGACACATTATATCTTATTTTTCTAAATCACATAGTCACAAAAGAATTAGATGAAAATAATTAATCATCTTTTTTTGTGACTTTTGGGAATATATTATAGTATACAAAGAAACAATTTAATTTTATAATATTAAAATTCTAAAATGATCCTAAAATGTGATATAATTTTATTAAGTTTTATAGTTAAGGGGAGAAAATAAATGAGTCAAAAAATATACTTAGATAATAATGCAACAACAAAATGTGATGAAAAAGTTTTAGATGCTATGTTGCCTTATTTAAAAGAACAATATGGTAATCCTAGTAGTACTTATTCTTTTGGAAAAGACGTAAAAAATGAAATTATGAAAGTGAGAGAAAATATCGCACAGTTATTACATGCTAAAGAAAATGAAATTATTTTTACAAGTTGTGCAAGCGAAAGTAATGTTACAGCTATTATGAATGCAATTAGAATGAATTCCAATAAAAAACATATCATTACAACGAAAGTGGAACATGCTTCTATTATGGAAACTATGAGATATCTTGAAAGTATAGGCTATATGATTACTTATTTATCAGTTGATTCATATGGCAGAATAGATTTAGAAGAGCTTAAAAAAAGTATCACTGAAGATACTTGCCTAATTGCGATAATGATGGCAAATAATGAACTTGGAAATATTTATCCGATTAAAGAAATTGGAAAAATTGCAAAAGAGCATCATATTTTATTTCATTGTGATTCTGTTCAAGCAATCGGAAAAGTACCTGTTGACGTTCAAGAGATGAATATTGATACGCTTTCTTTATCTGGTCATAAAATAAATGCTCCAAAAGGAATAGGGGTATTATATGTTCGAAGTGGAATTCCTTTTATTCCCTTAATTTTTGGACATCAAGAGGATAATCGACGCGGTGGTACTGAAAATGTTGCCTATATAATAGGACTAGGAAAAGCGGTTGAATTATTATTAAAGGATAGAGAGACCAATGATCAATTAAAACAATTAAGAGATTATATGGAAACAGAAATTCAAAATCATATCGATGATGTTATGATTTATGGTGATTTTGATAATCGCCTTCCCAATACTTCAAATATAGCATTTCAAGGTGTTCAAGCGGATGAATTGTTACTGATGTTAGAATCTTTTAATATTTATGTTTCAACTGGTTCTGCTTGTAATTCTAAATTGGCTGAACCATCTCATGTATTAACGGCTTGTCATGCTAATTTAGAGGAATATAGTCCTATTCGAATTAGTTTAGGAAAATATAATACCAAAGAAGAAATTGATTTTTTTGTAAAAAGATTAATTAATATTGTAGGAATGTTGAGGAGGAAGAAATGATAAATTTTAGAAAAGCCACTATAAGTGATGCTTCTGTTTATGCCAATTTGTTAAATCAATCTTGGAAAGATACATATGGAAAGTACGTTTCAATTGAACACATTGATGATGAATTTAACATAGAAAAACTTACAAACAATTTTGAAAATTATATCAAAGATTCTTCATTTGAATTATATATGATAGAATATGAACAAGAGGTAGTTGGAATTTTAGAATTAGGAAGCCCAGAAGATAATTATAAAGAAGATATGCAAAAAATAGGGGAGTTTCGAACACTTCATATAAAAAAAGAATTTCAACATTTGAAAATTGGAACAGAGGCAGAAAGTTTTGCATGTAGCCGTTTAAAAGAATTAGGTTATTCTATTTGTTGTCTTTGGGTAAAAAAACAAAATGAAAAGGCAATAAAGTTTCATGAAAAAAATGGTTTTGTAAAAACAAATTATATCTGTGAAGAAACAGTCGATGGGGCGCCATCATTTGTTATGGAAAAGGTTTTATAAAGGAGGAATAAAAATGAAATCATTACAGGAAATGTGGGAAGATTTAGAAGAATATCTTCAGGTAGAAAATGCTTTAGAGCAAGGATTTTCTAATGGAAAGTATACAAAAGTTTTAGCTAGTTTTGCGAAAAATGTGACAGCTATTGATGTATCAAAAGAATTTATGGAGATTGCTAAAGAAAATTTGAAAGATTATAATAATATTCGTTTATTATTAATGGATGCAGAACATATGCAATTTGAAGATAAAAGTTTTGATGTATTATTAAATACAAGTTTTCACGAATTTGATTTAAGTGGAGCAGTCTATAGTATAGATTTAGAATTAAAAAGAAGAATCTTACAAGAGATGATTCGTGTTAGTAATACAATTGTTTTTGTTGAACCAACAGAAAGTGCGATTACCAATGAACTTTTTAAAGTATTTAATCCAAATGAAAATCATAGTGATAGAATCCAAAAATCAAATGAATTGATTGCAGAGGTTATGAGGGAAAATGGATATAGTTTGTTAGAAAGTGGTCTTACATTTAATGAAGATCAATTTGAATCTCAAAAAGAATTAGAAGAAGAAATGTTAGATTGGTGGGCAGATATTAAAGTACCGGCTAATTTAGAAGAAAAAGAAGAGATGATTCACCAAATTGATGAAATTTTAGAAAAAGCGGGAATGTTACAGAATTTAAAAGTTGTAGAGGATATTGGTTATAAAGTATATAGAAAGGAATTTTAAAATATGGCAGTATTAGTGAATTTTAAAATATGTGATAATGCTAAAGAGTGTGGAGGAATTGAAGTTTGTCCAACAGGAGCGTTGTCTTGGAATGAAGAAAAAGAAACCATTGAAATTGATAATAATAAATGTATTTCATGTGGTTTATGTGAAAAAGAATGTCCTATTGGGGCATTTCAAGTAGCAAGAACCAACGAAGAATATCAAAGGATGCGAAAAGAAATAGAAGATGATCCTAGAACAACGAAAGATTTGTTTGTTGATCGATATGGTGCAGTTGCAATATCGGATTTCTTTACAATTTCGTTAGATGAAATCGATAAAAAAACAGAAAAAGATTGTATTACTCTCATTGAAGTATACAATCCAGATCTAGCAGAATGTCTATTAAAATCGATTCCAATCAAGGAATTAACAAAAGAACTTCCTAAAGATACTTTATACTATAAAACAGAAAGTAGTGAGAATATTAAAAAATATGATATTCAAGAATTACCATCGTTATTAATTTTTAAGCAAGGAAATTTATTAGGACATATAGATGGATATTATACAACAGATGAAAAGAATGAGTTCATTGGAAAAATAAATGAGATTGTGAAATAAGGAAGGTTAGACATGAGAAGTGAGAAAGATTATTAAGGTTGCTAGGTTTAATAATTTGGAATTTCATGAGGATATGAGTTTATATCAATCATTCTATTTAGAGGATTATGAATTACTAAAAATCCAGGATTTTCGTGAAGAAGTAATTTGTATTGATGCAGATAATGATTCTTATGTACCCAAAAGTATGCTGAAAATTTTGCAGGTAAATTAGGAGCTAAAAAAATACTTATTAATTGTGCTGGACATTTTAATAAAAAGTTTGGCTATACAGATTTTAAGGAACTTTTAAATTATTTATAGAATATTTGAAAGTAACATATAATGTAAAAAGGAATTACAGATAAAATATTTACATTTTTACATTTTTGTGTATAATATAATTAGAAGGTGATGGATATGAGGAAATGTATTTGCCTAATATTCAATCGACTAAAGTTTTACTAAATCCTTCTTTTCTTTAAATGAACAAAATATTAGAGTAGAAAACAAATCGTTAAGACTCATAAGACGGGAAGTTGTTTATGAGGCAAGAATTTATTTCGCTTATTTGTTTTCGCATTCCGCTAATGAATTATACAAGATATCAATCCTTGTTTTTTCACGCGGAAAAGAAAGGATTTTTTTATGAACAAGTCAAAGAGAATATTATTATGTGCGCTTTTTATTGCCTCTAGTGTTGTATTAGGAAGAATTTTATCTATTCGAACTCCAATTATTACAGTTGGCTTTTCCTTTGTACCAATTATGTTAGGAGCTATTATTTTAGGTCCTAAATATAGTACTATGATTGCTGTTATTAGTGATATTATTGGAGCTTTGTTGTTTCCAACGGGAAGTTATTTTTTTGGATTTACAATTACAGCTTTTTTTACAGGATTCATCTATGGAATGATTTTATATAGAAAAGAATTTAAGATGGATAGGAATTTTGTTACCAGACTCCTTATCAGCACGATTATTGTAACAGGTATATTAAATGGAGTGATGAATACTATATGGATTATTATGATTAATCAAAGTGCTAGTAAAATTGTACTTCCAATTCGAATATTGAAACAACTCATTATGGTCCCTATAAAAGTATTTACAATGATTTCACTGTGTAAGATATTAGAAGAAAGACTAAAAGAACTTACCTATGATTAAATTAGAAAATATAACTTTTCAATACGATAAGGTTATTTTAGATAATATTTGTTTAAATATAAACAAGTCAAAAATAACCTTTATAATAGGACCAAATGGAAGTGGGAAATCTACTTTAGCTAGTATAATTAGTGGATTAGTATTTCCGAAAAAAGGGGAAATTTATTTAGATAATATAGTATTAAATAAGAAAACAAATAATAAAATAGTTAGAAAGAAAATAGGAATGGTCTTTCAAAATCCCAGTAATCAAATATTATTTTCAAAAGTATATGATGATATCAAATTTACTTTAGAAAATATGAAGGTGTCTAAGAATAAAATATCTAAGACTATTCAGGAAAGCTTGAAAAGGGTAAGCATGATCGATTATATTGATGCGAATCCCTATCATTTATCAGGAGGTCAAAAGCAAAGAGTAGCGATTGCTTCCCAGTTATCTTTAAATCCTGATTATCTTATTTTTGATGAGGCTACATCTATGCTAGATATTCATGGTAAACAGGATATATATCATTTACTAAAAAGTTTAAAAAAAGAAATGGGAATTATTTTTATTACTAATAATATGGATGAGCTAATATATGTGGATGATGTTGTTATTATAGATTGTCAGAAAGTTTATCAATATACCATTTCTGATATAGTGAAAGAAAATAGTATTTTAACCAAACATAAATTAGATATTCCATTTATATTGAAAGTTGCAACAACCTTAAATTTGAAGGATATTTCCGATATAAATGAAGAAAAAATACTAGAAAGAATGCGTAACATTTGATTTATTTTATCATTCTTCTATTTTTCTTTATATATAGTTTTGGGTTATTTTTCATTGATCATATATATTTTTTAGATCTTATATTGATATTTAATTTTATTATTTCTTTCATCGTAGGAATTTCTTTAAAAAAACACGGTAAATTCCTTTTAAAGAATATATTGTTTATTTCATTTATCATTATTTGTAATATATTATTTAGTGATGTTGTTTCTTCTTTTAAAGTAGGGTTTCGATTATTTCTTGCTATTGATTATACTTATATTATGGGGTATTACTTTAATCCTACAAGGATAAGAATTGCTTTTCATTATATGGTATATCCTTTAAAGCTATGGAAAGTGGATATAGATAGTTTAACCTTAGTGATAGCGATTTCTCTTGCTTTTATACCAATTTTGATAGATGAGGCTGGTATGATAAGGCTGTCTTTGAAAAGCAGAGGAGTTGATTTTAAAATTTATAGTTTGATTATTAGACCCCATATTTATGTCATAACATTTTTAAATAATTTATTTGATCGATTAGATGAATTAGAGAAGAGTTTAATAATAAAAGCGTATTAAAGAGTGATACAAATATGTTGTATCATTTTTTTGGATTGATTTTACATTTTATTTGAATTAAGGTATGATATAAATAGAATAGAGAGTTTGAATGACTAATAATAAAAAAACAAATGAGGTGATTAGAATATGAAAAATATTATTAAACACAATGAAAAAATAGAGAAATATCATTTTGGTGGGAAAGCTAATTCTTTATTAAAATTAGTAAATAATGATATAACAGTCCCTAAATTTTTTATTCTTACATCAAATGCTTATCAAGAATTTTTAGATTTTAATAATATTGATATTTATACATCTAATGATGAAATGAAAAAGAAAATTGAATGTGCTGACTTTCCTAGTAATTTAATAGAAGAAGTAAACAGGATGTGGGATCAATATCAGTTTACAAAAGTTGCTGTAAGATCTTCTGCAACTAATGAAGATGGAAAAGAGAAATCCTTTGCAGGACAATATGAATCATTTTTAAATGTGGAAAAAGATGATTTAATGCATGCCATCAAGAATTGTTGGAAATCTTTATATGAAGATAATGTTGTTTCTTATAACGATAACGGTTATTCTGTTTCAATGAATATAATTATCCAAGATATGATTGCTGCTGAATATGCTGGTGTAGCTTTTTCACTAGACCCAACCATGAATAGTAAAAATTATTCAGTAATTGAAGCTGTGGAAGGACTAGGAGAACAATTGGTTTCTGGAAGTGTTACTCCTTCCTATTTTATGGTAAGAAGACAAACAAGTAGATGTGATTCATCACTAGGAAATGTTAAACTATCTGATCAATGGATTGCCAAGTTAGAATCTTGTGTGCTAAATATAGAGAAAATTTTTGGAGTACCTGTTGATATAGAATGGTGTATTGCTAAGAAGCACATTTATATTGTTCAAACAAGACCTATAACCGCCTTTAATTTTCATAAAATTCCTTATAAAAAAGTGATTTCTAGAGAGAAATCTTTAATCGAAATAGAAATATATTATCAAGGAGAATATGAAGGCATAAAATCTCTAACAAGAGATTTGTACTATTTTAACCCCCTATTTATCTATGATAGGGAAAAAGATATTGTAAATATTTATTATAATGATACAAATTTAGAAGAAGAACCAAGTAATATTTATTATTATATGGATTTAGATCTAGATAAAATAAAAAGAATGTATGAAAAGGTACTAGATTCTTGTAAATATTTAAATCAAGTAGTGGATACTGATAAAAACTTCAAATATAAAGTTTTTATTGAAAATATGCTTATAATATATCCTTTTACAAGTTTAGGAAATTTAGCTGGAAGATTTGAAAATATATCTCCTGAAATAAAATCTTTATTAATTGATTTTAGAAATCATTATGATTATATCCTTTATAAAGCAGATGAATATTTATTAATGAAAGCGAAGAACCACTTACCAGAAGAGTATAAAGAGGATTTAAAGTATTTATTGATTCATGAAATTTTTGATAATCAATTGCCATCTAAAAATATAGTAGAAGAAAGAAAAAAAGGTTATATTTATTTTAATGGTCAATTCGAATGGATGGAAGAATATAATGAGTGGCTAGAAAAAAATAATATTACAATAGAAATGGAACAAGGACAAAATGTAGTAAAAGGAAATGTTGCTTATAGTGGCGTTGCAAAGGGAAAAGTATGTCAAGTATTTAAAAAAGAAGATTTTGAAAAATTTAAAGAAGGGGATATTTTAGTTACTACTATGACAACTCCTAAATTTACTCCAATATTGAAAAGTGCCGCTGCCATTGTAACAGATGAAGGAGGTATTACTTGTCATGCTGCCATTATTGCTAGAGAATTAAAGGTTCCTTGTATTGTTGGTTGTAAAAATGCAACTTCAATGTTAAGGGATGGAATGTTTGTTGAAGTAAATGCAGACTCTGGTATTGTAAATATTATGGATGGTAATTATTAAAATATTCCAGTATATTGGTATGAATATCAAATTTATCTGGTCTTTAAATTTATTTTATTAAAATTTGTGATATTACAAAAAGTAAAATATTATAGAATAATATCATGTAAATAAATTTTAAAATAAGATATAATGTTTGTAGAACGAAGCAGTAGTTCAAAATGAAATTGAAATAAAGAAAGTGAGGTATAAATGGCACAAGTTGAGATTATAGCTGCTAATCTCAAAGAAAAAAATAATAATATTACTATTGCAAATAAAAAGAAAAGAGTTTGTGCTTATGGTCGAGTAAGTACAGATGATGAAGAACAAATTACAAGTTATAATTCACAAATTAAATATTATACTGAAAAGATTAAATCAAATCCTGATTGGGAGTTTGTAGGAATATATGCTGATGAGGGTATTAGTGGTACTCAAGTTAAAAATAGGACTGAGTTCCAACGAATGATAGATGATGCTTTAAATGGCAAAATAGACATTATTTTAGCCAAGTCTATCTCAAGATTTGCTAGAAATACTTTAGATACTCTAAAATATTGTAGAGAATTACGAGATAAGAAAGTTGATGTCTATTTTGAAAAAGAAAATATTCATACAATTGATTTAGATAGTGAAATGTTTTTAACTCTTTATAGTGCTTTTGCTCAAGCTGAAAGTGAATCCACTTCTCAAAATGTTAAATTAGGTTTAAAAGCTATGATGAAACGTGGAGAATACGTTGGAAGTCCTGATTGTTATGGTTATGACTGGAATAAAGAAACAAAACAATTAGAGATAAACGAAGAACAGGCAGAAGTTGTTAAAATGATTTTTAATTGGTATATAGAGGGACTTGGTTGTAGAAGAATTGCTAATAAACTTGAAGAGATGAAAATTCCTAGTTATACAGGTGCTAGGTGGTCTACTTCTTCTATTAGCAATATGATACATCAAGAAAAGTATGTTGGTGATTTATTACAAAATAAATCATATACAGTAAGTCCTATCACTCATAAAACTGTAAGAAATAAAGGTGAAAGAGAAAAATATTATGTTAAGGATCATCATACACCTATTATTTCAAGAGAAGTTTGGGATAAAGTACAAGAAATTTCTAAAAAGAGATATGAGGGTATAACTTTTAATAAGAATGATTACAAAAGCAGAGAAACAAGAAAATATGCTTTTAGTGGTAAAATCAAATGTGCTTTTTGTGGAACTAATTTTTGTAGAAGACAAAGCTCTTATTCTAAAAAACGACCAACTTATAATTATTATTGGACTTGTTTTAAAAAGAGAGAACATTCTGATGTTTGTCCTGATTCAGTAGGTATTAGTGAAACTAAGTTAGAAGAAACCTTTGTTATGATTTATAACGACATTATCAAAAATAAACATAAAACGAAACAAGCCTTAATCAAAGCAATCAAAGATGTTTTAAGTGATAATGATTATCAAGATAAATTAAATAACTTGCTGAAAGAAAAAGAAACCATTGAGCAACGATTATCAAAAATCATTGATATGGAACTTGATGATGATATTGATAGAAAAGAAATGTTTATCCAAAAAGAACGTGAATTATTAAATCAACTAAATAGTATTAAAAGTAAGATAACTGAATATGAGAAAATTCTTGATGAAAATAAAGGGTTATCTAAACAAATAAAAGAAATAGATGAGTATTTTGATAACTACCCATCTACTTTAAAGAAATTTAATCGTGAGGCATTTGAGAATATGATAGAATGTATCATTGTAGGAGATTATGATGAAGATGGTAATAAACTACCTAGAGTAGCAAGATTTGTTCTAAAAACAGGCAAAGAATACAAATTTGAAATATCAAAAAACTCTAGTAATAACAAAGGTAATAGTGATAAAAATAATGAGGTGTCATTATGCACGAGGAACGTGTCCTTTTTTCGCTGCTCCCATTAAACCAAACTTCGTTCTTTCCGAAGTCCTTTCAATTTCTAACTGAGCAAGTATAGTAGTCATTCTCATAAAGAATACGCCAATTGGAGTAGAAGTGTTAATTTCTTCGCAATCACTTTCTAAATCACAATGATATTCTTCCAAAATTTTACAAATTGTTTCTAAATCTTGTATAGAACGAGTTAGTCTATCTAGCTTATAAACAAGTATTTTATTTATCTTCCCATCTTTCATATCTTGTATCATTTCTTTAAACTTAGGTCGATTCATACTTTTAGCAGAAACTCCTTCTTCACGATAGACTTTATAAATCTTATAACCTTTATAATCACACAATCTTCTAAGACTTTCTTCTTGCTCATCTAAACTAAAACCAAATCTTGACTGATCATCTGTACTGACTCGAGGATAAATCCCTACAACAAAGTTCTTTTTTTCTCCGTTCATATTTTTCTTCTCCTTTCTTTGAACGACAAAAAACACAAGAGAATTTCCCTTGTGTTAAGAACTACAAAAATACGTAAAATATACGAATCCTTACAATTTTCGTATATTACTATAATAACACATTTTAACCGGAAAGTAAATGGCAAGCAAACTTAAAAAAATCACTCGTAATCCTTTATAAATAAAGGGAAAAATAAAATTTTAAAAAATTTATTTTTTACAACATTTTTAAAATCAAAAATTTTATAGTTTCAAGAGTAATATTTTCTAAACTATCTTTCAAATAGAAGTTATTATCATTTGGATAAGTTAGTAATATTATACAAGATAAATCATTGCCAATAATTATTTGATGTGGTTCATTGATTGAAAGGTTAGTTTTATCAAAATGAATATTCTTACCATTTACAAATTCAATATGTAGTTTTGATATTTTAGGTATCTTTAATAGTTTTTCTTTAACACTAATAGGAAATTCTAAATGTTCTATGGTTATTTTCATTTGCAAATCCTCCTTTCAAACATGAAAAAATCCCATATCAACGAGTGATATAGGATATTTTTATAATATAAAACTCACACGAGGGTGTGAGTAATTCTCTCAATGGAGCGAATCGCATACAAGTTACGAACTTTGTTCTCTTTCTAAAATTATTATATATGAATTATTATTAAATTTCAATACTAGTATAGAAAAAATTTGCCTTAAGTAGTATAATTTTATTAGTAATTATCGTGAATTTGTAAATGGAGGCAGTTATGAATCAAAAAGAAATACTAGATAAAGTAGATAAACTCATAATAATGTTTAATAATGGAGAACTTGGCGGAGAAGTAATGCCAGAAGATGCTAATCCCCATCTAGAAAAAAACTCTTTAGAAAATTATTTATATTTTACTTTACCTATGGCACTAAATTATCAAAGAAATTCTTATACTCTTTGGGAAAGCGCATTAAAAACATATAATGATGAAAAAACAAAATTTGTATTTAATCCTAAACTATGTCTAGAAAAGTCTTTTGAGGAAGTACAATATGCCTTAACTAAATATAAAGTTGCCTTACAAAAACAAAAGCAAACTGAAATATGGCTAGCACTTTGCAGTACTTTTATTGAATTATTTGATGGCGATGTAAGAAAAATATTTGATTCATTAAATAATGATGTAGATAGAATTAGAAATTTTATACAAAAAGAAAATAAAAAGAAATTTCCATATTTATCTGGAACTAAAATATGCAATTATTGGATGTATGTAATTTATCAATATACAGATAGAAAGTATAAAAATATAGATAAATTAACTGTTGCTCCAGATACTCACGTATGCAAAGCAACACATAAACTTGGTTTAATTACAGATGATGAATTTAACTCAAACAATGTACAACAAATTGTCATAGATAAATGGCAAGAATTATTTAAAAATACAAAATATAAACCAATTGATATTCATACACCGCTTTGGTTATGGAGTAGAAATGGTTTTAAGGAGGTAAGTTAATGAAGGTTTTATTTGCAACGACAAATCAAGCAAAAGTTTTAAAATATAAGAAAGTTTTTGAAGAAAATGGAATAGAGTTAATCACTATAAAGGATCTAGATTTTAGATTGGATATAGAAGAAAATGGGAAAAATGCAATTGAAAATGCCTATATAAAAGCAAAAGCATATTATAATGCTACTCATATCCCAACTATAGGTATGGATAATAATTTATTTATTAAAGAATTGCCAAAAGATAAACAGCCTGGTACATATGTAAGAAGAGTAAATGGTAAAGAGTTAACTGATGATGAGATGATAGCATATTATATTGATTTAGTAAAAGAATATGGTGGAAGATTGACTGCTAAATGGGTCTATGGAATAGTAATTTGCAACGATAAGGGAAGTAAAGAGTTTTCTTGGAGTAAAGATCATTTTTACTTTATTGACAAACCTAGTAAAAAAAGAAATCCAGGATATCCTCTAGATTCTATTAGTATAATACCTGAATTTGATAAATATTTAGTAGAACTATCAGAAGAAGAAAAAATAACTTTAAACAAGAAAGATTGTATAGCTGATGATATTCAATTTATACTAGACAATATTAAATAGGAGAATATTTATGACACTAGAAGAATTAAAACCAAAATATGACAAACTTCAAAAAAAGTATGGTGCTAAAGAATTGGATTCAATTTATAATGGTGGTTGTGATAATAATCCTGATATTTGCTTTGTATTTATGAATCCAACAGGAAGAAATATTGCTTCTTCAAAAGATTGGAAAGGACTAAAGTCACCTTGGATTGGAACAAAAAATATTTGGGATTTATTTATAAAATTAAATTTATTAGATAAAGAAATATATTCTAATATTAAATCAAAAAAAGGTAGCGAATGGACAGAAGAATTTGCTACTAGAGTTTACGATGATGTAAAAAGACATAAATATTTTATAACAAATCTTGGAAAGTGTACTCAAATCGATGCTAGAGAATTGCCAGATTCAGTTTATAAAGAATATTTAAATCTTTTAAAACAAGAATTTAATATTATTAATCCTAAAGTTATTATTTTATTTGGAAATCAAGTAAGTTCTATCGTATTAGATGAAAAAATCTCTGTTTCTCAAGTTAGAAAAAGATGTTTTGAAAAAGATATTAATGGTGTTAAGTATAAATTTTATTCAGTTTATTATCCTGTGGGCAATGGACGTTTTAATATAGATAAATCTATCGAAGATATTAGATGGATTATTGATAATGAATTAAATGAAAGTAAAATTTCTGTGTAATAAAAAACAATACTATAAATATGAACATTGTCTTTTTTCTAAAATTATTTTCTTATTGAAGGGTATGGGATTTCCCATAAATTGAAAACGTGCGGGAGTAGGTTTTCAGTGCTGGCTAGGACATAACAATGCATTTGTTTTCACACACTTTTAAGGTTAATTTTAAAGGACTGCTTGTTTTGCAGTCCTATTTTCATACATAAATTAGTTCTTTTAAGATAATTTGTTCAGCCATAATTTTATAATTATTCATTAGTCTCACCCATTGAAGTTGGTTATCCATTTTGCTTTTTTCGGATAGTAACTCATCAGAATTTTTGTATTGTTCCATTAAAATATTTAATCTATTTTCTACTTCAATACTAACTGAAACAAGATGATTTGTTAATTCATTTTTCATTAAAAGTGTTGTATAAAATGGCTTATTATTTTCTTTCAGATAGTGTAATCTTAAATAGCCATACTTGTTAATTTTCTCATTATTTTGTTTTTCTATTGTTAAATTTGGTAATAAATAATCGCCAACTTTTGCATAATTTAATTCCATTTTTTTATCTCTCCATTTCTTTATTTTTAATATTTTTTTCGTAAAAATCTACCGATTTCGTTTTGCTATTGTATTTAAAATAACCTTGTTCATTATTTTTATCTACAACTTTAATAGTAAATCTATCAATTAAAAATAAATCAAACTTGCCAATAGATAATTGCTTTTTTAGATAATCAAGAACTTTAAATTGTTCTATAGTATCTACTTGATTCTTTAAAATATTTTCTTTCGTTAATTGTTTCATTGATAACTCCTTTCATTTTTAATTTGTTTTGACTACTTCTTTTTTAGGCACTAATAATAGAAAATCTTTAGCAACATTCCCCTCAAAATAGGGACTGCCAATTATACCATCTACATAGAAATGACTATGTGCTTTAGCGAAAAAATTATCTACAAATTCACTTGAATATTCATTGTTTGTCATTTTTAAAATGGATAAAACGTCATAATCTTTTTTCTTGATTTCTAATTCTTCTTCAGTTATTCCATTTAGATATTTAATACCAACAGTATCATTTTTAAGAACAATGTATAAGTATTTAATAAATTCTGTACTACTTTTTGTGATAAATTCATCAGTAAATTTTATATATTTAATATCAATGTTGTAATTATCATCTCTTGTGATTTCTATGCCAGATATAAGCCTATGAATCATATCTCGTTTGGCTTTTCTTGATAGTAAATTGTAGAAAAAAGTGAAGTTCATCATCTTAGCATTCTTGAATACTAATTTGTCATTTTCCTTTTTACAGTCTAATTTTTTTAGTAGTTCTGTTGTATATTCTTTTGATTCGTTATCTGGATCAAGAGTAATTTTCTTTTTGTTTAGTTTTTCAATTTCTTTTTTGATAACATCATTTTTATGGTTAATCGTTTCAACATCTAGTGTAGAACTCAAATATAAATCAACTAATCTTTTTTCTTGTAATTTTAATTTTTCAATGGCTTTTTCTATTTCTTTTATATCATTACTTTTTGTAGAATTACAAGTGATAATTTCATTATTTGTTCCCATCATAAAGATAGTTAATTCTTCTAAAACTCGTCTTAATTTAACTTCTATTTTCTCGGTATTATAATGTAGCCCATATCCACTGCAATTATGATTTTTACATCTTAAATGATAATAAACTTTTTGTTTTCCATTTGGATATTTAAAAGATTCCGATGAAGCCATAATACTACCACATATCGGACATTTAACTAATCCTGAAAACAAATGAATAAACTCTCCATAGTTTGAGTGCTTATTTTTTACTAATACATTTCTAGTAGCATTCCAAGTAACTTCATCAATAATTGGCTCACAATAGTCTTTTACTCTTAAAATATCTTGTGGTTTTCGCTTATATTTCCCATATTCAAATATGCCTATATAGATAGAATTAGTAAGTATTTTATAAACTCTATCGGCTTTCCATTTACCTTGTTTTAAATAAGCATTATTATCTTTCATAATCGCAGCAATACCTCTAGTAGAGTGTCCTTCTTGGCATAGTTTAAATATTTCCTTTACAACTTGGGCTTCAATAGGTTCTGTTTCTAAATGTCCTGTATCTTTGTTTCTAACATAGCCATAAGGTGCTTTACTGGGATGGATATGTTCAAGTGCCATTTCCTCCATTGCTCTTTTTGTTCTTGCTCCAATTTCTTTTCTTTCTCTCTGACCAAATACTAAATTCATACCAAATATCATTTCACCATTAGCAGTAGATACATCATAAGGCTCTAAAATAAGTTCAATTTTAACATCGTGTTCTTCACAATAATTTAAAAGCCAAAATCCATCATAGTTGTTTCTTGTAAGCCTATCTACTTTAATAGCAATTAACTTATCAATTTTTTTAGATTTAATATCTGCAAGTAATCTTTGCATTTCTGGTCGCATTAAATCTTTTCCAGAATGACCTGCATCATTATAAACATCGACAATACTATAATCATTCTTCTCACAATATTCTTTAATCATACGTAGTTGTGAATCAATAGAGTAACCGTTATCTCTTTGGTCGTCTGTACTTACTCTTACATATACTGCACATCTCATAAATAATCATCTCCTCACTTGTTTCCTCACTTAGAAGCCAAAATAGCAAACACTACATTGAGCATTTGTTAAATTTATCCTCCATTTGTTTCCTCAATAAATTGATTAAAAACAGACACCTTTCATCTGTTTTCTCATTAAAACGGAAAAAGTAAACCTTAAATTTTCAATTTCTTTAAAATTTGAATAATTTCTGATAATGAATATTTTTGATTATGCTCTTTAATATAAAATGGTTTGTTAGATATTTCATTAACTTTGTACTCAAGTATTGTCAGAGTAGTAGGATATGTAATTTGATATTTAGTAGGCTCTATAACCTGTAAATTGGTATGTAATAAATGTTTAATTACTCCTTTCTTAACTTCGTAAGTGTAGTCTTTAATTATCTCCAAGATTTCAGTATTTGGTTTTAATGCTTCAATAGTTTTAAATTCCAACATCAAAAAAGTCCTCCTTCCTAGAAAGAGAACTAAAGTTTTTCAATATAAAATAAAAACTCACGAACTTTTTACGGTCCGTAAGTTGTCTTCAAATGGAGCGAATGGCGTAGATATCTACAACTTTTTCACTTCTTAACGATTTAATATGTAAAATATCAATCGACAATATAATTATATCATTCTATGACAAAGAATAAAAGCCACTTTTATAAATTTGTGACTTTTTTATACAGTTCAATAAATTTATTGTAATCTTCTTCGTTAAGTAAATGATATTGTTCATTCTCTAATGTTACAACATTTTTTATGTCAAATTCAGAATACATTTCCTTTTTAAATTCAATAGTGGATACAATTATTTGGGAAGTTTTATCTACATTATTAAAAATATATTTAAAAATTCTTGTAATATTCTGATCATCTAACTCAGCATTATTTGGACTATCAAACACTAAAGGGAATTTTATTGCATTAGGGTTAAATTTAGATTTTATTTTTAATAGTGATAAGTACCATGCATAAGTAGCTGCAGGAGTTGTACTTCCTGAAACTTTAAATACATTGTCAATTTTTTTAATACTTTTAGGTTTTATTTCCTGTAAATCCAACTTTTCTATGCTTTCACTCATCAAATTAAAATATTCATTATCAACTTGATTTTTTAAATTATTGTATTCTTTTATTTTCTTTTGAATATTGCTTAATTCTTCTGTTAAAGAAATGTTTTTTTGCTTTATTTCATATATATCATTATTAAGCTTATTTCTCATTTCAATAAAGCCTTTATGTTTTAATACATCATCAATATTTGAATTAATTGCTTTTATTTTTTGATTATAATTATCTAAATCCTTAATAAAGTTTTGATATTTATTTTCTTCAATTTGTATGTTACGTTTCATTTCATTTAATTGTGCCATCATTGATTGTCTAATAAATAGGTAATCATCATTTTTATCAAAATATTTATAACTAAATTCAAATGGTGTAATATGAGATTTGCAGTATGGGCAGGTTTCGTTTTCATATTTTTTGAAATTATTCTCATTGTCTTTTATATCTTTAGTTAATTCCTCTAATAAATTCTCAACCTCTAATTTGCTATTTTCTAATTTTATAATCATATTTTTAGTAGTGTTTAAATTATTAACAATTTTTTTATACTCATCTTTTGTTAAATTAATTTCTTTTTGTAAGGAATCTATATTAATAGAATAATCACTGCCATTAAGTTCATTATCTAACTTTTCCATTAGTTTTTCCATTGTGCTTATTTCTTTTAAATTATTTGAAATTGCATCGTTAATCTCTTTTAATTTTTTATCTAATTCATAATATTCTTGATTAAAAATTCCAAAATGTGATAATAATGTATATTTTTTATAATTTGGATATTGTCCTAAATTATTAAAAGAGGAAAAGTTTGTGCAATCTAAACCATTTTGATCTACATAGTTAAGTAAATACATAAATGCTGGTGGAGTAATTTCTAATTCATTATTTCTATTTGGCAATTCAATGTGAAAATTAAATAATTCTTTTAGCTTGCCAGATAATTCTGTCCTGTGATTAGTAGAAAATATTTCTTTATATTGGTCATCAACAATTCTAAAGTATTTATCTGCTCTAAAGAAGTATAATTTTCTATTGTCTATATTTACATCAAGTATTGTCGTTTTATTCGAAAATTCCCAACTATCTTCAAAGGAACAGTCGGCACCAAGGGTACTATATATACTTTTCATAATTACGGATTTTCCTCTTTTATTACCATTCTTTTTACAAGATGTAATAAAGTTTATTCCATCCTCTAACTTAATATGGTATGCTTTTTTTTCTTTTAACGAAAATATATAAATATTATTAACTACTAATTTCATTCTTTTATTTCCTCCTTTAATTTTTCAAATGAATAAATTACAATGGTATAAATATCACTTTTTGATAAGTAAATAGGGAAAGATATATCTTTGTGGTTTTCTTTAAATGATTTTGCATAGTCATCTAAAGACATTTCTGTTCCTGATTCCATATCTTCGCTAATTTTAATACAGACTTCATCAATAATATTTATAACCTTTTGATCTTTGGCACTAATTAAACTTTTTAAAGATTTAGTACATCCTAATTGGAAAAGAGAACTATTTTTAGTATTTTCAATTATTTGCCTGTAACAATTTTCATAGATTTCACTATTTTTTTCATAATGATATTCTATCATTTTCTCTAAATCTTTTTTTGATATTCCTTTTTTTAAATATAAATTATCAAAATCACATTTTTCTTCGTATTTTGCTTTGGATAATGCTGTTGCTTTAATTGAGTTAAATAGCACAGTTGGCTTATTCATATAACAATTTTTTTCATGTTCATAAAATCTATTTAATTTTCCAACTAAAGTATTTTCATAATCATCTACTCCAACATTACGATATAGATAATAAACATTGGATAAATTAATATTTTCCTTTTTAGTTTCTTCTTTAAGATGCTTAATTATTTTATCTTTGGTAGTATCATCAATATCACTTAATAATATTGCTTCGTTTGGCTTAGTAACGAATTTATTATTTATAAGAGGAGCATTAGAAACGAGTAGAACTGAGATATTTGAAGATGTACTGTTATTTGAAATTTTATATATTTTTCCGATTATTGAATCTTTTGATTTGTTGTCTTTTTTTGTTAAGAAATTAATGTTATTAGGTTTCCCCGTATTAGTGGTTTTTACTTGATAAAATTTTAAAGATTCATCATCATTGCAATGTAATTCAATGTCACACACATAATCAAAAACGATAGTAAAATCATTTAATACATGATAATTATCTATTAATAATTCTATTCCATATAAAATTTCAAAATCAAACCGATTTTTAGTTCTTGCTCCTGATAAATCAAAAGGTAGTTTTTCATAACTTTCTTTTATACTCATACAATTCCCCCACATCACACCTCTTTTTATCACTAGTATTATATCATTTTTATTAATAATACGAAATACTAGAAGTTACAAAAATTTATTTTTAAATGGGTATAAAAAAATAGGAAATTATAGTATAATTAATAGTGTTAATGAATTACTTGGAGGAATACTATGGAAAAATTATTAATAATGGCTTACATGGGCACAGGGAAAACAGAGTTAGAAAACAAATATGACAATGTTATTGATTTTGATTTTCAGGACTATAAGTATATTTATGATGAATCAATAAGACATCTACCACTTGAACAAAGGAAAGGCTCAACGAATTTAAGAACAGAGAATCCTAGTTATCCTAAAAATTTTCTTACAGATGCAGTACAACTACTTAATGAAGGAAAAATTGTTGTATCTCCTTTTATAGACCATGTATTTAGAGCTTATGACAGTTCTGATATTAAATTCCAAATTGAAAATTTAAGAATTATATTAGTTTGTCCTACAAGAGATAATTTTGATGAATATGTAGAGCGATTTAAACAAAGAGGTAATAGTGATGAGTTCATTGCTAGAAGAGAAAAAGAATTTTCTAGTTTAGTTGATTTATTTGAACAAGCAGATAATTACGAGAAAATAATAATGAAACCTGGACAATATTTATCTGAAGCTTTAGAAGAGTATGGAATAAATTTGAACTCAAAAAGTTCTATATTGAAAAATTAAAAAAGGAGGAAATGATAATGAAAAATATTATTATAACTGGTGGAGATGACGGTTTAGGAAAAGCAATAGCAAAGTTATTAAGTGAAAAAAATAATGTTATTACTATTTCTAAAACAGAAGAAAATGCTATGAGAATATCAAAAGAAATACCTAGAGCAGAATGTTATACTTGTGATGTTACTAAACCTGAAGAGGTTAATAATACCATTAAAACGATTATTGAAAATCAAGGAGATATTGATATCTTAATTAATAATGCTGGTGTTTGGCTAGCGGGAGATTTAACTGAAAATACTTATGAACAAATTAGTAATTGTATAGATGTAAACACTAAAGGACCTATTTATATGACAAAAGCAATATTACCAAATATGTATGAATTAGGTCATGGATTAATTATTAATGTTTGCTCACAAGCAAGTTTTGATAGTGATGATTTTTCAACTGTTTATAATGCTTCTAAATGGGCTATGAGAGGGTTTAACAGATCTATTCAAAAAGATGTTAGTAAAAAAGGAATTAAAGTTACTGGGTTCTATCCTGGATTTATGCAAACTAACATTTTCAAAAAAGCAGGAAATGATTATGATACTTCAACAGGTTTAGAGGTAGAAAAAGTTGCAAAAGCAATTGAATTTATTATTAATTGTGATGATGATGTTATAATACCTGAATTTGGGATAAAAGACATTGAAAATTATTAATCAATAGAGGAGAAAGAGAATATGAAAATAATTAAAAAATCTGATAATGAAGTGCTAAAAGAAGAAGCACATGGAGGAAGTGGTAGCAGAAAACTATACATTTCTGATAATGAATTTGGAAGCGTTCAAGGAATGACTTATGGGTGGTTACCAGTAGGAAATAAGTATGCTTGGCACAATCATGAGAATATAGATGAAATAATGTATGTATTAAAAGGAACTGGTATAGTAAAAGATGAAGATGGAGAATATCCTTATAATGTTGGTGATGTCTTTATGTATCCAGCAAATATATATCATGAAATTCACAATACAGGGAATATTGAATCTGAATATATTTTTATTAGAATTCACAAATAATCTATTTCAAGGATATTCAAAATTACTAATCAAAAAAGGAGAATTTAAAATATGCTAAACGAGATTGTTAATAAAAATCTTAATAGAATTGAATCTGATTTAAATGAAATAATTGGATTAAAATCTATTGATTTTTTTGATGTTTTTCCTATAAGCGAAGAGCATAAAATTAAATTAGATGAAGAACTAGCTCAGATTTCTACTTTGTTGCAAGAGACTGAAAGAGGAAATGTATATTGTTTAAATAATCCAATTAAAACTAAATATGGTGATTTAAAATACATAAAGATTAGGTTTTTTGATGAAAGCAGATTGAATTGGGAAGCTGCTGCTGATTTTGTTGTAGAAGATAGAAATATCTTATTAAATCGAGTTGGCAAAGATGAAAGGTATAAATATATCGAAAGACCAGATTGGGATGCCGTGGAATTTAAAACAAAAGATACATTAATATATTTTTTAAATCCCTTAGCTTCGGAAGTTTATACAAGAAATAAATAAAAGATGATAAAGAGCATTAATTCATCGCTCAATATCATCTTTTTCTATTACAGCTTTATTTTTATTATTTGAATTTCTATTGTCTTGAAGAAGATTGAAATCTTCATCATCTAAAGCCCCATGCTCATATAATTCTTTAGCAAATTCGATATATTTTTCCTTATCTTTATTTCTATAAATTTTATCCATAAGAAATTTAACAAGATTGTAAATTAAATTTTTAAGATGTTGTAAAGATGATTTTAATAGATTGTTTTCTTCTTTTAAATCATTAATTGTTTCATCTTTAGATGTAATTTTATCTTTTAAATTATCAACTTCAGAATTAAGTTCTTCATTGTTTTTCAATAATAATCTAATTCGATCACGATTGTTAAGAAGTTCACTTTCTACTTCTTTTAGAATAACAGATAATTCTTGAATTTTTTCATATTCCATAATAGTTTTATCAATTAAATCAATGAAAACAATAGCCTTATCTCTATCAATGACATCTAAGACTAATTGATTTTTAATTAGACCTTTTGACTTTAAATTTTCAAGCATTTCTCTAATTTCTTTTGTACTATTTTTTAAATTATCAGTTTTGTCTTTTACTTTATTTAATGTGTTTTGATGTATTTCAAGAGATTTTTTCATCTTTTGATAGTTTTCCATTTCTGATATATGATAATCACGATTTCGACCTTTTAATTTAGGTTTTAACTTATAATTAGTGTGATATTCTTTATTGAAAGATTCCATGCAACGAACTCTTATTTTATCTTGAATTTTTGTTAATGTTTCTTTAGTAAAGACATCAGATTTTCCAACTTGTTTAGACATACCATACTTATTTTTAAATTTGATTGGAACACCGATTATATGAAGATGTGGACTTGTTTCATCATAATGGATTATAGCACTTGCTATCTTAAAATCAGGAACTAATTTTTCTAAATCTTTAACCTGTTCTTCAAATACATTAGTCATTTTCTTTTTATAGTCCATGTCTTTTGTACTCCAAAATTCCATATCTCCAAGTTCAATAATTATCTCACAAGCCAAATCTTTTTTTGTGTTATTGCTAACATGAGTGAAATAATCTTTTATCTTTCTATCATCACGAATTTGTCTATTATTATATTCAATTCTTGCTTCTTCAAACTCATCTTTATATAATTTTTTAACATCATTGACGATTGAGTTAGAACCTCTAATAATTTCAATATCATACTCTCTGTCATCATACTTTCTACAATTATGATTGTCACATTTTGATAATCCTGCTGCATTTTGGATAGCATTATTACTATTAGATGTTGTACCACTTAAATTAGATTTTGCACTTGCTTTACTACTATTTTTCTTATTTTTATCATTACTTAAATGGAAAGAGTAACCTAAACTAGGTATATAAATCACAGCTCCTTTCTTTGTAGTTTTTTAGCTATATTTTGGCTTTGACAAAATATTTAACCCCCTAGGAATTTTGTCATACTAACAAAATACGGGGGCTAAGGCTCGCCTTAGAATCCAGAAGAAACTATGCTTCGGCAATAGTTTCTTCATTATCATATAATTCTTCGTAAGTAATGGGCTTTACATCAATAGTAATAGGTTCTTTTGAAAAAGTAACTCTGTCACATATATCAGGTATATATTTAAAAACTACATCTTCACTTGCTTTATAAAGTTCATTATTTTTATTAACATATAAAACACCATAATTATGAATATCTTTTTTATTTTGAGAATCTATCTTTTTATAATCTTTCATAGGAAATACTCTAACTATATCTGCTTTGTTTTCATCTAATTCAAATTTGAATACTTGATCTTGAACATAATATTCAGCTTCATAAAATCTCACATCATAAAATTGTCTTAATCTCATAATGTGTTCTCCAACTTTTTCGATAGGAAGATATTCACTAAATCTCATATAACCTGCAAAGTTTCCAAACATTTGAACTTTCTTATCTAAGTATCCTTGATTTTCTAATTCAGTCATAGGCTTACAAATAGATTCTCTAAATTTAACATACTTAACTTCATATTTATTCTTTTCTTTTGTAAGTTCTATTTCATCAACATATCTCATTATTAAATTTGCTTTTTCTTCTCGAGTATAATCTTTCCAATATTTATTGAAATCTTGATATTTTTCAGGATATTTAATTTTATTGATAAAATCAATATCTCTTTTAAGTAAAATATCTTCAGAAGTAAATCGTAGTTCATCACTTACTTCAGTATCAATGATTTTATTCTCTAAACTTTCAATTGTTTTATCAATTGTCTTTTTCTCTTTTTTATAATCATCTAAAAGAAATACGCCTTCAAGATATGCTTGTTTTAATCTTTCATCTTTTGCTTTTAATTCTTTGATTTCTTTTTCTAGTTGATTTACAGGATTTTCAACTTTTTGCTTAATCATAGGTAAGAAAAATTGATTAACAACAGAGTCATATTCTACAATATCATCAATGAAATTCTTTATATAATTTTCAATTGTTTCTTCTTTAATGTTGCACTTACAATCAGTACAATAATAGTAATAATATACATTACCATTTTTCTTCTTAGTTGCTTTACCACCCATAATTCTATTACAATGAGGACACTTCAATTTTTGTAAAAATAAGTAAGTTAAATTTCTTATATAACTACGAGAGTTTTTCTTCTTTTGTACCTGACATTCTTCCCATAGTTCACGAGATACAATTGGTTCAACAACATCTTTATAATAAATTGGATTCTTTGTTCTTTTACCATGCACAAAATCACCTTTATAAACTTCATTTTGTAAAATAGTAGTAATGGTAGAATCACACCAATTTTCTTTACCTAGCACTTTTTCTTTATTAAATAGATTACTAATCTTTTGATAAGACATCCCACTATGATAAAGTTCAAATATTCTAACTACAATATCCTTTGTTAATGGATTAGGAACTAGCATTTTATTTTCATGTTTATAACCTAAACAAGCCCTGTATGGTAAATGTCCTTTTTTAATAGCTCCTGCTAATCCAAATTTAGTTCTTTCTGATGTTCTTTCAATTTCAAGTTGAGCAAGTATAGTAGTCATTCTCATAAAGAATACACCTGTTGAAGTTTCAGTATTTAACTCTTCACATTTACTTTCTAAACTACAATGATTTTCTTCTAATAATTTACAAATAGTTTCTAAGTCTTGAATCGAACGAGTGAGTCTATCAAGTTTATAAACAACGATTTTGTTTATCTTGCCATCTTTCATATCTTGAATCATTTCTTGAAATTTAGGTCGTTTCATATTTTTAGCAGAAACTCCTTCTTCACGATAAACTTTGTAAATTTTATAACCTTTGTACTCACATAATCTTCTAAGACTTTCTTCTTGTTCATCAAGGCTAAATCCTTCACGAACTTGATCTTCTGTACTTACACGAGGGTATAATCCACAAATTACTTCTTTTTCATTCAATACAAATTCATCTCCTTTTCTTTTTTTCTTGCGACATTTCTTATGACAATTATTACGGCATTTGTTACGATATTTCAAAAAAAGAGAAGTGAAGGTACTACTAAATATAATACTTTCACTTCTCAAAACTACATTGTAAGACTATGGGATAACTTTCTATCCACTATATTAATTATACAACTTTTGTCTTAAAATGTCCATCCTGTGAAAGTCTATTTAATAGTGTTTAAGTAATCTTCTAACTCTGATATTTGGATTTTATTTGTTAGATTTCCAATATAAATATCAGTAGAGAAATTAAATACAAGAAATGTAATACCTTTGATAATTATTCTATGTGGTTCAATGTAAGAGAGATTAGTCTTATCAATCTTTCTAATATTACCATTAATAAATGTAGGTTTAGTTTTACAAAACTGACAGATAAACTCTAATCTTTGCTTTAAAGACTTCTCAAAGGGTATCTCTTGTGTAATAAATTTAATCATAAACACCATCCTTCCTTTAGGATGATTTCTTTGTAACAACAAAAAAACCAATCTTTCGATTGATTTCTATATATCAATGTTCGAAAAGTTCGAACAGATTCGTCAATGGAGCGGATGAGGAGAATCGAACTCCCGTAGTCAGCTTGGAAGGCTGAGGTTCTACCATTAAACTACATCCGCAAATCAGTAGGCATATTTAATTATACTATAAATATTTTTGTTGTCAATATATTTTATTCAAAAATCAAGAAAATGTGTATTTTTTTGGTATTTGTAAAGTTGATGTTAATAAAATGAAAATATTTTTTAACAATTTGAAAAAAAGAAAAATGTATAGTATAATCATTTATATATTATTAATAGAATATTTACTTGGATTAAAGATAAAAATTGTTCATAAAATAAATATAATAATAATAGAATATAATTTGAAAGTAAGATAGGTGGTAAAGATGAATAAAAAAAGATGGGTCATAATTAGTATCATTGTTGTATTAATCTTGGCAATAGGTGGTGGATTATATTATTATTTTGGAAAAGAAGATGATAAAACAACCCTCACTTTGGCAGAAAAAAAATGGATTGAAAGTAATAAAAATAATATTATAGATATTGGGGTTGTAAATGACATTCCTATCTTCAACTATGATGGGGAAGGGTTTATTTTCGATTTTTTAGCAGACATAGAGAAAGATACAGGTTTAGAATTTAATGAGATTTCCTATGATTATGGAACTGCCTCTAATACAACATATACCTTTGGTATTTTTAATAAAGTATCTGATAATAATGTACTAGTATATGATGATAATTATGCAATTGTAAGTACTAAAGAAAATTTATATAGTCGCTTAGAGGATATTCCAACTATGGTATTAGGAGTTACTAAAGATAATTTAGAGAATATTAACTTTTACTTATATGATAATAAAAATATAACTTATAAAGTATTTGAAAATGACCAGGCATTATTTAGTGAAATTACTTCTACAACTAGTTCTGTTCAAGGAATTGTTGTTCCAAAAACTATGGATATGGATCAAATTATTAGTAATAAACTACATATTAATTACAATATAACAGATGCTAAAGTACACGTTGGATTTACACTGGGGACAGAAAAAAAATTAAATATTATTATAAAAAAATATTATCAGAAATGGAAACACCAAAATTACAAAGAAGTATATAATAAATATTTCTTAAATAATTATTTTTCTTTTAATAAGATTTATAAAGAAGAAATTGCAAAATTTAGTGGAAAGCAATATCAATATGGATTTATTAATTATGCACCTTTTACTACATTAATAGATGGTAATTTAATTGGCGTTAGTAGCGAATATTTAAAAAACTTAGCAGATATGACCGGAATTGAAATTAAATACAACGAATATAAATCTTTACATGATCTAATAAAAGATTTTAACGAAAATAAAATTGACTTATTCTTTAATACTTCTAGTGAAAAACAATATAATATGGATGTATATCAAACAGCTTCCATGACGGATGAGCAAATTGTTATTGTGTCTAGTGAAGATTATAATTTATCAGTTCAATCATTATCCTCATTAAAAGAACAAGAAGTAATTGTAATAGCAGGAAGTAAAGTAGCTACTTATTTAAAAGGTTATGGAATTCATACAAGGGAAGTTAATAATTTTGAGAATATTATAGCAAGATTAAATAAAGAATCTATTATTGCTATTGATGAGAAAGCTTTTGATATTTATCGTCATAGAGAATTAGAAAATTATAAAATCGATTATCGATTTAATTTAAATAGTGATTATAATTATACTATCAGGGATATTAAAGATAATCAAATTTTTGAAGAATTTTTTAACTTTTATATTTCGTTTGTAGATGCTAGGTCAATAGCAAATAATGTTACTCATCATTTATATGCCACAGAGGTTAAAAATTATTTTCTTTATTATACTAGAATTTTATTAATTGTTATCCTAATTATTTTAGTTATTTGGTTAGTCATCCATAAGCCATTTAAATTCCATAAAAAAGAACATATTAGCAAGGATAATAAATTAAAATATATTGATATGCTAACTTCTTTAAAGAATAGAAATTATTTAAATGAAGCTATGGGAAAATGGGATAATAGTGAAATTTATCCACAGGCCATTGTAATTGTTGATTTAAATAACATTGCTTATATTAATGATAATTATGGGCATGAAGAGGGCGACAATGTCATTAAACAGGCAGCTAATATTTTGATTACTACGCAAATAGAGAATTCAGAGATCATGCGTACCAATGGAAATGAATTTTTAATTTATATGGTAGAACATGATGAAAAACAAATTATTAGTTATATTCGAAAACTAAATAAGGAGTTAAAAGATTTAAGTCATGGTTTTGGAGCAGCAGTTGGATATAGTATGATTATAGATGGTTTAAAAACTGTTGATGATGCAATCAACGAAGCAACTTTAGATATGAAAAGTAATAAAGAAGAAATTAATAATTAAGCGTAATTTGCGCTTAATTTTTTTTGAATATTATGATATACTATTTATAATTATGAAGAGGATTGGTATCATGAAAAAGTATATATCTAAAATTTATCAAACAATTATGATTGATGAAATGCGTATTTTACCAGGAAATATTGCGTTTTTTTTGATTTTATCACTGGTTCCTATTCTTACTTTAATTGGATTATTAGGTGGCCTATTTTCTATTTCAATTGCCGATGTTATTCAATTTTTTGAAGAACTTTTACCGAAAGAGGTATCTGAAATTCTAATCCCTTTTTTTGACGCACAAACAAGTGGTAATCATATTTTCTTTTTTATAGTTGGCTTTTTTGTTGCTTCTAATGGGCCACACGCTATTATTTTGGCTTCCAATACTCTTTATGGATTTAAACATTCAGAATTTATAAAAAGACGTATAAAAGCTTTAATGTTAACCATATTATTAATGATTTTATTTTTCTTTGTACTTGTTGTTTTAGCGTTTGGAAATATCATCGTTAAGTTCATTTTAGATTTAACTATTTTTGAAAAAGTAGGAAATCATATTTATTATTTATTTGCGATTTTAAAATGGCCAATTGCTTTTTTATTAATTTTCATATTTGTCAAAATGCTTTATACACTTGCACCAGATAAAAAAATTCCAAGTAAGCTAGTGAATAGAGGTGCGGCTTTTACTACAATTGGTTGGGTACTTATAACAGCCATCTATTCTTATTATGCTAATAATTTAGCAAACTATAATATGTTATATGGGAGTTTATCTGGAATTGTTGTTTTAATGATGTGGATTTATATTATTTCTTATATACTAATAATTGGTATTGTTATTAATAGTAATACCTATCAACGTTTGGAAGAAAATACTACTTATAAAAAGGGATAAAGTTCTTATACTATTAAATGTACATGTTTATTACCGCATGTATGATACAGACTACATATGTAGTACCGAATATAGTTTTACTGTGAACTAGTAAGTATTATTCTTGATGGTAATGCACTCCCAAAAAAGGAAAAGAAAATAATCTCTTTTTCTTTTTTTGTAAACCAAATATCAACAATATTTTCTTTTTTTTCTATTTCTGTTATACTAAAATTATGTAGTGGGTGATTCTATGGCTATGAAAAATAAAAGATTAAAAATTTTAATAGCGTTTATCGTTTTAATTTCTATAACAACAAAGGTAGAAGCCATGGAAGTTGTTAGCTGTGGTAATCTTGCCAATGTTCCTTATAAGCCATTAGAGTTTATAGGAAATATAATTAAACT
>CANOTJ010000012.1 GCA_947570175.1 uncultured Mycoplasmatota bacterium | reverse complement strand
GCATAGCGAGTGGTTTTTTGTAGTCGCTCTATGCGACTACACCCTAAAGGTTAATTAAAAGAAATGACACACACTCATCATTTCTTTATTGATATAAAATCATTGCGGAAAAACAATAAATTTGCTCTTCTGAAAAAACTCCGACTGAGACTTGATATTTAATATCAATGAGTTCGATACCACTTGATAAAAATTCATTGATAGCAGCTTCCAAATCTTTTTCATGGGCCTCATCTAGTATTTTTACTTTCATCGAATCACCTATTTTTATCATAGCTTATACATATGTCTAGAATTGTCTAATTTTTTTGTTCAAAATGTTTTTTATTTTCTTTAAAAAGTATTGAAATTGATTAGTTTTAAGAAATAATAAAACAAATAAAGTATTTACAAAAATGAAGACCATTATAGCAACTAATATCCATGTCATTAAATTTGTAATAGGAATAAAGGATACCATATATTTCATTATCAAGGCAATCACTACAAATATGACAAAAAATTTAATATAATCGAAATAATACTTTTTAGATGAAGATTCAAACCCATATTTATGAATAATATAAGGATCTAACCAAGCGGTTGTTAATAATCTACTGATTAGTGTTCCTAAAAGAACTCCTTCAATTCCAATAAATTGTACTAAAATAATAGAAGTTATAATATTGATAATGATCATTATAATAGGACGATATTTTGCTTTCCAAAAAAGCCCATAGGCATTTCGAAAAGAATTGGTTACACTCTGCATACCTAGCACATAAAAATTAATAACTAAAAGAACGATAATGCTAAAGTTCATTACATATTTTTTACCAATCCAAATTTGAATAAAAGGATTAATTAGTACCATGAGACAAATACTAAATAAAGCATATAACCAGAAATTAGCAAAGTTTAAATAATCAAATACTTCTTTACTTCTTTTTTTACTAGTTGTTACTACTAGATTTCCAATACTAGATGTAATGGCATTAAATACTTGATTTAATAAATTTGTAATAGAGTTGATGATTAAAACATAGTTGGAATAAAATCCTACTATAATTATTCCAATAAATTTGGAAATAATAATGTTATCTGTCCCATTTGTAATTACTGTTCCTATCTTATAAATGAACAAGGAAGATACATTTTTTTTAATATCTTCTACATCTTTTTTTTCAAGTTTATCGGATGTCTTATCTTGAATATATGGATATAACATGTTTGCTTTATGGGATATGTATACATTTTGAATAACAACTAAAATAATACTAGATAATAAAAATAATACATAGTCTTTAGTTAGTACAAGCAAAATAATTTGGATGATTGATAATAATGTAGAAAAAGAAAAAATAATTCTTGATGTGATATATCCTTTTTGATCAGAATCAATTAAAAACTTTTTATATACGAAGAAATAACTAGAAGCAGAATGGATGACAAATAACATGTAAATTAAGTTCAAATTCGGTATATTTTTAGGGATATCTTTAATAATATAAGATAAAAAAGGAGTTAATGATAAGCCGATAGATAATACAACAATTCCTATAATTGTATAAATTTTTTTGTAAAAATTCATCAAAATTTTTATTTTATGTTCATCTTTTTCAGCTAAAGGTTTATATAAACTATAGGGAATAGCAATTCCAATTCCCAAATCGGCAAGTGATAACATAGTAATAATGTTAGTAAATAGTCCATTTATTCCTAAATATTCATCGCTTAGCATTTTTATAAAGACGGTTTTTACTACAAAATTTAAAACAACTGTTAATATTTGTGTAATGATAGACATAGCTGAATTAATAATGGAGTTTTCCGTTCTACTTCTTTGTTTCATCTAATCACTTTCCTAACTTTATCCATTATACCGAAAAATAAATATAATGTACAGTTTTGATAAGTATTATTCCATATTGGTTTTTTAGAAACTAAAACAAATAAGTAACTACCTATTTGTTTTATCTATTTTATAATTGGTTTATTCTCTTTAATGCTAATTCGCTAATTCCAATTCCACATATTATAATAAGAGATAATATTATCTTTTTTTCATACTAATTTTTTACTGCCTTGAACATTTTTTTCCATAAATTTTTAGAAGAATAATTTAAAATTCCTACTTTATAAATTTTTAATCCATATTTTACTAATAAAAAATTAGTGATAATAACTATACCAATACCAATTACAAAATCTAAAATTGTAATTTGCCCAAGCATTAGTAAAGATGGCCCTAGGATGGCTGAAATAAATGGAACAAAAGACAATACTTTAATAAAAGTTGCTCCTTCAAAAACTCCAGCCATCATAGCTAAATAATATCCTGCTAAAGACACTAACATAATTGGTGTTTGAATTTGTTGAAAATCTTCTGTATTGGTTGTCATAGAGGCAAGAATACCAGCTACCAAGGAATATGCGATAAACGTTAAAATCATCGAAATTAACATCAATGGAATAATATATACTAACTGATTCATCAAACTAGATCCTAATACAGTTTTGATGATCTCCACTACATCAAATCCTCCTGATGCAACTATAGTTGAGGAACCAATTATTTTTTTAACAGCGAAGGCAATCGCCGAATCTATTAATAGTAAGCTTCCTTGAAGCAATACAAAAGCATTTCCTGCTAAAATTTTAGAAGCAAAATGGACTTTTGGGGAAACATTAGAAATAATAATTTCCATTCCCCTTGTTGTTTTTTCATCGTTTACTTCTGCTCCAATCATTTGTACTAAATAAATACTTAGTATAAAAAATGGTAAAATAATGATTGGAAAGATAGTTGTCATCATCATTTCCATATTCTCTTCTTCGGATTTTTTTGTTTTATCCAAAATAATTCTTTCTATTTTAGGTTGTTCATACAATTTTGAAATCTGTTCTTCAGTTAATCCCAAACTAGAAATTGCTAAAGTTGTTCGCACACTAGTTAATGCACTTGTAAGGATTTGTGAATCGATTGTATCTATATAATTATTACTAATTAATTTTACTTTTAGGATGTCTTTTTCATCTGGTTGTAATTCTATCAAAATGGACTTCTCATCTTTTTTTATTTTTTTCTTTCCTTCCTTTAGGCTTTTCTTATATAACTTAATATCATAGGAACTCTCTTTTTTATCATTTAATGTCACCTCTGTTTGTTTCACAGCTTCTTTAAATGATGGATATAAACCATCTGTATGATCAATAATATAAATTTTTTGCTTTTCATTAAAATCTCCACCAAATAATCCAATCAAACTATCTATATTAAAAATGGCTGTAATAGCTACTAATAGAATTATATTCACTACTAAAAACCACTTAGATTTAATCTTTCTACTTAAACTGACTTTTGTTAAGTACCATAATTTATTCTTCAAATGACTCCCCTACTTTCTCAATAAAAATTTCATTTAGAGAAGGTTCCTCGACCACAAATTTTGTAATATCTTCCGATTTAGAAATTTCCTTAAAAATCTTTGATACATATGTACTATCTTCTATTTTTATCTGATATTCTTCTCCTATTTTATCAACACAAATAACTCCTTCTTGATCCTTTATTTGATCAACAGGAATCGTTCCCTTTACAAAAATATTTTTTTTACGATATTTTTCTTTGATATCTTTTAGATACCCCTCTATTACAGATTTTCCTTTCATTAAAATCACTAACTTTTTACAAAATAATTCTACATGTTCCATTCTATGAGAGGAAAATATAATCATACTTCCCTTTTTGGATAATTCAATAATCTCCTTTTTAAATAATTCAACATTGAATGGATCTAGTCCACTAAATGGTTCATCTAAAATTAATAATTTAGGATTATTCATAATGGCTGTAATAAACTGAACTTTTTGCTGATTCCCTTTAGATAATTCCTTTATTTTCTTATTTTCATATTCAGAAATTCCAAATTTTTCTAACAATTCATGCATCTTAGAGAGAATATCATTTTTATTCATTCCCTTTAAAGTTCCATAATATAAGCATTGTTCTTTTACCGTTAATTTTGTTAGCAAACTTCTTTCTTCTGTTAAAAATCCAATTTGATCTGTAATATCATAATCTATTTTTTTATTGTTTAATGTGATATTTCCTTCATCTGGATCCAATAGACCCATCAACATACGAAAGGTGGTGGTTTTTCCTGCTCCATTTATTCCAAGTAAACCAAAGATTTCCCCTGGTTTTACAGTAAATGATAGTTGATCTACGGCTTTAAAAGTCCCATAATATTTGGATATCTTTTCTACTTTTAGCATAACATCTTCTCCTAATCTTATATTTATTATATCTTTCTTTTCCTTATTAGACAAGATATTTTATGTCATAAATGATTTAAATTTTTTTTGATTTTCAAGTGAAAGCATTCATATATTTCTAAAGTTATGATATTATATTAAAAAGTAATATTAAACAGAATAGAGGAATTTTATGAAGCAGTATGATAAAAATAATAAAATACATAGATTATTAATTTCTATCATTGTTCTTGTTGTTTCAATTATTAATATTATTTTTTTAATTGGAAGTGGTCATTGTGATAAAATATTTTTTAAAGATATTTCCACAAATCCTACAGAGCACATTTATCAAGATAATTTTTATCGTCAAACATTTGCTTTTGCACATAAAAGATTATCTTTTTTAGAGAATGCTAGTTCATTAAAATATCTAAATAACCCCTACCGAGTAGAAGAGCGAATAGGAATATATTATTTATTTGACACAACATATTATAAAGGAAAATATTATTCTTATTATACAATTCTTCCAATTATTTTCATTCTACTTCCTATTTACTTAATTAGTGGCTATTTTTTAAACCTTATTATTGTCAATTTTTTAATTTTAACTTTAGCCTTATATTTCATAGGAAAATTATATCAATTTATAATTGAAAAATATATTAAAAATATCCCTCTTTTCCTATATATTTTGGGATTTTTAGTAATTATTTTCGGTTCAAATATTTTTCTTCTTTTAAGAGGATTTAAATATGATATCCCCATCAGTTGTGGAATTTTATTTATTACCTTATCTATTTATCTATTAAGTTTGCTCTCAAACAAAAAATTTATTAAAACAAAATTAATTCTTGCGGGAATCTTTACTGCCTTTATCGTATTATCAAAACCTAGTTATATTATTTATTATTTTCTTATTTTTTACATTGTTTATATTATCTATAAAAAATATATTAAAAGCATTAAATTATTGTTATACTATATATCGCATTATTTCAAATGGGATATAATTATTTACGATATGATTCTATTTTTGAATTTGGAATACAATATCAATTAACAGGGTTTAATTTAAGAGAGTATATTGGAATATCTCCAAATAAAATTCTTAGGGGTTTTAAGTATTACCTATTTCAACCTCTCCACATTGATTTGCAGCACTTCCCTTATATATTTATACAAACCAATTATGATAATCATTTATATACTGAATTTCTATATGAGAATATCATTATTGGTTTATTTAGTCTCCCCGTTGTTGTTTTTGCCTTTATTTTATCCTTTTTTCGTTCCAATCACAGTAATATTAAGAATTTTTTAAAAATTGGGTATATTATATTTATTCCTTTTATTATTTTTAATACAACTTATGGAGGAGTAGCCGAAACATACAGTTTAGATTTCAAAATTGTTATATCGTTTATTAGTGTCCTATTTCTATTTACAAAATTAGATTATTCAAAAAATAAAAAACTATTAGCTTCTATTATTATAGTTTTTATTTTGAACATTCTCCTCATGATTCCTATTTCTTATAATAGAATATATTATTAATAAAGACGAAAAAATCACACCTTTATTTTGGTTTATATAATGTTCAATATTTCTTTATAAATCATTTCTATTACTTTTCCATTTATCAAATTTTTTTTGATCATCTGGGTGATTACCTCTAGAAAAAAGTATTTATCATAGTTTAGCATTTTATTTCAGAATCTTTCAAAATCATAATTTGAAAAATTTGTACATTCTCTTCTACTGATCCCCAACTTTATTTTCACAAGAAAAATGAGCGAAAAAATTGTTTTAAAAATATCAAACTTGCACAATCATTTCATGATATAGTATAATATAGTAGAAAATTAAATAATCTTAGGGAGGATAGTAGAAAGATAATTTAATTAGCGCCAGGCCTTCCATAGGTGACGAGGATAACAGTGATCGAATATTCGGCGGATGCTGTTACGGTTTATGTAATCGTTAGATATATTTTAAAAAATAAAATCAAAATTATAACAAAGAATATATCACACATTTATACCAAGGAGGTAAGTTTTAATGTGCGGTATAGTTGGTTACGTAGGCAAAAAAAATGACGCCTTGAAAGTTTTAATTGAAGGATTAGAAAAACTAGAATATAGGGGTTATGATTCAGCAGGAATTGCCTTTTTAGATAACAATAAAATTCAAATTATCAAAAAACAGGGAAAAATAAAGAATTTAAAACAATTCTTACAAAATGAAAAAGCAAAAATTGGAATTGGTCATACAAGATGGGCTACTCATGGATTCCCAAATGAGATAAATAGCCATCCCCATCACTGTGGTAAAATGACAATTGTTCATAATGGAATTATTGAAAATTATAATGAGATTAAAAAAGATTTAATCGATAAAGGTTATGTATTTCAATCAGAAACAGATACAGAGGTTGCTTGTGCATTGTTAGATTATATTTATAATAAAACCAATGACATCAATATAACCATTCAAATTTTTCAAAATACTGTTAGAGGTGCTTATGCGATTGGTTTAATCTGTGATGATGACTTTGAAAATTTATATGCAATCAAAAAGAATAGCCCATTGATTATTGCAAAAGGAGAAGATGAGAATTATATAGCAAGCGACATGCCTGCTATCTTGAAATTTACGAATCGTTTTATTACCTTAAACAATGGTGATTTTGCTAAAATAAATAGTCATGAAATAAAAGTATTCAATAAAAATGGTACAGAAATCGAGAAAGAAGTAAAAAAATTTGAGGGGGATGCTTCCTCTATTGATAAAAATGGTTATGAGCATTATATGCAAAAAGAGATTATGGAACAACCCGAGGTTATTAAAAGAACGTTAAATGAATATTTAACAAATAATATGGATCAATTATTTAAAAACATGCCAAATTTTTCGGAATATGAAAAAATTCATATCGTTGCTTGTGGTAGTGCGATGCATGCGGGGCTTATTGGTAAATCTTTAATTGAGGAATATGCTAATATTCCAGTAGATGTTGAAATTGCTAGTGAGTTCCGATATAAAAAATTATTTTTAAATGAAAAAAGTTTAGTAATAGCAGTTTCACAATCCGGAGAAACCGCTGATACATTAGCGGCTGTTGAAATTGCCAAACAACATAATGCAGATACATTAGGAATTATTAACGTAGTAGGAAGTTCTATTGCCAGGGAAACAGATTTGGTACTATATACAAAAGCTGGAAGTGAAATTGCTGTTGCTACGACAAAAGCTTATTCAGCACAGACTGCTCTACTTTCACTAATTGCTCTTAATATTGGGCAAAACAACATTGATCGAGGAGAATTAAAGGAATTATTAGAGTGCATTAAAAAACTCCCAACACAAATGGAAATTCTTCTAAATAACGATAAATTATATCAGGAAATTGCACAAACTTTATATACTCAAAAAGATATCTTCTTTATTGGTCGCGATATTGATTATGCAATAGCAATGGAGGGTTCATTAAAGCTAAAAGAGATATCCTATATTCATAGTGAAGCCTATCCTGCAGGAGAGTTAAAACATGGAACAATTTCCTTAATTGAAGAAGGGACTCCTGTTATTGCAGTGGTTACAAATAAAGAGATCGCCGAAAAAACAATTAGTAATATAAAAGAAGTAAGATCTAGGGGTGCTGATGTTACATTATTAACAAATACAAATTGTGATGTAGAAAGTGATTTCTACCATCATAAAATTGTCATTCCAACAACACATAAATTAATTCAACCATTACTTACTATTTTGCCATTACAAAAAATCTCATATGAGGTAGCAAAACTAAGAGGGGCCAATATTGATCAACCTAAAAATTTAGCAAAGTCTGTTACTGTTGAATAGTAAAAAAAACATACAAATATTTTGTATGCTTTTTTTGAAAAAGAATTAGACTTTCTAATCCTCATATAAATTATTTTTATATTCTCCCTTTTGTATTAACTGATTAATGCAATTCTTTACAAATACTTTATCTTCTATATATGTCATTCCAAACCATTGTTCACTAGTTTCTAATAGTGCTACATCAATTTCATTATTCTTTATAAATTGATCTACTGCTGTAGAAAGATAACATTCATCCTCTTGCTCATTACTCATATTTTCTAGAAAACTCAGAAATTCTCTTTCTAATAATTTAAAAATAGATGGTTTAAATCCCCACAAATTCATTGATACATAACTATCTAAAGAAAGTTCAATCACTTGATTTTCATAATTGCCAACCGCAATATCATTTTCTCTTTGAATTGCTTTTACTTCTCGAATGCCAACTAAATGTTGATTCTCATCCACTTGACATATTCCACGATTTACACTACCATTTTCACTCATTGTATTTTTTAAAATATAACCTGCCATACAAAAATGATTTTGTTCTGGGTTACTTTGTAAATAATGATAAACCTTATAAAATGCTTCCTTTCCATAAAAATCATCTGCATTAATTACACAAAAAGGTTCCTGAATAGTATTTTTACAAGCTAATAAGGTATGAACAGTTCCCCACGGTTTTACTCTTTTTATTTTTAAATATTTTTCGGGTATTCCTGTCGCATCCTGGAATAAATACTCAACTGGCATTATTTTGGCAACCTTTTTTCCTATCTTCTCTTTAAACTCCTCTTCTATATCACGACGAATAATGAATACAACTTTATTAAAACCTACTTCTTTAGCACCGCAAATAGAATACTCCATTAAAGTTTCACCATTAGGCCCTACTGAAGCAAGTTGCTTAATTTCCCCCTTAAAGCGAGTCCCTAGACCTGCTGCCATAATTACTAAAGTACTATTTAACATATTTTTCTCCTTTTCCACGATAAATCATTACAGTTGACCATATCATAATATAAAATAACATCACTAATAACAAAGTCCATCCAATAATTGGAATAATCAAACACAATATCCAACTATATGGTGAAGTATAAATACTAGCCCCAGGCACATCTAATTTTTTTGCGACCTGACATGCTGTTTGGATTAAAAAAACTGTTAATACGATAACTACTGGAAAGAATAAAAATAAACTGCTAATAACCCAGTATTGCCATCTCATATACCATGCATCCTTCTTATACACTTTTAAGAAATATCCTAATACAAAGCTAAATATCCCCTGTGATAAAATTGTAAAAATAAGAGACAATACCCAATTTTCTTTTTTTAAAAATATCATAATAATTTCCTTTCTATTTTACCTTTTCTTTCAACTCATATAAAATATTTAATGCCTCCATTGGGGTAATTTCTAATGGGTTTAAACCTTTGATTCTTCTCTCTAATTCCGATTCTTTAGGTTGTATAAATTCTTCTAGTGGGAGACTCTCTTGTATTTTATAATCTCTTTTCTGTTCCTTTTTTTCATACACTTGTAAAATATTACTAGCACGTTTTACCAATGCTTCGGGAAGAGTCGCTAATTTCGCAACATGAATTCCATAACTTTTATCGATACTTCCTTCTTTTACTTTGTGTAAAAATGTGATTTTTCCATCTTCTTCATGTGCAGAAACATGTACATTTTTCAAGTGATCCAATGTATCCTCTAAGTCTGTTAATTCATGATAATGCGTTGAAAACAATGTCTTTGCATGAATATTTGTATGAATATATTCAATAATCGATTGGGCAAGAGCCATTCCATCAAAGGTTGCTGTACCACGCCCTAATTCATCAAACAAAATCAAACTTTTCTCTGTCGCATTTGAAATAGCATAAGCAGCTTCGTTCATTTCTACCATAAAAGTGGATTCTCCACTTACTAAATCATCACTCGCTCCTATTCTTGTAAAGATAGCATCAAAAATCGGAATTTTGGCATAACTAGCTGGAACAAAGGAACCAATCTGAGCCATAATAATCGTAATTGCAAGTTCTCTCATATAAGTAGATTTTCCAGCCATGTTTGGACCTGTAATTAATAAAATATCTGTGTTTCTGTCCATGATAATATCATTCTTAACAAATTCATCATGCATGACTTTTTCTACTACAGGATGACGATTATCTAAGATTTTAATCTCTTGATCTTGACTAATAATTGGTCGTATATAGTGATTTTCCTCAGCAACTGTTGTAAAGGATTGTAATACGTCAATTTCACTTATAATCTTTGCAATTTCCTGTAATTTAGGAATATATTCTTTTATTTTATTTCGAATTTCTACAAATAATTTATATTCTAAATCGATGATTTTTTCTTCGGCATTTAAAATTAAAGCTTCCTTTTCTTTTAATATTGGACTAATATATCTTTCGCTATTTGCAAGCGTTTGCCTTCTTTCATAGCCATATTCTTCTTTGACTAAATCTGTATTTCCTTTTGAAATCTCAATATAATATCCAAATACTCGGTTATATCCTACTTTTAAATTCTTAATGCCTGTCCGTTCTTTTTCTTCCGCTTCAAAACGGGCTACAAAGTCTTTTCCGCCTTTTCTTAATTCTTTTAAATCATCTAATTCTTTGTAATACCCCTCTTTAATTAAATATCCTTCTTTAATGGAAATTGGAGGATTTTCGTAAATACTTTCTTCTAGCAATTGATACAATTCATCTAAAGGTTCAAAATTTTTATCAAATTTGATTTGTTCTAGCAAATCATGAATTCCTGGTAAAACTTTTAATGAACTTTTTAGTTGTAATAAATCCTTTGCATTGGCATTTCCAAAAGCAATGCGACCACTTAAACGTTCCAAGTCATAAACTTCAAAAAGTAAATTAGATAATTCTTCTTTTAAAATAAATTCTTGTAATAATGTATCGATGGTATCATAACGTTTTTCTATTTCATTTCGATTAATCAATGGATTTTCTATCATATTTTTTAACATTCTAGATCCCATTGCTGTTTTGGTTCTATCTAGTAACCAAATTAATGAATAATTTCTTTGTTTTAAACGAAGTGTTTCTGTTAACTCTAAATTTCGTTTGGTATGAATATTCATTTTTAGGTAGTTCTTATTTTCTTTAATAACTGCCTTTTGTAAATGACTTAAGTCTCTTTTTTGAGTACTATTAATATAAGTGAGTAGATGTTTTATTGTTTCAATATACCGAATATCCCCAATTTCTTCATAAATATACTGATACTCCTTTTTGGTTTCTATATCATCACAAATGGTTACTGTTAACTTAAATTGATTTTGTAGTAATGATACAATATTCTTATCTATTTTACTGTTTAATACAACTTCCTTTATATGAAGATCCACTACCTCACTAACGACCTTACTAATGTTATGTTCTAACATGGTTGTATTGATTTCCCCTGTGGAAATATCTGCATAACTAATAACATAGGCATGATTAAAATCCATTATGTTTCCAATATAATTATTTTCAAATTCTACTAGGGATTCATTCATAATGGTCCCTTTGCTAATAATTTGAATAATATCCCTTTTCACTATTCCTTTCGAACTGCTAGCTTCTTCTAATTGTTCACAAATTCCTATTTTATATCCCTTATCTACTAATTTATCAATATAAACATCTGCGGCATGATGAGGAATTCCACACATAGGAATTTTTTCTTCTAAACCAGCATTTTTTCCAGTTAGTGTGAGTTCTAATTCATGCGATACTAAAATAGCGTCTTCAAAAAACATTTCATAGAAATCTCCCAAACGAAAAAACAAAATGATATCTTCATTTTTTTCTTTGATTTCTAAGTATTGCCTCATCATAGGGGTAACTTTATTAATATCCACTTCACTTCGTTTCATTCTACCACCTACTTCTATTTTATCAAAAAAAAACAAATAAGTCTATTAAACGATTTGTTTCTTCTATTTAATAAATTCTACATCCTTTACTTTCTTTTTAATATTAATATTATTTATAATATCTAAAACAGCATAGATAATTAGAAAAATACCAATCAATTTTGTGATTGCAATAACTCCTCCAAAAGGATTAAAGACCAAAAGTACTCCTAGTATTAAAGTAATAATTGTAACTACTACTACTGAAATATCCCAAGCATTTGTAATCGCTTTTAAAGAATATAAGTATTGTAATTTAAAAGCAGCAGATATAATCATATAAATTCCTATTAAAAGAGGAATAATAGAGGCGATGATTGTAGGATTGAAAAAGAGAATAAGGGCAGGGATTATGATAATAATTCCGACTGCAATATTTAAATTATTAGGATTTCCCTTATTACTAAAGGCATTTACAATACTATTTAAACCTGTTAATAATAAAATAATACCTAACAAAAATGAAATGGTTTTTACGGTTGTATCTGGTTTTATAAAAATAAAGATTCCAAACAATAAGATAATTATGGAAGTAACAATATTTTTACTAGTTCCTTTTTTTAACATATCTTTCATATAATGCCTCCTAGCATACGATTTATTAAACATATTATACCATAAATTTTCATTTTTGAATATTTTATTTAATCCGTGTTTTTTGCAGACACTTTGAATCTTAGATATTTCCCATTAAAAAACATTCTTCCATTTAAAGAATGCTTTCTATTTTATCTTTTGTTTTCCTCTATCCTCTAAATTTCTATCAATTGCAATACTTGCCTGGATTCGAGCATTGAAATCATCTATAAATGCTTCTGTTGACATTTCAGGATATAATTTAAAAATTTCATTAGCGAGCATTTTTATTATCTCAAATTTTGCTGTGTATTCAGGATCATATTCGTTAGGATAGAGATGACTCAAATAATTACGAGCATGAATATACCTACCATTAAAAGATTCCATTTCCTTATAGTTTAATTTTTTACTACATAGTAAGCAACGACAAACAATATTATCGGTAGCACGAATCCCATTTACTCCTAAATAAACTCCAATATGATTACATTGAGCTTGAAATTCTTCATATTCTTTTTCAGCTTGTGCTAATTGAGCATATATATCTTCTATAACCTCTCCAAGTTGTTGTTGATAGTTCGCCGTTGGAGCATTAAGATTTTCCTGAAGTTGTTCATAGTCAATATTTAAATCCAAAGAATCTTGCACCAATTTTTCTTCATAGTCAATATGTGTAGACATAAAATATCCCCCTTTATAAAAAACAAATTTAGAATATCACACTTTTAAGATATAATCAATATAATTTGTTATATTTTATTTATTTTAGATTAATTTCATTTATACAAAAGAACACTCGTTTATGATTGAGCTTATTTATTAAACATTATACGAAAATCCTCTATTTTCTTATGGAGTACTTTTATAGCATGTTCTATGTATTTGCCATTTTCTAAATCAATATTCAAATATTGTAATGCTTGTCTAATTGATATCCGATTTCCAAAAGTTAAAAATTTTTTATATTTGGTGGTCATATCTGGTTCATTATTTAAAATTCTATATGCTATATCGGTAGCAAGTGCAGTCCCAATGGAATATTGATACAAATAGTAAGTATCTTGCATAACCAAATGAGGAACCTTACACCATCCATATTTTATATTATCATCATATGTAATATCCTCTCCATTATATTTCTTACTTAAATTCTGATATAACTGGTTTAAATATTCACTAGAAATATTCGTCCCCTTACTAAGCTCATTAATAACACTGTGTTCAAATTCCGTTAGCATAACTTGACCAAATAAAGAATTTCCCAAATTACTAATTATATTGTTCATAATATAAATTTTTTCTTCTTTATTAGTGGTGTGTTTTATCATATATTCATTCGCTAAAATTTCATTTACTTTAGAAGCTATTTCTGTAAAAAAATAACTAAATTCAAAATATTCAAAAGGATTATTTATTTTAGAATACCATGTATGAATTGCATGTCCGATTTCATGAGCTAACGTTCTAATAGAATGAATAGAATGATTATAATTAATCAGGATATAAGGCACCCCTACATAAGAGATACAGGTAAAAGACATCGTTCTTTTATTATTTTTTGGATAAACATCTACCCAACCTTCATCAAACATTTTATCAATTTGTTTAATGTAGTCTTCTCCCAATATACGAAGGGCACTTTTGATTATTTTGATAGATTCCTCTAAGGGATACTCTATCTTGGGAATATTACAAATTGATACAGATGAATCATATATATGATATTCTTTTAATCCTAATATATCTTTTTTTAGTTTTGTATATTGATGCATTACCCATAGATTTTTATTGATTTTTTGAATTAATTTATCTAAGATTTGATTTGGTAATTCTAATTCATATAATTTTTTAGATAATAATGTTTGATATTTTTCTTGCTTACTAAGTTGTATATCCTGTTTTAGTTTCGATATATATAAGTCTGATAAAAGGTTGCTTACCAAGGCATAAGAATTGGTATATGTATCATATATTTTCTTTCGATTTTCCTGTTTTTTATCAATCACTAAATCTGGGTAATTGCTTCTATCTACTACTTTCTTTTGTCCATCTATCATTACATTTTCAAATTTTATAGTATTAGAAAATAAAGACTGGTAGGTCTGCCGTATGATATTTAAACGAGTTGCATAATCAGAAGTAGATGTATTAGAAATATGCTCCTTTCTTCTTAAAATCAATTCTATATATCGATGGTAGTGAGAAAGATTTTTATCTTGTAAATATTTCTTAACCAATTTATTATTTTGAATAATCTTATTTTCAAAATAATTGTTTTGTTTTTGAATAACACTATATAAATTTAATGCATCCTCTAGCATTTGTTTATATTGTCCTAATTTTGAGTCTATATCTAAATGTCTTTTAGGATAACAATACACTCTCTCAATCAGTAAATCTATTTCAATTTTATGGTTTAAATAATTAGAAAAATTTTGTTCATTATCTAGGAATGAGTTGAACAATAATTCCAAATTTTGAATTTTGCTTGATAAAATATCATACTCTTTTTTCCATGCTTTATCATCTACATATAAATGAGTAAAATTCCAATCTACTTTCATATACAATTTCATCCTTTATCTTTATCAATTTCGTTTTAGTTTCAATTTTAATTGTTTTGCGGATTCTCCCCGTTTATCTTTTAATAATCTTTCCTATACATTTCCTTGATATTGCTAGATTTGTAATAAATTTCTGCAATGTCATATTAAAAGCATATTGATTCCAAAAATCAGATTTTACCTCAAATAGGTTCTGTCACACAAGGATTTTAATCATATCAGGTTCTTTATATTCTAAACTTTTTATATCTTTCTCTTTATTTTCATAAAAATATAATTGTCTATCTGCCAGATATTCGAAAATACGTGTTAATGTTAAATCATCAATTTTTTGAATAAATCTTAATTCTAATTTTAACTCCCTTTTTAATTGGATTAATTTATTATCATAATCTGATTGAGGTGTAATAAACTTATATTATAAATATTTTATTTTTTATCTAGCCAATAATATGGTTGTAATTCTTCCAAGGTTTTAAAAATAATGCTATTATTTTTTGTAGAAATTGCACATTTAACATCTTTGCCCCAATAATATAATCTTTCTTGACATATTCCACATGGGGATAATATTTCATAATCATCATTATCATTTTGTCTGCACAAACATAATGAATGTGTAACTTTCTTATTTAATTTATGAGCTTCACATATCGCTCCAGTTTCTGCACATAAATATGCACTGGAATTTTTTTCTTCATCCCAAACTGAAATTAAATATTCACCAGTTTCTATTCTTAATATCGCCACTCCTCCAGCTTTGTTCTTTCCATATCTTTGATTCAAAAATTGTAAAGCCCTATCAAACATTTCCTTTTCTATATTCATAATTTAGACTCCTTTACCCAATTAATGTGACATGATTATTATATCATATTTAATTCGTTTTTTTGAGGGAATAATCTAGTTAGCTCATTCGGTTGGATCATTTGCTTGTTCTTTTTTCTGTTTGACTAATTCCTTTATAACATCATACATTTTTTCTTCTACATCATCTTTTTCTAATCCTAAAATTTCATTCGCACTAATATTGGTATTGAATTTTAAATATGGTTCAAAGGCTTCTTCCCTTTTTCCTAATAACATATTAAATTTAACTTGACAGACACGTTTATCTATCACTTGTTTAAATTGTTCTATAAATCCATGTGTTGCGATAGTACTTTGAATTTGTTCGATAATCAGTGGTTTATCAAGACTGGACACTTGCCCATTTACTTTCTGTCTTGCTTTAACAGGTTCCATTCCTGGTAATTCTATCATTTGATGAATGAGTTCTCCAAAGAATAAATTTTCAGTTGTTTCTCTTATTTCATTATCTGTTGCATATAAAATTGGTTCAAAAGGGGCGTATTCTAAGGAATCCGTCATTTGTTTATGTAAGTTTTGCTTTATACTTTTTGATTCGTTAATTAGTGCAAAAGCGAATGTTTCTATTGCAGATAAAGTTTTTGGAAAATATTTGAGTTGATGAATTTTGTATTGCTTAAATTCTTCATCTTGATCTAATAATTGCATAAAATTATCAAATGAATTAATTGCTTGCTCATCTTTATACATACCCTTTGATTTTAAAAACCGATTGAAGATTTCCTTGGTTCCATATCTTAAAACTTCTTCTAAGGTATATATTTCTAAAATTGATAATTTATATGTTTCATCATTATATAATTTCTGAACATGATTTCTAAATTTCTCGTCAGAATTATATTTCATTATAAACTCATTAATAATTGTTGATTGTTTATCATTGAATTGCATTTTATAGCCCCCTTATAAAATTATATGATATGTAACTTTAAAATAATCTATTTTTTAATTCTAATATCTTAGTCGTTTTGCTTATACCCGAAAAAGTTCGAGTAACAATCAATCTGCTGCCCGAAAGAAAGAAGTGCAACAACTCATTTTTTATCATTTTCAACTAATACATATTGACAAAAATCAAATATACAATTTGTTATTGTAATTAAAATATAACCAATATTGTTGTAAAAAATTAGCATTTATAATTATTCTTTATACTCTTAATTAAATATTTACAACTTTCAGTAACTAAATCCGAGTTAATCGCTTCTTTATAAGTAAAAAACTTATAATCTAAACACTTATCTGGTTCCATTATCTTAATAATTCCATTAATATATTTAACAAAATAAATTACAAATATCCAATTAATATTATTTTTGTAGCAATGATAAATGCCTATCGAATGACCATTGAATTCAAGTTTTACATCGTCTCCTGCTTCCTCTTTTATTTCCCTAATAATTGCCTCTTTAAAATTAACATCATCTAAATCAACTTTTCCACCAATATCTTCATAAAGGCCATTGTCATCACGTGATTTAATCCCTCTTTGTTGTAATAAAATTTCTCCTTTATCATTTTCTATATGTGCAATAACTCCTACCTTTCGATTAGGATAATCAAACTTTTCTATATCATCAAAAATTGCTTCATGATTGATTGGATAAAATTTCATAAATTGACACCTTCTTATATAATGATTATAGCAAATATTTTAATAATATAAAAGTCTCGAAAGAGAATTCGAGACTAAAACGAAACAATAATGCCCTACCTCACTTTTTATTGAAGAAAAGGAACCCATTTTTAATCGAACCAGGTTCGCATCATACACTTATGGTGTCCTAAGAGATGACATCGGAAAGGACGTTCGACAACTTTTATAAATCATATTTCTAATTACAAAAGCTTATAATATTGAAGAAATTCATATAAAAAAGGGGATAATACTTTTATATCTATTTCATTATTTTTTATCATCCATAATAAAATATCTAAACATTTATAAGAATTATTAAGTTTAATCAAAGTAATTTTTTGAGGAGGAATAATTACATTACTAAAAGTGTGCATATTCCAATAATCCATCTTTTTACTATTCATTTTATTTTGTTTTGCATATACAGTTTTTAATAGTTTCTTATTAAATTTTTGTGCTTTTACTTCATCTATATCTTTATAAGAGAACTCCTTTTCTTCTTCTAAATTTAATAAAAGAAAACAACTATTATCTAAAATTTCTTTCATAATTTTAAACGATTTAATTTTAAAAGGTTTAAATTTAAATTCCAACCAAACTACTATATTAACAATAATTGCTACAAAATAATGTATCAATGGAAGACGCATAATAAATGTACAAAAACGATAAAATGGTATATCTGCTTTTTCGCCTGGTAAATCGGTTAATCTCTTAGCTATTAACCACCTTATCCATGAATCAAAAATAGAACAGACTCCTTTAGGACCAATAGCAAAAAAAATTTTTTCTGTAGTTTCTATTCCTGTTGCACTATCACCAATTTTAGGAAGTAATCCCTTTTTAGCAATACTTTTAATGTTATTTTTATTTGTATAGTGAAAAAAAGCAAATTGAATATCTATATTTTGTATATCTTTGGTTTGCATCCACATCTACAACATCTACTCCTTATAAAAAATAGTTATATAATGTTTTGTCATTATACAAGTGTGTTTACTAAATTGACATAAGCCAATTAACTTTCTATAAATATTTTATCATAATTTAATACATATTAAAACTCAAGACCTAAAAGTTCGAGTAACAATCAATCTAATACCCTTCGGGAGGACATACCACAACTTTTTTAAGAATATACATTTCTTATTCCAAGTCTCTTGTATTTATAATATTTTTCTAACTCATTTCCTACAACATTAATATTAGTTTCTTGATATTTTTCTAAACAATCAGGATACTCTGAATCTATATGTTTCAATTCTCCATTTTTTTGTAGTTGTAAAATAAACTTATTTGCAGGATCTATAATATACCTATCATTTAATAAAATTACTTGATGATTGGCTTTTGCAGGATTTACCTTATGCCAAACCGCTGTATTATTATCTACATAAATATATAATAAAGATGGATTATAATTAAATATACATAATAAGTTATAGAGAAATTCTGTGGCATGCCTACAACAACAAATTCCATATATAACCTGAACACCTTGACTTATTTCCGAAGGTAACCATAAGTAATCATATTTATCATCAAAATTAATTGTTCTATTCATACTAAAAAGGCCATTATGTAACATCTTAAAAACTATTTTGGAATAAGATATTTCATCTTTTGCATCATATTGTTGCAAATAATTTTTAAGATTAAGTAGTATTATTTTATAAGCATTTTTAATTTTTTCCTTATCCTCATCAATAAAGTTTAGCATATTAATCTTTCTCCTAAAAAAGATGAGTCCTGTACAATACAGAAATCATCTTCTTATCAATAAATTTTAAATCCCTATCGTATCCATTTTATAGGGTACAATTTACATTGAATTAGGTGCTACACAAATTATTGGGTAACACTCAACACGCTAATTTTTTATTTTATGCAAGTTTCCTTGACATATTCATAGTATCATAAAAACGACTTTTTGACAAGTCGTTTTGCTTAATACTCGAAAAGTTCGAGTTTCCTATCAATCTGGTGTCTTGGAAGGGATTCGAACCCCTGACCGACGGCTTAGAAGGCCGTTGCTCTATCCTGCTGAGCTACCAAGACATTTGTCCTTTAAAAGAACAAATAAATTATACAACATTTTTTAAGAGTTTTCAATAGTTTTTATAACACTTTTATATATTTCCTGATCATCCACTTGAAAAATTACTTCTTTTACATCATAATTGGCAGCAACAGATAAACTAATCGTATAAATTACTTCTTCCAATATATTTCTTTCATTCATATCATTTAATATATACTGATTAAAAGTTAAAAATAATGAGTCTTCTTCCTGTTTATTGGCTAATAATTCTGTATTCTGATTTAAATAACTCATTAAATTACTATTATATGTAGCTGAACTGGCAAGTTCTTCTACTATAATTTTTATCTTTTCTCGATTATCATTCACATATTTTGTTACTGGAATATAATAGGTTTGATCATTATATTTATTAACATAATATATTGTTACTGGATTTACATTCTTATAAGTGGTAATATCATAACTTTTATTAATACCATAATGCTTATCTAAGGTACTTGGCAAATGAATTCCTGTTTTTGGTAAAGTAGTTAATATTTCTCCATCTACATAAATGATAATTTTCTCTACTTCATTAATACTTGTTAGAGTATATACAATTGCTTCAACCATCTTCTGTTCATACTTTTTGTCAATATCTAATAATTCTTTTGAAAAGTCTACTTTTATCATTTTATTATCATAAGTTAAACTATTAATCTTTGTATCGCTTGGCAAAATTCCTTTAAATCCATTAGGTATCTTATCCTCACTCTTACTATCATTAATTAATATTTCTAATAATTCTTTTGCTTTATTGACAATTTCTGTTTGATTAACAACTACTTCTGTTCTCCCTAACATATTATTTTTATCCAACATATAGATAACCTCTTTATTAACCTGCTCATCTACATATGTCACTTCTTCTTTTATAGCGTCTAAAGTATATAACTTTTCTTTAGGAAGAAAATACATTAAGGAAACAGCAAATAAAACTGCAGCCATTAAAATCATTCTCTTTTTTACAATTTTTTTCAACATATTTCCACCTCTATAACATTGTATGAAAAAAAGCGTCATTTCATGCGCTTTTAGATAGTTAATTCCCCAAGTTTTAAAAGTTCTACAACAGCACTTGCACGTCCTTTTACTCCTAACTTTTGCATTGCATTAGAAATATGATTACGGACTGTTTTTTCACTAATTCCCAGTTTCTCCGCAATCTCTACTGTTGTATAATTTAGAATTAATAATTCGAATACCTCTTTTTCTCGCTTTGTTAAAATACTATTTTTCACAGATTTCCCTCACTTCCCTTTGATGGGTGGTTTTATATTTACTCATAGTATTTTATGTGAGATATTCTTTTTCGTGAGAGAATTTGCCTATATTATGCTTTGAATTGTACTGTTATATACATCTTATTTTCATAGTTGGACTGAACACTTCTCATAATTTTATTAGCCAATGTAGTATCATGCTTTTTACTATTTATTACTACCTTTACTTGATCTCCATCAATTTTTACAAATGTTTTGTAGTTAAATTCTTCTTTCAATTTTTCTTCTAATTTTGTTTCTTCTCCTTTATTCATATTTAATTCCTTCATCTTCTCAAATGCTTTATTTTTTTCTTCTGCTGATGATTTCGTATCAGTCAATATTACCTTTAAGGAATCCAATTCTTCCTCTAATTTTTCATCGGCAGTAACACGAAGTGCCGTAATTGCTTCGCTTTCTTCTACTTTTACTGTTGTTTTTGTTTCTTTATCACTTGTTTTTTCATTATTTTTACTGTCTTTTGTTGTATAATTAGAACTATTCGTTAAAAGTAATTCTGATGGCATTGTAATATAATAAACACTTAAAACCAATATCAAACTAAACAACGTTAAGAACCACAAATTTTTTTTATTAATCATATTTTCCCTCCTAGTACTATCTAATTCAATATATTACGTTTTTTTTATTTTATTACAAAAACAATCACATCCATTGTGATTGCTAAGAAATTTTTCTAAATTTTAAATTCTTTTTCTTGCTATTATTCCATTATTCATGTTGATAATCTTAAATCCTTGTTTCTCATACATATCTCTACTACCACAACAATTATTGGGATTAAATTTTCCATCATAGGGATAAGACTCAACATAATCATAATTATTTTTTTTTGCATACAAACACGCATACTCTAACATCTTTTTTGCAATTTTCTTTCCTCTATAAATAGGATCAACTGTAAAACAAACAATAGCTAAAATTTTATCATTCTTATCGACTCCAATCCAACTAGCAGGATGATTCTCTTTACTAAATCTAAAATAGTTATCTTTCAAATCAGCATTACAAAATCCAACGATTTTGTTATCATGATATGCAACGAATCCATGTAATCTGTTATGTTCAATTAACTCAATAGCATAATTTTTTTTACAATAAATTCTTTCTTCTTTTGGAAGTTGATTTCGCTCATATTCATGTTTTGCTGTCCAATGATGCCACACGCAATAACAACCTTTATTAGAATTTCCATCACTAAAAGCCCTATTTTCAAAAAAATCGATATATTCAGATACCATATTAGAATTAAGCTGTTGTATTTTAATATCTACATCTATCATAAATTTCCTCCATTTTATTATTGATCTTAAAAAAATATCTTTTTGATGGCAATTTAACTAGCCTTGATGATATTTTTCTATAAAATCTTTTTTATAATCTAATAATTTATCTTCCAAAATAGATTGTCTTAATTCTTCTGTTAAACGAATTAAAAAACGGATATTATGAATAGACAATAATCTTCCACCTAAAGATTCATTACAAGTAATTAGATGTCTAATATAGGCTTTTGTATAATTTTTACATGCATAACAGTCGCAATCAGATTCAATAGGATGAAAGTCTTCCTTGTATTTTGCATTTTTTAAATTGATTTTCCCATATCGCGTAAAAGCATTTCCGTGTCTTGCAATTCGAGTAGGCAGTACACAGTCGAACATATCAATTCCTCTTATTACCCCTTCAATAATATCAATAGGATCTCCTATTCCCATCAAATACCTTGGTTTATCTTCTGGAAGGTATGGAATAGAGTAATCGATTGCTTTATACATATCTTCTTTTGATTCTCCATCATTTGCTACTCCACCAACACTATATCCATCAAAATCCAATTTTGTTGTTTCAAGTGCTGAAAATTTTCTTAAATCTTCATAAGCCCCACCTTGGATAATTCCAAATAAAGATTGATTTGGGTTATTATGAACTTCTTTTCCCCTTTTGGCCCATCGTATCGTTCTTTCTACACTCTTTCTTAAATATTCATGAGTAGCACTTGCGGGGGGACACTCATCAAAACTCATTGCAATATCACTATCCAATTTATTTTGAATTTGAATGGATAATTCTGGTGTTAAAAAGAGTGACCTTCCATCTAAATGACTTTTAAAATGTACTCCTTCTTCAACGATATCTTTTTCTTTATTTTTTGCTAAAGAAAAAACCTGAAATCCACCACTATCTGTTAAAATGGGGCCATCATAGTTCATAAATTGATGAAGACCTCCAGCTTTATGGATAATATCTTCTCCTGGTCTTAACCATAAATGATACGTGTTTGATAAAATAACGGCACTATTCATCTCTTTTAATTCTTCTGGTGTTAAAGTTTTAACGGTCGCAAGTGTTCCTACTGGCATAAACATTGGAGTCTCAAATGTTCCATGATTGGTATGTAATAATCCTAACCTTGCTTTTGTTTCTTTTTCTACTTTTTTTAATTCATATTTTATTTTCATACTAATCTCCTCAATTTAACATTATACCTAAAATTTACCAAAATAACAATTTTTATCTTGACAAATATCTCTTTCTATAATATCATTAATTTTGTTGTTTAAAAAGGAGATTTGTATGATTAAAATTAATTTAAATAAAATATATAGTTGTGATGATTTGAAAGAAATTGATTTAGAAAAAATTAAACAAGATGCACAAACAAGAAAAGTAAATTCCTTACCAGCTAATTATCCCGATTATTCTCTTTCTGTTGCTTCTTTCAATAGAGCTTCGGAATTACTTTACTCTAGGGAACTTTACCAGTCTGAGATAGAACGACAAATGTTTTTAAGTTCCTATGTCTTTGATGACAACATGTTTTTACAGGTCTTGGAGAGATATCAAATGGATCTTCATCAATTATATAAAATATTAACTTCTTTTCTTACTCGTAAGAAAAAGTATCAAACTATTAATATTATTTCTAAGAACTTAGAACTATGTAAAGAAGCACTATAATTTAACACAAGTAGAGATTATTTTAAATAAGGTTTCCGAATTAACCTATTTTCAAGAATATTCGAAATCTAAACAAAAAACAAAGAAATCTGAATAGATTTCTTTTATATTTTAAAAAAGTAATCAAATAATTTTAAACTATTTTTATCGTTGAAAATAGATTCTGGATGCCATTGTACCCCCAAAAAAAATCGTTTAGTAGGATCTTCTACTTCCTCTATTACATGATCATCACTATAAGCTCCAACTAGAAGAGGTGTGTTCACGATTGCTTCTTTATGCCTACTATTTACTATTATTTGGCTTTCTTTCATAATATGATATAAAAGAGTATCTTTTAAAATATGGATGGGATGTACATAATGATCTGTTTGGTCATGATTCAATTGAGGTAAAACCTGTAACTTTCCTCCTATTGTTACAGCCATAGTTTGCATTCCTAAAGTAGGAATATCTTGATCATATAAGTATTTTACAATTTTTTGATCAATCGAATAAAAATTACTTCCACCTTGTAGAATAATCGCATCACAGAAATCAATAATACCTCTTATTTTATCAAATTCTAAATCTGGATTGGCATCAAAATCTACTATGATTCCAATTGGAATACAGTTATATTTTTGGATAACATCAACAATTTCAGAGTTAAATGCTTTATATTTACTCTTTGCTTGAATTTGTTCTCTGGAGATGATTCCAATCTTTTTATACATTTTATCACCTATTAAACTATATGAAAAAAAGTTCAAATCTGAACTTTTATTCAATTACTTGATGACATCTTTGACAAATATCACCTTCTAAATGCTCTACATAATTCCAACACCTATTACATTTTTCATTATGTGATTTTTCAATTGTAATAGCTTTTACTTCATTTGTAAATTCTACTTTTGAAACAATGAATAATTGATGTAGACAATGAAGTAGTTGATTTTTAATATCTTGATATTCTTGAATATCTGGTATTTTAACTTCTGCCTCTAGACTAGATCCAATCATTTTTTCATTTCTAGCTTCCTCTAATTCTTTATTAACTTTCTCTTTCAAATGGAAGAATTGAGCAAATAGGCTATTTACTTGTTCTTCGTTGTCGAAATGCATTACTTCTGGCATATCTTCTAAATGGATACTTTCTTTGTCTGTGCCTGGAATAAAATGATATACTTCCTCACTAGTATAAGGTAAAATTGGCGCTAATAGTCTTACCTCAAAGTTTAAAATGTGATATAGAACTGTTTGAACGCTTCTTCTTACTTTAGAATCTTCTTTCTCAATATACAAAATATCTTTTGTAAAGTCTAAGTAAAAATTTGACAAGGTAAAGGAAACAAAATTATTCACTAATTTATAAATCTCCTGAAAATTATATTGTTCATATTGTTCATATATTTGTTTTGTAAATTTATTTAATTCAATCATTAAATATTGATCATATAATGACATATCTTGGTACTCTATAAGATCTGTATTGGGATTAAAATCTTTTAAATTCCCTAACATAAATTTATAGGTATTTCTAATTTTACGATAACTCTCTTTTACCTGTTTAATGATTTCATCACTTAATTTAACGTCTTCTGTATAATCAACTGATGCAACCCATAATCTTAAAATATCTGATCCATGAAGTCTTACTATATCTGCTGGAAGAATTGTATTTCCTAAACTTTTGGACATTTTATTCCCTTTCGCATCTAAGGTAAATCCATGGGATACAAGTTCTTTATATGGAGATTTCCCATATACAGCAACCCCTGTAATCAAGGATGAATTAAACCATCCACGATATTGGTCAGATCCTTCTAAATATAAATCTGCTGGATAATGGAGTCCTCTTTCTACCAATACACCTGTATGAGTAGATCCCGAATCAAACCAAACATCCATAATATCTTCTTCTTTCGTAAAATTTCCATTTGGACTTGCGGGATTGCTATAGCCTTCTGGAAGCAAATCCTTCGCATCCTTTTCAAACCATATATTCGATCCATATTCTCTAAATAGATCCGCTACATGCATCATAACGTCATAATCTAATATTTCACTTCCATCCTCGTTATAAAAGATTGGAATTGGGACTCCCCAAACTCTTTGTCTAGAAATACACCAGTCTCCACGATCTCGAATCATGTTATATAGTCTCTTTTTGCCCCATGGAGTATGAAACTTCACGTTATGATCTAATTCATTAAGTAGTTGGTCACGAATTTTATCAATACTACAGAACCATTGAGAGGTTGCTCTAAAGATAATTGGTTTTTTGGTTCTCCAATCATGCGGATACGAGTGCTTGATAAATTTTAGTTTTAATAATACACCTAAATCATCTAATTTTTGCGTAATCGCTTTATTAGCATCTTCGAAGAATAGTCCTTCAAATTCTCCAGATTCTTCTGTCAAATATCCTTGATCATTTACACCATTAATTAGACCTATATTATATTGTTTACCAATAATAAAGTCATCTGCTCCATATCCTGGAGCAATATGAACAAGTCCAGTTCCTGCTTCTAAGGTTACATGGAAACCAATAACAACTGGAGAAATTCGATCCATGAAAACATGTTGATATTTTACACCTTCAAAATCTCTTCCTGAAATAAACTCTTCTACTTGATAGTCTTCCCATCCAAATTCTTCACTTAAAGAACTTACTAATTCGTTTGCAATAATAAAAATTTTATTATCCACTCTTACTTTGGCATATTCAAATTGTTCTCCTACTGCAATAGCTAAGTTGCCAGGTAAGGTCCAAGGTGTTGTTGTCCAAATAACTAAATTCTCACCTTTTTTTATCTTTTCATTTCCTTCGACTACTTCAAAAGCAACAAAAATTGATGGATCTTTACAATCTCTATATTCAATTTCTGCCTCGGCAAGTGCAGACTCACTAGATGGACTCCAATATACTGGTTTTAATCCTTTAAAAATTAACCCCTTCTTTGTCATTTCGGCAAATACTTCAATTTGTCTTGCTTCCATTTCTTTTTGTAGTGTAATATAAGGATTTTCCCAGTCTGCTAAGACATTTAAAGCTTGAAAACCTTCTTTTTGTTCTGCAATCTGCTCAAGAGCATATTTTTCACACAAAGAACGAAATTCTGATTTTCCCATGGATTTTCTATTAATTCCACTATTAGTAACAGCTTGTTCTATCGGGAGACCATGTGTATCCCATCCAGGAATATAAGTCATATCATACCCACTCATCATTTTATAACGATTAATAAAATCCTTTAATATTTTATTCATTGCATGTCCTAAATGAATTTTTCCATTTGCATAAGGAGGCCCATCATGCAAAACAAATGGTTTCTTTCCCTTATTTTTTTCTTTTACTTTTTCGTATAACTTTAAATCCTTCCATTTTTGTCTTTGAATTTTTTCATTTTCTGGTAAATTACCTCGCATTTGAAATTCTGTTTCTGGCATTAATAAAGTATCTTTATAATTCATATTATCACTCCTTTTTTAATTTAAAATAATATATCCATAATAGAGAACAAATATACTTAAAAATATAAGTCCTGATTTCTTACCAATTTTTTGATCTTTTCTAGAGAAAAAATACAATAAAATTGGACATAGCAACATAACAATTAAGTCAATAAATTGAAAGGAAATGTTATGAATTGTTCCAAAAATAGCAACTGGAACTCCAAGTACAATTCCAATATTAAAAATATTACTTCCTACAACATTCCCAATGGCAATGTCATATTCGCCTTTTTTTGTGGCTACAACACTGGTAACGAGTTCTGGAAGTGAAGTCCCAAGCGCGACAATTGTTAGAGAAATAATTCGCTCACTAATTCCTAAAATGGTTGCTATTTCTGTTGCAGAATTTACAACAAAATCACTTCCTATAATAATACAAGCAATTCCAACAACTGTCAAAATAATAGATTTTAAAACCCCATATTTGATAGTGGTTTCTTCATCTACTTTGTTTCGCATCATACTAATTAAATAATAAACAAAAACACAAAAGAATAAAATAATGATGATTCCATCTGCTCTAGTAAAAGTATTCTTAGTCTCATTGATTAATGAATCATTCATTAAAACAAATAATACTGCTGTCATTAAAATTGTAATTGGTATTTCTTTTTTGATTGTACTGTTTTTTACTCGTAAAAAATGAAACATACTAGATACACCTAGGATTAATAAAATATTTAAAATATTACTTCCAACTACATTTCCTAAAACAATATCTCCTTTTCCAGACAAAATAGAGGTAATAGAAACGGCAAATTCAGGGGCACTCGTTCCAAAAGAAACAATTGTTAGACCAATTAACATTTTTGATAGTTTAAAGTTTTGAGCCACGGAACTTGCACCATCTACAAATAAATCTGCCCCTTTAATTAATATAATAAATCCAATCACTAATAATATCACACTACTAATCATAATATTACTTCCTTCCTAAAAAAAATCCGTCCTTCTTTAAGGACGAATTTTTCGCGGTACCACCTTAATTTATAAAATAAATTATACTCTCAAAACTATAACGCGTTACCGACTTTTTCTACTATATTTCAAAAAAGCACATCTAGAGTGATCTATATATCATTTCCTTGTTAGTTTCCACCAACCACTAACTCTCTATCAATTCTATAATATATCGTCTCTATCTATTGTTTTAAAGTTCTACTTCATCTAATTCATTTACAACTTCTAATTGAGCTTCCACTATATCACGAACTCTTCTTTTAAAGATATTAATATTGCGTTGTAATGTACTAGCATCTCTTTCGGCCTTTTCTGCTTTTAAAAGTGCCTCATTGATTATGCGATTAGCATTTTGCTTTGCATCATTCAACATTGTTTCACTCTCTTTATGAGCATTAATTTTAATTTGTTCTGATGTTTTTTGAGCCATCATAATTGCACGGTTTAAAGTATGTTCTATTCGTTCATATTGAACAAGTTTTTCCTTCAATGTTTGGTTTTCTTTTTCCAAGGATTCTAATTGTCTAATTTTCTTATCTTTTTCCTTGATTTCATCAACCATTTGTTCCACTTGTCCAATAACCTTATCTAGAAAGCTATTCACTTCTTCTGGGTCATATCCACGAAGTGTTCGATTAAATTTTTCCATACTTTCACCTTCTTGGTGCTACGAATATTGTAGCATATTTTAGTTTGTATTACCACTCAATATTGATATCATCATTATCATGGATATCTTTTCCTTCAGTTTCTTCCGTAATTTTTCCCTGAACATTAATATTATTTGGAGTACACAAGAAAATTCCTCCACCTATTTTTTGTAAATCTCCACCGATTGCATATATTGTTCCTGCTAAAAAATCGATAATTCTCTTTGCTTGATCAGAAGTGACTCTTTTTAAATTTACAACAACTGTGTTTCGCATTTTTAAATGATCTGCAATTTGCTGTGATTCTGAGTAAGCTCTAGGCTCTAACAATATCATTTTACTACTTCCATCATTTTCTTGTAAAGCCTCTTCTGGTTTTAAATCATAGTACTCATCGCCTGATACATTCCCACCAAAAACGTCTTCGTCGTTATTTAACCATTTTTTTAATATTCCCACTTCTATTCCTCCTCAAGTATATATTCTTTATAACGTTACTATAGACCATTTTACCATAGATTTTATCATTTGCAAATATGTTTTAGAAATTATTTTATTTTTTTTAATAAAAAATATCTACAGTTATAAGCACATTCTGTTTTAATATACTGTTCTTTATTCTCTATACAATTAATAGTATTACAATTAGGATTGGTTCTTTCGCAAAATCCCTTTAGTCTTAATTTTCCATAAGCAAAATCTCCTAAAATATAGTCATACCTATCAAAGTAATCTGTCATTTTGGAGGTTACTAATTCTAGTTCAAAACAATCACGATAATTTTCTATTAATTCATATGATATTTCATTTATAATAATCTTCTGCATTTCTTACCTCTCTTTTCTTTATTATACCATGATTTATTATGAAACAAAAGGATTTTATTTACTTGGTACGGATAGGGAGGATTTAGATTCAATTCCATTTAAATAATAATCTGGTATCTCTCCTTGTATCATCTTTAATGCAATTGGTACGTTCATCTCTACATCTACTCTTTTGCTGGAAATAGGTAAAATCACCTGTTCTACTACATGCACATAAACACTAATTTCGATAAATGCATTATTAATTCCATAATCTGTTACTTTCGTTTTTATATCACTATCAATATCTCCTACCAGTGTTAGTTTAACTGGTATTTTTGGCCCAACATTGGCTAATATAGTATTTTTAAATATCATACCTGATGGAATTTCAAATACCAAACCGTTTCCTTCTTTAGAATTCGCAAATGTACTAGAAATAGAACTTGGTAAATCTATCTTTTCAAATTCTGTTGTTTCTAAACTTGTTAAATGGTCATTAACTGTTTCGGTAATTTTACTTAGTAATCGATTTACTTCTAGTGGGTTAAAATCAAGAGTTTTAATATTTTGATTGGAATCTTTAGAGATAATGAATAAATCATCCACTGATATTTTATCTGTTACCTCACTATTCACTGCCTGTCTAATAATATAGGTTGCAATCTTACCAGCTTGCAATTCAGCATATTCTAATAAAGTAGGTGATACTTTTTTACTAATGATTCGAAAAGAAAAAATAATTGTAACTATCAATAGAATGATTAATAATATAATAATATTTATTTTAGGTATTCTTTGAATAATTCCTTTTCTCTTTTTCTTTAAATGAATCTTTTTCATCTTATCACCTCATGTTCTATTATATGTATAAGCAAAACATTTTATCGAATAATAATATTAGGTGATTGGATGAATATAGAAAATGTGATGAATAAAAATATTATTTGTTGTGATATAAATAGTAGTGTACAAGAGGTAGCAAATACTATGAAAAGATATGATATTGGATGGGTTCCTATCCATGATAAAAAGAGAATTGTTGGAATTATTACAGATCGGGACATTGTAACACAAATGCTTTCCAATCATGAAAATAGTAATTCTAAGATTCAAGATTATATGACTAAAAACATTATATCTACTTCTATTCAGTCAACTTTGGAAGAAGTTTTAGATAAAATGTCAAAACATAAAATCAAAAGGATTTTAATTACTTCTAATCAAAAAGTAGAGGGTGTTATCTCTCTATCAGACATTTTGAATACGGCCTATCATCTCCAAAAATTATGGGAGGCTTTCAAAAGTATATATACTATTCAATCTAATTCGCATACGCAAACAGAGATTGATGAATTTTATCTATAAATCTATTTTTAATTATTTATAACTCCTTTTATTTTTAGGAGATATTCTTATGCATTTTTATAATTCATTAGGAGTTACTATTTTGGCTATTTCTTCTGTTTTGATTTTTCCTTCTTTTACATCACTTGCTATTTCTAGCATAGTATGATCATCTATATCTTTTTCCTTTATATACTTTGTCATTTTAAAATCTCCTACCTCACAATTATAAATCGTGCATATTTTTAATTTTTTAAAAATTTAAAAATTTCCTGTCTTTTTGGTATCACTATCATATCATAAAAACTTCTTATTAACAAAACTTATAATATTTTTTAAACGAATAAGATTATAATGTAGAAATTTTATATTATCCATAATTATTGGAATATAACACTTTCTTAGTTAAAAAAAAAGAATGCTAGCATTCTAATCTTTAGGGCTAAATACTAAGGATAGGAAAAAGGAAATTACAATAGCAGAAATAATTCCAGATGAGGTTAAATCAAACATTCCCATAGCAAGTCCAATTAGTCCAAAATCTTGGGCTTTTTCTAACGCTCCATGAATTAATAAATGTCCAAAGCTAGTAATTGGAACTAAAGCCCCTCCACCAGCCCATAAAACAAATTTATCATAAATACTAAAAATATCTAAAAAAGCTCCTAAGATAACAAAAATTGTGGTAACATGTCCTGGTGTTAGTTTGGTGTTATCTAAAATAATTTGTCCTATTAAACAAACAATTCCAGCAAAAATAAATGCATTAATATAAATCATTCTACCGCCTCCAAACTAATTGCATGAGCAATACTTGGAATCGTTAATTTTTCATTTACCATCGTTGGTGACATTAGTGCTCCTGTTGCTACTAGAAGCACCCTTTTTAATTCTTTTTTCTTCATCTTCTTAAAAATATAACTATACGTAACAAGTGGGGCACAGGCTGGACCACTTCCACCTGCATAAACAGGTTGATTTTTTGTATCATATATCATCGTTGCTGTATCATTATAGTTATTTAATGAAATGCCATATTCTGTTTGCATATAATCTGTTAAAATATCCTTACCATAAATACCCAAATCCCCACTTAGAATTAAATCATAATAATGTATATCTCTTTTTGTTTCTTTCAAATGTTTAAAAATGGTATCTGCACAAGCTGGTGCCATTACAGCCCCCATGTGATATACATCTTTAATTCCAAGATCTGTAACTGTTCCAACAGTAGCACTTTCTATTTTAATTCCCATTTTTTCACTTGTTAGGTATGCACTTGCGCTACCGGTTGTTGTAAAAGTTGTAGTCTTTGGCTTTGGTCCCCCATATTCTACTGGATAACGAAATTGTTTTTCAGCAGCATTATTATGAGAAGAAGTTGTACAAATACAGTTTTTAATCTGCTTTGCTTCCACCATATTTGCACCTAGTATTAAACCTTCTACACTTGTTGCACAAGCATTATAAATTCCTAAGTATGGAATTTGTAAATTACTAGCAGCATAATTAGAAGCAGCTATCTGATTTAATAAATCCCCCGCTATCAATAGATCAATATCAAATCTTGTTTTTCTTATTTTACCAAGTAATAAGTCAACACTCTCTTCAATTAGCTTGCTTTCTGCTTGTTCCCATGTTTTTTTCCCAAAATATAAATCGCGAAAACTTTTATCAAAAGAGTTACTAAGTGGACCATTTTTTTCATATGGCCCTGTTACTGTTGATGTTTCATTTATATATACATTTTTATACTTAAATGTCATACTTGCCCTCCAAACAATAAGATTCTAATTAGTCCAAATACATAGGCACTAACAACCCCAAAGATAATAACAGAGCCTGCTAGTTTCAACATATTTGCCCCTATTCCAGTAACAAATCCCTCTTTTCTATAATCTAATGCTGCACTCATCATAGAATGGGCAAATCCCGTAATTGGGACAATTAAACCCGCCTTTGCAAAGTTAACCCATTTATCAAAAAATCCAAAACATGTCAATAAACATCCAATGAAGATTAAAGTAATAATCATAAAAGTTCCTGCCTCTTTACTTGGAATATCTAAATAAGTGGAATAAAGTTCTACTAAAAATTGACCGATTACCCCCATAATTCCACCAATAATAAAAGCAAGCATCCCATTATAAAGACGATTTTCTTTTGGAGTATGTTTTGCTACCAAATCTTTATATTTATTCTTTTCCATATTATTCCTCCTAGATTTATTATGAAAAATTTTAATTTTTTTATACAAAAGTCTGTTAATCATTAGTTAAAATGTCCACGATTTTATTTATTGATAACAAACAAAGA
>CANOTJ010000011.1 GCA_947570175.1 uncultured Mycoplasmatota bacterium | reverse complement strand
TTGTTTGTTATCAATAAATAAAATCGTGGACATTTTAACTAATGATTAACACCTTATTTTCATTATTTCTATATAAGTTATTTAAAATAATATCTCATGAAAAACAAAAAAAGATTTCATTTGAAACCTATTCTTTTTCTTTAGTAATTACAACATCAAAGTGTTCCCTTACTTTAGCCTCTATTTCCTCTTTTAATTCATTATTCGTTTTAAAGAGTTCTTTTACATTCTCTTTTCCTTGACCTAATTTTTCTCCATTATAAGAGTACCATGCGCCACTTTTTTCAATGATTTTAGCCTCAGCAGCTAAATCCACTAATTCACCTTCCTTAGAAACTCCCTCTCCATACATAATGTCCACTGAACAATTTTTAAATGGTGGAGCCATTTTATTTTTTACTACTTTGACATTGGTTTTATTTCCAATTACTTCTACTCCATTTTTAATTTGTTCAGATCTACGAATCTCTAAACGAACAGATGAATAAAATTTTAATGCTCTTCCTCCTGGCGTTGTTTCAGGATTTCCAAACATAACACCAACTTTTTCCCTTAATTGATTAATAAAAATTGCAATGGTGTTCGTTTTACTAATTACACCAGATAATTTTCTTAAAGCCTGACTCATTAATCTTGCTTGTAATCCTACATGGGTATCCCCCATTTCTCCTTCAATTTCAGCTTGTGGAACAAGCGCAGCTACTGAATCAATTACAATAATACTAATAGCCCCACTTCGAACCAAAGCTTCGCAAATTTCTAATGCTTGTTCTCCATTATCTGGTTGTGATAATAATAGGTCATCAATATTAACACCTATCTTGGCTGCATATTGAGGGTCTAAAGCATGTTCCGCATCAATAAAAGCAGCTCTTCCTCCTGCCTTTTGGGCTTCTGCAATTGCATGTAGAGCAAAAGTTGTTTTTCCACTTGATTCTGGTCCATATATTTCTATAATTCTTCCCTTTGGATATCCACCAATTCCTAAATTTATATCTAAAGATAATGAACCACTTGGTATCACATCTATCTTTCTATGTTCGTTCTCTCCTAGTTTCATCACAGAACCTTTTCCAAATTGTTTTTCTATATCTGCAAGTACTTGATCCAATGTTTTATCCACTGTTGTTTTTGCCATTTTGTATTCCTCCTAACATTTACAAATAAATTATATCCCATAAAAAAAAGAAAGTCAATACCAAAAACGAACATTTGTTTTATTTTTGTTCTTTTTTACAAAAAATTAAAAATCCCTAGCAAATTAGGGAATTTCATTATAATTCTTCTTCAAAAATTAATTCTTTGTTCATAGAATAATATTGTACAGCCGATATAATAGATAATACACAAGCAATGATTAATAAGGCATCTGATATTTTTAAATTGTATAGTTCAAATGGTAAGTTATAAAACAATGTTAAAACAATCCCAACCATCAAAGAGGCCGTTTTCAATTTTCCCATTTTAATTGCTGCTACCACTTGCCCCTTGCTTCCTGCTATCATTTTAATGGAGTTTACAACACTATCTCGTACAATGATAATAACTGGAATAATTGGTGAAATGAAACCAGAAGCGGCTAATATAATTAAAACAGAGTTCACTAATATTTTGTCAGCAATAGCATCAATCATTTTTCCAAAGTCTGTAATTAATCCATATTTTCTTGCAATATGTCCATCCAAAAAATCTGTAATAGAGGCGATAATAAATAATATGCCTGCAATGATATATTTAACATCTACTACTAACATTTCATTAATAAAGACCTTCGGAATTATAATTCCTGTTGCATCAAATGGAAAAATTAATAATATAATAATAAATATTGATAAAAAAATTCGACTCATTGTTATTTTATTTGGTAAATTCATTTTGACTCCTATCTAATTACACGTTCTCGGGTAATAATATTATCATTTTCATTTTGAAAATCATCTCCATCGAATAATGAGAATATATAATAGCCAATTCCCAGTACCAAAATGGTAATAATGATATAAATAATAATAGTTGGTATATAGATTCTATGATCTCTCTCTAATGTATAGGGGGATCTGATTTTTTTATCCTCTTTTTTTTGATTTTTTTCTAATTTCTTTTTTGCTTTTTTGATTTCATCTAACGATATTTTGGATGTACATTCAAATAGATATTCATTAAATTCATCAATCATATCTTCATAATTTAATCCCAAATATTTGGAATAATCACGAATAAAATATTTTAAAAAGAAGACATCTTTAAAAGCCTCTCGTTTGCCTGCTTCAAGATTTTCTATCTGACTTGGTCTTAATTTCAAGTCATTTGCTGCTTCTTCTATTGAAATTCCAATATTCTCTCTTGCTTCTCTCAAAGCCTCCCCAATCTCTTTCAAGATAACGCCTTCTTTCTTATAACTATTATAATATCTTATAAGCCATGTTCTGTACCTTAAAAAGGCGACAAACATCTATCTATTGCATACATGCAATCCCATAATTAATTCATTTCTTAATTATTAGGCTCCCCTACCAAAATTTGGGTTTCTCGCTCGTGGGGTTTACCACGTTCCATTTCCACCGTTTCCAGTTTATTCGTCACTATGGCACTTTTATACCTACTCTAACCATATAGAACACTTAGGTTATTTCAGAGCCGTTAGAATTTTCTACCTCAGGTTATTGTTTCCCTGAGCACGAACACTATAGTCATCTCAGACTATGCGAGCATGGACTTTCCTCACTATTATAAAAATAGCGCGTTTGTCAAGATATTATTCTTTTCCATATATAATTTTTTCTAAATTAGATAATCTTCTAAGAAGGTCGGCATTGCTAACTTCTCCTCCACTAGATCCCTCTCTTAACACTTCTAGTTTTGTTCGAAGATTACGATTTTCTTGTTTCAATTTAATATTATCCTCAATTAATTCTTTTTTGTCATTTTCCAATTCCTTGATTATGACCATAAATTCTTCATAGTCCCTAATAATAACATCTAGGAATTTATCTACTTCCTGTGGTCGATATCCTCGGGTATCGATTTTAAAATCTTTTTCTAATATATCTTTACCAGTCAATAAGATTCTTTCCTGATACATGGAACCACCTCTCTAATCTAGTACTATTTTCTCAAAAAATCTATTATTTGTCAATCAGATTTACTGGATAAATAGGAATACTATTTTTTTACTTTTTTCTTGTTTTTAAAGGAAAAAATAATAATTTACTTAAAAAGTTATTGATTTTATAGATAAAACATGGTATTCTTTAAGTGTAAGCAAGATAGCTTAACAAATATGAGGAGGTATTATTAAATGTCAAAAACAAATTTAGTCGATTTTATGGCAGAAGAAACTGGATTAACAAAAGCGGATGCTAGTCATGCTTTAGAAGCTATGATGAAAGGAATCACTAAGGGATTAAAAGAAGAAGGAAAAGTTACTTTAACAGGATTCTGTACTTTTACAACAAAAGACAAACCTGCTACTACTGCACGTAATCCTAGAACCGGTGAAACTGTTCCTGTTCCAGCAAGAACTGCAGTTACTATTAAAGCTGGTTCTAAATTAAAAGATGCTTTAAACTAAGAAACTTAAAAAAGTTTCTTTTTTTTGGTACAATATTGATGGTGATAATATGTATGAGGTAGCAATTTCTATTCTTAAAAGATTCCATGATTTCGATTTTGAAGCATATATCGTTGGTGGATATGTCCGAAATTTTCTTTTAAATCTTCCTACTATGGATATTGATATTTGTACAAATGCCACTCCTGAGGATACTAAAAAACTTTTTCATGTTATTCAGGATCATTCTAAATTCGGATCTGTTGTTATTCAAAAAGATGATTTTCAGTTTGAGATTACAACTTTTCGAAAAGATAAATATGATAAAAATCGATATCCCAATATTACTTATGTAAAAACTTTGAAAGAAGACCTACAAAGGCGTGATTTTACCATTAATTGTCTATGTATTGATCAAAATGAAAATATTATAGATCCTTTAAATGGAAAATATGATTTAAATAGAAAAATGATTGTTACTGTAAAAGATCCCAATCAAAGTTTTCAAGAAGATCCGATTCGAATGTTACGAGCTCTTCGTTTCTCTTTAGAATTAAATTTTTCATTAGATAATAACCTAATCCTTGCTATTAAAAATCATCAAAATTTATTAAAAAATTTAAGCGAAAATTTACGTTCTCGTGAGATACAAAAAATTATCAATAAATCTGGTGGAGTAGCATTATTAAAAAAATTTGGATGGGATGAATATATACTTTAAGATTAAAATCATGTATAATATGGTCAGGTGATAGTATGATGGATAAAGTAATACATTTATTAAAAGAAAATAATATGAGTGTACCACGAATTTTAATGTACAATTATAAAAAGTTAGAGCTATCTGAAAAAGAATTCATTATCTTAATTTATATTATTAATGAAAAAAACTTGAATTTTAATCCAAAAGAGATTAGTCAAAATTTAAATCTCTCTTTGCCTGAAATATTAGAAGTTATTGATTCTCTATCTACAAAGGATCTTATTAAAATTGAACTAAAAAAGGTCAATAATGTACGAGAAGAATTTATTAATTTGGATAACCTCTATAACAAACTTGCTTATTTGGTAGTAAATGATGAGACCATTTCTAATTCTGCTAAACAAAGTTCTAATGTTTTTGATATTTTTGAAAAGGAATTAGGAAGAACATTATCTCCAATGGAATATGAAATTATTAATGGATGGATAGATGTTCCTTTTTCTGAAGAAATAATTATAGCAGCTTTAAAAGAGGCTACTTATAATGGTGTATCAAATTTACGTTATATCGATAAAATTTTATATGAGTGGAAGAAGAAAGGAATTCATTCAAAAGAAGATATTGAAAAAGATAGAAGACAATTTCAAAGTAAAAAAATAGAGTCTAAACCGTTATTTGATTATGATTGGTTGAATGATAATGAATGATATTATAGACTATTTAGACTCTATTATTCCCAATCCTAAATGTGAATTAGACTACCAAAAAGATTATGAATTATTACTTGCAGTTATGTTAAGTGCTCAAACAACAGATAAAAGAGTCAATATGGTTACAGCTATATTATTTCAAAAGTATCCAAGTTTAGAAGCTCTTGCAAGTGCAGATATCGAAGATATTATTCAGATCATTAAACCAATTGGTACCTATCATAAAAAGGCTAGCAATATTAAGGAAATTTCTAAACAATTATTAGAAAAACAAAATGGTATCGTTCCCAATGATAGACATTTTCTAGAGACTCTTCCTGGTGTCGGTAGAAAAACAGCAAATGTTGTCTTAAGTAATTTGTTTAATGTCGCATGTATTGCAGTTGATACCCATGTAGCTAGAGTTAGTATAAGACTTGGACTTGCTAAAAAAGGTGATGATGTTCTAACGATTGAAAAAAAACTAAATCGCAAATTTCCAAAAGAAAAACTAGCTCGTTTGCATCATCAACTTGTTTTATTTGGAAGATATTATTGTAAAGCTCAAAAACCGATTTGTGAAAATTGTGCATTAAAAAATATTTGTAAATATCAAAAATTCTCTAAATAATAGAGAATTTTTATCTTGCGACTTTACTAATTAGTTTAGCATGTAAAACAACTCTTTTGGAATCATCATAACAGCTAGATAACGTTAAAATATGATCATTAATTGAAACATCGACATTATAATTATAAACACTTCTGTTTTTTAATGTATTAATAAAATCAGTATATTGTTGATTATCTGAAAAATCAGTTGTGATGTAATAAGATTCTGGATCAATTGTATAGGTACTAAATACCTGCCAAACAGAATTTTCTGTTGGAGTAGAAATTCTAACAATATGGTTTCCACTATTATTATACCAACTTTTCTTTATAACCTTTTTTAAACTTCCAAACATTGTATTATTTAATCTACCATGACCATATAAAATTGTATTTTGACTTAAATTATGAATATTATTTCTATAATCTAAGTATACCCAGCCAGAATCATTATTTTTTTTATTAAAGGAATGCGTTAAATAATAATCATTATCTGTTGTTTGAACAAATGGATAATTAATACTAGTTCCTTCTAGTTTTACCCAGCCAATTGTATCAGGATTCCTTTTTAATAAATTATTGAAATCTACATTTAATAAATTTACTTTCTGGAAATCAAAATAATCATTTGGTAAGTTTTTTTCTTCCTCCGTTATTTCTTGTACTTCAGGGTCTTTCTTTATTTCTTCTACTTTTACTTCTTCTTGAATTTTTTCAATTTGTTTTTCTGTATCTACATTATCTTTCTGCCAGTTTATAATTTTCCAGGCAATACTTGCCAATAATAGAATACATACCAATAAAATTATGATTAAGATTTTCTTTTCTTTAGATATCTTCTCTTTTTTAGGATGGATATCAGAAACGGAATCCGAATAAGTACAATGATTTATTTCATTATCTTCTAAGTTCATTTCATGTAGTTCTGGAATTTTTAAAACTTGTGTTTTTTCTAGATCATCAAAAATAGAAAACTCTTCTTCTCCTAAATCTATGAATTCAAATTCTTTATTTGTTGAATAAGAAAACACACGATTTTTTAAATGTGTTTTTTTAAGTTTTATTAATTTTTTAGTTTTCTTCTTATCCAACATTTCAATCCCTCTTTATTTTCTCTTTTTATTATAACATGATGCGGATATTTCACGCAATAAAATTCCCTTATGAAGGGAATTTTGTGTTGTTAGATTGTGTGGGAATGTATGGAATAATGGTGTTTGCAAACTTATTAGCTGGCATGGTTTGTAACACTATTTTCCCAGGACCTGTTACCACTGTATTAAAAATACCCTCTCCACCTAAAATGGTATTCTTAAGTCCACCTACTGATTTAATATCTATGCTACAAGTAGCTGACATCATAGCAAGATGTCCTGTATCCAAAACCATCTGTTGATTTTCTTGTAATTGATATTCTATCGTAGATCCATCCAATTCTAAAAAAGCGATTCCTTCTCCAGAGAGTTTTTGCATAATAAATCCTTCTCCACCAAAGATTCCAGCCCCTACTTTTTTCTGGAAAAAGATAGATAAGTCTACTCCTTCAGTTGCAGCTAAAAAAGCACTTTTTTGACAAATAATTTCATTACCTGCATTAATTTGAACGGCTATGATATTTCCTGGAAAGGAAGAGGCAAATGAAATTAATCCTTGTCCATTTTCTGGATAATAAACATTTTGAAATAAAGTATCTCCAGATAAAGCCCTAGAAAATACTTTCCCGATTCCTCCGCCTACAGTTTCCATTTTCATATTAGGTGTCATCCATGACATAGCCCCTGATTGGCATTTCATTTTTTGTCCTTGATCCAATGTACATACGACAGCTGGAAAAGGAGTCCCTACAATTTCATATTTCATAATTTTTTCCTTCCTAATTATTATTTTCTACTACATTTATAACCTTTATTTTTATAGGTAGTTATAAAACTTTCTTTTGAAACATCGATACTAGATATATCTAGACCATCCATTATTTTTTGCTCTTCAGTACTAGTTACATCATAGAATTGTATACTCACTACTTCATTGTTGTTTAATGTCCAACCTTCCGTTTTATCCGTTCCAAAAGTGGTATCTGCTGTTAAATCATAAAATGATTTTGCTAAATCATTGGATTTAAATTTGATAACAATATGTTTCATAGCCAGTTTTAATTTATTATTTTCAAATGAAGCTACTACAATATTTCTATCATCTTCCACTTGATCAGCAGCTTTTAATCGACAAACAATTTCTTCATTTGTATAATATTTTTTACTGAAAAATGGAATAATGATAAAGATCACTAATAACACAACAATTATAAATCCTAGTATTCCTATTATCACAAATAATGTATTTTGTGAATTGCGATTCAAACTACTATAATTACTAGTTCCATTGACTGGATTTTGTTTAACAGGATTGATATTCTGATTTATTTGGTTATTACTAGGTATTGCTTGTTTCATAACCGAATCTGCTGTTGCTATATCACTAGTTGGTATAGACCCAATATGGTTATTGTTTTGATTGTTTGTTATCATGGTTGGAATCGAGTCATTCATTTTTGATGTTTGATTTTCTATCGTATTCTCTACCTGAGTAATAGGATTATTTTGTGTAATGTTAGAATTTTCTATATTTGTTTGATTCTCATTTTTATTACCACAATTTATACAAAACACTTGTCCCACTTCTAATTTTGTTCCACATTTACTACAATACATTTTATCCTCCTAAGTTATTTTCATCATTATTATTTTCATCATTTGTTATTTGCTGTGGAATAAATGTTTGATTTCCACTAACTTTATTGGTATCCTCATTAGGTATGTTATTCATTTGATTCGTACTGCTATTTTGTTTGAGTAATTCATTTTGACCATAATTATCTTGTGGCTGAAAGTTGCCTATTGTGTTATTTTTATTCTTTTTGGTATATTTTTTTAATAGGATAATTAAGACCACTACTGCTATCAATAAACAAATTCCTATAATTGGCCTAAATCTAATCCAAGCGATTGTGAAAATAATGAGGGAATGAATACACCCTATTAAAAAACTAACAAGTGCTATTCCTGTTCCAACAATATTTCCAATGATTGGAATAAAGGAGGTTGCAGTTGTAATAAGATTTAAAATAAAAGTATATCCTAAAATAACTAAGATAGCCCCTAATCCTCTAAATATCCATTTCATCATTTTATTTTCTGAAATAATTTTGTTAATAATGGCATTACTATTTAATAACCCTTCTTCTACTCTATTAATTTTTACTCCATTAGAACTAATATAGTCCGTAAAACTATCTTCATTTTGTAGTGCCAAGATACTGATATTTTTATAGCTATTATATACATAAGAAATTCGAATATCTCCTATATTTGGATTATTCATATCTTGTGCATTTGTAATGTAGTTATTTTTTATCTGATATCCATAAGGTAAATACGAGTCTTCTATTATTTCCAATCGTGTTGGTGTTGCAATATTTTCCTTTTGTTCTTTATTTAAATAAAATTGTCCTATTTTAACTTCTTCAGCTATAAACGTTTCATTGTTATAAGGCTGGTATGTTGGATTGGTATATCCAGATTTATGAAAGTCTGAAGAATCGATCAATTCCGTTTTCCAATCTTTCTCATATTGATAAGTTACTCTATCATTAGAATCCTTCTTTTCTGTTTCTTTCCATTGATAGATTTCTACAATTCTTTTCAACTTTATACTTTTTTGTTCAATGCCAAAAGTGTCATCTTTTAGACTTTCATCCAAAATATTCACTTCTCCATTTGTTGCAATTAACTTTTGATCATTTGAGGGATTTATTGAATCACTTTTAATATCGATTACATTTTTTTGAATCTCATCTACTGCTTTTAAATTTTTAACAGTATTCCCTTCATTCCACCAAATTAAAATGGTCCCTGCTAATAAAAAAATAATTCCCAAAATAACTCCCTGTACTGAATTTTTTACTTTTTTCATCTATACTACTCCTTATTCTAAGTATCAATTTATCATTTTTTTCAGTAAAATACAAGAAAAAATATATCATCTTATTCCCTTTATATGATATATTTACATTCTTCTGTTACCTTCTTAATAATTTATATTTTTTAAGGCAAAGGATAATTATTCCAAGCAATATAATAGCACTTCCACCTAACCATAAAACAGAATCCCCTGTTTTAGGATTTTTAACATCTGAGATTGTATTATTAGAATCTGTTTTAATTACTTTGTCTTTAAAAACAATATAACCAGAGTCTAATGAAGAAATGTCTTGGTTATCCCAATAAAGCGATAAATCTATTTTTCTACTTGTATCTATATTAAAGGTTGAAGTAACCTCGTGAAATTGGTGATCTATCACAACTGCTTGCAAATCCTTAGTTAAAGCTATTTCCGATGGTAAATTTAATACTCCTGTTGTATACATCTTATATGATTCTTCATTTTTTAGTTGATCATATTTATTTAAATAGTAATCCATACTTTGTCCAGCAGAAGTAAATCTCATCGTATAGGCATCATTGGATCCTAAATTTTTTAATACTTCTGGATTAGTAACTTTAGAAAAAGAGAATTTAGAATTTAACGGAAAACTATGTAGAATTAATTCTACTCCTCCATCTTGTACTTTTTGATCGCCAACCATCAAAAATTCTAATATTGCATGCTCACTAGTCTCTCCTTGATTATTAGTTGCCCATATTTCTAGCTTATGTTCTGCCTGATTATTACAATTTTTAAGATCTATATTTATTAATTGTATCGTAAATGGTTCTGTATTTTCGTTTTCATTATCTATCTTATAATGAATTGTAGTAACATTCCCTAAATTTGTAGAGAATCTTAAATTCATCGTATCTGCTTTTTGAATTTTTTGACCATCCTCTATAGTGAAATTCGCAGTGTCTTGTGCATTTACCACTCCCATACCAATACATATAGCTATTAAAAATGCCATTATTTTTTTCATATATTCAACTCCTATTCTACATTTCATTCTATCATTTCCGATTAGGGGTCACAATGAAAAATACATCATAAATCATACAATTATTGACACTTTTCTTATTTAAAACAAAAAAAGATTCTTTTTTTGAATCTCATTATACACCAACTTTAATTCCTTCTAAACTAAGTTTATCTGCAATTGTTACAATGAACTCTGAATTAGTTGGTTTTGCTTTATCAATATCTACACTGTGTCCAAAAATTTCTTCCATCAATTCCCAGTTTCCTCGGTTCCAACTTACTTCGATTGCATGACGAATGGCTCTTTCCACTCTAGATACAGTTGTATCAAATTTCTTAGCAAGTTCAGGATATAATTCTTTTGTGATACCTCCAATCGTCTCTGGTCGTTCATATATAATACCAATTCCTTCACGAATATATTGATATCCTTTGATATGGGATGGAATCCCAAGTTCGTGTAATATCTTCGTAATTGATATCTGTAGGTTATTGTGATAAAAATCTATATTTTTATTATGTTTATCACCTTTTTTTACTGTTTCTACAATTCTTTTCTGAAGATCGATAAGTTCAAATGGCTTTAGAATAAAATAACTAACACCATACTCGGAAACTTCTCTTATAATATCACTCGCATTATAACTGGTTGCGACGATTACTTTTTTCTGAATATCTCTCTTTTTCATCTCGTCTAGAACATATATTCCATCTTTTTTTGGCATAATTAAATCCAAAACAACGACATCATAACAGTCCTGATTTTTCTCAATCATTTCAATCCCTTGTTCTCCATCATATGCCTCTAATACTACTTCTACATCACTACTACTTCCAAAATATTCTTTTACCATATTAATAAGACTTACGTTATCATCTACCATAAGTACCTTTATTTTATCCATTTTATTCTTCCTTTCTTTAGTAGTACTGCTATCATGGTATTATTATACAATAAATCTCCTTATTTTTACTAGGGTTTTATTTATCTAGTTTTGGGGATATTTGTCGAATTTTGTTCATTTTTGTCTACTTTCAAAATTGTCTTAGCAATATTAATAAATTCTTCTTTAATAGAAGCTCCTCCTACTAAAACTCCATCTAATTTAGGAATTGTTGCAATCTCCTGGACGTTCTCTTCACTAACACTTCCACCATAAATCACTGGGATATTGTCGACGTGATAATATTTTTTCATAATCTGTTTAATAAATCGAATAGATAGTTCGATTTCTTTCATTGTAGGTGTCTTTTTAGACCCAATTGCCCAAATAGGTTCATAGGCAATTATAATATTTTCAAATTCCTTTACACCTTCTAAATTTTCAAGTAGTTCTTGTTCTAATACTTGTTCTGTTTTTCGGTTTCTTTTTTCTTCTTTCGTTTCTCCAATACAAAGGATTACCTCCAAATTATTTTTTAAACACAATCTTACTTTTTTATTAATCTCCTGATTCGTTTCTAAAAAATAATTCCTTCTTTCACTATGACCAACAATAGCATAATCAATTTCCATACTTTTTGCTTGTCTAGGGGATATTTCTCCTGTATAAGCTCCTTTATTTTCATAAAAGACATTTTGAATTCCTACCTTAAAAATATGTTTTAAAAAATAGGGGATGTAAATACTAGTTGGACAAATAATCACATTTTCTACATTGATTTCTTTTTTTATTTTTTTTAGATATTGGTTAATATCCATACTGGTCATATTCATTTTATGATTTGCCACTATTAGTTTACTGCTTGTCATCTGATCCCCTCTTTACTATCTCAGTTATTCTTTCTACAATATTTTTATTTTTTTTATGATTGGTTATTGCACAATAATATACATCTAAAATAGACTCGGCATAGTACTTTAACGAGTGTGATTCTGCTGTGATTCTAGCTTGTTTTTCCATTTTAGATAACTCTTTTCTATCTTTTAATAAATCATAAATTGCTTTTTTATATTCGGTTTCTGTTAGAAATGTTCTACCATTTAAATGATTAATTACTACATTACTAAAACTTTCATCCTCAATACATACGACTGGTATAGACGCTGCCATGGCTTCGATTACTGTTAATCCTTGGGTTTCTGTTTTAGAAGCCGTTACAAAGATATTTGCCAGATGATAATAATTTGGCATCTCTTCCCAAGGAATTGCATTGGTAAAAATAACATTATTCGTTATTTTCAAGTCATTTGTCATATGAATATATTTTTCATAATCTGGTCCGCTTCCAACAATTACCAATTTACACTTCTTATTTTTCTTTACAATTTCACTATGAGAGCGGATTAATAACTCGATGTTTTTTTCTTGTGCAAGTCTTCCAACATATAAAATAATGAAATCATCTTTCTTAATGTTTAATTCCTTTTTTATTAAGGCAACTTCTTCCTTATTACTATTTTCTTTGTAAAAACGTTCTACTTCTACTCCAGTTGGAACAATATGGACATTTTTATCAAATTTATATTTTTCTTTAAATAAGTTATATGTTTTGGTACTAGGAACGATTAATTCACTAGCTGTCTTATCACAATAAAATTTCGTTAAATATTCTACAATTTTTTTACTTGATTTATCAAAATGACCTTTTGTTATATAGTGTACATAATCTTCATACATTGTATGATAAGTATGTACTAATGGAATCTTTAATTGTTTAGCGATAATTCTCGCAAAGGTCCCAACTCCAAATTCTGTATGAGAATGAATAATATCTAAATTCCATTTTTTGATTTTATTAATAGCTCTTATTGGGTAAATTCCACTTAATCGATAATCATATATTCCAACTGGAATTCCTGGAATTCGAATAACCTGATCATCATTATCATAGGTATAACTCATATTTTCTGGATTAACAGTTACAATATAAACTTTATGCCCCTTTTCTTCTAATGATTTTTGTAGCATTGTAATACTAGTAGATACCCCATTAATAAACGGAGGATATGTATCTGTAAAAATACCTACACGCATTTTTTCTCCTTCTTTCTTACGCCTAACATAATAGATCCCAGAATCATCGCAAAATAATAGGTGATAAATCTCCATACCAACATCATAGCATTTAATTTACTACCCTTTATAAAGTTACTATAAAAGGAAATGAAACCATACTCTAACCCACCTGTCCCACCAGGAATTGGGACAAAGGAACCAATTAACATAACATAAGCAGATGTTACAATAGTTTCCATAATGGAGATAGTGGATATCTTCATTGCATGCGCTAGGGCAAAAGGGATAATATATGAAACAGACAAGCCAATAAAGTGAATTATAATTAAACGAATAAATTGAAATTTATTTTGAAATAATATTTTAGCTCCATTATGAAATTCACTTAAATATTGGTTAAATTGTTCAATTTTCTTTTCTTTATCTTTTACTATTCTTAATTTGTTTAAACTTCCTATAATGATTTTCATTAAAAATTTATTAATTTTTTTTGTAAATGTTAATAAAAATAGAAAAATAATAACCAGAAAATTTATTAGAAAGCCAATGGTTACTAAATGTTTTAAAACAACATTCGAAGCAAATAAATTAAAAATATGGTTATAAATTACTGCTATAACGCCTAATAATACTAAAGCAATCTGATAAACAATAAAATTAGCAATAGAAACATTGGTTGCATCTGTTAGTTTTAATTTAGATTTTTTTAATGAATAAATCTCATATGGTTGACCTCCAACTGCGAATGGCGTAATAGCATGAAAAAAATTTGTTTCAACCACTAAACAAAATGCTTGCTTTATGGAGTAATCTTCTTTAAATATTTTTACAATTTTTTGAGTGGCGATTGCTTTACAAAACCAAAAGCAAAATAATAAAACAAATGCTACTATCAACCAAATAATATTCATATTCCATATCTCATTTATAATGGTATGGTAATTGTCTTTCAACGAAAAATACAGTACCAAACCAGTGATAGTAAGCAAAATAAATATATTGAAAAATTTTTTTAGATTTTTTTTCATTTCTTATTCTCGATAATTTCTATTCCTGGTAACTTTTTTCCTTCTAATAATTTTAAAGAAGCTCCACCACCTGTTGATATATGGCTTACACTCTCTTCATATCCAAATTGAATAATAGCTGCTCCTGTATCGCCACCACCAACTATTTTTTTAGCATCGATTCGCGATAAAACTTCACAGATTTTTTTGGTTCCTGAACTAAATTGTTCAATCTCAAAGCATCCTAAAGGGCCATTCCAAATAATTGTTTTGCTTTTTTCCAAATACTGTTTAAATAACTTTACGGTTTGATTTCCAATATCTAGACCTATTTCATTTTCTTTGATTTCATTGATAAAACATTCTCTAGTTTCAACATTCTCTTTAATTTCTAATGCATTTACTGAGTCAATTGGAAGAATAATCTTATCACTGTATTTCTCTAACATTTCTTGACAAAAGGCCAAATGCTCATCGTCTAATAAAGATGAACCTATTTCAATTCCACTAGCTTTTAAAAAAGTATAAGCCATTCCTCCACCAATTAAAATATAATCTGCTTTTTTTGCTAAATTTTCGATCATTTTAATTTTATCACTAACTTTTGATCCACCTAATATTACAGTAAATGGATGCCTTGGTCTTTGAATTGTTTTTTCTAGTGCTTTTAATTCTTTTTCTATTAAGAAACCAATTCCATTTGCTAGATTAGAAGCAATGCCAACATTAGAGGCATGACTTCTATGACTAGTGCCAAAAGCATCATTGATAAAAATATCTCCTAAACTAGCCCAGTATTTACCAAGCTCTTCATTATTTTGACTTTCTGCTTGATCATTTAAATCTTCAAATCTGGTATTTTCTATTAAAAGGACTTCTTTTTCTTTTAATTCTGATATCGTATCCTCTAATAATTTTCCTCTGGTTTCATCTATAAAAATAATTTCCTGATCTAGTAATTCACTTAATCTTAATGCGACTGGTTCTAAGGTATTTGTTAGTTTATCTTCTTCTGTTTTTATTCTACCTAAGTGAGACATTAGAATTACTTTGGCTTGATGACGAATTGCATAACGGATAGTTTCTAAGCTTGCTTTTATTCGATTATCATCTGTAATCTCTCCATCTTGAATAGGAACATTAAAGTCAACACGAATAATCACTCTTTTTCCCTTTAGATCATAGTCTCTGATTGTTTTTTTCATAAGATATCCTCCTTATTATACTTTTTGATATTCAAATCCATTAATCGATTTTGTGATTCTTATGGAATAATTTAAATCTGCTACTTTCTTTTTTTGCTCAGGATCTACTATATTCTTTCCCAAAAATCCGCTATTAATTAATTCCTGAAGGGAAACATCAATAAAATCTCCATCATTTTGTAACTCATTATGGCGATCTCCACTCTCGATATATGCTTCCGTAGCTAGAAAAAGATTACTATTAAAACGATCCTGATCATCATTTTTTGTTTTTTTTAGCATTCCAGTTGCATATGGTACCACTACTAAAGATACAACTCCTAGTAGTGTAAAAACACCTAGTAATTCAATTAAAGTAAATCCAGATTTATTTTTCATGATCATCACCTACTATCTTACTTCTATTTTATACCAAACCACTAGTATTTTCAAGTAATATATAGAATAAAAAAAGAAGGTAAAACTCCTTCTATGAAACATATCTTCCTAAGTACTTTACAGTTCGAATCATTTGACTAGTATATCCATTTTCATTGTCATACCAAGCAACAACTTGTACCTGATAAGTTTCCTCATCAATTTTAGAGACTAAGGTTTGGGTAGCATCAAAAATTGAGCCATAAGTTGTTCCTACTATGTCTGTTGAAACTAATGGTTCCTCAGTATATCCAAAGGAATCATTAGAAGCTTTTTTCATAGCTTCATTAATTTTTTCTATAGTTATATTATTTCCTTTTACAACGGCAACTAAAAGGGTAGTTGAGCCTGTAATCACTGGTACTCTTTGAGCAGATCCTATTAGTTTCCCATTTAATTCAGGAATTACAAGTCCAATTGCTTTTGCTGCACCTGTCGAATTTGGAACGATGTTAGAGGCTCCTGCTCTGGCTCTTCTAAGATCTCCCTTTCTATGAGGCCCATCTAAAATCATTTGATCTCCTGTATAAGCATGGACAGTTGTCATAATTCCACTTTGAATTGATGCGAGTTTATTTAGAGCATTTGCCATAGGTGCTAAACAATTGGTTGTACAAGATGCTGCACTAATAACATGATCGCTTTCGGTTAATATATCTTCATTCACTCCATATACTATGGTTGGTAAATCATTCCCAGCAGGTGCAGAGATAACTACCTTTTTAGCACCTGCCTTAATATGGGCACTAGCTTTTTCTTTTGTCGTGAAAAATCCAGTACATTCTAATACAACATCAACTTCTAATTCTTTCCATGGTAAATTACTTGGATTTTCTTCTTTATAAATTTGGATTGTTTTTCCATCCACTATAATAGAGTTTTCTTTTGCCTCTACAGTATGACCATCGTATCTTTTTTGAGCTGTATCATATTTTAACAAGTGTGCTAACATTTCTGGATTTGTTAAGTCGTTAATAGCAACTATTTCATACCCATCTAATTCAAACATTTGTCGGAAAGCAAGTCTTCCAATCCTTCCAAAACCATTTATTGCTACTTTAATCATGTAATCTCCTCTTTTCTATTTAAAACAACTTCCTCCAATAAATTCCCTTAATACGGAATCTTGTGGAACATCATCACTTGGAATAGGTAATATATTTCTTAATAGATTAATTAATCTTAATGCCTCTGGATAATTCTCATCATTTTCTGGAACAGAAAACAAGAGTGGTTCAGCATATGTTTTTAAAATTCCCATTTCATATACTAAAGCGGAATTAACAATAACATCAACATCATCTTGATAAGGGAATATATAGTTTTCTTCTCCTTCACGAATTGTTTTCCACATCTTTAATGTCTCACTCGATCCATAACTACGGTATTTATTATCACGAATAATTCTTCTTAATTTTCTGGTATCACTTGTATGAATTCGATTATGATTATCAATATTTAATTGTGTTAATGCACTAATGTAAATTTTAAATTTTTGTTTTCTTTCAATCGATGATGTCAAATCATCATTTAGACCATGTAATCCTTCTATGATAATCATATCATCATCTTCCAATGTTAACTTTCTACCATGATATTCTCTTTTTCCAAGTAAAAAATTGTATTCTGGAATTTCTACAGTCTCTCCTGCTAATAGTTTTGTTAAATGTTTATTAAACAATGTCACATCTACTGCATTTAGCGATTCTGTATCCAATTCCCCATTTGGTAAGACAGGAGTTTTACTGCGATCATAGAAATAATCATCAATGGAAATTTGGTGAGTTTTAATTCCTTTGCTTTTTAGGTATACTTCTAGTTTTTTTGCTGTTGTCGTTTTTCCCGATGAAGATGGCCCAGCTATTAAAACAAGACGAATATTATTTTTATTTGTATATATTTTTTCTGCAATATTGGATAATTGATGATTATAATATGTTTCTGATAGTAAAATTAAATTATTATATTCCCCTTTAGAAATCATTTCATTTAAATCCGCTGCATTACTAATTCCAATTGTTTTACTCCATTTTGCAAAATCTGTAAAACTATTAAATAATTTTTTATGATGAACATAATCAAGAGTGCATTCTGGATTATAAGTATCTGGATAACTTAATACAAAACCATTATCTTTAATATAAGTAAGTTTAAAGTCATCAATTTGTCCGGTACTATAGGCAAGTTCTCCATAAAAATAATCATATATATCATCAATTCTATATAAATTAATATAACTATTACTGATGTATTTTAAAACTTTTACTTTATCCATTTGTTTCTGCTTTTTGAAAAATTTGCTTGCATCAAAACGTGAAACACTTACTTTATTAATAATATAATCTGTTTGCGAAATTTCTTTCATTTTTTCTTCTACTTTTTTTAATAAAGATTTATTTATATCAGTTCCTATAATCTCTGCATAAAAACCTTTATCTATTGAATTTTCAATAATAACTTCCGCATCGTTTCCAAGTACTTTTTTAATTGCTACAATTAATAAAAATTGAGCGGTTCTTCCATAAATACTATTTCCTACACTGTGACTGCGGTCATAAAAGTCAACAGTACAACTACGAGTAATTGGTTCATTTAATTCGGTCATATCGTTATCTACTTTACCAATTAAGATTGGATAGTTATAATATTTAGAAAAATGTTCACTAATCTTTTTTAAAGTAGTTCCTGTTAGAAATTCCTTTGTTTCTAAGTTTTTATAATCCACTTTTATTGTTCTTGGCATCTTCATCCCTCTATTCTTTATTACATATATATCATATCAAAAAAAATATATTTTGTCACATAATTTATTGAATATTTTTATTTGTTTGGAACTATTATAAAGATAGAGAGGATGATTATATGAGTTTGGTTCCTACTGTTATTGAAAAAAGCAATCATGGTGAACGTGTTTATGATATCTATTCTAGATTACTAAAAGATCGAATTATTATTATTTCTGGAGAAATTGATGATATAAATTCTAATACTGTTGTTGCACAACTTTTATATTTGGATTCTTTAAACCATGATGATATTAGTATTTATATCAATTCCCCAGGTGGTAGTGTTACTGCTGGAATGGCCATTTATGATACTATGAATTTTATTGAAAGTGATGTATCTACGATTTGTATAGGAATGGCTGCTTCTATGGGTGCTTTCTTGCTCTCTAGTGGTTGTAAAGGAAAACGTTTTATTCTCCCAAATAGTGAAGTTATGATTCATCAACCGCTTGGTGGTGCACAAGGTCAAGCGACAGAGATTAAAATTGCAGCTGAAAGAATTTTAAAATTAAAAGATAAATTAAACCATATTCTTTCTAAAAATACTGGTAAATCTTTAAAGATTATTGAAAAAGATACCGAACGAGATAATTTTATGAGTGCAAAAGAGGCTCTTGATTATAAAATTGTAGATCAAATACTATAAAACATCTGATAAATCAGATGTTTTAAATTAAAATTTACGTTGTTTTCTTGCGATTTGTTCTTCTCCAATTCTCACTAACCTTCTAGTCATTTCTCCACCAACTGTACCATTTAAACGACTACTAGTTTCAGCACCTAATCGAATTCCAAGTTCACTAGCAATTTCATATTTCATATTCTCAATTGCTTTTTTTGAAGAAGGTGCAACCAATTTATTCGTATCCATATTATCACCACCCTATTAATATTGTGGATTTTTTTTCTATTATCATGTGTAGCAATATATGGAAATAAAAAAAGACAGCAAGATGACTGTCCATTTTATTTAGCTTATTTTCCTTGGTAATTAGATCCTCCAAGTTGTTGTTCAGCCATTTGAACTAAACGTTTTGTGATTTCTCCACCAACAGATCCGTTTGCTCTACTTGAAGCATCTGGTCCCATTTTAACACCTAATTCACTAGCGATTTCGTATTTCATTCTATCGATAGCTTCTTTAGCTCCAGGTACTACCATTTTATTTGTATTTGATTTCATTTGTTTCACCTCCTGTACACTAATATCATGTACAGGTAAAGTTTTTTAATACTCTAATTTTTTTGGTAATTTCTGGTTATAAAATTTCTTCGAATTTTTTTTGGTTTAAATTCTCTATTACTTCCATATTTTGAATACATTCTTCTATTAATTCTTTATAATTCAAATTCTTTTCTAAGTCTAGACATTTTTGTAATTCAGGGTGAATGACAGGATGTTTTGGTAAAAAGATAGTGCAACAATCCTCATATGGTAAAATACTAGTTTCATAAGTTTTTATTTTTTTTGCTAGTTCTATGATTTCTAATTTATCCATACAAGCAACTGGACGAATTACTGGCATATTGGTTACCTGATTAATAACAACCATACTATCTAATGTTTGACTAGCAACTTGCCCAATGCTTTCTCCATTAATAATAATTTTACATTTTTTTATTTTTGCTACTTTTTCTGCAATTCTATACATCATTCTGCGCATAATAGTAATAACATAGGTTTCAGGGACATTTTTATAAATTTCTTCTTGTAATTTTGTAAATGGAATTACATTCACTTTTATATTTCCAGAGTATTCATTGATAATACTTGCTAGTTTAGTCACTTTATTTTTAGCTTCTTCACTAGTGTGTGGAGGAGATTCAAAATAAAGACATTCTAGATCGACCCCTCTTTTTAATGACAAATAGCCTGCGACAGGACTGTCGATTCCTCCACTTAACATTAAAAGACCTTTTCCTTGAATTCCAACTGGATATCCACCAATTCCTTTCGATTCATCTGTATAAACAAAAGTTCCTTCTTGTCGAATTTCAATATGAATCATGACATCTGGTTGATGAACATCTACTTTCATATCTGTGTTTTTTAAAACAATTCCTCCCATTTTGTGATTAAATTCCATACTGGAAATCGGAAATTTTTTATCTGCTCTTTTGGTATTAATTTTAAATGTTTGAAAATTTTTATTTTTTATAATTTCTAATACTTTCTCAGATATATCCTCTATATTAGTATTTACTTTATGACATATAACTATACTATGCAAGCCAAATACTTTTTGCAATTTTTTAGTAATCTCTTCTAGCTCATTTTCTTTGGTTTCAATATACATTCTAACTCGATCTTTTTTTATTTTAACATCATAATTTTTTAACACTCTTAAAATGTTATTGTTCAAAATATTAATGAATGTTTTTCGATTGGCTTTTTTGGTTGTTAGTTCTCCATATTTAATCATAATTAACATATTCATAGTTATCACCTTTTTCATTATAACAAATTTCAAATATGAAAAAAAGGGGGCTTACCCTTTCTTAAACGTTTTAACTTTTCTTAGTATTTCCTCACAATAGGAAGGAGATTTTTTCTCTATTGAATTTAAATAGTAATCGTTCAGATTACTGTTTTTAAAGAAAGTTTCTAATACTTCTATGCAATTATCATCTGAAATTTTTTCTTCCTCTATAAATGTCTGAAAATTTGTAAATTTTGTAATGAAATCATGAATTCTACCATTTTTTGATATTATTTTATGATTTATTCTTGAATAGCCATAACATTGATTTTTTTCACAATCATAAATCGTTATCTGCTCATCCCTTTTTAATGTCTTACCAGTTCTTATTCTCCAAAAATCTGTACATTGTAACGTTCCATCAATATTGAATTTTGCTTCATTACACACGATCATTTTCTCTTTTGGAGATTTTCCTATACAATTTCTTGTAATAGTGAAAAAATCAGGTGTTATCATAAATTCATAATTTTTTTGTTTTGATTTCATATTCATCAAAACTTGATTACCTTGAATTTCTATTCTGATTTTTTCATTGCAGTCGTTCTCTGCTATTAAAATGTCTCCTAAAATATCGTTTTCTGTTGTACTAAATCTCCATAATAATCGTTCTATATATTTCATTAAATATTCATTTCCATGTAACAAATTAACTAATTTTAATAAATATTGTTCTAATTTTTTATCATCCATCATACTACCTTCTTTCTAAACTGCTTATATATATTAACATAATATGATTTAAAAAGCAATTTTATGAAGCACTTATCATTTTATTTTATCCACTATAGATTGATTATATAAATAAATTTGTTTGGTAATGGGATTTTTTCTTTTACCACAACTATTTTCATTATCTAGTATTTCAATTGGCTGAATGGTTAAATCATTATTATTTCTCATTAGCCCACTATAATTTACTTGAAATGGTTTTAATTTAATGTCTTGATCTAGAAAACAGTTGATAACAAGTTCCTGGAGCGATGATAATTGATTCTCTTGTAGTGCTTTATTTAATCCTATAGACGAATTTTGAAATCTAGCATTAATTTCCATAAAATATATCTCATCATTATATAGGATACTATCTATTCCACATAGACCCTGATATCCCCATTTCTGAAGTTTTTTTGCAATTACAGTTGCATATTTTTCTATTTTTTTTATCAAATTGGTATGGATATTTTGATATGTTATAAAATCATATCCTTTATACGCTAATCTATGGTTTTCTTCTTGTATAATTTGAACAGAGCCGGGTAATAAATATATTTTTTTGGATGTAATCAATACATGTATATTAACAGGAATATTGTTCTTACAATATTTCGTAATCATATAGTTTTCTTTCTCATTTAATTGTATTGAATCTTCTTTACTTTTGATTATAAAGGTACCTGAACCACCTTGACTACTCTTGGATTGTATTACATATTTTGAATCAAAATCTTGAAATATTTCTTGAAAATAAGGGTAGTTACAGTTTTTTCCTTGTATTATCTTATATTCTAATACAGGAACTATTTTTTTTAATTCTTCTTTACATTTTATTTTATTACTTAATTTTTTTACTAAATCTTGATTGTTAAAAAATACAGCATATTTTAGTAACCCCTCTTTTTCTAAGGGATAATATGCATATAGTTGGTTATAGTACATAAAACGTGCATTTTTATTTTCTTTAATAATTCTTTTCATTTCCGTTGTAAAAAATTGATCAATTAAATCGAAATCATTTTCATCATTATAGTCTACAATCCTATTCATTTTATTCTGCATAGATATGTTATGTTTTCCAAATATAGTAATGGAGTTTTCAAATAAATTAGAACAGAATGAAATATCCGATTCTCTAATTCCTATCCAATATAAATTTTTCATATATAGTTCCCTCTATCTTATAAAACATATCATAACATTAAAACGACTCACTAGCAAGTCGTTTCTTTATTTAATAGCTCTTACATTTTTTTAATATCTGGTTCTATATTATAATTAGAATTCTCTATTTCAGAATATTTTTCTCTATCGAATATTATATTCTGTTGACTCATCAATATTTGATCTTTCTCTAACGCTTGTATATTATAAAAGCTAGCATTTACATTACAAATATTCCCATATATCAATACACCCTCTAAAGGAATATCAATCAATGTATCATGTTTATAAAACTCATGTAATTCACCATTTCTATCTAATATACAAAAGAAATTACAGCTAGACAGTGTTTGTTTTAATGTCCTCTCCAACTCTTCTTCTGTCATCTTCCTTTCTCCTATCTCTCCAAGAGAAACAGAGGTTTCTGTTTGCATATAAAGGATATTCTTTTCTTTAAAAAAATAGTTGTACCTAAATTGATATTCTTCTTCCATGGTATATATCCCTAAATATGGTTTATTTAGCTCAAATATTTGATTTGAAAACACACCAAGTTTGTCTTCGTGAATAGGAGTTTCATAGAAAGGAAACAATTCTCTATCAGGATGTTCTAAATAATCATTAATGAATATCTGACCATGGCAAGTATGGAATTGAACACCATTTGGTCCAAAAAAAGTACAATTTTGGGATATTGGTATCATTACTTGAATTTGATTTTTTTGATAATATTTTGAATCAATTTTTTGTATCATAAAGTCACCTCAATGATACTATATCATAGATGATAGCTTAATGCTGTACATAAAGCATATGCTTTTTATCAATAAATTGGTAGGGCTACTGTACAACGATTATTATTATATATTTCTAGTTCATATATATTTAGACTATCAAAATATATCTGTTCTGTAGCTGGTAAATAGCTATTTAATAATTTTATTTCTGTTGTAACAATATCCTTTTGTTTGTCTGAAGGACTATTTACAGTAATATATTTAGATTTGGGTACTTCTAAAATTTCTAGTGTTGGATGATGCTTAGTGCTTCCAACAAAATAGTACTCTTTCCCTTCTTTCTCAATTGTCACACCATACCAAGTATCTTTTTTAAATACATCTAATAACCCCTCTGTTTCTAAATGAGAATACAATTGATAAATTTGTGAAATGTAATTCTCATCATTTATTTCACACTTTTTTCCATACAAAACCAATGAATTCATAGTAGTAACTTGATAGCGAAAATAATTGGTATCTAATATACTCATTGAAAATAAAATTTTAGGGTAGCCAATAAATTCTTCTTGCATTTTTACTTCTTTAGGCAACACATGGAAATATTTCTTAAAAGCTCTGGAAAAAGAACTATTAGAAGAATAACAATAAGCAAAAGCGATTTCTGTAACATTATTATTATTTTTTAATTGTTCATATGCTTTGCTTAATCTTCTTTTTCTAATATATTCAGTAATTGAAATCCCAACAATAAAATGAAAAATTCTTTGTAAAATATATGGTGGAAGGCCAACAATTCTGGATAATTTTTTATAATTTATAGGTTCCTGAAGATGTTCTTCTATATAAGAAATCATTTCGTCTAACTGAATTAAATTCATAGTTCTCCCCCTTAAAATCAAATTCATATAAGTTCTCAATTAATAACTTTACTATATTATAACAAATATTTTAATATCATAAAACTCGAATTATCCAATAATCCGAGTTAATCATTACTTTTATAAAATATAATAACTACCTATTTATATTTTTCGTTAATGCCATAAAGAAAATTTCTTTGTTAAAGGATTTAAAATCTCTTTTTCTCCAAAAGCAACTATACAAAAATATTTCATATTTTCTTCTGATGTTTCTAAGGTTTTCTCTAACTGTTCCTTATAGGTATCTCCAGTCATCGTTTCTGTAAAATCTGTATAAAGTATATTATTCTCAATTAAATTTCTTCTTAATTTCTTTATTTCCCCATTTTTTCCTCTTAATACAATTAGGGATAAACCTGATATGTTTTTATGAATAGAGCCGTCCTTATCAGTAAAATTCACAAAACTCATTTTTTCTTTCAATTCCTCTGGGGCAGATGCTACTAGACCAGCGCATGAATGAGCAATAGCATTAAGCGCCTTACCAATTTCTAAATCCTTATTAACTACTGCCACAAACTTATGTGTTTCATTATAAACCATATTATTTCCTCCTATAATATCGGATTAATTGAAGTGATTATTTTACTAACGTCCACTCTTTTCGTTTGGAACATATATTAATTGTTTCGGAATATCTTTCTTAGCATTTTCCACAATATCTACTTTTTCCCCAAACAAAACGTCAAAAATATGCTTATAATCATCATTGGATAAATCTTGAATATGATTGTTTCTTTTATAAATAACAATACTAATTAATACTTTAGCAATATAGGTATCATCAGGATGGAGTATAAAATCCATAACATCTTTTATTCCTTTTTTCTTATAACCACCTGAAAAATTCAAACTTGAACGGATATGATCACTAAAAATTTGTTTTTTTGCGGATACTTGAAAATTCATATACTGGTGATAGCATTCATTAAAGTAGTTTATTACGTTTGATTTATCAAATATATGCCCTGTTAGACACTCCATACCTAAATTATAGTCATCTTGTTCTGCTTCAATATTAATTATGTTTCGACCTCTAGCATGACAATAAACATTTAAATATAACCTATCTGAATTAACAAATTTTCCATTATATTCTTGATAGGGTTCTAGAGTTTTGTCATTTCCTACCATAAAATATAAATGTGGTCTAGATGAAAATACTTGCCCACCATAAACAGGTGACCCATCAAGCTCTACGGCACCCATTGTAAAAATTTTATATTCCTTACCTGTTTTAAATTGATAAAGATGTTTTATAATTTCTGTAAGTTCCTTTATATTTAGTTTTCCATAATCTTGTAATGGAAATTGATCTGATACTCTACGTAAATATATCTCTAAGGCACTTAAACTAGGAAAATTCTCATATAAAACAAATTCTTTGTTCACTTTACTAGTATAGAAATCTTCATAAGCTTTTGCAATTTCACCATACTTTAAATTGCATTGATTATCCACCATTTTTATAATTTCTTGTGCTCTTGCCTTTTCTTCTTGTAATCTTTCAATCTCTTTATTAAGAGCATTAATTTTATTCATAAAACCTCCCTATAATTATATAAAAACTCTAAAAATTAGAGCTTTCTATCAATCTGGTACCAGCCAAGGGACTTGAACCCTCACGATATTACTACCAATGGATTTTGAGTCCATCGCGTCTACCATTCCGCCAGGCTGGTATAAAAGAACAAAATAATTATACCATATGGTTTTATTTTATTCAATATTTTCTGTTACTTCTTTATATTTTGATTCAAATAAATCTCTCTCTTCTTCTATTGTCTCCTTCGTATCTTCCAAAGGAGGTAAATCTTTAATATCCGCTAAGCCAAAGTAATCTAAAAATTCTTTTGTTACGCCATACAAAATAGGTCTTCCTGGGGTATCTGATCTTCCCATCTCTTCCACTAAATTTTGGGAAACTAACTTTCGAATCATATGTCCACTATTAATACCTCTAATTTCATCTACTGATAATCTGGTAATTGGTTGATTATAAGCAATAATAGCTAAAGTTTCTAAAGCTGCTTGGCTTAGTACATTTTCTTCCGTTACTTCTGTTAATCGTTCATAGTATTCCTTATGTTCTTTTTTTGTTGTCAATTTTAATCTATTTCCTAGAACTTCTAAGCGAATTCCTCTATTTTCATTTTCATAAATATGATGTAACTGAGTTAATAGCTGATCTAATCTCTCATCATCAATATCCAATACTTCTTTAATTCTTTCTGAAGTTAATCCATCTTCCCCTACAATAAAAAGCATTCCCTCTAATATTGGTATTAAATTCAACCTAATCACTTCCTTTTAGTGCTAGAACTATACTTCCAAAATTATCTTCTTGTCGAATATTCAATTCTTGTTTTTTGGCCATTGATAAAATGGATAAAAAGGTTACAACAATGTAGTCTTTTGTACGAATTTCAAATAATTCTTCAAACTTTATCTTTTTCTTTTTTAATAATAAAGCTTTAATCTGTTTACTTCGTTTACTGACAGAATATTCCTTTTTAGTTATTTTTGTATTTAATGGTTTCTCATCTTCTTTTCTCTCTAGAAATTTAGAAAAAGCCTCCATTAAAACATTAAAATCAATATCTTTAAAACTCACACTTTCTTCTTTTTGATATTGTTTCATATTACTTGGCACTTTTGTATATAATTGTTTTCTTTCTTCTTCCAATCGTTTTAACTTAGGTGTCGTATCTTTAATTCTTTGATACTCTATTAAACGTTTTATTAAATTTTCTCTAGGATCTTCTTCATATTCATCTTCTAAAATTTCTGGTTTTGGAAGCAGTATAGCTGATTTCATTTCAATTAGCTCTGCCGCTAAAGTTAAGTATTCACTTGCGACATTTAAATCCAATTCTTCCATTTTTTCTAAATAATCTAAATATTGCCTTGTTATATCACTAACGCAAATATCACAAATATCAATATTGTCCTTTTTTATTAAATGAAGAAGTAAATCCATTGGACCCTCAAAATCATTTATTAAAATTTTACATTCCATAAAATCACGCCCAAAGCTATTATAACATATTTTTTTGGTTTGTGATATAATAGGCATGGTGAATAGAATGAAAAGATTTTATATGAATAATGAAAAATTTATTTGTGAAAATTGTGGTAAAGAAGTTAAAAAAGCTACCTCTACTTCTCGTGATCATTGCCCTTTTTGTCTTTATTCTAAACATGTTGATATTATGCCTGGGGATCGTTCTAATACTTGCCTAGGATTATTAAAACCAATTGGAGTTGAAAAGTTTAAAAAAAGTTTTAAAATTATCTATCAATGCCAAAGATGTGGAGAGAAACATAAAAATATTATAGCTGATGATGATAATATGGATTTAATTATCAAATTATCTGTTATTCAATAAACATTTATTGTATTAAAAAATACATTTCTATTTTTTAGAGATGTATTTTTTCTTTCAAAACAGTAAGCATAATATAATAAAAAGGTTTAGTCGGCCAATTTTACTTACCGATTACCAATAGTTATTGTTGTTTTGCTTGAATAGTAAACGTTCCATCATTATTATCAACTACTGTAGTTACAAAATTGTACTCTTTAGATAAATATTGAGTAATAAAATTTTGAATGGTGGTTTGTGAATCCGTAATCGTACTTTGTACATTCCTCATATCTTTTGCAATCGTAATTGTGATAACTTGGAAATTATTTTGAATAGCAGAATCTAGAACAGTTAAATTATTTTGATAATCTATCAATAAATTTTTAATAGCCTCTGTATTTACAACTTGATTATCATATTCTGAAAAATCAAATGTGAAGGAGTCTGTTTCTTCAGTCTCTTCACTTTTCTCAACATCCACTTTTACAGGTTCTGTTTCTTCCGTAGAATCTGTATTCTCAGTTTGTTGTGCTTCATGCTTATTAAACAATCCCTTAATCTTATCTATTACATGATATTTACCAGTTGTTAAATTATATAAAACTGGTAGTAGTATGATTGTAATAGCAACAATGACTCCCATTGTAATCATTTCTTTTGTACTTTTATCAAGTTTCTCTTTGACTGGTTTTTCATCTGTTGAAACATCTTTTTTTGGAATATACACTTTAGATTGTGACTCCTGATTAGGAGGAGTCATCTCTACTTGTGAAGTAGGAAAAGAATTTTCCAAAGTTGCATGATTCACATCCTGAGATGGAAAAGAAGAATTTCCTATTGGCATTTCTGTATAGCTAGGTGGAAAATTCTGCTGATTTCCATTATCAAAAGAGGTAATTCCTTCTCCTTGACTATTACCATTTGTATTTTGTTGTACTCCTTGATCCATTGGAAGATCGATGATTTCAAAATCATCTGTTTGTGAAAATTTATTTTGATCGTTATTATTCATTATCACACCTACCCTTATCTTAATATATAAATTATATCAGAAATTTTTAAATATGAAAAGTGTTTACTTATTATTATATCTAAAATTTGGAAATTTATTAAAATACATGTTATAATCAAATTAATAGAATAAATGGAAAATTTTTCCAATTTTATATATATGAGGTGTAAGCAATGCCAAAAGTATTTACAGAAAAAGATGTATTAACCGCTACCTTGGAACGATTGTATTATATTTTTGAAAATTTTGATGATTATTATTTTTCTATTAGTGGTGGAAAAGATAGTAGTGTTATGTTGCAGTTAGCAGCAAAAGTAGCAAGAGAAATGAATGTGAAGTTTAGTGTATTATATATAGATTTTGAAGCACAGTATAAAGCAACTATCAATCATGTTGAGGAATTAATAACAGAGGTGGAAGATGTATTAGATCATTGGTATTGGATAGCGCTTCCTTTATCACTACGTAATGCTGTTTCCGTCATTCAATCTAAATGGATTTGTTGGGATACAAACGAAAAAAATAAATGGGTCCGCGAGATGCCAAAAAATAAATGGGTAATTCAAGAAAAAAACATGCCTAAAGAATGGACATGGTTTCAGAAAGGAATGGAATTCGAAGATTTTATTGATTACTTTGCAGATTGGTTTAGTAAAACTAAAAAGGGCAGTATTGCATGTTGTGTTGCTATTCGAAGTGATGAAAGTTTGAACCGTTTTCGAACGCTAATTAATAAAAAGAAAGAAACATTTCAGAATAAAAGCTGGACCACTAGAATAAAAATTGGAATCAAAAAAACCAATACCTATAGTTGTTTCCCAATTTATGATTGGAAAACTTCAGATATTTGGACTGCTGTTTCTAACTTAAATTTAAAGTTTAATTCCATTTATGAGCAAATGTATAAAAATGGTGTCCCAATTTATGAACAACGCCTATGCCAACCATATGGGGATGACCAAAAAAAAGGGCTTGATCAATTTAAATCTTTAGAGTATGAAACTTGGGAAAAAGTATTAAATCGTGTTCATGGAGTAAACTTTGGTAATATTTATTGTCGCACTAGTGTTTTAGGGGTGATTAAGACAGAAAAACCTGATTCTATGACTTGGCAAGAATATGCAGTTTTTCTACTAGAGAGTTTGGGTTTATATGTTCCAGAACTTCGGGATCACTATTACTATAAAATTAAAGCTTTTTTTGATTGGTATGAGAGAAAAAAGGGAATTCCTGTTTCTGAAATAAATGATGAAGAAGATAAAAGATTAGAGAATGCAAAAAAAATAGCAAGTTGGAGAAGAATTGCTCGGGCATTAGAGCATAATGATTTTTATATGAAAAGGCTTAGTTTTTGTCAAAACAAAAAGGATACAAAAAAACTATTAGAACTGCAAGGGAAATATAAAAACATGACATAAATAGAGGTGAAATATGATGTATGAAGTAAAAGAATTTATTGGAAATTATAACAAAGCAGAATTCTACTCCATTATGGGAAGGTTCTTTTCAGAAAGGATTTATCGAAAAAAATTACCATATCTAATTAATGACAGAGATAAGTCTTGGTATCTATTTTTTTTAAAAAAGGAATTAGTTGGTTTTTGTGGTATTAAAATCGGAAATCATTGCACTACTTTTTCGGATATTTATTTGGTTGAAAAATATAATAATATGGAGCATTTAAAAAATATAATTCAACATATGTTTCATCTTTACAAAGCAGGGAATATTAAATTATTGTCCTGTCATCAAGATGAACTTAAGATATTAAAACAATTAGGTTTTCAAAAAATAGGATCTAAAGGTAGCTACTCATGTATGCTATGGGAGTTTAATCATGAAAATTGAATTTCCTGTATTAAACGTTCAAATGGTTCCTATTTATAAGGTGGTTGCGAATGATTACAATCCAAACAAGATAGCAAAACCAGAGTTATTATTACTAAAACATTCTATCGAAAAAGATGGATATACACAACCAATTGTAGCTTATCATGATAAAAAGCAAGATATATATATTATAGTAGATGGTTTCCACCGATATCGTTGTGCGAAAGAGTTTTTTCATTTAAAAGAAATCCCAATCGTTGTCATCAAGAAAGGAATTCAAAATAGAATGGCTTCTACTATTCGACATAATAGAGCTAGAGGAACTCATCAGATTAAAGACATCAGTAAAATTGTAGCTGAGCTAACAGAATTAGGTTGGAATGAAAAAAGAATTTGTAAAGAATTGGGAATGGAAATGGATGAAGTAATTCGTTTAAAACAAGTGACTGGTTTAAAAGAAGCTTTTCAAAATCATGAGTTTAGTAAATCCTGGGAAGAATTTGAGAGTAAGTATTACAAAGAAAACTAAAAAGAGATTAGGAAACCTCTTTTTTTGTTGCATACAAATTTAATAATTTATCATAAATCCCTTTTTCTATTTTATTTAATGAATTAATACTTAATTCCAATGATTTTTGATATTCCCCTTTATAAAATAGTCTTTCTGCATATGTCAAATATTTATCTAAGTCTTCTGATTCTGTTCGATAACGATTTCCATAAACAATTGCCATTTCAGCAAACATAGCTGTTTTCATCATTTCTTTCGTTGTGTTATAAAGTTTTAAAACCAAATCTCTAGCAGTATCTACCCTAGTATTTAATACATCTATTGTAATTGGTTTTTTATCTAATTCTTTTATAATCTCTTTAATTGCTACCTGGGCTTCATTTAGTTCAACAAAATAATTTTTTGGAATGATTGGTAAATTATATTCTCGAATTTTATACTTAGAATCTTTTAAAATTAATTTGATTTCCTCTAACTGTTGTCTTGCCCTTATCTCGTCCTCTTTCATACTACCAATGGAATCTAAAATAATATCAACTCTCTCTTCAATATTAGATAATTTTAAAGATAAATTTTCGATTTCTCGAATCAGTTTGGAGAATGCAAATGTATTATTTCCTGTATGACTCATCAAGATCTTATAATCGTTTGTTAATGCATCTAATTCATCTTTTATAGTATATAGGGACTGGACATCTTCACTAGATAGACTATAAACTGTTTTGATTTCATCCATTTGACTCAAAATTTCGTCCATTAGTTTATTGTTTTTATCTAATTTCTTACTGAAATGTTCTTTTACTTCATCATAGGTACTACGATCTACTTTTTCTTTTTCATAATCTGTAAATACAGAATCAAAATAATCAGAAAGCACTTTTAGTTCAAATAAACTATCTTCTAAGTTTAGTACTTTTCCTCTTTCCATAATGTCATTCATTTTAGCATAAGCTTCTTTAATGTTATATTCAATATTTAAATAGTCAAGGGGAAACCCTTGTTTTTTTAATTTTTCATATTCTACTTGTACTTCTTTTATTTTTTTAGGTAAAATACTAGTCACGAGTAAAACAATACTTGGAATCTCTTCCACAACTACTGTCATATGTTTTAACATCTCATCAATGGTCTTGATAATAGAAGTAACTTCAGTATACTCATTTTTCTCCATAATTACTTCAAATTGTTCAAAATGTTTTGCAATGTTTTCAAATTGTAATTCAACAGAATTTGCTAAATCTCCATATCCATCTTTTGACGTACTAAATTTCTGATATAAATCCCGATAAATCGATTTCAATTTTGTAATAATTCCTCGGTTTCTTTCTTCGCTTCCTGTTATTTCTTTAATCTCATTTAATAAAAAATCTGAATTGGTTTTTACCTTGTAAATTTCCATTTCCAATTTGGCAATTTTATATACTGCACTTTTATAATCCATTTTAGATAAAGAATAATCTGCCTCTAATAGCATATCTGTTATTTTAGGAATCTGATTTGTTCGAATAACATCTAAACGATCTTTCCAATTATTGTACATAGATTCTAGTTTTTCATTATTCAAATAAGATTCTATTTTTGATAATTCCGGAATAATCGGCGTACTATCAATCTTATTTTTTTCTATCTCTAAATTTTCTAATTGTTGTTTAATGTCTTTATCTCTTTTTTTTTGAATGGCATATAATATTCCAACAATTAAAAGAATTGCTACTATCACCAATGATACTATAATAAGGACTATAGTATTCATCCTACCACCTCGCTATTATAATTCTACCACAAATCGTTTTTTTTTTACATATTTTTACACAAAAAAAGAAAACATTTTTATTTTCTTTATTTTTGACTTGATTTTATTTGATTTATCTGATCCTCTAAGCTTATAGAGAAATCATTTTCATAGTAGGAATAAGCAACTAAGTTCGTTAGCAGTTGGCGTTGATAGACAGGAAATTTTGATAAAGCTTCTGTTACTTGATGTTTTTGATGCTCCATTGTGGCAAAAGTTGTTGTTAAAAATGCTGCTTCCTTTCTCGTTAAATCTGGCATTGAAAAATCAATATGGCGTAATACTCCTGCATGGTTACTTACTTGCATATTATACTGATTTGCAGCCTCTATTAATAATTTCTCTAGTTTTTCTTTTTGATTCGGATTGTTTACATATTTTAATAACTCATTGTATAAAAGTCCCAATGCCCGTTGATCTTTCTTAAAAATTCCATAATGGCTTAATACATTATCAAAGAATTTAGTTAAGGTCGTAAAATCTTTAAATGGAGAAAAACTTTCATTTTGTTTCAACTTTTGGTAGTGATTTATAACAAATTGTCTAGCTCCATAATCTGAAGTTATAATAGAAAAATCACCTTTTTCTAATCTTTCATAAATTTGATGTCTCTGTTCTTCCTTATAAGAATATTTTTCCATTGTAACATTTATTGCTTCTTCTAAAGAATTTATTGATTTTAACATATTCCCACCTCAATATTTATATTATAACATAATCTGTCTTAAACATAAACATTTAAAATCTAGAAATTACTAATCTTAATGTATAGAGAAATGTCCTAAAAACCTGTTAATCATTAGTTAAAATGTCCACGATTTTATTTATTGATAACAAACAAAGA
>CANOTJ010000010.1 GCA_947570175.1 uncultured Mycoplasmatota bacterium | reverse complement strand
GTGGACATTTTAACTAATGATTACTGTAGACATTTCTAAAAATGATTAACAAAGTTCATAAAAAAGGTTGATAAAACATTTTAGGATGTGATAAACTAATGGTAGTAATCTTAAAAAAATAAATATCGTTTAGGATAAGAATTTTTTTAAGCAGGAGGGTTTATGGAGAAGTTAGAACAAAAGTTGACAGTTGATGATTTAATCATGGAATATATCCTATACATCATAAAAAATGGATATGATAGTCAATTTTCCGCAACACAATTTATGGTATTTTTACATTTTTTTGAAGATCAAATGGAAGTAGAAGATGTACTCTATGGCAAAAAACAATTATTTACAAGATTTTTTGAAAGAGAAAGAGAATATACTTCGCACTTAGATATGGGGTATAATAGAAATCTTAAAGATTATTTAATTCAAGCAAATTACCAATTAAATGCTTCTGATTGCGATAGTCTTTCAACTAATTTTATGGATTCAGCAGATGTTGAAAAGATTAGAAAGTTGATTGCTCAATTTTGGGAAAAAGTGCAAAAAAGAAAAATCAATACATCCATTTTTATAAAAAAAGAGAATTTGTTAATTGGAAAATATACTGCAGCTGAGATGATTATGACTGCTCTAATAAAGAACTTAGGACTTGATTCTGAGGAACTAGTATCTGATCAATTATTTGAATTGCAAGCACTAAAACCATTAGAAGAATTCTTACCTGGTTTTTATGATGAAATTTCCAAAAGAATAGCAATTTTATATCAATGTGATCAGAATTTAAAAATTAATAATGATGAAAATAGATATCTTGCAAATTACCATTATCATCTTTTAAAGGATGGTTATGGAAGCGTTTTTAAAAAACTTTCTGTAGGAGATTTAATAAAGCTAGAAGTTGATTTAAAGCAAAAATCTTTTATAAGTAGAGAACAGAAAGCTGAACAGGAAATTATAAATCAAACAGAGATTGGTAATGATCACGCAAAAACATTATCAAAAATTTTAGATAATCATATATCTCGTAGGACATACGAATGATTTTTTTAGATAAAAGGAGGATAATAAGGGATGAAAGGATATGACAAACACAATCAGGATTTAATTATGATTATTGGGATTTTGGTTTTAATTATTATTGGGTTAGGAATCTATATTTTTTATGATAAAGGTTGGATTTTCTCTTCTAATAGGAATGATGTAAATGAAATAGAGGAAAATACAGTACCTATAGAAGAAGAACAACAAAACCTATCTTACAAAATTGGAGATGTAGTAATTCTAAAGAATTCTACTTCATGGAACGTTATGGAAGAAAGTCCAGAATCAAATGATTTTGTAACACTACTTAGTAGTGAAAATATAAACGATGGAACGATAGCTGTAAACAATGCTGAAAATTATGTTACAACAACTTATAAAAATAAACTTCAAACAGAGTTAAATGCATCAAATTCTGATATTTTGGAATCTAGATTATTGACATTGGAAGATGTTGGAATTTTATCTGGAATCGCAACGACTTCTTTGCAAATAGGAACTACTTTGGAAAATAATATTACCCCTCAATTTTTATATAAACAAGATACAATAACCAACTTCTTTAATAAAAATAATCCAGTGATGGTTTGTTCCCCAATCGTAGAATATCGTAAAATAAATTCTGGAAGATTATGTTTAGGAATTCAAACTGGAAGTTTGCCAATTAGACCAGTGATTAAAATATCAAAAAAATATATTCAATCAATATAGCTAGTAAGTACTAACTATATTTTTTAAATTCTCTTTTCATTTAAAAAAAATAATGCTATAATGATATTGGTAAATTGCCCTATAGCCAAGCGGTAAGGCATCAGACTCTGAATCTGACATTTCGTTCGTTCGAATCGAACTAGGGCAGCCATTAATATTGGAGAGTGGAAACATGAATAATAAAGAATTAGCTAATTTAATATTTCCTGATATAGATAAAACAATAGAGGATTATAAAAAAATATATCCCAAAAGAAATCTTGATAAGAAGCAAAAAGTAACTAGATTTGCTCCATCTCCAACTGGATATATGCATATTGGAGGAGTATATCAAGCACTTACCAATTATATGTTTGCGAAAAATTCCAATGGAATTTTTTATCTTAGAAATGAAGATACAGACAGTGCAAGAGAGGTAGAAAACGCTACCAAATTAATTATGGAAACGCTAAAAGAATATAATATTACTCCAGATGAATATGAATATCAAGGAGAAATCGTTGGAAATTATGGTCCATATGTACAAAGTGAGCGAAAAGAAATTTATCATACTTTTATTAAACATCTAATCGAAATAGGTAGAGCTTATCCTTGCTTTTGTGGAAAAGATCAACTAGATGAAATGCGAACCCGTCAAGAAGAGAGAAAAAAAAGAACTGGATACTATGGTGCCTATGCAAAATGCAAAAAACTTGGAATCGATGAACAAATAGAAAAAGTAAGAAATAAAGAACCTTATGTTATTCGTTTTCGTTCTAAAGGAAATTTTGAAAATAAAATACCTTTTGAAGACTTAGCTAAAGGAAAACTTAGTTTAAGTGAGAATGATATCGATGATGTAATTATGAAATCAGATAATATGTTGCCTACTTATCATTTTGCTCATATCGTAGATGATTATTTAATGGGAACGACTCATGTTATAAGAGGAGAGGAATGGTTACCAAGTGTAACCAAACATATTGAAATGTTTGAAGCATTTGGTTTTGAACCACCACAATATATTCATACCCCATTATTAATCAAAAAGGATGGAGATAACATTCGAAAAATTAGTAAACGAAAAGATCCTGAGGCTTCGATGACTTACTATGATGAAAAAGGATATCCAAAACTTGCTGTTATTGAATCATTAATGACAATTATTAATTCTAATTATGAGGAATGGCATACCAAGAATCCAGATAAAAAGTATACAGATTTTATTTATAGTCCAGATAAAATGTCCTCTTCGGGAGCCCTTTATGATTTAATGAAATTAGACGATATTTCAAAAAACATCATATCTAAAATGACAAAAGAAGAAGTATATGAGGAGTCTTATGCTTGGGCGTGTAAATATTCAGATTCATTAAAAAAATTAATTGAAAAAGATGTGGATTATTACAAAGCAATTTTAAATATTGAAAGAGAACAAAAAAATCCTAGAAAAGATATTGCAAAATATAGTGATATTGAATCTTTAATTTGGTATATGTATGATGAATTATTCCATCCAGAGAATTATGAGTGGGGGAAAATAACAGATTTAGATGAAATTAGAACTATTTTAAATACCTATATGGAAAAATATTATACAGAAGATAAGGAGGAATGGTTTCATCAAGTTCAATTACTTGCTGATGAATTAGGCTATGCCTCTAATATGAAAGATTTTAAAAAGAATCCAGAAATGTATAAAGGAAATGTAGCAGATGTAGCGACTGTTATTCGAGTAGCGCTTACAAGTAAATGTCAAACACCAGATTTATATGAGATTTTAAAATTATTTGGAGAAGATCGAATAAAAGAACGTTTTGCTAAGATATAGTAAATCAAGTGGTATATTGATATACTACTTTTTTGATTAAAAAATATTAGTTTTCACTACTAGACCTTTATTTTAAACAATGTATGAATAATTTAATATCTATTTTACTACCAATTTATTACTTTATATAAAATTTTCATATCATTAATTATAATTATATATATAAAAGAACATAAATTTTCTAATATGGATTTTTGACAATAATTATAAAATGTGTTATTATGAATATGTCAAGGGAACTTGCATAAAATAAAAAAGGGAACATTCAGTTTTTGCGAGTTGAATGTCTACCCAATGAATTGTGAAGACATTTAATTCAATGAATTAAGTGTCATTTTTTTATTACTACTATCATAATGATAAGGAGAAATAAAATGATAGCAATGAGCTTAAGAACTTTAATGATAAAAGTCCTAGTTTTCATTTTTATCAAACCTCCTCTCTATTAGAGATTCGGTAGACACTCAACAACTGATATTCCCTAAAGGAATTATACTATAAGTTAATTTATTAAACAAGCGAACATGCTAATTTTTATAAACTTAAAGTTGCTTATTACAAATTAGTATTATGGAGATGAGTTAATGAATAGGCATGGAGAGTTAAAAAGATATATTGAATAAAATATATTTCTACAATATAAACTAAATGATAAGGACATCAAATAGAGCATGTTAAATATGTTATTAGCAGGTGTTATAAATTAAATAAAAAATTGTTAAATGCTTCACACTACATCATAAGGGTAATACTATCCCTTATGATGGCGAAGACTTAGTGGCCACACCACTAGTCTCGCCTATAAGACTATACTGCGTTACTATGACATTGTATAGTTTTTTTTAATATTTTAAATTAGTACATAAAAAATTTCTAATCTTACCACCAATTTACTATTTTTGAGAGCGAAAATATAAGAAATTACAATATATGTGAGTATCTTCCAAAAATAAAAATATCGTAAATTCTCATAAATGACATTTAAAAACTTATAAAAGTTACTTGAAAATATACTATACTTTTTTGTCAAAAAATGTAAAATCGCCTATATTTCTGTTTAATTTTGCTTTCATATGGTAAAATAATAATGATAAGAAAATAGGTGATTATATGGAAATAATGTCCATGTCAAAATTAGTGATGGATGATACATGTAAAAACATAGAAGACGTATATCAAGTCGCTTTTTATAATATTCATAATTTTGATATCGAGAAACAAATTTGTTTAAATATTGAACAAAAGAATTGTAATAAATTTCGAATTAATGATTTAAATTGGATTTCTAAACAAGATACTTTTTCTCTTCCAGATGTTTTAATTATGAGCTCAGATACAGTTTTGTCAGATGAACAGGAGAAACTATTAATAGATTCTAATATAAAAATTCAATATATTCATGATAATATATTAGAAAGTGAAACCATATTACAAGGAGTAGTAGCCGAAATAGAAAGAAAAATTTATAAATCCAAGACTTTAAAATATTTCCAACAAGAAAAAAAGGAAATTGAGAAAATAGAACAAAAATATGAACATTCTTCTTCTAATAATTTAGAGGTATCAGCAAATATGATTTCGGATATGTTAGAGTTATTAAAGAAAAAAGATGAAGTTACCTATCAACATGTTACAAATGTTAGTGCCTATATTGATGTTTTTTTAGAAGGATTACCAGAGAGTAAAAAATTATCTAATCAAGAGATTACTTTTTTAAAACAGGCTGCACTCATACATGATATTGGAAAGTTAACAATTCCTAAACAGATTTTAAGAAAAGAAACTTCTTTAACCGATGAAGAGTATGTACATATGCAAAGTCATGTTTCGAATCATGCTTATTTGTTTAATAATCAATTGATGCAGGATTATAAAGATGTCGCACTTTGTCATCATGAACGATATGATGGAAAAGGTTATCCCAATCAATTAAAAGGAGAAGAAATTCCTTATTTCGCACGAATTATATCTGTGCTTGATGCTTTTGAAGCGATGACAGGAAATAGAAAATATATGAAAGATAAACAAAAAAATTTATATGAGGCTTTAAATACACTTAAGATTAATGCTGGAAAGCAATTTGATCCAATGATTGTAAATACGTTTATTAGAGGGGTTGCTAAAAATGTAGAATTTCGTGAGACCTTTAATAATCAAAAAGGAGGTAGTTTAAAATGCTCTTAGAATTTTGTCAAACAATTTTAGAGGAAGATCTCCCTGATATATTAAAAAATTATATACAAATTCAAGAACAACTCGATGTAGAACAAATGCAATTATTACGTAATTTATTTGAAAAAATGGATCAGTTTGAACTGGAATCCATTAATGTACTTTGGAATGGCTTGATTGTCGATGGACTAGTTGTTCTTCCAAATAAAGAAAAAAAGAAAACAAATTTAATCAGTGAAGAGTGTAAACAACGAATTTTAAATGAAATTGGTCATCAAATGGGTCAAGATAGTTCTAATTTACAAAATGTATATTATACGAAATCATTTATTGCATTAATTCAAAAACTGAATTATCTTACCAATAAAGAACAATTTCTGTTTAATTGTTTGTTTGAAGTAATGAAAATGGAAGGGAAAAAATTAGAAACTATAAAGCCAGAAGAAAGAACTTATGTGATTCATTAAAACAAGGATTCCTTGTTTTTCTTTATTTTATAGAGCTTGTTATCAGTGGGAATTATTAAATTAATATATTTTTTAACTTTTTTGGTGTTGATTTGTTCTGATAGATGAGTAATAAAAACTGTTTTTTGTGGATATTTTTTACAAATATCATATATGTTGTTTAATCCCATATGATCTCTATCACCGATTGACTTTGTACTATCTAAAATAATAAAATTGCAATTTTTACATATATACTCAATTTCCTTTGTATAAGAAGCATCACCAGAATATCCAATAGAGGTTTCATTATTTTTTAAAATAAAGCCAAAGCAAGAATCTAAATTTCCATGTATAACTGGAATTGAAAGAATATGAAAATTTAATAAAGAATAATTTTCATATTCTTTTAAAACAGTAAAATGTATCTGAATTGGTTGTAGTATTTCTTGGTACACATCTGGAAAGGCTAGTTTCATCAATGTTTGAAAATTATCTATAAGGGACTGGTTTGCTAAGATATGAATCTCAGGAACATGACAGTTGGATAATTCTCGAATAAGAATGGGTAAATCAAAATAATGATCAATGTGTTGATGGGTAATTAAAATAGCCTTAATTTTTCTAATATCAAAGCCATTTTTTAATAAGGTTTTGCCAACGCCTGGAGGAGCGTCAATTAAAATACAATCATTTACTAGGATACATGCATTAAAACGTTCACTATCCATATTTCCTGTTCCAATAAATTGTATCTTCATATTTATCACCAATTTTATTTTATCAAAGGTATTATTCTTTTGTAAAGAAGGATGAAAGTAGAGGCTTCTAATCTTATAAAAAATTTGATTTTTATTCTTGACAAGAAGGTAAAAAAATAATAAAATTAAAAAGTCGTGACAGCTGAAAAGGCGTAGAATCCGAGGATTCTACGTCTGTTTTTTTTAGAAAGTAGGGAGAGAAGATGAATGAACAAAATGAGAACTTTTATTTAACAAGTACACCCGTGAATAAGTTGTTATTAAAGTTTTCTATTCCATGTATTTTAGCGATGCTTGTTAGCGCACTTTATAATATCGTGGATCAAATTTTTATTGGAAATAGTGTGGCGGGAACAGCTGGTATTATGGCTACCACTTTAGTATTTCCATTTACAGTTGTAGCACTTGCTTTTGCTCAGTTAATTGGTGATGGATGTGCTGCTTTATTTAGTATTTCATTAGGATCAAAGGATGAGAGAACTACTAAAAAATGTGTAGGAAATTCAATTGTTTTGATAATTGTTTTTAGTATTTTACTAGTTCTTTTGGGATTTATATTTATGGATCCTATTATGAATTTATTAGGTTCTAGTGGGTATAGTGAAACTTGCCAAAACTTTACAAGAAATTATTTAAAAATTATTTTAATAGGGACACCATTTTATATGTTTTCCTCAGCTTGTGCTTCTATTATTAGAGCAGATGGAAGTCCTTTGTATTCTATGATTTCGACCATTATTGGGGCTATTATTAATTTAATATTAGATCCAATTTTGATTTTTGGATTTCATATGGGGGTAAAAGGGGCCGCGATAGCAACTATTGTAGGGCAAATTGTATCTGCAATTTTATGTGCTATTTATTTTAGAAAGCCAAAACTTTTATCATTTGAAAAAGAAAGTTTTCAAATGAGTAAAAAAGTTGTTGGGAAAACATTACAACTTGGAATTTCTAGTTTTATCACACAAGTATCTATTGCAATTATTACAGTAGTTGCTAATAATGTAGTAGGAACAATTGGTGGCTCTCATGCAACAGATGCAGGAGGAGCATTGGGAATTGTATTTAAAATCTTCGCAATTGTTTTAGCCTTTAGTCTTGGTGTTGTTGTTGGTGGTCAGCCAATTATTGGTTATAATTATGGAGCTAAAAAATATAAAAGAGTATTAGAAACTTATCAATATATTCTTATTAGTAATATTGTAATAGGATCTATTTCTTTTCTTTTATTTGAAGGATGTCCTAAATTTATCGTTAGCTTATTTGGAGGACATGCCAGTGATCTCGTTTTTTATCAAAAATATGCAGTATGTGCCTTTCGTATTTATCTAGGTGGAATTTTACTTTGTTGTATTCAAAAGAGTAGTTGTATCTTTTTACAATCTATTAATAAACCATATAAAGCTATGGTATTATCCTTAATGCGTGATGTTATATTATTAGTTCCAGGTGTTTGTATTTTGGGACTTTGTGGGAATTTATATTCTATGCTTTGGGCAGGCCTTATAGCAGATATTGGTTCTTTTATAGTAACGGTTATATTTGTTTCTGTAGAATGTAGGAAGATTCAATCTCTTAATCAAAAAAAGAAGATTGTAAAATCAAATCCTGATCATTTTGTAATTTCCTTAGGACGTGAGTTTGGTAGTGGGGGAAAATATATTGGAGAGGAACTTGCGAAGCGTTTTTCTATCAAATGTTATGATAAAGAGATTTTACAAAAGGTATCAGAAGATTACTCTATTGATTTAAATGTTTTAGAAAATGTAGATGAAAAGCAAAAGTCGTCTTTTTGGTATAGTTTCGCAACTAATTATGCATTTGATGAAAAGAAAGTTTCTCCTATTAGTGTGACAGATGATTTATTTTTAAAGCAGGCGAAAGTAATCGAAGAGATAGCTAGCAAGGAAAATTGCATTATCATTGGAAGATGTTCTGATTACATTTTACAGGGAAGAACCAATGTAATCCGTCTATTTGTTTATGCATCTAGTATAAATTTTAAAATTGAACGTAAAAAAGAATTCGAACATTTAGATGAAAAGAATGCAGCAAAGAAGATAGAAGCAATTGATAAGGAAAGAATGGAATATTATGAGTATTTTACATCACAAAAATGGGGAGATAAGTCTAATTATGAATTATGTATTGATACTTCTGTTGTTGGTGTTAAAGAGACAATTGATTTGTTAGAACAGTATATTAAAAATAGAATAGGGTTATAATATTTTATCCTAAAAATGTAATAGTAAGAAGTGAATCCAAATATGATTCACTTTTTTAATTTAAACTTAAATTTTGATGATATTTTTTAGTAAAAAAGATACCTTTGATGCATGCAAAGTGTAATAAAAGGAACTAAAAGATTATGGGATTTCAACTTAAAATAGAATGTTATTAATAAGAACAATAAGGAATAATTATGAATAGACGTGTACTTTTTTTGTAAAATTAATGAATATATTATAGAAAAGAGGTATGATGTTATAGGTCTAATTAAAGTTTAAAACAAAATGGAGAGTGTAAAATAAAGGAAACTTTTAAAATGTAAAAAAATGATTAAAATAACGAATGGAAGCAGATTAAAAATTGATAAATATATTGTAAAAATGATTACTTTGTGTTACTATAATAATATCTTCAATAAGATATTATTTTTTGGTCCGTTGGTGAAGTGGTTGAACACACTGCCCTCTCAAGGTAGAATTTTTATATTATAATTTTAAACTTCAAAGTTCGATAAAACCTAGTTAAAATAAGGAATTATCGAATTTTTTTTAATTTTTGGACAACTTTTTTGAAAGAAAAAAGTGGCGGAAAAGTGGCGGATTTTTTTAAAATTATCACAAAAAAATTAAAATTTTCAGCAATTTTTTAAAAAATAGGGGTTTTGTCCAAAAAATGGCTGTGATAAATTTTGGATAAAAAAGAACAATTATTTAAATTGTTAGTTCTTCTAAATCTGCACTTAGTTTTGCAATCTCCTGTAGTTTTATTTTGAATAATCGCTTCATAAGAGCTCTTCTTTTAAGGTATTTAAAAACTGCTTCTATATTTTTGTAATATTGTTGATCTTCATCTACATCATCTATCTTTTTATAAAATTGATTTTTTCTTCTAACGTCATAATATTTTATATGAACATTGAATTCATAGTAATATGGTATATTGGTAATGATACAAGTAGAAGAAATAAATTTACAACAAATTTAAAATATAATATGTGACCAAATTAAATCATGAACTTAAGTTGATAGCATTGCGGTTCTGTGAGGTTTGTATGGAGTAATCTGTACTTCTAATCGCTTATTTTAGATTTTTAGTAAGTAACATAGGTTTAGTACTTTCATCTAATAGATATATCTATTGTTAATAATGTTATTTTAATAATAGAACAGCTTTACTAGAAAATCATTGACGTAAAATATCAATGATTTTTTAATTTTGCTAAACTTCTAAATAAATAGGCAGATTAAGTAATTACAAGTATTTTCAATAATATAATGAATTGTAAATTTTATCCAAATGTAACTAATAATTTACTTTTTTTTATTGATGCGATAAAATATATTTAAGCAAATTATTATAACTATTCGCCGTGTATTAGATAATGGGTGATAAAAAATTTAACAAAAGAATAAAAAATGTGATATACTAATATTGTTCAAGATAAATTTCATAGGAAGAGTATCCTTAATTAGCGAACCAAATATATTAAATTTATCTTGAACAAATGAATTTAGTGACTAGCTAATTAAGGATACTTTGTTGAGATGATTCATATGATAGATAAAACTTTATTTCAAAATATGTTACCAGATGAACTACAAACATTTATAGATTTTTTGAAAAATATTTTAACTGATATTTCTTCTAGATCAAGTATGGTTACGAGACATAAAGAACTCAATGCTTTAAAAAAAATTAGAAAAAAAACAGTTCTATCTGGTAAAATTCAAGCTGATGAATTGTATAAATCCATTAATTTAAAAGGGACAAAACCAAAGAATATGTTACGTTTTTCTAAACCAAGACAAACCAAAGGTGGCTCAAAAAGAGGTATTAGTAATCACCAAGCATGCATTGCTTCTGCTATTGATGAATGGGATAATACTTATTTTAAAATCGTTGGAGTTGGACCAATTAATACTGAAATGATTGAAAAAACATTTTCTACTGTAATCAAACTAGGCAGTACTTTAATTACAAATTGCAAATCATTGTATGAAAAATTTTCTTATGGTCATAATCTAAAATTACAACAAGTCAAATTAGGAACCTATCAAAACTTAGATGGATATAATTTAGCTGAAATAAATGGACTACATTCTAATGTTAAAAGTTTTCTTCAATCATTTATTGACGTTTCAACAAAACACTTACAAGGATATTTAGATTGGTTTTCTTATCAAAAGTATTTAACTTACACTGTGGAATTATAAAAACAACCACAAGTAATGATGAATTATGTGATTGGGCAAATGGCTTCGATTAATATAGCAGATATTTATTCTAAAGATTTTCTGATAGATATATTTGTGGTTTATTCCAAATATCATTTTACCCTATCACCTGTTATACAATACACAGCGTAACTATTAAAAATTATAATATTTTTTTGCATATTTAAAATATTTGAAAATTTATTAAAAGTATTAAAAAATAGTTTAATAGACTTGTTTGGAAATTAACTTTTTATGAAAATTTAGTATATCAACTAGGTTACTAAATGCTGATTTACACTAAATTTTGATATTACATTTGTTCCAATAATTGCACTATTTTGTAATTTCTGAACAACTTTAATTTGTAATAGAACATATAATTAATAAAAATGTTATTTGGGAGTGAGTAAAAATATGAAAAAAATAGTAATTAGTTTAATAACATTTTTAATGTTAAATTTAATTGCAATTAATACTGTTTTTGCAACTACAACAGTAGATGTAAAATTAAGTACAAATGCAACAGAATTAAAAAAAGGTGATGAAGTAGTAGTAACACTTAAACTTGATAACCTTAAAGAAGTAAAAAAAGGAATAAATGCATACAAAGCAACTTTGGATTATGACAAAGATATCTTTGAGACGATAACTCAAAGTGATTTTGTATGTCAAAATGGTTGGGAAAGTTTGAAGTATAATCCAGCAAACGGGGAATTTATCGCAATTAGAAAAGTTGGTAGTACAAAAGCAGAAGAAGTTGTAAAAATTACATTAAAAGTAAAAAATAATGCTGAGGCAACAAAAACTGTAGTTAAGATTAAAGATATAACAACTTCTGAAGGTAAAGATGATATATTACTTAAAGAAACGAATGCAATTTTGAATGTAATAAAGGATCAACAAACAATACCTACAAAACCAAGTAATCCAGGAAACTCAAGCAATAATGGAACAATAACAAAAAATCCTACACTTTCTGGAAATACAACTGGATCAATGATAGGTAATATAACAAAACCAGGTAATAATAATTCACAAAATCAAACAGGAGATTCTGATAATACACAAATAGAAGAATCAAATAAACCTCAAATACCATCAACACCACAAGAAGATAATAAAGATAATGATAAAACAATAAAAAAGACTACAAAAACATATTCTTGGATATATATATTAATATTTGTTGAAATAATAATTGTAATAGCTATATATCTTTATAGAAAAAATAAAAAATCTATAGCAAGTAAAAAACATTTAACAATCATAATTGTAGGTATATTATTGGTAGAATTTATAGGAACAACAGTCGCATTTGCTTATAGTTTCGCACAAAAAGGTGAATTAAATGGTGATGGCGAAATAAATTATGCAGATGCAAGTTTACTTGAATTACATTTAATAAATTTAAAAAAATTACCTGATGATAAGCTAGAAAATGCGGATATGAATAGTGATGGAAAAATTACGATAACAGATTTAAGTATTTTAATTCAAAAATTAGAAAATTCATTATCATATGATACAATTATAACAAATTTAGAAGCAGAAAATTATTATCCAAATAAAAATCAAAATATAAAAATCAAATTTAATGCTACTGTAAGTTTTGGAGCTAGTATTGAAAAATTAGTGATTAATGGAAATGAATATGAAGTAGAGAAAGTACAAAATACAAATTCTGAATATACAATGACACTAAATGTTAAAGATCAAGCAGGATTAAAAACTTATAAAATAACAGAAGCATATTTAGACAATAATAAAAAATCAAAAATAGATTACAAAGTAAGCATAGATGTATTAAAAGAAATTCCAACGATAAGTAATTATAGAGTAGAAGAAGATAAAGATAATTCAAAATTAATTGTACTATTTGATGTAATCGATAAAGATGATAGTTTAATAAATGGATCATTTACAGTTAATGATGAAGATATATTGATAAATAAAACCGAATTAAAAAAAGGTGCAAATCGTATAGAACTTGAAGTAGAAGACAAAAAAGAATATAAAGCTTCTATTGTACTTGATTATGATTTAGATAGTAATCAATTAGAAAATGATGAAAATCATTCAAATACACAATCATATGAAAAAGATTTACAATTATTCATTGATTATAACTTCAATATATCAAATATAAAAATATATAAAGATGGAAAAGAAGCAACAACATTTGATAATGGTGATGAAGTACAAATAGTATTTGATAGTACAAATGCTACTAAACATACTCCATCAACAATAAAAGTAGATGGAAAGGAATACGAAGTAAAACAAGAAAATAATAAGTATGTAGCAAATTTGGACCCACTAGATGCATTTGGAAGTAAAACGATTACTATTGATGAAGTAGTTCTTTCAAATGGTAAAAAATTTGAACTTGATAGTAATAACTCAACAACTATCAATGTAATAAAAAGAAAACCAATTATTTCAGATTTTTCTACAACAGAATTTACAGAAGCAAATAACATAAGAGTAATGTTTGATTTAGATGACAAAGATAAAGCTATCATAGAAATAAACATAATATTGATGGATGCAGAAGGAAATGAAATTGATAGAACAAAATTAACTAGTGATCAATTAAAAGATAAAGAAACGAGTGCAGTAAATGTACTATTAAATACAAAAATGACAACTAAATATAAAGTTAAAATACTAAAAAGTTATAACTTAACAGGAAAAGATGAAGATAATGTATTAGATTATGTTGCACTTGAACAAGAAGTAGCGGCAGATCCAAGAGTTGTAATAAATAGTATAGTACCAAATAAAGATTATGTAGAAAAAGGTGGAATACTGAAACTTACTTATGATTTAGATAGTAATGTAGATGAAGATATTATTAGAATGCTTGTTAATAGTACTAATTGTATAGCTGTTAAGTTAGATAATGGAATCTATGAAGTAACTTTAGAAGTAGGAAATACAAGTGGCATTTATCCAATAACAACAACAAAACTATATTATAATGATGGAAGAGTTGCAACAATTGATAATATAGTGCGTGTTGACATACTAAAAGATAAGCCATCTATTGAAAACTTTACACAAACTGATAACATAGATGACAAAAAAATAGTACTTGGCTTTGATATTAAAGATGAAGAAAATAGCTTTATAAGTGGTAAAGCAGTTCTAATGCTTGATGGGGTATCAAAAGAATTAGAGGTAGTAAAAGGCCATAACGAATTAACATTTAATGTAGAACCTTCAAGAAGTTATACACTAGAAATAAAATCAACTTATGATTTAGATAGTAATTCTTTACCTTCAAAACCAGAAGAAGATAATAAAGTAATTGATGGTGTAATAGATCGTAGAAATATCGAATTAATAGCTGATTATGAATTAAATATTCAAAATATAAAGACATACAATGAAAAAGGTGAAACAAAGTATTTTGGCAAATCAGAACCAATCAAAATTAGTTTTGAGAGTTCAAATGTAACTAACTTTGAACCAGTTAAAGCTATAATAAATGGTAATGAATATGATTTAACAAAAATAGACAATCAATACTATTTAACAATAGATAGTCATAGAACATCTGGAGTAAAAACTGCAAGAATTGAAAAGGTTATTTTAAGTAATTCACGTGGAATTATTATTACTAAAAATAATGAAATAAAAGTTACAGTATTAAAAGATAAACCAATAGTAGAACAATTTGGTTATAAAGAAAATCTGGATGGCACAATAACTGCAACATTTAATGTAGTAGATTTAGAACAAACGATAACAAATGGTAAAGTAGTTATTATAAATAGAGGTGCAACAGTAAAAGAACAAACATTAACTTCAAATCAAAATACTATTTCTTTTGTACCAAGAGAAGATGAAAGCTATACTGTAAAAATAATAGCAGATTATGACTTAGACATGAATGTGTTAGAAGAAGATGCAAATGAATATAAAAATATTACATTATTAGAAGCAGATATAACACTTGGAAATCGTAAATTTGAAGTAAAAGATATTATAAGAACACTTTTATATAGACAAACAGAAAATGGTGTAGAAGAAGTACAAAATTTAAAAGAATCAGATTTAGCTAACTTAGATAACTATATTATTAAAGTTAGAACAAGAGATATGCCAGCTTTCTATACAACAATAAGCGGATATAGAATTGAAGACAATAAGCTAAAATTAATACTAGACTATGATAATGTAGTTCAATATACAAATGATAATAAACAAGACAAATTAGAAATTGTTTATGGGGACATGATAGATGGAACAGCAACAAATATCAGTTTAGAAAGTTTACTTAGAGAAATGGAGTCAAATCCAACAGGAACATTTACACTAGATCGTGATTATGATGCTTCAATAATATCAAATAATGATGCTGCACTTGTTACATCAACATTCATGGGGACATTAAATGGTAATGGTCATAAGATTTATAACTTACCTAAACCATTATTTGATAGTATAGAATCAGCAACAATAGAAAATCTTACACTAGAAAGCCCAGAATTATCTGGTCCAAATAGTAGAGGAACAATAGCAAATACAGCAACAAATTCTACAATTACAAATGTATATGTAAAAGATTTAATACTAACAACAGGAGCAAATAAATCTGCAGGCATCATTGGAGAAGCAACTAATGTAACTGTTGAACAAAGTAGTGTAACGAATTTCCAAATAACAACCTCAAGACATATAAGAGTTTCAGCAATCATTGGACAAATGGACGGTGGTTCCATTAAGAACTGTTATGTAGAAGGAACAATTAACTCAATACAAACAAAAGATGGGAATGGAATTAGTGGTATACTTGGTCATGGACTTGGAATATCACCAATCACTATTGAAAATTGTATTAGTAAAACTAGTTTTACTAATAATGTTGGTCCTAGATTAAATGGTGATATTGTAGGTATGATGGCAATTCCAAATTCTGTATTGAAAAATAATGTAAGTTTATCAACAGGACAAAATTTCCATAGTATATATGGTAGTCAAATTTCAACTACAATTACTAATAACTATGAATTATTAGATTCAGGATTAACATCAAATGCTTCTGGTGATAAAGTAAAACAAATATCACAAGATGGTATAACAGCAGAATTCTTTAAGGATAGTGCTAAATTTGATGAAAACATTTGGGATTTATCAAATGCCTCATACACTAATCCACCAGTATTAAAATCAAGTAAACAAGAAATAATTACTGATAAGGAAGCACCATCTAATAATAAATTATATATACCAGATTATAGTAGGGTTAAAGGTATAAATGGATATACAAGCTCAAAAGATATTTTATATCACAATATAAATAAATTAATGCCATACTATGATGCAAAATATTTAGTAGAAGATGGACTTAAAATTGCAAATGATAATGAGTTAAATACAAAGATAATAAAACATGTATTACCTTATAGTAATGGAAAATTATTAACATACTTAACTTCAGAAAATAAAGATAGTATTACAAAAATAAAGGTAGTATTTGATGATTACACAATAAGTGAATATAATGTTACATTTAAAGAATTAAATCAAAATATTTCAATATATGAAATAGAAAATTTAAATATAGATTATGCTTATAACAAATATGTAATACAAGAAGATTCAGCAATTGTACAAACTTTAACTGATTATATTAATGGAGTAGATTATATAACTACTTTAGACCCACTTACAACAGCTGCAGATGCTAGACATTATAAAGACCATTATAATGAAGTTATGAAACCATATGCAAAAACGATTGCACTACAATTATTACAAAATGATTCAGATAGTGTACTTACAATTAATAGTGAAATATTAAATAATAGAATAAAACAACAACTAATAGATAGTGGAAGATTAAATAAAATATTATACGGATATAACTATTATTATAGATGGTATGGTTTTGAAATAGGCGGTTCAAAAGTATCAGACATACTATTATTTGAAGGAAAAATGTATAAAGATTCAGCAACACTAGATAATTTAGTAAATGAAACTTTAGTTGGAAATATCGGTGTTAATAATACAGCTAATTTTTATGCAAGTAATATTAGTAAGTATACAGGAAGTTCAGCTCTTCCATATTTCTTAGATTATATTATCAGTAATATAGGTGGATATAAAGATGTAAATGATTGGTTTACAGAATATTTTGGGGCAAGAAATATTTTGGCTGAGTTTGGAGTGGATAAAAATCCTAAAATTTTATATCGTGCATGGTATCAACTTAAGAAAAATAGTAGAATGATACTTCCAGTTATTACAATGCCTGCTGATTGTGCTTATATCATTTCTGGACCTGCTCATTTACAAATTGGTCCTTCACAATTGTATCATAAAGATCCTAGTACAGAGGCTGGAAGAAATGAAGTGAGAAGCAAAGTTAACAATCATGTTTCTTTAGTTAAAAAACATTTTAATACCTTAGCTGGATCATTTGATCCTGGTAAATGGAATAACTATTGTATTATGGTTTATGATTGTACTAGAATAATCACAGGTTATAAAAATACCTATTTTCCTGGAACTAACGTTGTAATATCAACTAGTCCTGTTTATACACAAGGAAGAGTTGGTCAAGATTATCCATTCTTTAAAAACTTTAGTGAAGTATTGGGCTTATGGCAACCTACTGGAAGTGCTGCTGGCGTTGGAAATACTGCAGGATTCTTATGGTTCATAGCTAGACCAGGTCTTACTAATTTTGATACTTGGACTCACGAATTTGAACATGCTTTATTTGATAAAATAATGTTATTCCAAAGTGGAACTAGATTTAAGGCAGGTCTTGAAACTCTTACTGAAGGTAATGTTCAACAAAATAAGATTTGGAGTGAGAATAATCTTATTCAAGATGTTGGACCATACTACTTCAATACAACTTTCTATTTAAATAAAGAAGGAAATGCTACTCAAAATTTAACTCCAGAAAGAATTGATACTAGAGAAAAATTAGAGAATTATTTTAAAGGGCAACAAAATGCTTTAGATTTACTTGATTATATTGAAGGTAAGGCATTTATAAAATTAACACCTGAGCAACAAGCAAGAGTTGCAACAAGAATGAATCAATCTGGCTCATGGTCTTCTTGGGGAGCGATTACTGCAGCTCAAGCAGAACAAATGAATTTAACCTCACTAGAGTCTTTATATGACAATAGAATCATTATACGTCCTGAAAATGCATGGGGAGTAAGTGTAAGAGGTCTTAAAGTAATTAATAGTCTTGGTAGTAATGATTATGGATTTGAGTCTGTTTGGGTAAATCGTTGGTATATTGGTCATAATGATAATGGTATTCCAGACGCATTTTCAGCAAAACGTAACTATTTTGAAATGCTTGGTTACGCTGGTGTTGATGGGTATGTTACTTATGGAAGAGGAAATACTGCAACAGATTTAGATGCTATTCAAAAAATTACTAAGTCTGTTACTGGAACAGCGATGAATTGGAAAGAATACAAAATGAGTAGATATGCTACGGTAGAAGAAAGCATAAAAAACAATAAATATATAGATGTAGATTATATGATTGAAAGATTCTATCAAGCTTTATCAACTGACACTAATAGAAACGCAACTCAAAGAACTACTCTTAGAAAACTTTATTATCATTACTTAAAGAGCATAACAAATGACTTTGTTGATGATCCATTAGGAACAACAATTGAAACAAAACATATTAAGACTGCTGAAGAATTAGTTCAAAAGATTAATGAAGAACCATATGGATATTATGTATTAGATAATGATATTGATTTCTCTAATATGACTACTAATGTTACTGCAACATTTATGGGTAAATTAGATGGAAATGGTCATAAGATAATTGGAAATACACTACCAATATTCCAAAAAATAAGATATGGTTCAGTTACAAACTTAGTATTAGAAAATACGAATATTCCGAAAAATCTTTCAAATGTAGGTGCTTTAGCAGCAAGAACTGAAGTTAGTGAATTAATAAACATTAGTGCTAAAAACATACAAATGAATTTTGGTGGAAGAAATGACTTAGGTTTAATCGGAGGTCAAAATAGTACTGTTACCTATAAGGATTTAAAAGCAGAACCATATAAAGTTACAATAACAACAGCATCAGAATTTAGTAAAATCAATGATGACTTAGGTGGAATATATGTAATAGGTAATGATATAGATTTCACAGATTATACTGGTACAGATTCTGTTATTACAGGAACATTTAATGGTAAGATAGATGGCCAAGGACATACATTATCAAATTTAACAAATCTATCATTATTTAATGTATTTAATGGAACTGTAGAAAATTTAAGTATTAAAAACTTCTCAAATGTAAAAAGTAATACATCCGATTATGCAAATGCATTTGCTAAACAAACAAATGGAGCAACATTGAGAAACATGAGATTTGAAAAAATCACATTAGCAGGAAGACATAACGTTGCAGTCATATCAGGACAAGACAAGTCAAATTCTACTTTTGAAAATATATCAGTAAAAGATGCAAATGTAAATGCAACAGGTGTTTATGCATCAACATTTATAGGTAGAAAATATAGTGGAAGTATTAAGAATGTTTTCGTACAAGGTGTATTAGAAGTTAAAACAACAGAAAATGGTGGAGTAGTAGGTGCAATGCAAGAAGGTGGAACAATAGAAAATGTTGTTTCAAGAGTAAATATATATAAAACAGGAAATACTTATTCACCAGTTGCAAACAGCGAATTTAATGGTGGAATAGTTGGAAATATATATAATACTCCAACAATAAAGAATTCTATTGCATTAGGAAGAATGGAAGGATTTACAGATGCAGAAGGAAATGAAAAAATACCTTACAAATTTACAGGAGCTACTGCAGCGCAAATCAAAGCAACAATAGAAAACTGTTATGAATATGCAGGAGAACAAGGATTTAGTAGTATAACTGAAGAAACTGCAGCTAGTTTAAAAGAAGCAACAGAATTAGAAATACATACAAAATCATTCTACCAAGATATTCTAAATTTTGATGAAAACATTTGGAACTTAGATATTATAAACGAAAAGGGATACCCTGAATTAAAACCTATAAAATAAGACAAATCAAGATTCTTAAACATTAAGAGGGTGCTGAATGAAAATTCAGGCCTCTTTTTATTATCCTTTAGGGGGTAGTTGCGTAAAGCAACTACAAAAAACCACTCGCTATGCGAGTGAGATTAACACTTAAGTAAAGGTGAAGGCATCACGACATGATATAATGTCTAGCAAGTTATGAAAATTTTTGAGCAGCCAAAAAGTTTTATAACTGCATTGTACCAAAGTCTTAAGGAAAAAGTATTTTTTCAATATAGTTATAAAATAGTAAATTTGAAAATCAAATATAATTTTAAAAGCAAAATAAACCGTAAATTGGTAAAAAAGATATGATGACCCCTTTCCCCAAGAAACGACTTGTTGATGTTTTGTCTGTTATACCAGATATCAGCAATAGGATCGTTTGTAGAAAAATGAATATAAAAATTTATTCATACCACAATCAGGGCAAACAAACTCTATTACCTTTCTTTTTAAGGTAGAAGTAAAATCACTAAAAATTGTTTGTCCAATAAGAATTCTACATAGTTTAATTAAATGTTTCTTATTTCTATTCGTTAAAAGTCCATAGTGTTTAATTTTAGTAAAATGTTTTGGTAATACATTAAGAAGAAATCTTCTAATAAATTCATTGGCTGAAATAGTCATTGTTTTTATTTTTGAATTGTCTTTATAATCTTTGTATTCAAAAGTAATTTTACCATTAGAGATATCTTTGATTCTTTGATTAGAAATAGCTACTCTAAAAGAATATCTACCAATATATTCTATAACATTTTCTGAACTTCCCTTTGGTGGTTCAATATAAGTTACCCAATCCTTCTTATAAAGTGGTTCTAAAAATTTATTCAATTGATTATAATCTTTTAAATAAGCTAAATGATTTGGTAAACTTAAATTTAATGCCTTAAGCATAGATAAAAATTTACCTCTAAATAAAGAAGATAAAACTTGAACTTTAAATAGATAATTTTCTTTAGAAGAAATCCATTTATTATTTTTAATTCCGCCACCAGTAACAATAGAATGAATATGAGGATGGAATTCCATAGTTTGTCCCCAAGTATGGAGAATAGAAGTAATACCAACTTTAGCTCCTAACCATTTTGGATCATTAGAAAGTTCTAAAATAGATTCACTAGTAGCTTTAAATAGAATATTGTAAAATTCTTTTTTGTTATATAAAGCAATTTCATTTAATTCATGAGGAACAGTAGTAACAATATGAAAATAAGGACAATCAAGTAAATAAGAAGCTTCATTTTGAATCCATTTTTCACGAGCATAACTTTGACATAGAGGACAATGTCTATTGCGACAACTATTGAAAGAGGTAGTAACCTTTCCACAATGTTCACAAGTAATGGTATGAAAACCGAGTTCTTTTGTTTTACAATTTGTAATAGAGTTATAGACTTTCCATTCATCTTTAGATAATTTATGTTCTTTGATATAACTAGGACCATAGATAAGAAAAATATCTTGAACAGTATACATTAAAAAGCTCCATCCAAAGGAGATTTAACTTTAGAAAAATCCTCAGCTAAATGTAAATAAACCATAGTAGAATTAATAGAAGAATGTCCTAGTAAACTTCTAAGTTCCCAAACATCACCACCAGAATTAAAAATTTCAGAAAATCATAAATTGCCTTTAGAAAAAGTAATTAAAATTAGAAATCAATATATAGAAGATTTTGAGGAAAGAATAAAATTAAAAAAAATGGATTTTAATTCTACTCAAGTAAAAACTACAAAAATTGAATCGATAGAAGAAAATAAAGTAATTAAAAAGAAAAAAACAAAATACAAAGAAAAAAAAGTTGACACATATATTTATCAATTAGCTCCTTCTAAATATCAAATTAGAATTAAAAAGGGTACAAAAGGAGAATTAGGTTATTTTTACTTTTGTGAAACAATAATAGGATCTTTGGCAGATGCAAGAAAACTTAGAGATACTAAATTGGCTGAATATAAGCTTAATAAGAATGTTTCTAGTAATAAAGGAAATATAACATTAGAAGAATTCTCAAAAATATTTTTGGAAAATCACTGTGCAGGACTTAGTTCAACTACAGTTGATGGGGTTATTTCAAAACTTGATACAGATATTTTGCCAAAGTTAGGAAAATATAAATTAAGTAAGTTAGATCCGCTAATTTTAAAACGATTTATTAATGAGTTGATGAATAGAAAGAAATTGACTGGAAAAACAGAGGAAAAAATTTCTTCTACTACAGCAAATGATGTTTATAGGTTATTAAGAAATATGTTAAATAGGGCAGTTGATTGGGAGTATCTTAATACAAATCCATTATTAAAAGTTCAAGCTCCACCAATAGCAAAAACAGAAAAAGATACTTTTAATAAGGAGCAAATGATAGAAGTTTTTGATTTTTTAAAAAGCGAAGATGTAGAATCAAAATGTATGTTTGTTATAACTTTATTTACTGGTTTTAGAAAAGGAGAATTATTAGGATTACATTTAGAAGATATAAATTATGAAGCTTCTACTTTACATGTAGCAAGAGATGTTGTTCGTGATAAGCAAAAACATAATGTAGTAGAGAATGCAAAACCTAAGACCGAAAAAAGCATTAGAGATGTTCCTGTACCATTTTTTTGCTTAGAAATCATAGATGAATATTTAGAATGGCGAAATAGGAAAATAGAAGGTTTAAAACTTAAAGATTCTCATTATAAGGAAATAGATAATTTATTTTTAAGTGAAAAAGGAGATTTAATGCGACCTGAATATCCAGGTAAAAAATGGAATGAATTTCTTGATAAGTACGATTTGAAACATGTAACTCTACATGGTCTTAGACATAGTTATTGTACTTTGCAAATGAATGAGAATCCAGAATTAGGTCCAAATGATGTGGCAGCCTTAATGGGACATTCACAATTATCAACTACCTTTAAATATAGTCATAAAAACAAAAATAAGAAAAAAGAAGCAGTTTCAATATTTAAAGATTTTAGTGAAGGAAAAACTTTTAACATTAATCAGATACTATCAATATGCACAGGTAGAAAATATGCTTCTACAAAAGCTATTGGCAATATATTAAACTATTTATTGCCAAATGAAAATATAGATGTATTGGATAAAATGAAATATTGTAAAGAAGAAGTACTGAAAAAGTATCCTAAAATGAAGAATTTGGATGATAGAGGAGTTAGTGTTGACAATGTATTTGATTGGATAGAACAACAACAGGAGATGTATGGAGATCAATTTACGTTAACACCAGTAAATGTTGTGCAATTAGAAGTAGAAAAACAAGAATTTGTTTATAATAAAAATTCCTCTAAAGTATTGTAAAAAAGGGCAATTTATGTTAAGATAATAATGTCTTTTGAAAAGGACATTATTGTTATGGTCTATTAGTCAAGGGGTCAAGACGCTGCCCTCTCAAGGCAGAAACACGGGTTCAAATCCCGTATAGACTACCATTTAGAATGAAAAAAAACAGTTTGTCAAAAGCTGTTTTTTTAACATAAAAAAATCCAAATTTGTTTTGGACAACGAAAAAACTAAAAAAGTGGCGGAAAAGTGGCGGATTTTTCAAAAATGCCCAAAAATCAATGAAAAAATGGTTTTAAAGCATTTAAAAAAATTTCCTATTTTTCAAAGAAATTTAATTGATTTTTAAAAATTTTAAGAGTATACTTATGCTTGATAAGGTGCCTCTCAAGGCAGCATTCACGAGTTCAAATCTCGTACGGATCACCATTTTGAAATATGAAAGCGTTTTTTGAAACGCTTTTTCTTTTTTACATTGCGAAACTGTTATTTTATGGTATAATGATAGAAGATAGGAGTACGATAAAATGGTAAAAAGAGGATTTACTTTGGTAGAGTTATTAGCTATTATTATCATTATTGGAATTTTAGCTACAATTACAACACCAGTTGTTTTAAATGTTGTAAAAGAATCCAAACAAAATACTTTTACATCAGAATATAAAATGGTAACAAGAGAGATTGAGAAACAAATGACAGAGGAGGGAATTAAAGTTTTAGAGGATTGTGACTCTAGTAAAAGAAATCTTTCTTCTTTAAACATTAGAGATTCAAAAAAAATAGATAATGATTCTAGTTATTTTTGTTATGATACATCAGAAGAATGTAACTATTTGTATTTGAAAACCAAAGATAATGAAAAAGGAGGCTGCATTGATAAACAGAAGAATTCTGATAAAATTAATAAAGTAATTGTAAGGGCGAAAACGATATCTGGAAAAAATCCTTCTATTTGTAATATTGAGAATTTAACTTTAACAGCAACGGTACGACCAGCGAAAAAAAATGCTTATACGTATCAATGGTATCAAAACGGAGAAGCAATTAAAGGAGCTACATCTCAAGAGTATACTACTAATATTACTGGAAGTGATTCTAATAGTTATGAATGGTATGTTATTGTAACAACTAAAAGCAATGGAAATACTATGAAAAGTAATATTATCCAATCAACCATTGCTCTTACAACGATTACAGATACAAAACCTACTTTAGTGAGTACTATAAATACTATTACAGCTACTCAAAACCAATACTCAGGTACTTGTACAAAAGAAGTATATTATCGAATAAAAAAAGAGTCAGAAGGGAAGTATGGGGCTTGGCAAAAAGAGAGTACTTTTACTAATTTAAAAAGTGGAACAGCCTATCAGGTTCAAACAAAAATAGATGATAAAGTATCTAAAGAAGCTTTGATTAAAACAAAAGACGATTTAAAGGCTACAATAGAAGTGACAGGATCTACTACAAATAGTATATCAGTAAAGGCGATTTGTACCTCAAGCGAAGCAGTTTCATCATATGAATTTAAAATTGATAATGGAGAGTTAATTCATAATAAAACGAATGCTACGTATACATTTAATGGAGTAAAATCAGGAGAACATACAGTATATGTAAAATGTACAAGTAATAATGGACAAGTAGCAGAAGCAACTGGAAAGGGATCGACGAAGACAATTGCAGATATAAAATTTGCATCTAGTCCAGCAACTGGATGGACAACTAGCAAAACAGTAACCATCACATATCCTGATACAAATATAACAAATCCAGAATACTATTTTTATTCTAGTGTTAATGCAACGAGTAAAATAAATATATCAGTTTGTGGTACTGGAAATGAACCAGGAATTTGTAGCGGAACAACAACTAAAATAGAAGCAAATAAATGGTATAAGACAACAAGTAAATCACCACAAATAGATTTTCATGAGATGGGAAATATTAGAGCATTAGTATCAGATGGAACAAATTCGAAACAAAAAGAGTATACAGTTTCTCAAATAGATCCAAATGAACCAAGTGTCAAAGCAGACGTAACACCAATATCAACCGATAAAATAACAGTAACAGCAAGATGTAGTTCACTAAGTGGGATTTCAGAATATAAATTTAAGATGGATAATGGAAGTTGGATAACTAGCAGTACTAATACACATACATTTACAGGATTAAAGCCTTATAATGCATATGGACAAAATACAACAACAGCAATTCATACTTTTCAAGTGGAATGTAAAAATGGAGTAGGAATATCCAAAAAATCAGATCTTGTAAATGAAAAATCAAAACCATATATTCCACCAACCTATGGATATAATGATTCAACTGATTCAACAGGACAGTTAAGTAGAACTAATTGGAGAACTAGTAAGACTTATAAGGTACAATTTAATGGATCAACTATCACAACTCCTACTTTTTACTTTTATACTTCAATTGATGTAGATATAAAAAATAATCAAACTGTATTAGTTTACAAGTGTAATAGTTCAGAGGAAGCCCCAAAAGAAAAACAGAATTGCGCCAGTCAATATGTTAGTGAGATAACTGCAAAAACATGGTATATCATTCCAACTTCATCGATCGAATTAGTATTTAAAAAACCAGGACAAATAGTGACAAGAATTAGTGATGGAACAAGTTATTATCAGGGAAGTAGTCAAACTGTTAAAGAAGTAACAGGGGTAACAATAAACGATTATGAAATAAAAGGTTCTTTGTTAGCACATTTAGATGGAATCGAAGATGATGGAGGTCCCTATCATTGGAGAAGTTTGTCAGATGAGACAGGAATGCCACGAACCATATCTACAACAAGTGGATGGCAGAGAGATGTCTGCATTGCATATTCAAATTATCATGGTCAAATGATATGTAATGAACGTATAGATAATGCTTTATATTTTGACGGGGTAGATGATTATTTGGCTTTTGATTTTATTAAAGGTAAGAATGAATTTACAATAGAAACAGTTTATAAGCCTACAGACCTTAGTAATACAGCATCGCAGTATCATGTTATTAGTAGTGTAGAAAGAGCGGGGGTTGTAATTGGAGGAAATGGATTTGGCTCAGCTTATATAAATACTTTTGGCTATGAAGATGATACCACATTTACAACACCTTCAACATTAAACAGGATTAATTATCGAGCACTTTCTATTAAAAATGGATTTTCTGGATATGGAACTCCAACTGCATTTTTTAATTTATACTCAGGCGAAGATACTACTTCTGATAAATTTAAGAGTGAGCATACTTACTCAAGCAAAGCATATAAAGAATCTGAAGCTCCGTTAGTATTAGGATGTAATCCTGCCGATAGAAGTGTTAGTAATGTTTGTAGGGATGGTAATTTCTTTAAAGGATATATATTTGCAGTAAGAATTCATGATGGAGCATTAACAGATGAACAGATTGCAAAAAACGCTTATATTGATAGAATGAGATATGGATTTTAATGAAAATAGGGTGAAGATATTTCATTCCTTTTTTTCTTTTTTTAATGTGTTTCATAAAAATAGAGTAGAAAAAGAACATTAAAAATGGTATAATTTTATATAGTAGGAGGTTTCATTATGGAATTATCAGAATTACTTCATAATTATCAAACTTTATATAATCGTGTAATTGAGTTATGGGGGTCTCTTTGACCCAGAAAGCAAAAATAAACAAATAAAAGAGTTAGAACAACAGATAAATCAACCTAATTTTTGGGATAATCAAAGGGAAAGTGAAAAAATTATATCTAGCTTAAATACATTAAAAAAAGTAGTAGAACAAACTGCTCATTTGAAAGAGAGAGTGGAATCTAATTTAGAAATATTAAAAGAGTTAAAAGAAAACTTAGATCAAGATTTATTCGAATTAATTGCTCAAGAATTTGAAAATTTATCGATTGACGTAGATCAATTAGAAGTTGAAGTTTTATTAAGTGGTCAATATGATTCATTAAACGCTATTTTAGAAATTCATTCTGGTGCTGGAGGGACAGAAGCTTGTGATTGGGCAAATATGTTATATCGTATGTATATGCGTTGGTGTGAAAAAAAAGGATATCAAACAGAACTTATGGATTTACAAAATGGAGATGAAGCAGGAATTAAAAGCATTTCTGTCATTGTAAAAGGTATCCATGCCTACGGATATCTAAAAAATGAAAAGGGAGTCCATCGTTTAGTTCGTTTATCCCCTTTTGATTCAAATAATCGAAGACATACATCTTTTGCCTCTGTAGAAGTAACGCCACTTTTTGAAAATACTGATATTGATATTGATATGAATTCAAGCGATTTAAGAATTGATGTATATCGTTCTAGTGGCTGTGGGGGACAAGGGGTTAATACGACAGATAGTGCGGTTCGTATTACTCATATTCCAACTAAAATAGTAGTGACTTGTCAAAATGAGCGTAGTCAAATACAAAATAAAGAACGAGCAATGGAAGTTTTAAAGAATAAGTTATATCAATTAGAGTTAGAAAAACGAGATCAAGATTTAAAAAAAATAAAAGGGACTACTATGGATATTAATTTTGGATCTGCAATGAGAAGTTATATTATGCATCCTTATTCTTTAGTAAAAGATAATCGAACAGGTACAGAAACAAGTAATGTCTCTAAAGTATTAGATGGGGATATTGATTTGTTTATTCATAACCAATTAAAAAAAGGAGAATAATTATGTTATGGAATAAGAAAAAAATAATGGATGAAAATATTATTCAATCCATTTATAAAAAAGGTCGTTTCAAAAGATGGACGCAGTTTATAATTGGTGTGTTGGTAGTTGCAGTCTCATATAATGTTTTTATGGTTCCAGCTAAAATTGTATATGGGGTTGGTGGACTTGGAATTATTTTTAATAGTTTGTTTGGAATCAGTCCATCTTTCATTATTTTAATAGGATCAGTTTTTTTATTACTACTTAGTTTTTTACTTTTAGGAAAAGAGCAAACAAAACATTCTGTCATTGGTTCTTTATTATATCCTATATTTGTAAAGTTAACAGATTTTTCTACAGATTTTATTGATCTTTCTAATACTGATCCATTATTAATTGTAATTTTTGGGGCAGTAATCTCAGGATTTGGATTAGGGCTTATTTTTAAATCTGGATTTACTACAGGAGGAACCGATATCTTAAATCAAATTGTTTCTAAGTATTTTAAGATATCCATGGGAAATGCCATGTTTTTTACGGATGGCATCATTATTGCCAGTAGTTTATTTGTTTTTGGAGCGACGAAATTCATGTATTCTATTCTTCTATTATATATTGTTAGTATTATGACCGATAAAGTCATCCTTGGAATCTCCCAATCAAAGGCATTTTATATTATTACAGATCATGAATCAGAAGTAAAAAAATTTGTTTTAAAACACTTAAGTCATGGAGTAACTGTTTTAGATGGAAAGGGCGGATATACAGGAAATCATCAGAAGGTTATTATGTGTATTATTCCTACTAAAGAATATTTTCTTGCTAAGGAAGGGATTCATCAAATAGATCCACAAGCTTTTTTTGTTGTAACGGATGCCTATGAAGTATCTGGTGGAGCTTAAGAGAATAATGATATAAAAAGAGACAATGATTTTATTAACTAAAATAGTATAATATATGTTATAATAGTAATGTACATGAAGAATAAATAAAGTTATGGATAGAGTAGAAGGAGGTATGTATGAATTTAATTAAAATGAGTCATGTTAAGAAAACTTATAAAAATGGTGTAACTGCAATACATGATTTGAATTTAACGATTGAAAAGGGTGAATTTGTTTTTATTATTGGATCAACAGGTTGTGGAAAATCTACCCTTATAAAGATGTTATATCGAGAAGAAAAACCAACAAGTGGAACTATTATGATTAGTGTTATTAATGTTGGAAAAATTAGAAATAGTAAAATTTATAAATTAAGAAGAAAACTTGGAGTAGTTTTTCAGGATTTTAAATTATTGTATAAAAAAACGGTTTATGAAAATGTTGCTTTCGCATTAGAAATCTTTGGAACACCAAAGGATGAAATTCATACAAAGGTATTAAAGGCTTTAGATTTAGTTGGATTAAAACATAAAGCTAAAAACTACCCAACGGAATTATCAGGCGGAGAACAACAAAGAGTTGCGATAGCACGATCCATTGTGAATGGACCTAAATTATTAATTTGTGATGAACCAACAGGAAATTTGGATGAAGAAACTAGTATGGAAATTATGAAAGTATTAGAAGAGATTAATAAGATTGGGACAACGATTATTATGGTTACCCACGATACAGAGATTGTAAATAGAATGAAAAAGAGAGTTATTGTATTAGATAGTGGAAGAGTAGTAAGGGACTATAAGGAAGGAACATATATTCATGAAAGCATTTAGAATTATTAGTAGAAATATTAGAGATGCATTTTATAGTGTATTTAGGAATTTTTCACTATCACTTGCTTCTATATCTTGTATTACAATTACTCTATTGGTGGTTGCTATTTCTATTATTTTATCTTATAATGTCAACAATTTTTCTTCTTTAGTGGAAAAAGACATTACCATCGTTACATTTTTAAATTCTGATATTGATGAGGCGTCTAGAAATGATGTGGGAACAGAAATTAATAAAATGGGTAATATTTCTAGTGTAGAATATCAAGATAAAATGGATATTACCAAAGAAATGATGGATTCTTCAGAAACATTTAAAAACATTATGGGAAATTGGAGTGTAGAAGAAAATCCAATTCAGAGTACTTATCTAGTAAAAGTAAAGGATATTAATACAATTGCAGACACAGCAAAGAAGATTGCTAAAATACAGGGAGTAAGTACAGTAAAATATGGAGAGGGTATGGTAGAACAAATGGTATCCATATTTGAAGTGGTGAAAAAGGTTACAATTGGAATTGTAATCGCATTAGTTGTAGTAACTGCTTTCTTAATTTCTAATACTATTAAGATTACCATTACCTCACGTAAAAGGGAGATTGATATTATGAGATTAGTAGGGGCCTCTAATTTAAATATTAAGATTCCGTTTATTATCGAAGGATTATTTTTGGGAATGATAGGGTCTATTATTCCAATAGTCGCAACTATTTATGGATATGTTGCCCTTTATGAAAATTTTGACGGTCAATTATTCTCTCCATTTATAAAATTAATTAAACCAGAACCATTTGTATATACCATATCACTCGTGTTACTTGCAATTGGAATATTAGTTGGTATGTTTGGAAGTTGGAAGGCTGTCCGTAAACATTTGAAAATATAGGTGATAATATGATAGAAAATTTAAAGGCAATATTGTTGAATGATTTGAATGAAGAAGTGGTAGAATATAATCAACTGAAGGAACAATATGAACAAATGGCTAAAAAGATAGAAGAGGATAATTCTGATCAAGAGTATGATCAAAGAAAAAAAGATTTAAAAAAAGAGTATGGTATGAAAAGATTTTCGAAAAAAAGTGATTACTTACAAAAATTACAACAGATAGAGGAGGATTACCAGAATAATTTAAAAGAATTTAGAATCTTTTTTGATGAATACACAAAGGTAAAACAACGCCTTGCAAAGTGGAATATTTATCATACTAAGAAAAAAATTGAAGAAATTCCAAAGTATAAAACACTGAAAGATTTTCGTATGACAAAAGAGAAAATGGAAGAATTACTTTCTAAAACTGGGCTGGCGGATACTTTAACAGAAGAGGAACAAAAACAAGTTAATAAATTAAGATAAAATTAAAGAAAGATTACATTCTTTCTTTTTTTGTGCAATAAAAAACTTAGTTTTCGCTAAGATTTATGATATCAATAGAAATCATATTTATAAATACTTGTATATAAAGTTACAGGTCATATTTAAGAGATTTAAAAAAATTGGGAAAATGATTAGGGTTAATCCTATTGATAAACAACATTTTGCCCAAAATGGATTAAGGTAAATGAAATAATTTTCTATTTGTCAAAGGTAAAAAAGATAAATTTTGTACACAAAACACAGATTGATATAAACATCATATATAATGAAACTTTTTCTATTTTTTTATAACTCATTATTTACTCCTTTCCAGTATTTATATGGTTATATAACCAATAATCAATTGTCCGTTACTCTTGATAAAATTATTTATAGAAAGATGGGATGGATTCTATGGGTAAAATGAGAAAGGTAAATATAGAAAAGGGTTATTATATTTTTAAATTGGAACAAATGCTAGCTGATCATGATATTAGTATAAACAAGTTAATGAGAGATACTAATACTGATTTCAAGGTAATCAAAAGACTAATGAATGGTGAAATGGCTAGAATTGATATCACAGTGTTAGCTAGAATGTGTGATTATCTAGATTGTGGTATTACAGATATTTTTGAATATGTTAGATAATATCTCCATATATTTTATTCTCTATTTTTTTGACCTATTAGTTAAATAACTACATATACCATTATAGTGGTTATATAACCATTAGTCAAATAATTTTACATCTTTGAAACGATTTTTTTAAGTAAAAAATATTGTATTCTTTAAATTAAAATAAAATTATAGTGTCGTTTTTTATATAGGAAAAGGAATGAGAAAAATCTTTTAATATATTTATAATATTATAAAAAGGGAATTACTTTCCCTTCTTTTTGGATTTCTGTTTCTTTCGACTTTTTATCATCACATACCCTAAAATTAAAAGAATAATGATACTACATATTTTCATAATCTTCTTTTGATTTATTTCATATTTTTTTTCTTCTTTCTTTTCTTTTTTTGAATCGTCTAATTTAATAATAATTTCTCCATCTTTGGAATAAGAATAATTTTCTCTTGCGTATCGTGCAATATAATCATTATCTTTTAATTTATCAATTTCTGTATTTAAAAGTTTTTCATTGTGTTTTAATTCTGTTAAATTATCATTTAACTCTGACTCTTGTTTTTTTAATTTATAAATAGAAATAGCATAATAAGATGCACTAAAAACACAGTAAATAAGCATTACTATTGAAATTGTTCCAAATAGAAGTAATCTTCTTTTAGACTGTTTTGACATTCTTCTTTTTGCCATGGAAACACCTACTATCATCCTTTAGAATTATATCATCTTTTAAATACCTTTGCAAATAAGTTTCGCATAGCTTTTTCTACAAAATACTGCATAATAAAGCCAAAGATAATAGCTATAATTCCATAAGTATGTAGAATACCTGAATTTATTTTCTGAAGTAAAATAAAATAAATAAAGATATGAATCATAACAAAGAAAAATGTGGTTAAAACACGATATACTTTATTTTCTTGATAAATAAATTTATAATTTAGTTTTAGTAAAATTGCAAATGCCATACCAAATAAAAAGGAGATGATAAAGGTTAAAATTTGTTTTTGTAAATTCATTATTTAAATAATTTACTAAATAAATTATCCTCTTTTTCTTTTTTACCAGAGTGTTCCATATAAGATAAACTATTTACTTTTCCTTTAATGGAGACATTTCCTTGATAAGTATCTAATTTTATAATTTCTAAACCTTCTCCTTTAATAATAATATATCCCATATTGGTTTCTAATAAAAATTCCTCATTATCAAAACTATCTATTTTTTTAACACCCGTAATTACAATGTTTTTTCGTTCATTGATTGTTACACTATGACTAGATGATGTAATAATATTATCCTTGTCCATATATTGCCTCCTTGTTACAATATATGAATCTTTAAAAAAAATAGAACAAATTGTTCTATTTTTCTGGATTTTCTAATTCTTTTTGATAAGCTTCTATAATAGTATCTTCAAATAATTTTCTTGTGTCTGAATTGATTGGATGGGCAATATCGCGATATCCTCCAGTAGGTGTTTTTCTACTTGGCATTGCAATAAATAATCCTTCATTTCCTTCAATAATACGAATATCATGAACAGCGAAACAATCATCCATGATAACTGATGCAATTCCTTTCATTCTAGAATTTTCTTTTTCTGTGATACGTACATTTACAGATGTTATTTTCAAGTAAATCTCTCCTTCCGTACTTACAATCTCATTCTATACTAAATTTTCTATAAAATCAAGTGAAACTTAGAAAATATAGTTAATAATCGATTTTTATAGTCTTAGTAATGACATCAGAATAGGAAAAGGATTTGATTTGCTTTGTTTTTAACTTTTCTAGTTCTACAGTAAAAACATGATCATAAAGTTTTTTTAATCGAACATGATATTTTTCAAATTTATTTCTCCCTAAATTGTATTTAATTGTAACTTCATCACCAATATGTTTATTTAATTCTTCTTTTACGGTATGGACTGTTAACATATATACCTCCTATCTTGGATATCCAACATACATAGTTCCTTTTGTTTTAATTCCACCAATTCCTGAAGCTCCATATTTGGTATTTTCTAAAATTCCTTTTAAATCAATATCTTTCGTTGTATCCGAAAGACTCATTTTAGAAGCTATAATAGCTGGATCTAAAGCATGAATATTGATTCTTTTAGGGCTAGAGGCAAAATTAGCTCCTGCTTTAATAAGTTCCTCATAATTTGATTGACATCCTCCAGCAATAATAATTAATTTCTGATGACTTTTTTCAAATTTTCTTGCTTCTTGAATAGCATTTACGAAGTAGCTACTATTTTTATAGGCCTTTAATTCATTATTTTCTCCCTTTTTTTTATAATAGGCATCATGCCCTGTAATTACTACAATATCAGGATTATATTCTTTTAACCATTGTGTTATTTTACTTGCAATATTTTCTTCTTTCTCCGCAATTCCCATAGCCCAAATATTAATATCTTCATAGTATTTTAAACAACGATTTAAGTATTCACTATCCCCATCAATATGTAGAATTTTACCTGGTAAATAAAAGTAATCATTGCGATCTAAATTTTCTGGCTTAATCCGATCGAGAAATTCCTCTTCTTCCACATCTTTTTTTCCATTATAGAGTTCTAAATCCTCCTCATTACTATCTGCATAAAGTCTTATATTAATTCCTTTTAAATAGTATACTTTTTCTTCTGTTTTCGTTATTTTAAATACAATATCATGATTATAGGATTTTCTAGTAACTTTATCACCAATCTTAAATTTCATACGATCACCCAAATCATTATATGCATAAAAAAAAGAAATCATGAATTTCTTTTCCTAAATTGAAATTTGAACCGCACCACAAGGTGGGGTTTTTTGATACAATA
>CANOTJ010000009.1 GCA_947570175.1 uncultured Mycoplasmatota bacterium | reverse complement strand
TCTTTGTTTGTTATCAATAAATAAAATCGTGGACATTTTAACTAATGATTAACACTCTTAACGTTACTTATCAAAAAAAACATAAATCAATTATGCTTCTCGATTTGTTCTTTTAAATCATCTTCTAGTTTAGAAATATCATTAGGACTCATAAAGGCAAATACAGTATTGGTATTTGAACTAAGTAAGTCTGCTTGATCTATTTTGATTGGATGGGCATTTTCTAGTTCTTTAATAATCATATTTGATGTAACATCTGGATAATCTTCTTGTTTTTCTCTTGCACCATGAATCTCTAAAAGATATACTTCATCTGCTTTTTGAAATACATGAATTAAATCATCTTTAAATTCTTGGGTTCTAGAATATGTATGTGGTTGAAAAATCACAATTAATTTTTTCTCAGGATATTTTTGTTTAACTGCATTTATTGTTGCTTTTACTTCATTTGGATGATGAGCATAATCATCAATAATAATAGAATCCCCTACAGTGGTTTGTGTAAATCTTCTTTTAGCACCTGTATATGTTTGAAATACCTTGGTAATTTCTTTTGATTGCATTCGCTCATAATAACAAGTTGCAATAACAGCAAGAGTATTTAACAAATTATGTTTCCCATAGATTGGTAAATCATAAGAGCCATAATAATTTCCTTCAATTTCTACTTCAAAAGTTGTTCCACTACTTTTATATTCTACATGAGTGGCACGAATATCATTATCTTCATCCAATCCATAATAAAAGATTGGTTTACTTACTTCTAATGTATGTGTATAAGGGTCATCCCCACATGCAATAATCATTTTTTCTGCACGATTGGCAAATTCTTGATAAGCATCGATGACATCATCAATGTCTTTAAAATAGTCTACATGATCTAAATCAATATTGGTAATAATAGCGTAGTAAGGATGATAATTTAAGAAATGTCTACGATATTCACATGATTCTAAAGCAAAAAATTCATTTTTAGGATCTGCATAGCCAGTTCCATCTCCAATTAAGTAATTACATCCAATCGTTTGATTTAACACATGTGCGAACATAGAAGTCGTAGTAGTTTTCCCATGGCATCCTGCTACACAAATGGTTTTCATTTTTTGGGTTAGTTTTCCAACCATTTCTGAGTAAGTATAAATTTCCAAATCTAATTCTAAAGCTTTTTTCATTTCGATATGATCATCTGAAAAAGCAGCTCCTTTAATAATTTTCATTCCTGGTTGGATATTTTCTTCTGAAAATGGTAATAATTCAATATTTAATTCTTCTAATCCAACTTGAGTAAAAAAGTGTTTTTCATAATCACTTCCCTGTACTTGATATCCAAGTCTTTTCATAATTTGAGCTAGGGCACTCATTCCTGCCCCTTTAATTCCTATAAAGTGGTACATCTTATCACCTATCCTTTTATTTAAGATTATACTGTTTTATCTTTACTGTCAATATCTAAAACGGTTTCTTTACATTTAATCATCTCGATCACGAAACATTAAAATTAAACGCAAAAGGCTTAATAATGAGGATATGACACTTGCGACATAAGTCATAGCGGCAGATCGTAACATATTATGAATTCCCTCTTGATCCTCTGAGCTTACTAAATTCATTTTATCTAGTTCTATTTGAGCTCTTTTAGAAGCGTCAAATTCTACTGGTAATGTAATAAATTGAAATAAAAGAGTTGCAAGAAGAACTAAGATTCCCATCATAAAATATCCAGTCATGCCAGCAATTAAAGATATCAGGATAGAAAAATATCCAAGATATGTTACAAAGTTTACAAAAGGCACTAACCCACTTCTAATTCTCATAAAAGAATAGTTTTCTTGATCTTGAATAGCATGCCCTACTTCATGGGCTGCTACTGCCATGGCCGCAATCGTCGTTCCGTTAAAAATATCACTGGAGAGTTTTACTACTTTTCTTGTAGGATCATAATGATCCGTTAAATTACCAGAAACAGATACCACATGAACATCTTTTAATCCATGTTGATCTAGTATTTTCCTAGCTACTTCTTGCCCACTTAAGTTTTGACTATTTTTTCTATTTTTATATTTTGAATAATTAGAACTAATTCCTATTTGGGCGGTTATTACAACAAGCATTCCAATTACTGCTAAAAAAATGGTCATTATGTTTTCATATCCTATGGTCATATAATTCATACTATTTCCTCTATTCTATTTCATATTTTGTGCTATCTTTGGTATCTATTAGTGTAATGTTTTTTTCTAGTAATTCATTTCTAATTTGATCTGCTAATTCATAATTTTTATCTTGTTTGGCTTGACTTCTTTTTAAAATCATGTTTTCAATATATTGTTTCATCTCTAAATCGATGTCTTTTTTTTCTTTCTCTACTAAATTTAGGGATAATATTTGATCAAATTCTTCTATTAAAGTAATCTTTTCTAAATTATTTAATTCTTCTGTTTTGATTACCTCGTATAGAACTGTTAAGGCATTTGCTGTATTTAAATCATTCTCTAACTGTTCTTTAAATCGAATTTGATAGTTCTTTATTTCCTCTTTTCTGATATTTCCTGTTTTGTTATTGTTTATTTGATGAATTTTTCTTTTTATCTTTTCATATGTTTTTTTTACGTCATCCATAATTTCATAACTAAATAATAGTGTTTTTCGATAATGGGAGTTTAAACAAAATAGGCGGTAAATCATTGGATCATAGCCTTTTTCTTTTAATACATCTAAGGTTAAAAATTCCCCTTTTGATTTACTCATTTTTCCTGTTTTATCATTTAAATGTTCCCCATGGCACCAAAAATTACACCATTTATGTCCTAAATAAGCCTCACTTTGGGCTATTTCATTGGTGTGATGTGGAAAAATATTATCAACTCCTCCACAATGAATATCCAAATATTCTCCTAGATATTTTATACTAATTGCGGAGCATTCAATATGCCAACCTGGATATCCAAGCCCCCAAGGGGAAGGCCATTTGAGTTCCTGATCATCAAACTTTGATTTAGTAAACCATAAAACAAAGTCTGCTTGGCTTCTTTTATTAGAATCTTCTTCTACTCCTTCTCTTACACCTACCACCATCTCATCTATTTTATGATTGGTCAGTTGATAATAATCTTTTAGTTTATGGATATCAAAATAGACATTTCCATTCGCAATATAAGCATAGTCTTTTTCTAATAAAACTTCGATCATTTTAATGTATTCATCAATATTATCCGTTGCTTTACTAATGATTTCTGGTTTCTTTATATTTAAATCATCTAAATTTTTAAAGAATTCATTTGTATAAAATTCGGCAATTTCTAAAACACTTTTATTCTCTCTTTTTGCTCCTTTTAACATTTTGTCCTCTCCAGAATCAGAGTCACTAGAAAGATGACCAACATCTGTTATATTCATAGCTCTTTTTACAGGGTATCCAATATAGTTTAATAATTTTTCTAAGATATCTTCAAAAATATAGGAACGTAAATTTCCGATATGAGCATAATGATAAACAGTGGGGCCGCATGTATACATTGTGATCTCGTTTTTATTATTTGGAATAAATTCTTCTGTTTTTTTTGTAAGTGTATTATATAATCGCATTTTATCACCTTAATTTCTTTTTTAGTATACCATAAGTAACCTTTTATTTCAATTATTTGACTACCTCATAATCTAGTAGTTCAATTTGATTTGATACCATATTTATATGATTATCTTTTGGTTCTGACAATTCTGTACTAATGTATTTTTTATGATCATCAGGGAAAACAGTTACTACGTTTCCTTCAACCTCTTCCTTTAGTAAGATAGCTCCTATCAAGTTTGCTCCAGAAGAGATTCCTACTCCTAACCCTAATTGCTTCGCTATCATACGTGCCATATTTATAGCATCCATATCATTTACTAAAATGATTTTATCAATTTTATTAGTATCTACTAATTCTGGAATAAAGTCATCTCCAATTCCTTCTATTTTATGACTATCTATTTTCCCTTTACTTAAAATTGCCATGGTATCTGGTTCTATTGCACAAGTAATAGTCTCCTGATTTTCCTCCTTTAATTTTTTAGAAACTCCCATTAAAGTTCCACCTGTTCCTATCCCTGATACAAAAGCAGAAACAGAAGATAATTGATCTAATATTTCTGGTGCTGTTGTATAATAATGTGCCAGTAAGTTACTAGAATTTTTAAATTGATTTACTAAAAATCCGTTTAGTTTTTCCGATAAATTTTCTGCTTCTTTAATACAACGTTGGAATCCTCCCTCTTCTTTGGAGAATAATTGAACTTTTGCACCAAACATTTCCATAATTTTAATTCTTTCCTTACTTACCCAATCTGGCATAAAAATATATACAGGATGTTTCATATAGGCCCCTAGTGCAGAAAGGGAAATTCCTGTATTTCCACTAGTTGCTTCGATAATTGGCATATGATCTATTAATGTTTTATTTTGCTTCGCACAATTCAAAATATAACTAGCCATTCGATCTTTAATACTACCTGTTACATTATAATACTCTAATTTTGTATAGATTTCCTTTTTTTCTCCTTTATATTGATATTTAATTTTTATCATTGGAGTATTTCCAATTATTTCTTTCATAATTATCACCTATTATAATATAATAGTATTGACAAAAAAATTGACAAATTTAATTATTTTTCCTGTTTTCTTATTGCATATTTGTATGGTATATGGTATTATATAAAGGCAGTAATGAATTGGACCCTTAGCTCAGTTGGTTAGAGCATCCGGCTCATAACCGGACGGTCGAAGGTTCGAGTCCTTCAGGGTCCACCATTTAAAAATGCGAGTGTGGCGAAATTGGCAGACGCGCTAGACTTAGGATCTAGTGCCTTACGGCGTGGGGGTTCAAGTCCCTTCACTCGCACCAGTAAGCAATCTGTCCGAACTTTTAAAAGTTTAGACTAAAAATAGATAAAGTATCAATTTCTAAAGAAGTTGGTACTTTTTTAGTGTTTAGGAAAGAAAGGATTGTTTAAAATGGTAAATATTACAAAGGAAAAATTAGAAATTGATAACGAATTAAAGAAAAAAATTGAATTTATATGTAGTTTTTGTAATACTACTCCAACTATTATTAATGGGAATATTAGAAAAATTAATAAAACAAATTTAAACTATATTGAACCTCATAGAATAATTATTAAAGGTATTACATTTCTAGCATTCAATTATTCTAATGAAATCTTTATTGAGAATTTATCTAAAAACATTAAATTATCAGATTTAGAAGCCTATATAAAACAAATAAACTAAATTATATATAAATATACCAACTTCTTCTAAAATCGCCTTTAAATAGGCAAAAAAAAGGTAATTATGTCTTGACTTTAACTATAAACTCTTTATAATAGAAAACCAAGAAAAGAAGTTTTATGTTTTTTGAGGGGTTAACATAAAACAAAACATTTTAAACAACTGATAGATTTATTAGAGGTGTCAAAGATATAAAACCAATTTGAATGTCTTTGTCGCCTCTTTTTTGATAAAGAATAAGAAAGGATTAAAGTTTATGAATGAAGAAAAGAAAATTGCAGGAATCTATATAAGAGTTAGTACAGAAGATCAGGCTCGTGAAGGTTTTAGTTTACCAGAACAAGAGAAAAGACTTCGTGCTATGTGTGAATATAAAAATTATGAAATATACAAGATTTATAAAGATGCTGGAATAAGTGCTAAAACTGGTAATCATAGACCAGCATTTGAAGAACTAAAAGAAGATATTAAAAACAAGAAATGTAATACTATTGTTGTTTTAAAACTAGATAGATTAACTCGTAGTGTTTATGATTGGGAAAACATAATGAAGTTTTTAGATGAAAATAATGCTTATTTAGATTGTGCTAATGATGATATAAATACTACTAATGCTAATGGTAGAATGGTTGCTAGACTTTTAACAACAGTTAGTCAAAATGAAATTGAAAGAACAAGTGAGAGAACTAAAATAGGTTTAGCAGGTGCTATAAAAGTTGGCAATATTCCAAATAAAGCACCATTTGGATATAAGCATGTAAATAAGAAACTTGTTATAGATCCACTTACAAAAGATGAAGTAATAAGAATATTTAATTTATATTATGAGGGAAATTCTTATCAAACTATCTCTAATATTTATAATGAAGAAAAAGTATTTGGAAAAACAAATTGGTGTGATAGTACAATTTTAAGAATACTAGAAAATGAAATCTATAAAGGAGATTATGTTCATGGGAAAAGAACAAATCATCCAACTTATTATGAAAATGTAGTTGAACCTTTAGTTTCAAAAGAATTATGGGAAGAATGCCAAGTACAAAAGAGAAAAAATTCTAGAAATTATAAACGAGATAAAGAATATTTGTTTTTACAAAAATTAAGATGTCCTAAATGTGGAAGAATATTAGGTGGTAATGCAACAAGAAAGAAAAATGGTAAAGTATATTATTACTATCAATGTAATGTTTGTAAAATAACAATTAAAGAAACTAAAATAGAAGATGCAGTTAAAACATTACTTGCTGATATTTTAGAATATGATAATGTTGTTAATGAATTTTTCTTGCCAGTATTAAAATCTAAAATAGATAATCCAAAAGAAGAATTAAGTAAGGAACTAAAAAAATTAAATAGCAAAAAAGAAAGAATTAAAAAAGCATATATTGATTCACTATTTACAGAAGAAGAATTTAAAGAAGAAACAAAAATAATTGAAGAACAAACAGAACTTATAAATTCAAAACTATTAGAAAATGAACAAGCGGAACAATTAAACTTTACTATTGATGATATTCTATTAAAAAGAGATATGGACTTTATTAATAAAGTAAAACTACCTATATCCTATTATGCTTTTAATGAAAACTGGGACTTACTTGATAGAGAAACTAAAGCAGATATTGTTATGAGATATATTGATGATGTTGACCTTGAAATGAAAGATAATAGTTATGAAATTAAACAAATAAATTTTAGAAGTACCTTTTATAGCGATTTTGAAGAATTATATAAGCAAGGTTATATTGATAAGAAAAGACCACTTACTTATAACTTTAATGGTATATGTGTAGATAATGTAGTTAGATATAGTGAGTACTTACCTATAAAAGATGTGTTGCAACATCTATGTAGATTAAATGAATATTATGAAGTGAATTTTTATAAAGGGACACTATATAAAGAAACTGAAAAATTAGATATGTTTCCACTTCAAAATAACGAAGTTCCAATTAGAATATTCCCATTACAAGAAAATAATAATGGCGATAAAGATTATGTATCAATGGGAATGTTTGCAACAAAGAATAATCCTAATGATATAAAAGTTAACATTAGAGATGTGTTTGAAACAATACCAGATAATGTTAATGAAAAAGATTTTTGTTAACTTTTTATCTTTAAAAAGTTTGTTGCTAAAATTATGATAACTTTTACTTACGAAGTTTGTAAAAGGTACAAATAATTTTCATATATAAAATAATAACCTGTGCTTACTATTTTATCAATAATCTTATGCAGTTTTATTTCATTACGAGGTTTTGAAATAATACGAAATAAGACAGGTGGATTCTAAGGTTGCCTAAACCTTAGCCCCCATATTTTGATACTTGTGTCAAAATATATAGGGGGTTAGAGATTTTGACAAAGCAAAATTACCCCTACTATAAATAGTAGGACTCTATTCAAATAAAGGGGGAATAAAAAATATGAATGAAAAGGAAGAATTATCTTATTCACTACATTTAAGTAATGATAAAAATAAATCAAAGAAAGCAAGAAGAAGTGTAAAAAATACTGAAACTGGAACTACTTCTCTATCTAATAATGCGATACAAAATCATCAGCAATTATCAAAAGTTGATAAACATAATTTACGAAAATATGATGAAGAACAAGAGTTGATTTGTACGATTAAAGGAACCTCTTCTGTTGTAGAAGATACAAAAAACTTGTATTTGGAATTATTTGAAGATGCAAGAATTAAATATAACGAAAAGCAAACTAGAAATGATAGGAAGATAGAAAACTATTTTAATCATATCTCTAATGATAACAAAAGAGACCTTGCTTGTGAAATAATTATTGAACTTGGAGATATGGATTTTTGGGCTGATAAAGATGATAAATTTAAGAAAAAAATGATTGAAGTTTTTAAAGAACAAATAGTAGATTTGGAAGAAGTTGTACCTAATTTTAAAATTGCAAATGCAACTATTCATTTTGATGAATCTAGTCCTCATTTACATATTGTTGGTGTACCTTTCAAAGATGGAATGAAAAATGGTATGGAAAAACAAGTTGGTAAATCTGATGTTTTCAACAAAATAAGTTTAAAAGAAATTCAAGACAAAATGAGAGTATATTGTATCAACTCTTTCAATAGAATTTATCATTTAAACTCCACTCTTAAAGAAAAAGAAGAAGGCAGAAATGTTGATATTAATGTTGCAAATATGAATGAATATAAAAAGTTTAAAAGAGAACAAGAAAAATATAAAAAACAACTAAAAGAGTTAAATAGTAAAACTGATGAATTACAAAATAAATCTAATGAGATTAATAATATTATTGATAATCTTAAACCAACTATCACTAATAAAAATAACTTTACTATTTCTAATGAAAATATAGATAAAATCAAAAAATATATAGAACAAACTAATGATACTACTTCTAATTTAAGAGATGCAAATGATATAAATATAGTCTTAAAAAAATATGAAGATGACTTAAGAGAACATTCTAATGAAGTTAGAAATTTGAAAAAGAAAATAAAAACTCGTGATGATAGAATTGAAGAATTAGAATATGATTTAAATGATGCAAATGACACTATTTATGAGTTAGAAGATAAAGTATCAAAACTTCAAAATATAGTTGATTATTTTAAAGATTTATGGAAAAAATTTATAGAATTTTTACAAAATAAATTCTTCTCTAATGATAAATATGATGACTTTATAAATGATTTATATGATGAAGATATACTTGATGACAATGACATTGAGATGATACAAAATAACAAAAATAATGATAAAAATGATGATTTTGAACGATAATTGATAAAAAGTGAAAAAAATATGATAAAATAATAAGTAATTACGAGGGAGGTTTAACTATGAATGTAAATGAAATTTTATCAGCAATGACAGAAGAACAAATAAAAGATTATAAAGATAGTTCAATTGAAATGCAAACATTTGCAGGACAAAGTCTAGATGATATAGTTATAAAATTGGAACAATTAAGAAGACAAGGGAAGCTAAACTATTATGCGAATTGGAATGGTATTAATTTATATTCATTAGATGTAACTATGGATAGTGCTTTTAAGGAATGTTTAAATTGTTCTAGGAAGACATGGCTTAAAAGAGAAAAAAGATGGTTTGAAGATGCTGAAGCAAATATTAAAAAATGGGAAAAAGAGGCACAAGAAAAATTGCCAACTTGGATAGAAGAAGGAAAAAAATATATCCATCCTGAAAAATTTGAAATTTGGGAAAAAACTTGTATTTCTTCAGCAAATGGAGATTATAGTGGATTAGAAGTGGAAAAAGCATTAGAAATAATGGCAATGCTAGAAGATAAAGTTGAATTACCAAAGATAAAACAAAAAATAAAAGATGATGGACATAGTGGTATGACTTATTCTAGTACAATGAATTTAGTTTTATTTTATGCAAAACGAGGTCCTGCTTTATATAATTTTATGAATAAAAATAGAATGTCAAAAATAGATAAAAAATATGTTTCTAAAATAAAAGAACTTAATAAAAAACTAAATATGGGTTATAAATATTCAGAAGCAATGGAAGAGTTAAAAGATCATAAAGTTATGGATATTTCAATATCTTTAGATTTAACAAATGATGATGAATATACTAGATATAAAGAAGATTATTACAAAGGAACTATTTTAATTAATAAGGATTTAACATTTGAAGGTGTTATAAATGATGAAAAATATATAACTGGTAAAATGTTAGGTAATGAAGGAATAACATTTGCTGATTTTTGTAATTATACAAAGACATCTCACTATTGTGGAATTAGACAAAACGATAAATTAATTGGAAGACATGAGATTTATTCTGTTTCTAGTGGTGTTACTGATAAAGGTCGTGTTATTATAAAATTGACAGATTCAACAAAAGATTTTATTGATGAAATTGATTTAGAAATTGAAATAAAACAATTAAAAAAATATTTTGATGATGATGTTAAAGATATGTGTGTATGGTTTAGTACAAACATCGATTCGGAAACACAAAGAACATTTATGACATTAAGAAATGAATTAAATGAAAGATTAGTTAATGTTTTATCTAATCAAATTAATCAGGATAAATTACTAGAAGAACAACAAATAAAAAAAGAAGAAGTAAAACAATTAAGATTACAAAGAAAATTAGAAAAAAGCAAACAAACTGGTAAATAAGTATTTAATTATTCAGCAGTTTAGTTTATAATTATATTAAGAAATTGATACAAATATTGTATTGATTACTGAATTTAGAGAAAAAAGTTTGAAATAACTTTCTTACTCGCACCAGATTGATAGGAAACTCGAACTTTCTATATTTTTGTAGAAATTCGAGTTTTAATATATATAAATTTATTACATTCTAAGTTTTGCCAATAATAAATTTTTGTGATATTATAGGCAGATTGAAAAGGAGAAGAAGAATTTATGGATATAGTAATTGAATTTGTTGTTAGTGATATATTCAAATCATCAGAATTTTATACAAAATATTTAGGATTTGAAATAGAATATGCCGAGTATGAACCAATTTCATGGATGCAACTTAAAAATCAAAATTCTTGTATAATGTTAGTTACGTATGACTATGCTACAAAAGATATCCCTAAGTTTAAAGAATTTTCTTTGTCCACTAATTTATATAAATTCCGTTACAATTCTTTAGATAAAATTAAGGAAATATATGAAAACTTAAAAAGAGATAATAAAAAAATATTTTTAGATTTAAGAAAGTCTGATTTTAGGTATGAATTTGGCATATATGATGAAGATGGCAACATGATTTTGATTACAAAAGTAACTGAGGACTAAGTATAAAAAAGATATTATAAAGAGACTCTAATATTAAGTTTCCTTTTGTGTTTTAGGTAAAACAAATTTCTTTATAATAATTAGAAATATTCATTATATCGTTAAAAAACTCTTTAAAACATTATAAGTTCTTAAATTATTAACTTAATCATTTTATTTTGATCAAAGAGTTGTTGTACTCCTCTCCCTTTGAAACCAGAGAAGAATCTATTCGAAATATTCGAACTTTATGACATAGAATCAATTAGAAATGATTGGTTCTTTTTGTTTTAAGGATAAATATAATTTTAGCGAAGAACATGATGGCAAAGAAAAAGATGATTTTGAGATAGAAATATAGAAAAAAATTAGATTTTGTAGTATAATACTAATTGAATTAATTTTGGGAGATTAAAATGAAGTTATATATACAAGCAATTAAATTATTATTTAATAAATTTATACTAAGAAGAAATAATGGAATAGTTATTAAAGAATTTTCTGAAAAAATGGGTGTAGTTTATATTAAATTAGCCCAAATGTTAGCAACTCAGAATTTTGATAATTTATTTACTGAAAAAGATAGACAAATGTTATCAAGTATTTGTGATAATTGCAATCCAATTAGTTATGATGAAATTGAAGAAATATTAAAACAAGAATATGGGACAAATTTAGATAATCTGTTTAGTTTTATCGAAAAAGAACCAGTTGGCTCTGCATCTGTATCACAAGTACATAGAGCAATACTTAAAACTGGAGAAGAAGTGGCAATCAAAATCAAAAGAAAAGATATCACAAGAACAATAGATGAAGATATAAAACGAATAAGAAAAATAGTTCATAGATTTGGTAAATTTGTAAATTTTAGTAATTTTACTGGTGGAGATCATGCACTGGATTTATATTTAGAGTGGATACAACAAGAAACAGATTTAGCACATGAAAAAGAAAATATCAAAGTATATCAAAATTTTGCAGATAGTGTTAATGGAAAAGTAAGTGGTACTAAAAAAATTAAAGTTCCTAAATTATATGAAGAATATTGTACAGACAATATAATTGTTATGGAATTTATAAAGACTCAAACTGTTAATAAATTAGAATTAACTGATGAAAATAAAACTAAGATTACTACTGCTTTAAATAGTTATATTAGGTCAAGTTTTTGGGCATTGTTTAATGATAAACAAATAGTCTTTCATGGAGATCCTCATAGTGGAAATATTTGTATAGATGAAAATAACAATATTTGCTTTTTAGATATGGGATTATTATGTGTTTTAAGCGATGATGACGCTAAATTATGCAGAAATTTCTTTTTAACAATTTTCTCTGGAAATTATGAAAAATTATACAATATATTGATTTCTTTTGGAAATTTAAGCTTAGATAAAAAAAAAGCCCTTAAAGAATATTGTAAAAAATATTGTGAGGATGTAAGAAAAAAAGAAGTAACTTATTATTTTGTAGACTTGATAAGTGCTTGTTATTACTATGAAATTGTTCCACCTGATTTTTTGTTTACTATGGCTAAGGCATTTGTTTGTTTAAATGGTATTGGTAATTTTTCTGATAACAAATGTACTGCAAGAGAGTTATTACAGGAACAAACAATGGAATTTTTAGTTAAAAGAAGTCTAAAAGATTGCAAAGGAATTGTAATAGATAGTTTACGTATTGCTCCAAAAGCATTAGAAAATATCTCATACTATGGATTAGTGAATACTATTGCAAAGATAACAACCAGTAGTGAAATAAAAAAAGATGTAGGACAATCTTTAGAAAATTTAAGAGAAATGCTAGATTTAATTAAATTATCTTGTGGTAATGAAATTCCAGTACAACCAAGCCAAACACGACAAAGAACAAAACATTTGTAAAATTATTATTAGTAACATAAAATTATTACTACTTTTTTCATATTTTGCAAAAATATATGTAGTGATTGATTCTTATATCAACCGTTAGGGTAAAAAGTTTAAAATAACTTTCTTACTTGGTTGGCACCATGAAGAAATTATACGAAATCCCCTTTATTATATTAGAAAGGTAAATACTTGAAATGATAAAAATCAATAATATAGAATACAATAAATTTAAAACAAAAATTTCATGAAAAGATGATGAAATTAACATATTGTAAAAATAATTTCAATCTAAAAAACAAAGAAAATTTATTATTTTCCTTGTTTTTATTTTACTTTGATCTGTTATTAAAAATATTATTTATGAATATGATTGTTCATTATCTTAATAATAAACACTTAAAATAACCAACAAATTAAAAAATAATTCATGATTTATTTTTTAAGTGATATTGTATTTTCTAAATGAATAGTCATTTCTAAATTCTATAAAATCTAAATTTGATTCCATATAACTAATTTTCTCCTTTTTTGATTACTGCTATATTATATATGTTTTTTCAGGTCAATATAATTACCAATAATTTTAGAAAATATTTTAAAATTCTAATAAAAATACATTCTATTATAAATATTACAGTATAATAGATATAATTAATTATATAAAATTTTATTTCTATTGCAACGAAATCTATCTTTTATTAAATATATTCAATATAGTTAGTCCTGAACCTCATAACAGGGATTTGTCCATACCCAGTTTGTTCTATTTCCTATTTTTAACTTACATGCCCAGTCTTCTGTCTTCGTTAATCCTAAAACTTTATAATCACCATGTAATCTTACTTTACAGCCTACAGTATTGATTTGTTGATTTTTTTTAGGTCCTTCTACCACTTCAAAATTAGTAGGATCGAACCAATGATAACTGGCTGTTGGTTTCCCAGTTAATTCTTCAATAGCAATTAAATTATTTTTAGCATCTACCCCAGTTACTGTTAATAATCTATCAATTCTAACTACACTCCCTACTCTTAATATTTGATCTCCTCCTTTTTCAACTGGTGTTGTAGGCATAGAAGCATTTATAATTGCCTTATAATCCTTATAAGCGATATTCATATCTACTCTTCCAGAAATTCCAGGAACAGTTCCACCACTCGTATATTGCCACATACCAAACGGCTTATTATAAGTTGGATTAGAACTCCATTGTGCAAGCCATTTATCAAATCGATCTAATCGACTATCATTTAGTTTATTCTCAAGCCAATCCTTATTAGCATAAATCATAGAGTAATACCCGGCTTCTTCTACTCGATTACAAAAGTATTCACAAATTTGGATATACATTTCATTGGATGGGTTTCCATTATTCTCTTTCCAATGATCTGCATCTTCCATATCTAATACTAACGGATAAGATGGATGATAGTTTTTAGCAATATTTAAAAATCCATCCGCTTCTGTTTTAGCTTCTTCTAAATTACGGGCATAAGAATAATGATAAAGTCCATATGGGATCCCTATTCTTTCCAATTCCACTATATACTCTTTATATTTAGAATCCTCGTTAAAAAATCCAAATGAAGTTCTTACTATTGCAAAATCTACATTCCCCTTCAACTGATTAAAATCTATATTTCCATTATGTTTAGATATATCAATTCCTTTAAATTTCAATTTATTTTCCTCCTTCCTTATTTATCATATTCTAATTTTTTATATTCATCACGGCACTAATTCCTGATAAAATTTATTAATATTCATTTTAATGATATATTGATATAATTTATGAGCTATTTTTGTAATATTATATAATATGAATGATAAATTAGATCGATTGAATGATATAAAGGTAGAGAATTTTATTTGGATTATCTATATTGGGATTATATTACTAAGCTGGTATGCCAATAGCAAAGAAAAAAATTTTATTTTATATAATGACAATAAGAGTAAAAAAGAATATCAGGGGTTAATGATTCTCATTTTTTCTATTTTATTAATTGTTTATTTATATTTTACTAAAGATAGTTATGATGATATTAAAAAATTGAGTAAATATGATAGCAAAAAAAAGAGAGATTTAACTTATGCTTCTTTTATTGGTTCTCTCCTTATCACAATTAGTGGAATTATATTTTTAACCATTGCTATTACAGATGATAATATTGATACAGAAATTGCTTTCAATTAATACAAAAAAATACTAAACATAGTATTTAATTTGTGATATCAATTATTTATTTTTGTAACATATTTAGTAAATTAATTTTAAACAAATCCTTATCAGAATGTTGCTTCGATACCATAACTCCTTTATAAGTTACCAATTCAGATTGATGTCCTTCACTTAAAATTTCAATAGGTTCTATTTTATTTAACATAATAATCTTTTCTTTTTCATAAACAGTATAATTTAGTTTAATTTCTCCATGAACCTTTGCAGATATAACATCTGTTGGTAATTTAAGATCATAAGTCTTTGTTCCTTTTTCTTGATTAACAGATACGATTTCTCCTAAAAAATTTCCATCTCTTAATTTCGGATAATATTCAAAGTATAACTTTTTATATGCTAACATATTATACTTTTTTAAAGATCTTTCCAATTTATGAAACTCATTTTCGTTTAAATAGTCAAATAAGTAAGTTTCTATCATAATATCGCCTCTTTGGTATTATAGTCTACTTTACTATTAAATCTTAACATATATGAAGTTTTTTGTCAAACAAAAAAGATAAGGAACCCTTACCTTGTATGTCCAATTTCTTCTTCATATGTTGGTTCTATTTCCCAACTTAAAATCTCTGATTTTAATTTTTTTAAGCTTTCTAGCTTCATACTAATTTCACTATTTTCTTTAACAGATTGCGTTTCTTGAACATCTTCAATATCATATACATCCGATTCTTCTGTTTTAGAACTTGATGATGATTCGCTTGAAGAAGAACTACTTGAAGATGAGTTATTTGATGATGATTCCCCACCCTTTACAGGTTCTTTCTCTTTAACACCAGATTCCTCTGTTTTTGTTCCTGTAGTCACTTCTTTTTTCTTATCTCTATTTTCTTTATAAACCTTGTATCCTTCACTATAGCCTGTTGAGAATCCTGATTTAAATTGACTCTTATACATAGCACTAGCTTTTGCATTTTTAGCATACTTACTAGGCACTGTAATAGATCCAATAGATTTAGCTTTCCCTGCAGATCCTTTAGACATTCCATTAGAAAATCCAGCTTTATATCCTGCTTTAGAGGCTTCTTCTACCAATATCTGTTCATTTTTAGAAGAAGTAGTTACTTTTTTACCACTTTTTCCTTTAACACTACCTTTAATAAAATCTTTAGAATCAACGTCTTTTACAGTCACTTTTTTACCTGCTTTTTTCTTTTTCGTAATTTTCTTAGCTGTTTTAGATTTTACAACAATTGTTTTCTTTTTAACTGTTTTCGAATTGGAATTAATTTTAAAGTTTTTATAGTATAGTTTCACATACTTTATATTAGCTTTATAAGTATCTAAAATTTTAGTAATTTTTTCAATTAATGTATTTTGCGAATTGTTATACGAAATTTCATTACTAAATTTAGCTTCCTTTTCCTCTTCTGTTAAAGTAGAATATAATTCAATTACTTTATCGTAATCTGCTTCCACTTCTTCATACATACCAAGAACAGCTTTCATATAAACATTATCTTGACCCCCATATTGAAGGAGAATTGATTTTCTATCTGATTTTTTTGCCTTTTTAGCCATAGCTAAAGCCTGATTACATTTTACTGCTCCATCTGTGTATAATACTTTTCTTAAATCTGATGGAATTACGACATCTGCCATTCCTACTACTTTTGCGACATTTGATGCTGCAAAACTCAAATTAATTGCCATTACCGTTGCTGCATTACTATATTGTCTTGATCCATTGGAATGTACTAATTTTTCTAATTCTTTTCTTAACTCTTGAGCGTACTTTTTAACTTCTTCTTTATTTCTAGAACCAGCTTTTGTATTTTTCACAATTTTACTAACTAATTCTTGATATTTAGAAATTAATTTGCGATCTGCTTTATTAGCAAACATATAATCTAGATTCCAACTATTTTCTGAAACTTGTGAATCTGTATCTACTTGAGATACTACTCTAAGATAATTCTCAATTGTTGAAAGAGAATCTCTAGAATCTGTTTGAAAATATTTTATTAGGAAATCTGGCCCAATGTTTTCAATATTTGCTGTAATATAAGCATCTGTCCAATTGGCTACCTCTTGAGCTATATTTCCTTTGGTAACTTTATGTCCTTTTGGCATAGAGTTCTTAAACATTTTATAGATATTATCAATTAACGTTTGCTTATCCTGAGGATCAAATCCTAATAATGGATTTTGATCATTTTGATTAATATCTATATTTACATCTTCATCATTCAATATAATAGCAGGATTGTTAGCAGCAGATTTTACAATATCACTTCCAAAATCACTTCCAAGTTTCATAGGAGATTCAATAAAATTATCATTTGATGATTTTTCAGCAGTACTCATCTTTTTACCGTATACTACAACCCCAACAGTTACGGCAATTGCGAAGGTACCTATACCACCTACTACTAAATTACGTGTTGTTAAAAATCTTCTTATACCATTCAAATTGTCAGTAGGTACCGCAATATGATCTCGTTCGCTTACTACTTTGAAGGTATTAAACTCTGCCTCTATCCTTTCAAATGGAATTCCAGCATTGTTCTTTTCCATTATTTGAAATACATCTTTCAAAATCTTTTCTCTACTTTTTTCCGTGACACTATATTGTTCAAATAGCGTTTCCATATAATTTATATAGGAATCATAGCTAACAGAATCATTAACAGATTGTGCTAATGATTTTGCTGCATTCTTTACAAATTTCTCATTTTTTCTATTTACTTTTGCCATGGGCCAAGCACCCCTTTCTATAAATTACCCCTTTTTTCATTATATTCTATTATACTTCTTTTTTATTCCCTGTAAATGTCCATGTTCCATCTGTTAAATCACAAACGTCCCATTTATATTGTGTTGATCCACCTGTTGTTCTAACTGGTCTTGATCTATAAACATAAATTGTTTTTGTTTCTTTTGACTCTTGTTTTGTTACTTTATCTTTATATCCTGTAACTACTCGTACATTAGTAGTATTAATATATGAAATTGTATTCGTTTTTGTACATTTTGTACTAGAATTTGATGAATTTGCGGTTCTTTTATACATCATATACACATGATCTACTCCAGCTGTACATTGACTCTTACAAATCCAAGTTGTATCAGAAACTGGTACATATCTTGTAGTGGCTGTATCATTTGGAATATATCTTAAAGCAACATATCCAATTTTTTGCCATCCACCATAAGAAATAGATGAAGATGAACTATACTCTGCACAATATGTTACTGTAGATTTACTTACACCAACTTCTTTAGTTGCATAAATTGGTTGTGATAAATCTTTCGTAATCACATCTTTGTAAGTTGTTGTTGTTACATCTTTTTTACCTCTTTGTACTTGTAAAGTCGAAGTAGCTTTGATTTCTTGTTCTTGCCAAGCAGACCATTCTCCATATGTTGTTGTTCCACCTGTTGTTTTTGAATACTCACAGATATATTTTTTAGGCTCTGGTGTAGGTGTTGGAGTTGGTTGTGGTGTAATAATAATAATATTAACAGTATTATTGGTTACATTATTAACTGTATTATTAATGTTATTTACAATATTTGTAATATTAATATTCTTTTGTTCTGTTTTTTGGACAGGTTGTGTTACTGGTTTTTGTGTTTTTGCAGAATAAACTGTTGGTGTTTTAATATCTGCTTTATTCTTTTCACAAATTGCAGTTTGACAATAATCGTAGCATCCCATATAAACTAATAAATAATTTTCTTGATCACTACATTTTAAATTTACCTTCATTACGAATTCGTCTTCGTATTTTGTAATTTCTACATAAGATCCTTCTAAATCGCATTGTTTACCTTTGCTATCTACGAATGGTAAAATAATTTTTTTATCAAGCATATCGCCTAAAGTTAATTTTACTTTATCTCCAATATTTTGTGGAAGTCTTGGTGTAGTAAAATAACTCTTTGCTGCTTCTTTCATAGAAACAACATTATTATTGAAGATTTGATCATAGAAAATGGATAAATCAGTAGTTTCTCCTTTTGTAGTATTTGTACTTGCATTCATCGCTTTCTTTAAATCACTCTTCATTGGAAATAGCCACATTAATATAAATATAAATAAGGCTACAAATAAGAATTGTAAAATTACACTCTTAAAATTAAAACTTTCTTTTTCTCTTTTCTCGGTATACATAATAACCCCCCTTTGAAATTTGATGATAGGTATATTAACACACGTTTATTTGTTTGTCAACCCTTCATTTACCAATTTTTCGTTTTTTATAAAATTTTAAGAAATTTTCTTATTTTCTAAGTTGTTTCTTTCTTTAGTTGTTAGTACATTATAGCATAAAAACAAAAGAAAGTCAAATTTTTAAGCGAACAATTGTACTTCCTGTGTTATAAAAATCGATTTGATATTCGACCACTTGTTTATGGTTTCTTAATACTTGATGTGTTGTTTGTTTTAAAATACCTGTTCCTATTCCATGAATAATAAGGATATCTCTATTTTTTAATTTTATATTTTCTAAAATAAAATCTTCAATATATACTCTTGCTGTTTCACGATCTAATCCATGAAGATCTAAGCTAGGTAAATGACGCGTAAATAAATTACTTAAACTCATGATACATTTCCTTTATATCATTTAAATCAAAAACAGAAAGACGTCCCCCTATTTTTGTAACAGATAAACCAGCTGCTACATTGGCAAGGCGAATTGTTTTTTCTAATTCCCATTGATTTGCGATTCCATAAGTAAAGGCTCCATGAAAAATATCTCCAGCTCCTGTTGTATCGACTGCCTTTTGTTTGATTCCAGATAATAATTTTAATTGATGATTATACTCATAAAGAGCTCCTCTATCTTCTAATGTAACAATAATTTCATTAGAAAACATATTCTTCATTTTCTGATAAAGGTTACTTAAAGATTCTACATGATGAAAATCGATTTTAATTCCTGTTACTTTTTCGGCAAAATCTTTAGAGCAAACTAAATATTTTACTAATTTTGCAAGTTCTATGATTTGATCAGTAGCACGTCCTGCATCTATAATACTAATTGCCTTTGGATATTTTTTTAACAACTGTTTCGAAATATTATATTCTTGACCATCTATTAAAATAACATCTGGTTCAAAAGAAAGATCAATTTCTTTCATTTTCATCTCTTCTGGGCGATATGTGAGAATGGTTCTACTACCATTTTGACGATTGGCAATAATAAAACTAGAAGTTGTTTTATATTCGCTAGATAGCTCCAAATATTCCGTATTTACATGAACACTATCGAGTTCTTTTTTTATATATCGACCATATTCATCATTTCCAACGACTCCCATAAACGTTACATCACAACCCCATTTTCCTAATAAATAGGCAGCATTACTAGCTGGGCCTCCCCCACATTCAACCCGTTCACTTACCCTGTTTTTGGTATTCTCTTCAACAAATCTATCAACAGGGATTGTTATATCATAAGCAGCATGTCCAACACATAGTATCTTCATAGTATCACCATCTTTATTATAAATCAAAATTGTATTTTAAGCAATCTTTCTGAAAAAAAGTATATTAACAAATAAGTTCTACTTACTATGATACGTCTTTTAACTTTGTTTTTATATATTATAAATTATATTATTACCTTCAATTTCTTGTAGTGAATCATACAAAAAAGACTAAGATTTGTGAACTTATTAGCTATCTTAGTTTAATTCAGATATAAATATCAACTTTAATTGGTTCTTTTAACCTCGCATTTTTACATTCGGGTATATTATCTTTTGGAATAATTGTGCGAGTTAAGAATACTTCAATAGCATTTCTTATTTCTGCATCCCAGACTTGATTGTGGTACAAACCACAATCAAATTTGGGAGTCAATTATATATAAATTCAATTTAAATGGTGAATTATCATACATCCATACTAATTATAACACAAAATTATAACACAAAAACCTAGCTTTGGAAACTAGGTTCTGAATGACTTAGAGCTTCAAAAGTTTTCTAAGCACTACTCGATATACTTATATCATATACTTGCTATATGTGTCAATCATTTTTTTCGAATTTCTGTAATTAAATATTACCCCTGATTACCAATCATTTTTTATTTTGATTGGTTCGCCTTTATGGACGCTTGAGCTGCAGCTAGTCTGGCTGTTGGTACTCTAAATGGAGAACAAGAAACATATTTTAATCCAATATTATGACAAAATTCAATACTACTAGATTCTCCTCCATGCTCTCCACAAATTCCAAGTTCAATATCTGGTCTAACGGTTCTTGCTTTTTCAATCGCAAGTTTCATTAATGCTCCAACACCAATTTGATCAATTCGCTCGAATGGGTCATTTTCAAATATTTTTTTCTGATAATAGTCATTTAAAAATTTAGAGGCATCATCTCTTGAAAACCCATATGTCATTTGTGTTAAATCGTTAGTTCCAAAACTAAAGAATTCTGCTTCTTTGGCAATTTCATCTGCAATTACAGTTGCCCTTGGTACCTCAATCATGGTTCCAACTTGATACTCAATAGAATAATTTTGTTCATCAATTACCTTCCTTGCTTCTTCATTTACAAGTTCTTTTACGTACTTTAATTCTCTTAAATCACCAATTAGTGGAATCATAATTTCTGGTTTTACTGAAATATTTTCCTTGGATACTTGAATGGCAGCTTCTATAACAGCTCTTGTCTGCATACGAGCAATTTCTGGATATGTAACTGCTAAACGGCATCCTCGGTGTCCCATCATTGGGTTAAATTCTTTTAATTCTTCTACCCGATCTTTTAATTCTTCAAAACTCATTTGAAGAGAAGCTGAAAGTTCCTTTAACTCTTCATCTGTTTTAGGTAAAAATTCATGTAAAGGCGGATCTAAATAACGAATAATAACGGGCATAGAATCCATGGTACGGAATAATTCTGCAAAATCGGAACGTTGCATTGGAAGAATTTTATCTAGTGCCATTTTCCTTTGTTCATCTGTTTTTGCTGTAATCATTTGTCTTACAGCGAAAATACGATTTTCTTCAAAAAACATATGTTCTGTTCGACAAAGCCCGATTCCTTCAGCTCCAAATTTTTTAGCATGCAGAGCATCTGTTGGAGTATCAGCATTTGCTCGAACTTCTAAATTTCTAACTTCATCTGCCCAATTCATAAATGTTTCAAAATCTCCACTAATTTCTGGCTCTACTGTCTCCATATTTCCATTATAAACATTTCCAGTAGTACCATCTACTGAGATATAATCGCCTTCTTTTAGCATAATTCCTGTTTTGGTTTTGATTGTTTTCTGATCTTCGTCGATTACTAAATCATCACATCCACAAACACAACATCTTCCCATTCCACGTGCGACAACGGCTGCATGAGAAGTCATTCCACCTCTTACTGTAACAATTGCTTCCGCATCTTGCATTCCTTTTATATCTTCAGGAGATGTTTCTAACCGAACTAAGATACATTTTTCTCCATTTCTTTTGGCTGTACTAACATCTTCGGCAGTAAAATATATTTTACCTGCTCCTGCTCCAGGAGAAGCTGCAAGACCTGTAGCAATAATATCGTCTTTGTTTAATTTTTCTTGATTAAAATTAGGGTGTAACAATTGATCCAAAGATTCTGGTTCTACTTTCAGAATTGCTTCTTCTTTAGAAATCATATTAGAATTTACTAAGTCTACTGCAATTTTTAAAGCCGCAGCTGCAGTTCTTTTTCCATTGCGAGTTTGTAGCATATAAAGTTTGCCATCTTCAATTGTAAATTCCATATCTTGCATATCACGATAGTGTACTTCTAGTTTTTTAGCAATTTGTTTAAATTGCTCATAGATTTCTGGCATCACATCTTTTAAAGTAGAAATTGGTTGTGGGGTTCTTACTCCTGCCACAACATCCTCTCCTTGTGCATTCATGAGATATTCACCATATAATTTATTTTCTCCTGTTGCTGGATTTCTAGTAAAAGCAACACCAGTTCCTGAATTTTCTCCTTTATTTCCATATACCATTTCTTGAACATTGACAGCAGTCCCCCAACTATATGGAATATTATGCATTTTTCGATAAACATTCGCTCTTTCATTGTTCCAAGAACGGAAAACAGCTTGAATTGCTTCAATCAGTTGTTCTTTTGGATCTTGTGGAAATTCTTCGTTTGATATTTGTCTATATACTTCTTTAAAACGATTTGTGATTTCTTGCATATCTTCTCCAGTAAGCTCCGTATCAAATTTTACACACTTTTCCTCTTTAATTTGATCTAATAATCGTTCGAACTTCGATTTATCATAACCTTTTACAACATCAGCAAACATCATAATAAATCGACGATAAGAATCGTAGGCAAATCTTTTATTATTTGTTAAAGCAATCATTCCTTCTACTACTTGATCATTTAATCCTAAGTTTAATACAGTATCCATCATTCCTGGCATACTAGCACGTGCCCCACTTCGAACAGATACTAATAATGGATTTTTAGGATCTCCGATTTTTTTCCCACTCATGTTTTCTAATTTTTCCAATTTTTCAAAAATCTGTATAGTAATTTCCTCTGAAATTGTTTCATGATTTTCATAGTATTGATTACAAGCTTCTGTAGTAACTGTAAATCCTTGAGGTACAGGAAGTCCAATCTCCGTCATCTCAGCCAAATTTGCTCCTTTTCCTCCTAATAAGTTTTTCATATCTTTATTTCCTTCATCAAAAGAATATACAAATTTTGTCATGTTTATCTCCTACTTTCTATCTTTTATTATAGCAAATCGACCATTCTTATTCAATTTTTGTGTTGATATTTTACATTTGTTTACTCTTTTGCTCTTGGATGAGTATTTAAATATATATTTCTAAGTCGCTCATTGGTAACATGGGTATAAATTTCAGTCGTCGATAAATTTTCATGTCCTAATAGTTCTTGAACACATCGAAGTTCTGCTCCATTTTCTAGCATATGAGTTGCGAAGGTATGACGAAAAACGTGTGGACTAATTTTATATTCTAGTTGTCCTTTTTGAATAATTTTTTGGATAATGTTACGCACACCACGATCTGTAATTGCATTCCCAATATGGTTTAAAATTAAATAATCTGTTTGTTTTTTTAATAGTTTGAGACGACCATCATTTAAATACAGATTTAAAATTTTTTTAAGTTTACTACCAAATAAAACATAGCGTTCTTTATTTCCTTTTCCTAGGATTTTAATTGTTTGATTATGGATATTGATATCTTTTATTTGAATATTTACTAATTCTCCAACTCTTACTCCTGTAGAGTATAAAATTTCTAAAATTAGTAAATCTCTTTGTCCAAGTGGTGTTTTTAAATCTGGTATTTTTAATATCTTTTCTAATTGTTCATAATATAAAAATTTAGGCAATGTTTTATCCAATTTTGGATTAGAAACTAGTGTCATTGGATTATATTCTATTTTTTTTCCTATCATTAAATATTTAAAAAAACTTCGAAGGGTACTTAAAGTTCTAGAAATAGTTTTTTTAGAATACTTTTTTTCATATAAATGACTTAAATATTTTCTTAAAAATGGATAGTCTATTTTGGTTAATTTTGTCATTTTCTGTTCTATACAAAAAATTAAAAATAGATTTAAATCCTGTTTATAATTTCGAATGGTATGTGAAGAATAGCTTTTTACACTCTCTATATATTGAATAAAATTTTCTATTTCTTTTTTCATAAGATCACATCCTATTTTTATTATATCTCAAATTTTTTCTTATATCAAAGAAAAAAGATGCATTTATTTTTTTGCATCTCGATAGTACGTTTGATCTGGTCCATATCCTTGTTCCAATTCTTCTTCTGTTAAAAATTCTTCTTGTTCATAACGATCATATTCAATTGCCTCTTCTGATTTTTCTTTTAAAAATGTTTGTGCAATGATTTCTTTTTGGTTATTTTCTGGCAGTGTTATTTTGTTTGTGATAGATTTTCTCTCACAATAACTTGTCATATAAAGAACAATCGTTCTAAAATTTTTGTAATGAATTAAACAATTCCAAATTTCATTTTCAACTTCTTGTTTTTCTTGATAATGATCAGAAGTACAAATTCGTTTATTTATTTTATTCGCTAATAGCTTTAGTCTTTCTGGAATTTGATTACTTTTGTTTATAAATTCTAAAAATTCATTTTCTTCACATAGTTTTAAAAATTGATGATAACTATATATAAATTCACTGGAATTCGTTTCTAAATTTACACTAGTCTTACTATTTTTAGAAACTTTCGCTATTATATTTTGATCCATATATACTGGGTCAATTGCCTGAATTCCGTTATGACGATAAGTAATTTTTACATCATCATAAAAATCCGATATAATATTTTTTTGTTTTAAATAAAAAAGCAATTGTTTTAAATTTTTAAAATAGGTTGTAATGTGTTGATCAATGTTTGCTAGATAAGTTTTTGTTTCATACTCTCCCTTTTCATTTTTTATTTGAATTACATGACGATTTTCTGGTTTTCTACTATTAATTGCTTCTAAACTATATAATTTTCTTTCCATATAATTCTCCTAAAATAGTGATTATTTTAAATCATTAATAACACCATTAATTAAATTTAAATCTGAAGGAATGATCCAGCTAACATTTGCCATTTTGAATAACACGAGTGGAATAATAGCCCCACTTCTAGCACCATCCATCCATTTTGGATTTGATGGCATTAAATCATATAATTCTTCCATTGAAATTTCATTAAATACTTTTTCAGTACCTTTAATATAATCTTCTAAACTTAACATATATTTATGAATATTATCATTAAACAAAGTGTTATCTACTAAATTAAATCCTGTTAAAAGTTCAAATCTTTCTTCTCCACCCGTAAATATTGCACAATCATAATCCTGATCTAATTTTATATCCAATAATTTTTCTCTTACAAAATCTTCCATTTCTTCTACTTTGTTTCCACTATATTTTTCATTCACTTTATCAAAGTTATTTAATAAATCAGCAACTCCTAAATTTAAATTTTTCGTATTTGTTATTTTGGATCCTACAAAGGTAACCAATTCTGTTGTTTTACCACCCATATTAATAATTAAAACTTTTTTACTATTATAATCATTTTCCATTGCTTTAGCTAAATAATAGTTTTCAATACCATGACTAATAATATTAAAATGCAAATCAAATTGATTATTGAATAGCTTCACTAAATCTTGTTTTCTCTGTAAAATTAGGTTTCTAAAAATACCAGTAACATAAATATGAGTATTATCATATTTTAAATCATACTTAGATTTTATTTTTGTAAAATAATCACATAATTCTTTTAAATTATTCTCACTGATTCCTTTTTCTGAATCAAATCCATTTTTAAAATAAATAGAATGTTCTTCTATCAATTTTAATTCCTTTTCATAACTATATACTTTTATAGTAGATGATCCAAGGTCAATATAATAATTTTTCATAGTATCAACTCCTAAGTATATTTTATCATATTTTTCTATAATATTGAAATAAATTTTATTTAAAGTTCATAATCCTAAACAAAAAGTGACTTATTTTTCAAAGTCACAATTACTACACTTTATTTTATCTTTTTTCTCTACTAACATATTTCCACATTCTGGACATTTTTCACCAGTTGGTTGATCCCAATATGCTGTTTTACAAGTGGGATATTGATTACATCCATAGAAAATTTTCCCTTTCCTACTTTTTTTCTCAATAATTTTTCCATCGCAATTTGGGCAATCTGTAACAATTACTTCTTCTTTTGGATCTGCTTTTATATACTTACACTCTGGAAAGTTACTACAAGCTACAAATTCTCCATATCTTCCTTTTCTTTTTACTAATGGATGATTGCAATTTGGACAGTTCTCTCCAGTTTCTTCTGGTGCTTTCTTTTCCATCTTATTAAAAGCTTCTTCTACGGAAGGTTCAAATTCTTGATAGAATTTTTCGAGTGTTTCATACCATACAATTTTTCCATCAGCTATTTCATCTAAATTTGTTTCCATATTAGCAGTATATTCCACATTAATAATATGACTAAAAAATTCTTGTAATTTATCTGTTACTTCAAAACCAATATCGGTTGGTATAAACCTTCTTTGATCTATATTTACATAACCACGATCTTTAATATTTCCCATAATTGTTGCATAAGTACTTGGTCTTCCAATTCCTAATTCTTCCATTGCCTTTACAAGGGTTGCTTCTGTATATCGGGCAGGGGGTTGTGTAAAGTGTTGTTCTTTTATAATTTTCTCTGAAATCAACTTTTGATCTTGAGTGATAGATGGAATCATTTTATCTTTTGTGTCTTCATAATCTTTATAAATTTTTAAATATCCATCAAAAGTAATAATACTACCAGTTGCTTTAAATTGATAATTTTGATTTTCTAAAATAATGGTTGTATGATTGATTTTAGCGGGACTCATTAAAGAAGCTAAAGCACGGTAGTAAATCAAACGATATAATTTAAATTCATCATCACTTAGATAAGGTTTCATCTCTGTTGGCGTTCTTTGAATACTAGTTGGACGAATTGCTTCATGAGCATCTTGTACATTGTCCTTTTTCTTAGCAACTTTTACGCTTCCAACATAATCTTTTCCAAATTCTTTTTGAATATAGGAAAGTGTTTCACCAGTAAAATCATTAGATAATCTGGTAGAATCGGTACGCATATAAGTAATTAAGCCCACTGTCTCACTTCCAATATCAATTCCTTCATATAGTTTTTGGGCAAGACTCATAATCTTTCTAGCATTCATATTTAATTTATTAGAAGCAGTTTGTTGTAAAGTGCTGGTTGTAAATGGCATAGGGCTATATTTATTTTTCTCTTTTTTCTCTACTTTCTCTACTACAAAAGTGGGATCCAATATTTCTAAAATTTGATTTGCTTGATTTTCATTTTTAATCTCTATTTTCTTATGGTTAAACTCAAAAAGATCTGCTTCCATTTCTGGAAATTGAGCAGTAATAGTCCAATACTCTTCTTCTTTGAAAGCTTCTCTTTCACGTTCTCTATCAACAATTAACTTTAATGCTACACTTTGTACACGACCTGCACTAGAGCCACTTGTTTTAGACTGCATAAGTTTGCTTAAACGAAACCCGATGATTCGATCGAGTATTCTTCTCGTTTCTTGTGAGTTTACTAAGTCTTGATCAATTTTCCTTGGATGTTTCAAAGCTTCCAAAACAGCATTTTTGGTAACTTCATTAAAAACAATTCTCTTAGAATTTTCTTCTGTTAAACCAAGTTCTTCATATAAATGATAACTAATCGCTTCCCCTTCACGATCAGGGTCGGTTGCAAGATAAATAAAATCAGAAGATTTACAATCTTTTTTTAAACTATCTACATCTTTCTTTTTTCCTCGAATAATTTTATAATTTGGTTTAAAATGATCTTCAATATCCACTCCAAGGCCGAATTTTCCTGAAGTAGCAAGATCTCGAATATGTCCTTTGGATGATACTACTTTATAATCTTTTCCTAAGTATTTCTCTATGGTTTTTGACTTACTAGGTGATTCCACTATTACTAAGTTTTTAGGCATAATCCACTTCCTTTTTTTATCTAGTACCATTTATACACTAATAATTTTTGCTTGTCAACTATTTTGTAAACTCACGCCCACACCTACTCCCCCAAGCATCAATGAGCTTTTTATTTTTATAAATTTTTAATATTTCACAATTATTTGGACACTGATTACATTCCATTCCTACTGTATCAAATGATACTTCTTGAAGATCCAAATGATAAGCTTGCTTACGTTTATTATTCTTTGCTAAAATGGCAATTCCTAAAGCCCCCATTAAATGACTATCAGGATCCACTATAATTTTTTGTTTTAATACTTCTTCAAAGTATTTCACAACTCCTTCATTTTTACTAACTCCACCTTGAAAAACAATTGGACCAACTATTTTTTTACCTTTTCCAACATTATTTAAATAGTTTAGAACAATGCTTTTACAAAGCCCTGCTATAATGTCTTTTTTTTGATAACCAACCTGGGCTTTGTGAATCAAATCAGATTCGGCAAATACAGTACATCTTGCAGCAATTTTCACAGGATTATTACTTTGAAGTGCCAGTTTTCCAAAATCCTGAATATCAATTCCCAAACGTTTTGCCTGACTAGATAGAAAAGATCCAGTTCCTGCTGCGCATAATGTATTCATTGAATAATCTGTGATAATCCCCCTGTTTAAAAGAATCATTTTAGAATCTTGACCACCAATTTCTAAAATGGTACGAACAGATGGATATCTAGAGAGTGTTCCTATTGCATGAGCTGTAATCTCATTTTTTACAACACAGGCGTCTAACATTAAACCGATTAATTTTCTAGCGCTTCCTGTTGTTCCTACCCCCTTTATTACATAATTTGCTTCTAAACTTTCTTTTAATTTTGTTATTAATCTTTTTGTTGCTTCCTTCGGATTTCCTTCTGTCCAAATATAAAGGGATTTTATAATTTTTTGATGATCATCAATAATGACTCCTTTGGTTGATATTGAGCCAATATCAATTCCTAGATAACAATCTTTCATGTTTTTTCCTCATTTCTATCATGTCATAAAAAGCTTCACATCTCGTTTTAATACCTACCTCTGAGGTACTAGAGTCGAAGGAGAAGAAAATAATTGGCATATCATATTCTTTACAAATCTTATTGATAATAGGCATAGCTCCAATTTCTGGAGTACAAAAGGATGATTTGATATGAATAATACCATCATATTTTTGTTCACATAAGTATTTTGTTCGAGCAATATTATCCGCAGCATCTGATCCCATTTTATAATGAATATACTCTCTTGCATATTTTAAGTATTTTTTTATCTTTTTCCCTTTTTCGAATAATAAATAATGAACATTGGTATATCTTTTAATCTCAATTCCATATCTAGCCATCTCTATTTCTAAATAATAGTTGGAAAAAGGTTCCATTACAGTATACAATTCTCCAATAATTCCTACTTTTAATGGATGTTTTGGTTTTTGAATTTCTATTTTTCGAAATTTCTTTTTATATTGGTGATAAATCCTTCTTAAATGAAAATAACCACGGGCTTTACTAAATTCCTTTAGCATTTTTTGATTCAAATTTTGAAAACTATTTTTCTTTATTTCAAATCCAATATTTAAACGAATATAATCATCTATTTTATCCATATATTTTACCATTTTAGAAGCAATAAATAGATAATAAAGTCCTTTTCTGATTTTAAAATGCGGATCAATTTGTTTTAAATAGTGATATATTTTTTTTAAATCATTTTCTCCTTCACTAACAAAGTTAATATAGGTAAATTCGTATCCTAACTCCTTTAATATTTCCTCTTGTAGTTCACTATAATATCCATAACGACATCCTCCTCCAGCTTGAAATAAAACATTTGCGCCTTTTTCTAATGATTCAATCATCGTTCCTAATGTATACTTAAAAGGCGTACAAACAAAATCAGGACTATGTTTAGAGCCGATTTCAATAGTTTTAGAAGTTATTTTGGGTGGCGTCATAATTTCAGCATCTAGAATATGTTCAAATAAGTATTTCGCAACAATGTAATAATTTCCCATCTGAGGAAAACTAATTTTTTTCTTCATTTTTTTGTTTCTTCCTTTCCCTTACCACATCTACAAAACTTTCTAACCTAGTTTCAAAACCAGTTAAACTATCCATATCATCAATGACTAAATTTAAAGTCGGAAGTTTTAATTTTCGAATAGCAAGTTCGTTTACAAGACTATCTAAACCACATGGAAATGTTGAGAGAAAAATAATTCCATCTATTTTCCCTATGATTCTTGGAATACATCCGATAATTTCTTTACTATATTTCCAATATAAAGTTTTGGATATTTTTTTACTTTCTTCTTGGGCAATCTTAGGATTGAATAAATTACTATAAATGATTTCTGTTTGTAATTGTTTTAAAATTTTTATAATTGGTTTCCCTATATAATCATCATAGACATTGTAAGGATGACCAACTATAAGAATTTTGATATTTAAGGAGTTTAATTTTTTTAAATTGGTTCGTACTTCATTTTTTTGTTGTACTTTTATTTTTTCTTTTACTTCTAAATAAGTTGTAACTATTTCTTTTTTAGAAATTCCAAATGGTTTTAATAAGTGGATAAATCCTTTTAATTCTGTTTCATGATGATTATAATCAATATTATAATTTAAGAGATTTTCTTCAAACAAATTATGAATAATATCAAAGGTAGCTAAAAAGTTGGTACATGTCTGATTATCTGACCCAAAATTATCAATTCTTGGAACTAAAATATAATCACATTTTCCCTGTAAATACGCAACATGTCCAATATAGTTTTTTAAAGACAGACACATTTCATCATATGCATATTGATTTCCTAAATTCATAATTTGTTTATTTGTTTTAGGACTAATGATGATTTCAAATCCCAACTGTTTTAAAAGATTTATCCATAAGTCTTTATAATAATAATAGTACATACTTCTTGGTATTCCAATTTTTATCTTGTCCATAAAATCACCTATATCATTTTATTAAAATTTTTGTTTTTTATGAATGAAAATCCTTTTTAAATCCAAAATAATATTGGGTGATAAAATGAAAAAAGAACAAACCATAAACTGTTCTGTTTACGATTGTAAACATTGCGATTGTGAATGTGATATGTGTAAATTAAAGAAAGTCAAAATCTGCAATTGTCATGGGGATGGAGAAAAAGAAACTACAATGTGTGATAGCTATAAAGAAAAAAACTAGCCAGTTTGACTAGTTTTTTTGTTTTATTTGAAATTCTTTTTTATTTGATCAATTGCCATTTTGTAATCCTCTTTTGAAGTGATATAGCTTCCTACTACTATTATATCTGCCTGTTGAATAAGGGGGGCGGTTTGATTATTAATTCCACCATCTACTTCGATTAAAAAAGAGTGATTATATTCTTTTCTAATTTGGATTAGTTTCTTTATTTTAGAACGAATATCTATAAATTTTTGATTGCCATAGCCTGGCTCTACACTCATCACAAGTACCAAATCAATCATATTTAAATAAGGGTGTATTTTTTCTATATCTGTTTTAGGATTGATGGCAATTCCAACTTTTATATTTTTCTTTCTGATATATTCTATGATATGCATAGGATTTTTAGTTGCCTCAATATGAAAAGTGATATAGGCAGGATTCAAATCTTGATAAACATCTATGTATTGTATAATATCACCTACCATTAAATGAATATCTAGTGGATGATTTATTTCTTGTAAATACTCTTTAATTTGAGTATTCTCTTTAGAATTTTTTGAAACAAAATCTTGATTCATAATATCCAAATGGATATATTCAAAATCTTGGGAATCAATTTTTTTAATATCTTGTTTATCTAAAGTAGACTTTTCTAAAAAACCTAAAATTGATATGGATAACATCAACATCACCTCATATTCCTATTATGAATAAAATTTAAATAATTTTCATATCTGGATTTTAATATTTCACCTATCGTTACTTTTTTCTTAATAGAACACTCATCTTCTTTATCATGCATACAATCACGATATTTACATTTCTCTTTATACCGTTCAAATTCGATAAAATTATCGCGAATGTCACTTGGGTTCATATCAAAAAAATCAATACTAGAAAATCCTGGAGTGTCTGCAACGAAACCGTTTTCAATAGGAATCAATTCTACATGACGGGTAGTATGTTTTCCTCTTCCTAAAGCATAAGATATTTCATCTGTTTTAATTTTCAAATTGGGATTGATTTTATTTAGTAAAGTAGATTTCCCCGCTCCTGTTTGACCAGTAAAAACACTGATTTTATTTTGAAATTGTTTTTTGAGTTCCTTTATTTCTGTATTATGAAAAACTTTGTAACCGATTTGTTGATAATATTTCATAATTACATCCATCTCTTTTTGTTCTTCCTTATTTAGTAGATCCAATTTTGTAAAACAAAGAATCGGTTCTATCCTATTAAACTCAATAATATTAATCAATTTGTCTAATAAGTTAGCAGAAAAATTGGGGTGTTTGACACTTGTAATAATAAATGCTTGGTCAATATTAGCAACAGGTGGTCGAACCAATTCATTTTTTCTAGGTTTTATTTCTAAAATATAATTTTGATTGCCATCAAATATGACATTATCTCCTACTAATGGAGTAATCTTCTCTTTTCGAAATTTCCCCCTGCTTTTACAAATATACTCTTGATCACTTAACACAGTATAATCATTACTGATTATTTTTATAATTTTTCCTTCCTGCATTATTCTTCTTCTAAATTTTCTGAAACAATCACTTCAATCGAATTGCTTTTTCCATTTTCTGATGATACTGTAATTGTTGCTCTTCCTTTCCCTACAGCCGTAATTGTACCATTATTTACTCTAGCAACTCCTGTATTACTACTTTTCCAAGTAAGAGCTTTATTGGTAGCATTACTTGGATTTATGGTCGCTGTTAAATTAACAGTATCCCCTACTAATAGATTTTGATCCCCACGATTTAAAGTAATCGAACTTACTTGAACTTCTTGTATTTTCTTTGCAATTGTTACTTTTAATGTCACACCGCTCACTACTTTTGTTCCCGCTGCTCTACTTTGATAGATAATACTTCCCTCGGTTGCATCATTTGTTTCCTTTTCTGTTGCGTCTAATGAGATTCCATGCTCACTACAAAACGATTGAACCTTAGATAATGTATATCCTTCATTTACAAAATCTGGGTAAACATTAATTAATTTGACAATGGTTAAGCTAATTGTATCACCAGATTTTAATGTTGTTCCTTCTTCCACATCTTGACTAACAATAGATCCCTCTTTCATATTGTCGTCTTCAGAATGCTCTTCCTCTATTAAGTTTACTTCTATCTTAGCTTTTTCTAATTTTGATTTAATCTTTTTATAATCTTTTCCAGTATAATCTTCTACTTTGATTCCTTCTTTTCCTTTTGAAACAATTAATTTAATTTTACTTCCTTTTTTAGTTGTCTTTCCTTTGCCTGGAGAAGTTCTAATTACTTTTCCTTTTTTAATTTTAGAACTATATTCTTTTTTTTGACTAGCATCTACTTCCAAACCTTTATTTTGAAGTTTTGCTTTTGCTCGCGCAACAGTCATATTTGATACATCTGGTATTTCTATAGATTTTCCACCTATCTTTGGTACTAGGAAAAAAACAATCAAGGATAGTACAACTAACCCTCCTAAAATTGAACCTGCTATGATTAAGGCTTTATTTGTTTTTTTCTCCTCTTCTGATTCATTTGGTACTTTATTTTCGTTTCTTTTTAAACGACTATTTCCTACTTTTTCATCTATCTCAGCTTCTGGATATGGATATACCCACTTTTCTTCATCTAAACGTTCTTTATTTAAAACTGTTTTTAAATCTTCATGCATTTCTAAAGCTGTTTTATATCTATTTTTAGGATTTTTCGCCGTAGCTTTTAATATAACATTCTCAACACTTTGAGGAATATCTGGATTAATTTCACGAACACTTGGAATTCTATCTTTCATTTGCTTAATAGCAATCTCAACCGCATTTTCTCCCTTAAATGGAAGTTTTCCTACTAATAATTCATACATTAAAATACCTGCTGAATATACATCACTTTGTACTGTGGATCCTGTTCCATTGGCTTGTTCTGGTGGTAAGTAGTGAACAGATCCCATCACAGAGTTTGTTTGTGTTAATTCATTGCTATTTAATGCCATGGCAATTCCAAAATCGGTTATTTTTACACGACCATCATCTAATATTAAGATGTTTTGAGGTTTGATATCACGATGAATAATATAACTATCGTGTGCACAACAAAGTCCACTTGTAATTTGTAACATGATATCCATTGTTTCTGATAATGTTAAAGCTCCACGTTTTTTTATTAAACTTTTTAGGGTTCTTCCCTCTATATATTCCATAACAATGAAGTATTTTCCATCATCTTCTCCAACATCATACATTTCAACGATATTAGGATGAGATAAGCTACTGGCAGCAATCGCCTCTCTTTGGAATCTTCTAACAAACTTATCATCTCCTGCTAAATCGCCACGTAAAATTTTAACCGCTACATCACGATCTAAAATTAAATCACGGGCCAAATATACATTTGCCATTCCGCCTTCCCCAATGCTTCTTATAATTTCATAACGTTCATTTATTTTTTGACCTCTTGTTATCATTCTGCACCACCTTTATCTAAATACGCAATAGAAATATTATCGTTTCCACCACGATTATTACATTTAAAAATTAGTTTTTGTAATTTTTCTTCTATTGTCAATTCCTCATTTAACACTTTCATAATTTGTTCTGTATCTAACATGTTTGTTAAACCATCACTGCATAACATAATTCCATCAATATCCTTTTCTACCGAAAAAATATCTATTTCTACATTAGTAATAGCTCCTAAGGCTTTCATTAAAACATTTTTTCTTGGATGATCTTTTGCCTCTTCTTCGGTTAGTTCCCCTGATTTTACAAGTAAATTAACAAGGGTATGATCTTCTGTAATCTTATGTAATGCATTATTCTTTACAACAAATCCTGAAGAATCTCCAATATTTCCAAACAGTAGAAATTCATCCGTTAAAATAGCAACTACTAAGGTTGTACCCATTCCTTTACTTTCTGGATGTTCCTCTGTATGCTTGTAAATTAATACATTAATCTCACTAAAAATTTCTTTTAACCAATTAAAGGCATCTTCTTGGTTTCCGACTGAGCTCATTTCTCTAAATCGTTTCCCTATATGAGAGATAGCAATACTAGAAGCAACCTCACCAGCATTATGTCCACCCATTCCATCCGCTACAGCAAGTAAAATTTCTTTACTAGAATTTTCCGTTATTACAACACTATCTTCATTATGATCTCGAACTTTTCCGGGATCTGTTAAATAATAATATCTCATACTTTAACTCCTTTCATAGTTTGCTCGCAATTGTCCACATGCAGCCATTACTTCACTTCCAAATTCTCTTCGAATAGTAACTTGAATGTGATTTTTTTTCAAAATATCATAAAATTTTAAGATTCGTTTTTGATTGCTTTTTTTATATTCAATATGGCTTGTTTCATTGTATGGAATTAAATTTACATAAGCATTCATTCCATGAATTAAGTGGGCAAGTTCCAAAGCGTTTTGCTCAAAGTCATTGACTTTTTCTAATAAAATATATTCAAAAGTTACTCGACGATTGGTTTTTTGGATATATTGTTTTAATACAGCAATTAATTCCTTTAAAGGATATGCTTTATTAATTGGCATTAATTGACTTCTTAAGGTGTCATTAGAAGCATGCAGGGAGATTGCTAAATTCACTTGTCTGCCATTGTCAATAAAATCCTTAATTTTAGGAATAATCCCACAAGTAGATACTGTAATATGTCGAGCCCCAATATCCATTCCTTTTCCACTATTGATAATATCAATAAATGAAATAATATGATCATAATTATCAAAAGGTTCACCAATTCCCATTAATACAACATGGGAAACTCTAAGATGTAAAGTTTCTTCAATCGATAGAATTTGTAAAACCATTTCATGAACTTCTAAGTTTCTAATTTTTTTTAATCTTCCACTTTCACAAAAGGTACACCCCATATTACAACCAACCTGACTAGAAACACACAAACTATTTCCATAGTCGTGATTCATTAGTACTGCCTCTACTTTCTCGTGGTCCCCTAGTTCAAATAAAAATTTTGTAACATTCTTTCCCTGTTTTTGAGCAATCATCTTTATTCTAGAAAAGGTAAAATCTTGTTTCATTCGTTCTAGAGTTTCCTTTTTAATATTACTCATTTCCTCTAGAGATTTTACTCGTTTTTTATATAGCCATTCAAATACCTGAATTGCTTTAAATTTTTTGTCTCCTATTTTTAAAAAATAATCTTCTAAATCGGTTAATGTTATACCATATATATTTTTCATATATTCCACCTAGTTTTCATTATAGCAAAAATCCCAAAAAAATGATATATTTTGATATCATTTTTCTAAAAGTTATCTATCGTTTTATTTATTTGCACTACTGAATGTCAAGGAATTTGTTCTTTCTAAGAAAATACTTGCTTGATCAAATAATTGGCTAATTCTTTCTTTTAGTATTTCTAAATTTTGAATTTGATATTTTTTGATTTGTTCTTCAGATTCTTTTAATAAGACTTGAATATCTTGATTGGTAAAATATAATCCTTCATAATATCCATTCTTTAATAATAAATACTTTCGAAATTGTACATCTTCTACCTGAATAAAATCAGCCATAAAAAATGAATGAAAAATGTACTCAAAATAACTAGGAGTATTCGAAATCAAGTGTTTTTTACGGTATAGTTCAATTTCATCAATTATGGTTTTTACCGACGTCTCTTTTGACTTTGATTCCTTGTCTATTTGTTTTGTTTTCAAAGATGGTTGATTGATTTCCTGTTCCTCTTTTTTAATCACTCTAGTTAAATGAAGGGAAAAAGAAATTGTCCCATCGTAAGATTCAATGGCTTTCATTAGAATGTATTCTCTCATACTTGCACTATCAAAGGAAGGGTGCAATATTTTTCTATATATGATATTACAAAGACTAGTTAGTTTTTCTATCATAAATATTTCCAAATCTATATTTTCTTTGGCTTGTTGACATAAATAATAAAATACAAAGTCATCCATTTCCATTTTCATAGCAATATCTGGAGCAATATTTTCTGTTTGGTTAGAATAATGAAAGTTTTTTTGAATCTGTTTTTTTAATTCATCCAAAGAAATCAATGGTTCATATATCTGATATTTATTTAAAATCTTTTTTAATGTTTCCTGATATATTTTTTTCATATAACATCATCCTTTTAATGAAAATGTTTTTGGACATTCATTTTCTTTTAATTCTGAATTTAAAGAAGTTAGTTGTTGTTTAAAAGTCATAAGTGCTCTTTTTTCTATTTTTTTAATGACTTTGGGATCTTCTTGTAAAAATTCAGAAATAGCTTCTACCGAGAATTCTTTACTATCATAAATCTTATTTCTTAAGATAAATATAATACTCTCTTCTATGGACATTTTTTTCGCTTGTTTTTCCATTGTATTTTGATTTATCATTTTTGATAAATCTTCAAAATCTTCTTTCGTTAACCCCTCTTCTACATAAGATTCCTCTTTATCTTGCGGTTGTTGGGTACTTTCTGTTTTCACAGACTTTCCTTGTATTATACACTTTAAAGAATAATAAAGATGATTTTTTTGTTGAGATGTTATCTCTTTTGAAATAATTCTTTTATAATCCTTATCATAAAACTCTTGGAGAAGTTCCAAATCCTCTTTAGATAATTGCAATGCTATCTGATCCATTTCTTCTTTTGTTTTTTCAAAATAACCACATAAATCACTTCGACTTTTTCTAGTTTTTACTTGACGTTTTTTTAAAACTTGATCAATATGATAAAATATTACAACCAAATTATTATCATCAAGTTCATTTTCCTCCCGAATGAATTTACTATAGTTAGTATCATATAATTCTTGTAAAAACTTTCTATCTTCTTTAGGCAATTTCGAAATAATTTCTTGCATTTCTTCTTTTGTTTTTTCAAAATAGTCACATAAATTACTTCGACTTTTTCTGGTTTTTACTTCACTTTTTTCTAATAATTGATCAATATGATCAAATATTTTTATTTGCCTATTCTTATCTATTTTAGTTCCTCGTGGTATTATCTTACTATAATCACTACCATACAAATCTTGTAAAAATTCTTTATCTTCTTTAGGTAATTTTGAAATGATTTCTTGCATTTCTTCTTTTGTTTTTTCAAAATAGTCACATAAATTACTTCGAC
>CANOTJ010000008.1 GCA_947570175.1 uncultured Mycoplasmatota bacterium | reverse complement strand
AATAAATACCCTATTACAAACCAACTAATCCATTCCAACATATTCTTTTAATCCCTTCCTTTTATCTCTAGAGATCAAATTAATGGATTCTCCACCACGAAAATAAATTGTATTCTCTTTAAAATCAACTTTATATATTTTCTCTGTATTCACTACACAACTTCTATGCGATAAATAAAATCTTTTATCTAATTCTGCAACCATTTCTGTCATAGTTTTATTAATTAAAATATCACTATAAGTTGTTTTAATAAGACATTTTCTTTCAATTGTATCTTTAAGAACATAAATAATATCATCCAAATAAATTCTATAAGAAATACCAGCTGATTCAAAATGTAATACCTTCTTATCTCCCACATTTGAAACTGCTTTTTGTAATACTTTATCTAAATTACCACTACAATTATCAAACTTAGAAATGAACCCAAGTAACATAATTTGAGCCTTTAATGCATCATAACCTAACTCATTATGAGAAGTAACCATAATAATGATACTATTCCAATCTGTCTTTCTAATCTTTCTTGCAATATCAATACCAGAAACATTTGGTAATTCTATATCTAAAATATAAATTTTAGTTGTAATATCATCATGAATGATAGTATTAAATTTTTTATCAAATCCACTAAATTCCTCTATATCATAATCAGTACTTGACTTCACCATAATTTTATTAATATGTTTAATCACTTTTTTCCGAAATTCTGATTGATCATCACACACTATAAATTTAATCATTTTATCACTCCTATTTTAGCTATCAGTTAACTTTTGATATAAAATTTATATCGCCAACTCTTGTTTTATTCTTTGTTTTACCTTTTCATCTTTAAAATACTTCATATATTCATTTAATTTTTCTTTCTTAATTAAACGAGAAATTTTTCTATAACTATCCATAATTTCATGATAATCATCATATGATAATACTATTTTATTCCTAGCTACTTCTATCAATAATCGCTCTAAATCATAAATTTTAATTTGAAAACCTTTATAAGTAATTACTTGAATCCCTATATGATACAAGGAATCTGTCATAAAAATTTGTTTGATTTTTTCATCATGAATTTTTCTGTCCTTTTGTTTTGTTGCAATCCTATAAAAATCTTTCTCCTCTCTTAATAGCCCATAACAATAACTCGCGCTTTCCAATGTAATAACGGCGTTAGGATGTTTTCTAGCTATATATTCCAAATAATTAAAATTCTTTACAGTAGAATAACTTCCCTTCTTAATTAAATAAAGTTTCTTCTCTCTCACCATCCTTTTAATTTGATAATCACTATAGCCCTTTTTATTTAAGTCCTTATATGAATAAACCATCTTACCACCTAAATAAATTATACATAATTCGACAATAAAGTCAATGCTATACCGACAAAAAAGAAAAAGATGGCTATACGCCACCCTTATATCCACGACTACGAAGAAGCATTTTTCGAATCCAATCGATTGGAATTACAGTAAAAGCAATTAAAATCATAATCTCCAATTCCTTTAAAGTAAGACCTGCTGTACGAAATAAATCACCACCATAATATATTAAAATTAGTTGAACAATAAATATAAAAATAATAGTACCCACAAAAATGCTATTTTTAAATAAATTTGCGACCAAATTTAATCGATTTGTTCGTGCATTAAAACAATTAAAAATTCCTATAAAAATAAATAACCCAAAAAATGCAGTCATAAAGTATTGATCGTTTGATCCATTCCTAAATAGTGAATGAATAAACGGATTTTTTAAAAAGAAAATACAAAGCAAAGAAGAATAGGTCCCCGTAAATAATATCTCGTGTAACATATATCGATTAATAATCCCCTCTTCTTTTTTCTTTGGAATTTCTTCCATATATTCTATTAAAGGTGGTTCAAATGAAAAGGCAAGTCCTGCAAGTGTATCCATCACCATATTAATCCAAAGCATTTGAATAACTGTTACAGGGGTATCAACACCAATAAATGGACCAATAATAGATAAACTAATTGCGCACATATTAACAGTCAATTGAAAAATTATAAACTTTCGGATACTTTTAAATATTGTTCTTCCAAATAAAATAGCTTTTGATATAGATAAAAAGTTATCATCTAGAATCACAATATCACTAGCTTCTTTTGCCACTTCTGTGCCACTTCCCATAGAAAATCCAACATCCGCTTTTTTAAGTGCAGGAGCATCATTCACACCATCTCCTGTCATTCCAACTACTAAATTCATACTTTGAGCAATCTTTACTAATCTGCTTTTATCTTGTGGCAAAGCACGGGCCACTATTTTTAATTGTGGTAAAATTTTTTTAATTTCTTCATCAGATTTATGACTTAACTCAGTACTTGTTAATATTAAATCGTTATTATTTTTAATCAATCCTACCTCTTTACCAATAGATATAGCAGTATCTTTATTATCTCCAGTAATCATTACTGTTTGAATATGGGCCTTATCTACTAATTTAATCCCTTCTATAGCCTCTTTTCGAACTTCATCTTTAATTAACACAATTCCAACAAGAGTCAAATTATAAAAAGTATTCTCTAAATCATAGTTATCATTAATTGCCAAGGCGAGAACTCGAATACCTTTTTGCGTATACCCATGAATTTTTGACTGATACTTTTCCTTTCCTAGAAATCTTCTCTTCATTCCCATGGAATCGTAATAATGACTACAATAATCTAATAATTTTTCTGGAGCTCCCTTAATTAATTTCTCCAACTTTTGATCTTTTATTTTTGTAATAGAATATTTATTTTGACTATTAAAAGGAATCACCTCTAATTTATTATAAGAGTAAATTTCACTTTTAATAAAACCTAAAAGAGCACGATCTGTTATATTTCCCCCTATCGGAATTCTATTCTCATCATAAGTACTAGCATTATTACAAACAATCGACTTTTTAAATAAATGATGTAATTTTGGAATTTTCTCTAGATCATGCTCGCTATGATACTCATGAAAAGCGCCATCTATAAGACCAACTACTTCCAATTTACCTTTTGTAATCGTACCTGTTTTATCAGAAAATAAGATATTTAAACTTCCAGCTGTTTCTATCCCTGTCATCTTTCTAACTAAGACATTATTCTTTAACATGCGCTTCATATTAGAAGATAAAACCAAAGTAATCATCATAGGAAGTCCCTCAGGAACTGCTACTACTATGATAGTTACACTAAGAGTTAAAGCATGAAGAATATACCCTGACATTAAAGAAAAATTAGTTAAAGTTTGATGAATTAAAGTAGAATCAAAATGATTTTTTATAAAGATAACAGAAAAAAGATAAGATAAAGAAACTAAAAGAGCTCCAATATATCCAATAATACTAATAATCTTAGCTAAATGACGTAATCTTATTTTTAAAGGGCTATCTGGAGATTTTTCTGATAATTCGCTAGCTATTTTACCATATATTGTTTTATCTCCTACACTTGTTGCTATCATAATTCCATTTTTACTATAAACGACTGTTCCACGATATACATTATTTTCTTCCCTTGGAATTCCCTGTAATGCATACTTATATTGTTCTTTTGCTTCTCCATTTAATGATGATTCATCGACTGTAATTTCCCCTTTTACTAATACACCATCTGCTGGAATTTTATCTCCTGCTTCCAATAAAATAATATCACCTACTACAACTTCTTCAACATTTAACTCCTTTATTATCCCATCTCGTCTTACACGACATTTTATCTTAGATGCCTCTTCTTGAAGTTTCGTAAAGGCTTGTTCACTTCCATATTCTGAAATTGTGGAAATAAAAGAAGCTAAAAAGATAGCAATCACAATTCCTACTGTTTCATACCAGTCAAAATCTTTGATTAAAAAAACAGTTTTAATTCCTAAGGCAATCAATAAGATTCGAATAATTGGATCTCCTAAAGTTTCTATAAATTTTTTTAAAAAGTTAGTTTGTTCTATTTTAGATATCCTATTTTCTCCATAAATTTTCTTATTATTTGTTACCTCTTTTTGTGTTAATCCTGTCAATATATTAGTATCTGTCTTCATAGATCCCTCCTAAAAAATATATATTAGAGATATCTATGAATTAGAAATAAAAAAAATAGCCATTATATGACAAAAAATAATCGCTAAAGCGATTATTTCATCAATTTTAATTTTTTTGTCACTAATACTGATCCTGTTACAAGTAGTAAAAGAGCACATCCATATTTCAATATAGAATCTGAAGTATTAGGATTCTTGACCTTTTGATTGGAAGCAGTTTTTTGATTTGAATTATTTTTCACAGTAGTATTTTTTTCTACTAAAGTTTTTCCGTCTGCTGATGCATAAACAATTTCTCCTTCTTTTGTTTGAAGTTTAATCCATAAAACATATTGTTCTTCAGACTCAGAAGTTAATTTTGGAATTACTAAATTAGTTGTCTCTAGCCATTTATTATTATCATACTTTGTTAAATCTACCATTTCTTCTTGTATTTGATTAATCTTATTAGAGTAATAGTTAATATCATTTTGAAGCTGTTCTAATTTAGACGACGATTCATTAGCAACAGAAGTATAAAATGTCATATCGCTATTTATTTTAGATATCTCTTGATTATAATTATTTGTTGCTGCCTGTCTTTCTGTTTCTATTCTTGATCTTCCTGATTCAAATTCTTCTTGTAAAGATTGTTCTGTATCCGAAGTTTGACAAGTTGTACTTCTTACACAATTAAGTCTCCCATCAATATTCTTAGATAAGTTATTCTCTCTTACAGTAAAATCACTTAACAAATTTTGATAGTCTGTATCAGCACTTGTTTTAGCCGCCTCTGCACGGGTAATATTTTCAACTGCTGTATTTTTTATATTTTCTGTTTTAGAATACTCATTCTCTGAGTTTGATAGTTGTCCTTCTAAATTTTTAAGTGTATTCTGTAAATCCTCTTTCACTTTCAAATTCTCATTAGATACTTTTACAAATTGATAATAAATTTTATAGCTTGAGCTATCTGTAGATGGATAAATTTTAAATTCTTTTTCGCTAGAAGAAATGGATACAGAGCTTTTAGCTGAAACAATATCCATAGAAAATAATACTAAAATCATAAGAATCCCTAAAATCTTTTTCATAATTATCGACTCCTCTACAATAAAAATACATCATAAAGAGGATAATCGTCAATCGTATTTTCAAAAAAACAATGGACTTTACATTTTTTATCATAATTTATGTCAATAAAAAAAGTTCAATAATATTATTTAAACTTTTAATCTATCCATCATTTTAATAAAAAACATCTTTCAAATATAAGCCAACAGGACTAGCTGTTTTTCCAGCTTGCTTACGATCCTGAGACTCCAATATTGTAATAATATCCTCACTCTTTCTTTTTCCTTCTCCTATTTCGATTAAAGTTCCTACAATATTTCTTACCATATATCTTAAGAAACCTGTCCCAACTAAAGAAATTGTGATTTTATTTACATCTTTATAATTTCTAATTAATGTGGCCTGTACGATATTTCTCTCATAATTACTCTGTTCTTCACTTGCTTTTGTAAATGCTTTAAAATTATGATATCCCTCTATATATTTAAGTGCCCTTTCAATTTCTACAACATCTAACCTTTTATTATATTGATACACATAATCTTTTTCAATAGGATCATATTCTCCCATATTAATCTTATAAATATATTCCTTGCCTGTAACATTAAAACGAGCATGGAATTCATCATCAACTTGTTCCACCTGTTTGACATAGATATCTCTTGGTAACATACTATTTAGCGCTTTTTTTATGTTAGTAGAATCAATGATAGAATCTAAATTGAAATGGGCCTTTTGATTTAAAGCATGTACATGGGCATCTGTGCGCCCTGAGGCATAAAGATCAACCTCTTTATTATTATTAATCTTTTTTAAGCATTTTTCTATTTCTTCCTGAATTGTTCTTTGATTTGGTTGTTTCTGATATCCTTTATATTCTGTTCCATCATAGGAAAATGTCATAAAATATCTCATGATATCCCTCTTTTCACTTCTATTATATTTAATAAATAAGTATTTTAATAATTACGATATATATCTTTAATTAAATCATTAATGTCATTTCTGTAACCGAGTTTAATATTTTTCTTTTTTAAAACTAAGTTTTCAAAATTAATAATTTTTGGAACAGAAATATGATATTTGTGAAATACAGATTCCATCTTAAAAACATCTATATTCTTTCCTTCTAAAACTACCTTTTGATCTGCTAAAACATATACATAATCAGCTATTTGTAAAAGAAAATCTGTATCATTGCTAGCAATGATAATCGTTTTTTTATATCTTTTTTTTAACATTCTTAATAACTTTATTAACATCTTTTTAAACTCTTTATCCATGTTTGACGTTGGTTCATCTAATATAAGACATTTAGGATTTAAAATTAAAGCAGAAGCAAGCGATAATTTTCTTTTTTCACTACTACTTAAGTGACAAATTTTTTTATTTAAAAAACTCTCATCTAATCCAACCATAATTAAGGAAGACAGAATCCTTTTCTCTTTCTCATCTAAATGGTAATGATATCTTTTCAATTGAAGTTCTAATTCATTTGATACAATTTCTTCTGAAAAGTATTCTTCTGGATTTTGATATAAAAAACCTATATCAAATGGTATACTTAAAGAATCAATCGAAGTTATATCTTTTTGATCTATATAAAGATTTCCAGAAGTAGGTTTTAACATTCCTATTATTAAATGAAGAAGTGTGGTCTTTCCACAACCAACTAAGGCATTAATTTTACCTTCCTGAAATGTTATGTTAATTCCTTTTAACACCTCTTTATCCTTATAATTGATTTTTTTATATTTATAGTCCACATGATCAAATTTTATTTCCATAATAAATCCACCATTTTATTATCTTTCAAAATCAAATCCTCTACTAACCCATAATATTTTAATTTTAATGATAAATCTGCCATAAAAGGATAATCAATATTATTTTGAATAAAGGGTTTATCATTTAATAATGTTATTTTTTGCTTATTTCTACTTAGAATCTTTTGGTTTGAAAGAAAAGCAATCTCTTTTCCATAGACACTATCTTCAGAATTAGTTGTAATATTCACAATAGACATTTTCTTTTGCCTATTTAATCTTTTCAAATATTGAAATACTTTCTCTCTATAAAATGAAGTTAGATTCGATAGAATATCATCCAAGATTATTACTTCTGGTTCTACTATTAATGCTCGTGCAATCAAGAATAAATCATATTCGCTAGCACTAAGATAATGACATGAATAATTTAAATAATGTGAAATATCTAATGCTTCGACTAATTCTTGAATTCTTTCTTTCCTTTTCTTCTTTGTTAAATGAGGAGGAAATAATTGCTGTTCTAATTCTTCCTGCAGCGTATCATAATAAAGTTTACTATCCGAAGATACCACTACAGTATGAGCATTTATAATACATTCTCCTTGACATTTTATTTTACAGTCAAGAATTTCTGATAAAGTAGTCTTACCACTTGCATTTGACCCTAATATTGTTATAAAATCCCCTTGTTTTATTTTTAAGCATAAACCAGAGAAAATAATATTTTTTCCATATGCAAAGGATATATCTTCCATTATAATTTGATTCTTCATAATATCACCAACATAGATGTTATTATATTATATTTTTTATACTTTTACAAGCTTAGTTCATAAGTATAAACATTATTAGAATCCTTTTTAGTACATGTTATAAGTACTTTATGATTTTTAAATTTCCCATATTCATTAGATAAATATCCATCCGATATCAATTTCTCTACCAAAACATTTGTATTAGTACAATCTATATTTGTATTATCAATCATATCCGCCATATAAGCCTCTGCAGCGTCTGTAATCATTTTTTGCTGATAAGTTGTAATTTCTTCCTTCTTCTTTTTACTTGTTTCATAAACATTTGATAAAACAATTCCTGATAGGATTGCTAAAACAGCTAAACAAGCTAATAATTCTATCAATGTAAATCCCTGTTTCTTCATTTTTTTCCTTCTTTCTTTTTCTGAATTCGATAAGTAATTGCCAATAATAGTGCATTTGGAATAAAATTTCTAAATAAATATAGACATTTATTCATAAATCCTGGGATAATCAAAAATTTTCGGCAAAACATCTGATGTATTGCATAATTAGCTGCTTTCTCTGAGTTTAAACTTTTTAAATTCTCTTTAACTTGGGCAACTTGATTAAACTCTGTAGCAATTGGACCAGGGCAAAATACTCCTATGTAAACATTACTTCTTACCACCTGTAATTCTTTATAGATTGCTTCAGTTAATCTAGTTACATAGTTTTTAGTAGCATAATATGTACTCATTAAGGGTCCACTAAAAAAGGAGGCACTACTAGATATATTTAAAATATAGCCACTATCACGATTCATAAAATCTCTTAAAAATAATTTAGTAAGAATATGAACTGCCTTTATATTTACATCAATCATTTGCATTTCCCTATCCAAACTTGTTTCAAAAAATTTTCCCAATAATCCAAATCCTGCATTATTAATTAAAATATCAATTTGTTGTTCTTTAACTTCATCATATAATTTTATACAATTCTGATAATCAGAAAGGTCTAGCGTTTTAATCTCTATCTGAGTAGTTAAAATATCCTTTAAATCCTGTAATCGTTCTGTTCTTCTGGCAACAAGTATTAAATCATATCCCATACCACTTAATATTTTAGCAAAATCCTTTCCCAATCCTGATGATGCACCTGTTATTAAAGCTTTCATATGATCACCACTATATTCAGTATAACATATTCTGTTTTAGCTTACAAACTATCGATGGCGCTTTTCTTGATCTGCATATAGATCAATCTTATCTTGTTTATTTCTAAAAAGAAGTTTTCGATATAATTTATATATCAAATTTTTATTTATCTTTCCTGCTATAAATTTTCTAGGAAAAGATACCCCAGGTAATTTTTTCTTGTCAATTCCATAACCTTTTACAGCTAGAGATTGAATTTGGCTTTTATTAAACTGCTGAATTGGAAGATTTGGAGTCAAAAGATAATACTTAAAATCATCTAAAAACTGAACATAAATACATTGAATAATATCTACTTTCCCATCCCCATTTGTCCTTTTTAGCTCTACGGACCCTATCTGTTTTTTTTCTTCCTCATTTAACAGCATATCTTGTAAATATTTCACAAAATCCTTTGATTCATAATATCCATCACTCATTATTCCTATAGTTTCATATAAAAATTCTAATTTAAAACATAATTCTTCTTCTTTCGTAATTTTTCCATATGGGAAAATTTCTTTTAAATCTAAAGAGCTTTCGCGAATTTGAACTAATAAAGTTTTTAAATCTTTTAATTTTTTACCCTTATCACAATGATATCCAATTTTTTTATCAATACCATGAAGTTCTTTCATCCAGTCCTGTGTAAAATCAATAGCATTGTTTTTAGAGTCTGATCTTTGAAAAATACTTGGTCCGAAATATTTTGTATGGTCATAATTCCTAATTCGTGATAAATCTGTATAAGTTCCCTCGGTTGCATCAGCAATCATCTTCCTATCATCAATATAAAATTCTACATATTGATGACCAGCATTGATTATACTATTTTTAATACCTGTGATGTTTAGAAGTTGAGAATACAATTGTGCCCACATTACACAGTTAACTTGAAAGTTTTCTAAATGTCTAACATCAACTGTTGCTTTATACATTTTAAAAAAGGTTTTAGCATCTGTATTCTGGAAAGTAGTACTAAAAGTTACCCGTCTAGCTAATTCAATATATAAATACCTTGCCTTTTCTATTTCTGATAAATCCGTAGGCATTTTTTTTAAAATAAATTGGGCTAAATCCATATTTGATCACTACCTTTATATTTCTTTAATAATCATATAACATTAAAAAATATTTTTCAACAAAAAAGAATGCTTACTTTGCATCCTCCTCTACTAATTCTAAAATAACCATAAGAGCATCATCACCTTTACGCTCAGTTAGTTTTAAAATTCTTGTATATCCACCATTTCGATTCGCAAATCTCTTTGCCAAATCATCAAATACTTTTGTTGTTGCTTCTTTGTCATTTTGCATAAAAGCCAATGCTTTTCTTCTAGCTACTAAAGAACCATCTTTTCCATAGGAAATCATTTTATCAACAAATTTGCGTACTTCTTTGGCACGTGATTCTGTTGTTTCGATTCTTTCCTTTTTTATAACGTTTCTAGTTAAATTAGCTAACATGCTTCTTCTATGTTTATTTGTGCGCCCTAATTTTCTATAAGCCATAGTGTCCTCCTAACTAATCTTCATCTCGGAATTTAAGTCCCATATCTTTAATTTTATCAATTACTTCTTTTAAAGATTTTTTACCTAAATTACGAATTTTCATCATTTCTAATTCCGATTTCTCTGTTAAATCTCCTAAAGTATTTATTCCTGCTCTTTTTAAACAATTGTATGCTCTAACAGAAAAATCTAAATCATCAATAGATGTTTCTAATTTCTTTTGTTTGCTATCTTCTTGCTTTGCATTCATAATACCAGTTACATCGGCAATTTCACTTAAATTAGTAATAATATTTAAATGTTCGATTAAAATTTTTGCCCCTAAAGCCATTGCTTCCTCTGGACGAATCGATCCGTTTGTATTGACATTCATTACTAATTTATCATAGTTTGCATCTTGTCCAACACGAGCATTTTCTACATCTGAACTAATTCTCTCAATTGGAGAATATATTGCATCAATTGGAATAAAACCAACCTTAGCATTTTCTATGTATTTCTTATTATCCGTTGATTGAACATATCCACGACCATTTGCGATGATAAACTCCATTTCTAATTTACCACTTTTTGCAATGGTTGCAATAACTTGATCTGGATTAATAATTTCAACATCAGAATCTACTACAATATCAGCAGCTGTTACAACTCTTTCCTCATTGACAGATAGATGAGCTATTTTAATCTCATCAGAATTATTTTTAACAACAACATTTTTTAAATTCAAAATAATTGATGTTACATCTTCAACAATCCCATCCATCGTTTGAAATTCGTGCATGACTCCTTCAATTCTTACAGCTACAATTGCACTTCCTGGCATACTTGAAATCATAACTCTTCGTAAAGCATTTCCTAAAGTTATACCAAATCCTCGTTCTAGAGGTTCTAATTCAAATTTACCATAATTATTATTTTCTATATAATCTGTTATTTTGTATATTGGTTTTTCAAAGTTTAACACTTTCACACACTCCTTTTCTTTTACCCACGTGGACGTTTTGGTGGACGACATCCATTATGTGGTACAGGTGTTACATCAGTGATTGAAGATATTTCAAGACCAGCCGTTTGTAATGAACGAATAGCTGTTTCACGTCCTGATCCTAGTCCTTTTACAAAAACTTCTACTTTTCTCATTCCCATATCATATGCTGCTTTACCAGCTGCTTCTGCGCTCATTCCAGCAGCAAATGGAGTAGATTTTTTACTTCCTTTAAATCCTAATGTTCCAGCTGAAGCCCAACTAATTGCATTTCCTTCCTTATCACAAATAGTTACAATTGTGTTGTTGAAAGTTGATTTAATATAAGCTTTACCTTCTGGTACATTCTTTTTAACTTTACGTTTTCTTGGTTTATAAGCCATATTCATAACCTCCTTTTATTTATGATTATTTTTTCTTATTAGCTACAGTTTTACCTTTACCCTTACGAGTTCTAGCATTTCTATTTGTTCTCTGTCCACGAACAGGTAATCCCTTTTTATGACGAATTCCACGATGTGAATTAATCTCCATTTGTAATTTGATATTCATATTCACTTCGCGTCTTAAATCACCTTCAATTGTATACTTATCTAATTGTTCACGAATGCGATTTAATTCATCATTATCTAGTTGCCCTGCTCTTTTATTCACATCAACTTTCGCATCAGCAAGAATCTTATTTGATAAACTTCTTCCTACTCCATAAATATATGTTAATGCGATTTCAACTCTTTTATTATTTGGTATATCTACACCCTTAATACGTGCCATAAAACACCTCCTCTTTTAACCTTGTCTTTGTCTATGTTTTGGATTATCACAAATAATTTGGATTCTCCCTTTACGTTTAATAACTCTACATTTTGGACATCTTGGTTTAACTGACGATTTTACTTTCATTATTATCCCTCCTATTTTCTATAGGTTATTCGCCCACGTGTTAAATCATATTCTGATAATTCTAAAACCACTGTATCACCTGCTAAAATGCGAATATAATTCATTCGAATTTTACCAGAAACGTGAGCAATTACAGTATGTTTATTTTCTAATTCTACTAAAAATTTATAGCCTGGTAATACTTCTAAAACTTTTCCTTCTACTTCAATAGCATTTGTTTTTTTAGGTTCACTATTTTTCGTAGAATTATTATGTCGTGTGTTTTTCTTATTTTTCTTTGGCATTTTTCACCTCTTTGTTAAAATTGTATACCCATCTTTTGTTACTACAATGGTATGTTCGAAATGAGCAGATGGTTCTCCATCAGCTGTAATAATTGTCCATCCATCTTCTAACATATAAATATCTGCAGTCCCATAATTTAACATTGGCTCTACTGCAATAACCATTCCTTCTTTTAAAATTGTTCCTGTTCCTGGTGTTCCATAATTTGGGACATCAGGATCTTCATGAACTTCTGTCCCTACTCCATGACCACATAGTTCCTTTACAACTCCTAAATGGTGTTGTTTCGCATATTTAGAAATAGCATAGCCGATATCTCCTACATGAACACCAGACTTAATTACATTTAATCCTGCATATAAAGATTCTTCTGTCTCTTTTAATAACTTCTCTTTTTTGGAATTTATCTTTCCAATTGAATATGTCCATGCAGAATCACCATGATATCCCTTATAACAAGCTCCAATATCTAATGTAATAATATCCCCGGTTTTCAATTTACGATTTCCGGGTATACCATGGACAACTTCTTCATTTAATGATATGCAAATGCTTCCTGGAAAACCATACAAATTTTTAAATGATGGCGTAGCCCCTGCTTTTAAGATAAAATCCTGGGCCAAATCATCTATTTCTTTTGTTGTAATTCCAGGTTTTAAAAATGACTTCAAATATTGATGAGTATCCCATACAATTGCTCCAGCTTGCATCATAAAATCAATCTCACGATCCGATTTAATTGTAATCATTTGTCACCTTCTAATACTGAACATATTTCACGAAATATACTCATTTTATCTAAACTACCATTTATTGTATATAATAATTTTTCTTTATTATATAAATCTAATAATGGCTTCGTTTCATTAATATATATTTGATAGCGATGTTCAAATACTTCTTCTGTATCATCATCGCGTTCTGTTAATTTGCTTTCACAATCATCACAAATGTTTGCTTTTTTCGGTTTTGTCTCTTCAAAAGCAGTATTATATACTTTTCCACATTTACTACAAGATAATCTTGATAAAATTCTTTCTTTTGATTTTTCTTTTGGTAAATCAATGTAAAATACTTTATCAATGGTTTTGTGGAATTCATGAATCAATCTTTCATATTCTCTTGCTTGATAAATATTCCTTGGAAATCCATCAAGAATATAACTATCAAGATTCTTGATTTTGTTTATCAAAACATTTAAGATTATCTCATCACTTACTAAAGAACCACTCTTCATGATTTTAGAAATCTTTATTCCTAATTCAGTACCTCTGTGAATTTCATCACGAAGCAAATCACCAGTAGAAATATGTGGAATTTTATATTTATCAGATATATATTTAGATTGTGTTCCCTTTCCAGCTGCTGGAGGGGCTATTATAATAATGCTCCCCATTTTATCTTCTTCTTCCTCGTCTGTGACTACGTGTAATTAGTTCACTATCTAATTGTTTATAAGTTTCAAGTGCTACTCCAACAACGATAAGTAAACTAGTACCTCCTACTCTAACACTACTTGGTAGACTAGATACTGCTCCAAATATAATTGGAATAGCTGCAATAATAACCAAACTAAATGCACCTACTGTTGTAATTCTCTTTAATACTTTACTAATATATTTTACAGTCTCATCTCCTGGTCGAACCCCAGGTATAAATCCACCATTTTGATTCAAATTTTCTGCTAATTCCTTTGGTTTTAATTGTAAAAATGTGTAAAAATATGCAAATGTAAATATGCACAATACATAAATGATAAAACCTGTTACAGATGTCATAGTCAACCATTTATTCACAAATAATGTAAACCCATCTTTATTTATAAAACCAGCAAGTAAACCAGGTATAGAGATAATTGCAGAGGCAAAAATAACTGGTATAACTCCTGCAGAATTCAATTTAAATGGAATGTAATTTTGTTTTGAAACTTTTGTTGCTGTTGATTTATTTGCATACTGTATTGGAATTCTTCTTTCAGAGGTTTCAACAAAAACAACTCCCAAAATAATTCCAAAATACATAACAACAAATAATAAAAACTTAACAACTCCAAACACTATTTGTTGAACAGTTCCATCCAGGATTATCATACTATCCCAAGCTTGAATAAACATATTAGGCATAGAAGCAATAATTCCTGCCATAATGATTAAGGAAATCCCATTTCCGATTCCTTTGGTAGTAATTTGATCTCCTAGCCATAAAAGCAATGATGTCCCTGCTGTTAATATAAGAGCAAACATCATATATTCAACAGGCGTTCCTCCTTTTACAAAGGCAAAGGAATACATATATCCTTGGATAAACGCTAGAGCAATTCCCAAATATCTTGTGATTTGATTTAATTTCGCTCTTCCTGTTCCACCTTGCTTTGATAACTCTGCAAAATAAGGTATAATATCCATTTCTAACAATTGAACAATAATTGATGCAGTAATATAAGGCATAACTCCTAAAGCAAAAATTGAAAATTGCTCTAAAGCTCCTCCTCCCATTGCATTAATTAGTTCTAAAAATCCTAAATTATTCGTTCCTAAAGAATCTTTATCTATTCCTGGGACAACAATAGTTGTTCCTAATTTAAATAGAAATAAAACGATAAAAGTAAATAATATTCTTTTTCTTAAATCTTTATTTTGAGGATTAAATAGTTGCTTAAATCTTGCAAACAATTAAATCACCTCTGCTTTTCCACCTAATTTTTCTATTTCTTCAAAAGCTCTATTTGAAAACTTATTAGCTTTAACAGTTAATTTTCTTTCAAGAGTTCCATAGCCTAATACTTTTACTCCTGATAATTGCTTTTTTAAAAGTCCCATTTCTTTTAATAAATCTGGTGTAATAACTGCACCATCTTCAAATTTATTTAGATCATTCAAATTAATAGTAGCATATTCTTTTTTAAATTTAGCATTGGTAAATCCTCGTTTTGGTAAACGGCGATATAGTGGTAATTGTCCTCCTTCAAATCCTGCTTTACGGCTATAACCGCTTCTAGATTTTTGACCATTTTCACCACTTCCAGAAGTTTTACCTTTTCCACTTCCTGGTCCACGACCAACTATTTTGCGTCTTTTTGTTGCTCCTTCATGAGCATACATAGTATGTAGTTTCATTAAAATAATTCCTCAACTTTCTTACCACGTAATCTGGCAACCTCTTCTGCCGTTCTTTGTGATTTCAATGCCTCTAAAGTTGCATATGCCATATTAATTTTTGTATTAGATCCAAGTGATTTTGATAAAATATCCTTCACTCCAGCTAATTCTAATACTGCTCTAACAGGTCCACCTGCTTTTACTCCGGTACCTTCAAACGCTGGTTTCAACATAACGCGACTAGCACCTCTTACACCAATTGCTTCATGAGGAATTGTACGATTATCAACTAGGGATACTTTTATAACATTCTTTGTTGCAGCTTGTGCTCCTTTTTTAATAGCATCTGGAACTTCGTTTGCTTTACCAGTACCTAGACCAACCTTTCCTTTTCTATCTCCAACAACTACAGTTGCCGAAAAACGAAAATTACGACCACCTTTTGTTACTTTTGTAACACGGCCAATATTAAGTACTTGTTCCTCAAATTGCTTTGGGCGTGGTTCTCTTCTTCTAGTTTCCATGTGTTACCCTCCTTTTTTAAAATTCTAATCCATTTTCACGTGCAGCTTCTGCTAAAGCCTTTACACGTCCATGATATAGGTATCCACCTCTATCAAAACAAACTTTTGTAATTTTTGTTTTTTTTGCTCTTTTTGCAAGTAATTCTCCAACTTTTGTAGCAGCTTCGATATTTCCACCGTTTTCAAGTTTTAATTCTTTATCAATAGAAGATGCACTAACTAATGTAGTTCCTGCTTCATCATTAATAATTTGAGCAAAAATATTTCCATTTGATCGAAATACATTTAATCTAGGTTCTTCTACTGTTCCAATGATTTTTGATCTAACACGTTCATGTCTCGCTTTACGAACTTCATTTCTAGATACTTTCTTAATCATGAGTATTACTCTCCTTTACTTAATTATGCTGCCTTTTTTCCTTCTTTACGACGAATATATTCATCTTTATAACGTATACCTTTTCCTTTATATGGTTCAGGTTGTCTTATTTTTCTGATGTTTGCAGCAAACTCACCAACAAGACATTTATCAATTCCTTTAATTGTTAATTCAGTATTGCTTGGAGCTTCTACTGTGATTCCCTCAGGAACCTCTACTTTTACAGGATGTGAATATCCAGCATTTACAGTAATTGTTTTACCTGATACTGCAAAACGATACCCAACACCAACCGCTTCTAATTGTTTTTGATATCCTTCTGTTACGCCGATAATCATATTTCTGATAAGAGCATTTGCAGTTCCATGAAATTTTTTGAAATTGTCATTTCTTCTTTTTACAATAACTTGATTATCTTCCACATTAACAGTAATATTCTCATTCACTTTAGTAGAAAGTTCTCCCTTAGGACCAGTTACTTTAACAACATCTCCATCTACTGACACAGTAACTTTTTCAGGTATTGATAGTATTCTGTTTCCAATACGACTCATATCTTTATCCTCCTTTACTTTCTACCAAACATAAGCTAAAACTTCTCCACCCAATTGTTGTTTTCTAGCATCACGATCTGTCATAAGACCCTTTGATGTAGAAACAATTGCAATTCCTAGTCCATTTAAAACTTTAGGAAGTTCATGTGTTTTAGCGTAAACACGTAATCCTGGTTTTGATATTCTCTTAAGTCCAGTAATTACACGTTGTTTATTTTGTCCATATTTTAAATTTAAAATAATTGTATTTTGAACATCATTTTCTTTAATTTTATAATCGCTTATAAAACCTTCTTCTTTTAAAATCCTAGCTATGTCAATTTTAATATTAGATGCTGGTACTTCAACTTCTAAATATTTCATCTGATTTGCATTACGAATTCTGGTAAGCATATCCGCAATTGGATCTGTCATTGCCATAAAATCCCTCCTTATCTATTACCAACTAGATTTTTTAACACCTGGAATTTGTCCTTTATAAGCTAATTCCCTAAAACAAATACGACAAATCCCATATTTTTTAAGTACTGCATGAGGTCTACCACATCTATTACAACGAGTATATTCACGCACTTTATATTTTGGTTTTCTTGATTGTTTTACAATCATGCTCTTTTTAGCCATAATATCCTCCTAATTCATTATTACTTTTTAAAAGGCATTCCAAAACCTTTTAAAAGAGCAAGTGCCTCTTCATTTGTCTTTGCTGTTGTTACAAAAACTATGTCCATTCCACGCACTTTTACTACGTTATCGTATTCTATTTCTGAGAAAATTAATTGTTCATTAAGTCCTAACGTGTAGTTCCCTCTACCATCAAATGATTTAGTTGATATTCCTCTAAAATCTCTAACGCGTGGTAATGTAATACTAATTAGTTTATCCAAAAAGTTATACATATTTTCTCCACGAAGTGTTACTTTACAACCAATTGCTTGACCCTCTCTTAATTTAAATCCAGCGATTGCTTTTTTTGACTTTGTTGCTACAGGTCTTTGTCCAGTGATAATCTCTAAATCAGACATGGCAGCTTCCAATAGCTTACTATTACTAGTAGCATCTCCTACTCCCATATTCACAACAATTTTATCTAATTTTGGAACTTCCATTACATTAGAATAATTAAATTCTTCTCTTAAACTAGGTACAATTTCTTTTGTGTATTTTTCTTTTAGGCGGTTCATCATATACCCTCCTTCCAATTAGTCAATTTCTTGATTAGATTTTTTTGCTACTCTAACCTTTTTACCTTTTTTATTGGTTGTATGACCTATTCGAGTTCTTTCTTTTGTTTTTGGATCTATCATCATTACATTTGAAGCGTGTATATAAGCTTCCATTTCTTCAATACTTCCATTATCTTGTCCATTTGGTTTTAAGTGTTTTTTTACAATATTTACACCTTCTACCTTTACTCGATTATTCTGGCGATCTACTTCAATGATAGTTCCTTCTTTTCCTTTATTTTTCCCAGTTATAACAACAACTTTATCTCCTTTTTTAAATTTAAAGTTCATGTTTTTCCTCCTCCGAAAATTATAACACTTCTTTAGCAAGCGATACAATTCTCATAAAATCTTTATCACGCAATTCACGTGCTATCGGTCCAAATACACGAGTTCCAACTGGGCTTCTATCATCTTTAATGATTACACATGCATTATCATCAAATTTGATATATGATCCATCTTCTCTTCGTAGACCGAATTTACTTCTAACGATTACAGCCTTAACAACTTTTCCTTTTCCAACTGTACCATTAGGAGTTGCTTTTTTTACAGTAGCAACTACTACATCTCCAATATTTCCTGTTTTAACTTTGCTTCCACCAAGCACACGAATAACACTTACTTCTTTTGCACCTGAATTATCAGCAACTTTTAAACGGCTTTCTTGTTGAATCATGTATTTTCCTCCTCTACTTCAATTATAAAATAATTGCTTTTTCTACAATTTCCACTAAACGGAAATGTTTATTTTTAGAGATTGGTCTTGTTTCAACAATACGAACCTTATCTCCAGTTTTCGCTTCATTCTTTTCATCATGGGCAGCATATTTTTTGGAATATTTCACACGTTTTTTATATAATGGATCATTTTTATAAGTTTCTACTAAAACAGTAATTGTTTTATCTGTTTTATCACTTACAACTGTACCAACTAATTCACGGTTTCTAGCTTTTTCCATTATTTTTCCTCCATTCCAAGTTCACGTTCTCTTAAAATAGTTTTCATACGTGCAACTAATTTTCTTAATTCTCTAATTCTAGATGGTTTTTCAAGTTCACCAGCAGATTGACTACAACGTAAATTAAATAATTCTTTTTTGTATTCTTCTATTTTTTCTTGAATCTCTTCATTAGTCAATTCTCTTATTTCACTATTTTTCACTTGAATCACCACTTTCCTTTGTCACAAATTTGCATTTGATTGGAAGTTTGTGCATTGCTAAACGTAATGCTTCACGCGCTACTTCTTCACTTACTCCTGCGATTTCAAACATAACTTTTCCTTTTTTTACAACTGCTACCCATTTTTCTGGTTGTCCTTTACCTTTACCCATACGAGTTTCTAGAGGTATTTTTGTTAATGAAAGATGTGGAAATATGTTAATCCAAACTTTTCCTCCACGTTTCATATAACGTGTCATAGCAACACGAGCAGCCTCGATTTGGTTTTGTGTAATCCAAGCTCCTTCCATTGCCATAAGCCCATATTCACCAAAATTAACTTTTGTATTTCCTTTAGCCACACCATCATAACGTAATCTATGAGGTCTTCTATATTTAGTTCTCTTTGGTATTAGCGCCATTTTTCTTACCTCCCTTTTCCTTTCCAGGAAGGATTTCTCCTTTGTAAATCCATACTTTTACACCGATTTTTCCATATGTAGTATCAGCTTCTTTATGAGCATAATCAATATCTGCCCTTAAAGTATGAAGTGGAATATTTCCTTCTGTATATCCTTCAGTTCTTGCCATATCTGCTCCACCTAAGCGTCCTGAAACTGCTGTTTTAATTCCTTTTGCTCCTGCTTTCATAGCATTTCTGATTGCGCGTTTTTGGGCAATTCTAAACGAAACACGATTTTCTATTTGATGAGCAATATTTTCTGCAACTAATGCTGCAACAACATCTGGATTCTTAATTTCCATAATAGAAATTTGGATATTTTCATTAACTAATTTTGATAGTTCTTTTTTTAATTTTTCAATCTCATCTCCACCATGACCAATTACAACTCCTGGTTTAGCAGTGTTGATAATAATATCAGTCTTAGTAGTATTTCTTTCAATTAATATACTTGAAACTGCTGCGTCTTTTAATTTTTTTTCTAAATATCGACGAATTTTGACATCGTTATCTAAATATTTTGCAAAGTCTTTATTTCCTGCATACCATTTAGATTCCCAAGTTTTATTAATTCCAATTCTAAGTCCAATTGGACTAACTTTTTGACCCATCAGTTTACCTCCTTATCTATTTTTCACCAACAACAATTGTTATGTGACTTGTTCTTTTTTTAATTGGATCTACATGTCCACGCGAACCAAATTTGATTCTCTTCATTGTTTGGCCTTCATTCACATAGGCCTCTTTTACATATAAATTTGTTTTATCTAATCCTAAATTGTTTTCAGCATTTGCAACTGCTGAAGTAAGCACTTTATGGCTTAATCTTGCAGCTTCTTTATTTAAATTACTTAAAATTTTGTCTGCTTCTTCTACGTCTTTTCCACGAATTAAATCTATAACTAAACGAGCTTTTCGAGGTTGAATTCTAAGCCCTTTTGCAATAGCTTTTGCTTCCATTTTAGTCCTCCTTCCTGGTAACTAGTTCTTTTTCTTATCATCGCCATGTCCACCAAATTTACGTGTTGGTGAAAATTCTCCTAATTTATGTCCTACCATATCTTCTGTTACATAAACTGGAATAAAATCCTTACCATTATGTACACCAAATGTATGTCCTATAAAATCAGGAAAAATTGTTGAACGGCGTGACCAAGTTTTAATTACTGATTTTTTACCAGATTTATTCATTTCTTTGACCTTTTTTAATAATCTACTAAAAACATAAGGTCCTTTTTTTAAACTTCTAGCCATTTAAACCATCCTTTCACTATTTTTTACGACGACGAACAATCAACTTATTTGAAGCTTTTTTGTTTTTACGTGTCTTATATCCTAAAGCAGGTTTTCCCCATGGAGTAACTGGTCCTTTACGTCCAATTGGGGCTCTACCTTCTCCACCTCCATGAGGGTGGTCATTAGGATTCATAACAGAACCACGAACAGTTGGTCTAATTCCCATGTGTCTCTTACGACCAGCTTTTCCTATATTAACAAGTTCATGATCTGCATTTCCTACTTCACCAATAGTAGCTCTACAAACACTTAATACTTTGCGAACTTCACCACTAGTTAAACGAATTAATGTATATTTTCCTTCTCTTCCAAGAATTTGAACAGAAGCTCCTGCAGATCGAGCAAGTTCTCCACCTTTACCTGCTTTTAGTTCAACGTTATGAACAACTGTTCCTTCAGGAATATTCTCAAGTGGTAATGCATTTCCTATTTTAATATCAGCCTTTACTCCACTTTCAATTTTATCTCCTACTTTTAATCCTTTTGGAGCTATAATATATCTTTTCTCTCCATCTGCATATTTAATCAAAGCAATGTTAGCACTTCTATTTGGGTCATATTCAATAGATGAAACAATTCCTACAATACCATCTTTATTTCTTTTAAAATCAATAATACGATATTTTCTTTTTGCTCCTCCACCACGATGTCTAACAGTTATCTTACCTTGATTATTACGACCAGCCTTTTTCTTCAATGTAACAACTAATGATTTTTCTGGGGTTGTTTTAGTGATTTCTTCACTATAATCTAGCTTTGTCATATTACGTGTACCATTAGTCATTGCTTTATAACTCTTAATAGCCATATATTTCCTCCTATTTTTTTACTAGATAAGCTCGATTGAACTTCCTTCTTTTAATTTAACAATTGCTTTTTTTACCCTCTTTGTTTTTCCCGCATAACGCCCTACTCTTTTTTTCTTAGGCTTTACGTTAATGGTATGTATACTCTCAACTTTTACATCAAAAATATTTTCAATCGCTTGCTTTATTTGTATCTTGTTTGCGTGAATATCTACACTAAACACATAAGTGTTATTTTCCGCCAAAGATGCACTTTTTTCAGTTATAATTGGATGTCTTATAATATCCCTATAATTTTCCATTAAACAAGCACCTCCTCAATTGCTTTTACTGCATCCACTGTAATAATCATATTATCTGCAGCAATTATATCTAATGTGTTAATTTCGTTAGCTTGAAGAAGATTAACGTTTTTCAAATTACGAGTTGAAAGAATAATATTGTCATCTAATTCATTTACAACAATTAATACATTTTTAGTTGTTTTTAAATTTTCTAATATTTGTTTCATATCCTTTGTTTTAGAAGATTCTAAATTTAGATTTTCCAAAACAATCAATTCTTTATCTATATTTTTATAGGCAAGTGCGGATTTCAAAGCCAATCGTCTTTCTTTACGATTCATTTTTTTATCATAATCTCTTGGATGGGGTCCAAAAACAATTCCACCTTTATACCAATGAGGTGCACGTGTACTTCCTTGACGAGCACGACCTGTTCCTTTTTGTCTCCAAGGCTTTTTTCCTCCACCGCTTACTTCACTTCGTGTTTTTGTATCATGAGTTCCTTGTCTCATAGCATTTCTTGCTAATGTAATTGCATCATATAAAACAGCATCATTTGGAACAATCCCCCAAACTTCTGCATTTAAAGTAATATCAGTTACTTTTTCACCTTTTATGTTTAAAACAGATGTTTTTGCCATTTTCTTGCCTCCTACTCTTCTACAGTTTCTACTGTTTCTTCAGTAGCTTCCTCTGTTGGTTGATTTTGTTCTGATTCAACAGACTCTATTTTTTCTTCGATTTGTGTTTGTTCAACCGTTAAAATATTTAATTCCTCAACTTCATTGATCTTATTAGGATTTTTAACAGCAGATTTAATAATAACCAAACCTTTTTTAGGGCCTGGAATATTGCCCTTCACTAAAATGCAATTATTTTCTACATCTACCATAACAATCTCCAAATTTTGAATGGTTACTTTCAATGTACCCATATGTCCTGGTAATTTTTTTCCTTTAAAAACACGCATAGGCCTCATAGTTCCCATTGATCCTGGTCTTCTATGATAATGTGAACCATGCCCCATAGGTCCTCTAGATTGTCCATGACGTTTAATAACGCCTTGAAATCCTTTTCCTTTAGTAGTTCCTGTTACATCAACCATTTCTCCTTCAGTGAAGATATCGACTTTCACTTCTTGCCCTAAAGAATAATTGTCTACATCAACACCTCTTATTTCTTTAAAGAAGCGCTTAGGTGTAGTTTTTGCTTTATTGGTAATTCCAATAGAAGCTTTTGTTGCTAACTTTTCTCTTTTTGTATCAAATCCTAATTGGATTGCATTGTAACCATCATTTTCTATTGTTTTAATTTGTGTTACCACATTTGGTTCCACTTCAACGACAGTTACAGGAATTAACTTACCAGATTTAGTAAATACCTGAGTCATTCCTCTTTTAATACCTAAGATTCCTTTCATAATTTTTCCTCCTCATTTTTATAACTTAATTTGAATATCAACACCACTTGGAATTTCAAGATGCGTTAATGCATCAATCGTTTCCTTACTTGGATTATTGATAACAATAAGTCTTTTGTGTGTTCTTTTTTCAAATTGTTCTCTTGAATCTTTATACTTGTGTACAGCTCTTAAAATTGTTACTTTTTCAATTTCTGTTGGTAATGGTATTGGACCACTAATTTCTCCACCAGTTCTTTTTACAGTATCAACAATGTTCGCACAAGCATTATCTAAATTTTTGTGTTCAAAAGCTTTCAATTTGATGTTCATTTTATTTTTTGCCATTTATATCCTCCCTTCGCCTATATCCAGTACAGACTCACTCCATGCAAAAACCTAATCGCCAAGTTTAATTTTATTAACAACTTAACCTGGCGTATCAGCAACCTCACATATCAACGCGTTCCACACATTCAAAATTATACTAGAATATCATATGAAAATCAAGTCTTTTTTATGCAAAAACAGAATAAAATATACTCTTTAATTTATATGTTATACACCATCAATAAAAAAATAAGATTGAATCATCTTATTTTACAAAAGGCAATAGCGCCATAAAACGTGCATTTTTAATTTGATTGGCAATTACTCTTTGATGTTTTGAACAAGCTCCTGTTACTCTTCTTGGTAATATTTTACCTTTATCTTGACTAATATATTTTTTTAGTATTTCAGGATTTTTATAATTAACTGTCTTTCCTGCACATAATTGACATATTTTTTTCTTTTTTCTATAAAATTCTGCCACTTTTAAACCTCCTTCTTTTAATCTAAGAAGTTATCATCGATTGACACACTATCTCCAAAGTCAGCAAATGGATCATTTTCAACACTAATTTCACTATTAAAATTATTATCTTGATAATCATAAGGGCTAACATTATCGCTATTGTTTGCTCTATTTTGTGCTTGACTTTTACTTTCCAAAAATTGAACAGAGTCCCCTACGACATCCATAGAATATCTTTTATTTCCATCTTTATCGTCATAACTTCCAGTTTGTAGTCTACCTTCTACCGATACCAAACTACCTTTATCTAAAAAATTACATACATTTTCCGCTTGTTTTCTCCAAACAACTACATTAATAAAGTCTGTTTCCCTTTGACCTTGACTATTACTAAATGTTCTATTAATTGCTACAGAAAATCTTGCAAACGGTATATTAGAACTCGTATATCTAAGTTCTGGCTTTGCTGTAAGTCTTCCTATTAACATTACTCGATTCATTTAACTGCCTCTTTTCCTATTTTTCAATTCTAGTAATTAAATGACGAACTATATCATCACTAATTAAAGATAAACGATCAAATTCGTTAATTGCCTTATCATCATCTGTTTCAATTTCATAAACATAATAATATCCACTTTTATACTTTTTGATTTCATAAGCTAGTTCTCTTTGACCCATCTCTTTTGTTCCAATGATTTTTGCCCTATTTGTAGTTAAAATATTTGAAAAATTTTCTACAACTTTTTTTGTGTCTTCTTCACTCAAAGTAGGTTTTACAATAATCATAATCTCGTAGTTTCTCATATTTCGCACCTCCTTTTGGTCTATCGGCTTCTAATGAAGCAAGGAGTAAATTAATACTCGCTATAAATTATAACAGACTAAAAAAAATTTGTAAAGTCAATATTATTTTATTCAAAGAAAAAGGAGATATTAATCTCTATCTCCAAATACTCTAAGTAAATCTAAAAATATATTAATAAAATCTAAATATAATTCTAAAGCACCAATAATAGCCAACTTATTTTCATCTTCTATTTCTAAAGATAACTTCTTGATCTTTTGAATATCATAAGCAACAAATCCTAAAAAGATAGCAATACTAATGCAGCTTACAACTAAATCGAACATACTATTATTCAAAAACATATTCACAATAGTACAAATAACTACCCCAAGTAATAACATTAATAGAATAGTACCAATTTTTGTCAAATCTAATTTGGTGAAATTTCCTATTAAGGCAAATATTCCAAATAATACGGCTGCAATAATAAATACAAGCATAATAGAAGTAATACTATATACAACAAAAATACTTCCAAATGTAAGCCCTGTGACAAACGAATACAAAATAAATAAAATTCGTGCTGTTGTGGTTTGCATCTTATGAATTCGTGCTGATAAAACAATTACCAAAACCAATTCTAAAATAACTAATAAGAAATAAGTTCCCTTCGAAAAAATATTATAAATCATAGTGTCATTTATAGAAACAATATATCCCGTTAAAAAAGTAACCAAAAGTCCTATAAACATCCACATAAATACTTTACTAAAAATTTTATTATTTTCCATATAATCCTCCTATATATTATATTAACTAAATCCGACAATATTAAACATTAAATCGGAAATAACAAATATCTCCATCTTTCATCTGATATTCTTTTCCTTCTAACCTCATTTTTCCTGCTTCTCTTACTTTTAATTCCGTGCCATTTTCTTTCAAATCCGAGTAGCTCATAATTTCTGCTCGAATAAATCCTTTTTCAAAATCACTATGAATAATTCCTGCGCATGTTGGAGCCTTCATTCCCTTTTTAAACGTCCAGGCTCTTACCTCATCCTTTCCAGCTGTAAAATATGTTTCCAAGCCTAATAGTTCATAAGTAGCTTTTATTAATTTGTCTAATCCATTTTCTGAAATATTTAAATCATTTAAAAATTCTGTTCTCTCCTCATCTGTTAAATCTACTAATTCGGATTCTATTTTAGCACAAACAATCACTACTTTCGCCTGTTCTTTTTTAGCATGTTCTTTTACTTGTTCTACATATTGATTTCCACCTTCTAACAAATCTTCTTCATCTACATTTGTCATATAGATAATTGGTTTAATTGTTAAAAGATTAAAACTTTTTACTAATTTTTGTTCTTCATCATTAAATTTCAACATTCTAGCAGGAATATTTTGTTCTAAAGATTCTTTTAATCTATTCAAAATACCAATTTCTTGAATAGTTTCCTTATCCTTTGACATAGCAGCTTTTTTTCCAATTTTTCCTATACGATTGTTAATAACTTCTAAATCGGCAAGCATTAGTTCTAGATTAATAATTTCAATATCACGAATCGGATCTACTTCTCCCTCAACATGAATAATATCCTTATTTTTAAAGCATCTAACCACTTCAACAATCGCATCTACTTCACGTATATGAGATAAAAATTTATTTCCTAACCCTTCTCCTAATGAAGCACCTTTTACTAAACCAGCTATATCTATATATTCAATAGTAGTAGGAACTAGACTTTTTGGGCAATATAATTGATTTAAAAAATCTAAGCGTTTATCTGGAACTGTTACTACTCCTACATTTGGATCAATTGTTGCAAAAGGATAATTAGCCGCCAAAATTTTTTGTTTTGTAATGGCATTAAATAAGGTTGATTTTCCTACATTAGGAAGTCCCACTATTCCTGCTGTTAAACTCAAATCGCATTCTCCTTTCAATTAATACCATTATAACATAAAATTTTAAAAAACAAAAAAAGAGTTTTTACTCTTTCTTATAAAGTGGAAATCACTCCTACTCCAATTGGAATTCCAATAATATACCAAAGTACAATAATTAAAAGCCATAAACATATTGTTAACAATACAATTGGGAAAATTTGTTTAATTGTTCCAAATATACTAATTTGATTCTTTGGATCGTTATTATATTTTTCCAAAAATGCTAACATAACAATAAAATAGGAAAATAAAGGCGTAAACGATTTACTAACACCATCTGCTACTTTGAAAATAAATTGTGTAAACCCTGGAGTAATATTAGAACGCATAAATAAAGGGATAATAGTTGGTGACATTAATTGCCATTTATCTATAGTTCCAGGAATAAGAATTCCGATTATCAACACCACTAAGAAGAAAGTAATAATTAAAGGTATACCAGAAAATTGAAGACTTCCCATCCAATCAATTAAATTTGTTCCAATAATATCACCTATTTTAGTCCATTTTAGAATAGCTATCATTTGTGAAAAGAAAAAGATTAAAACAAACATATAACCTAAACTTTCAAAATTCTTAGAAAGCCCTAAACTAAATTCATGACCATTCTTAATATTTCCTGATATTTTCCCATAAATCCAACCACATAATAGAAATAAAAGTGTAATTGATACAACAATTCCTTGTTTAAATGGCGCTGCATCCCCGAATATTTTTTCCATATATCGATTTGCATGATTATCTAATAGTATTCCAGCACCAGGTAATTTGATTGGTAAAAGTAAATATACTGTAATACAACAGAATATAAAACCTACTAATAAAGAGATAATTTTAGCTTTTTTGGAAATGACTAATTCTTCATCATCCTCATCTTCATTATTCTCACGAATTGTAAATTTATATAGCAAGAATTTTTCTATTAAAAAGGTTAAAATAATTGTTATGATAAGTGTCGAAACAATCATAATGTAAATATTAGAAAATAAATTAAATTCATAAGTTTTATCAACATCTAGATTTGCAGAAATTTGAGTTAAATTTCCCATTAAATAATCATTATAATTAAAAATAAAACCTGTTCCATACCCCAATGTTATTCCCAAAAACATAACTAAGATTCCAAATACTGGATTTTTGCCGATATATTTATACATCACTCCTGCTAAAGGAAGCAGAAAAATAAAACTATAATCTCCAATAACACTAGATATAATTCCAAGCAATAGAGTAAAATAAATCACTAGACCTAGTTTTACTTTTTTTAGAGGGGAAAATAAAGCTTTAAAAAAACCACTTTTTTCACAAATGCTCATTCCTATTAAAGAAATAATCAATAAGACTAATGGTTCAAAAGCTTGTAGATTACTTACAATATGGCCTATTACATACTTTAAACCCTTAAAGCTTAAAACATTATTTACTGTAATCATACTGGATTCCAAAACACCATTATTAATAATCGTTTTAGATCCTTCTACTCCTAAAATAGATAAAACAAAACTAGCAACTGATATAAATACAATAAATATCATCATAACCAAAACTGGTCCATAAATCTTCTTTTGTTTTTTTCTTAATCTTGACATATTTTCCTCCTAATAAGTATCTACTTTTTTTAATTTCTTATTAAATTCAATACGTGGAATCATAATTGTTCTACCACAATTTAAACACTTTATTTTTATATCTGCCCCTACACGGGTAATTTCCCATAAATTTGTACCACAGGGATGTTGTTTTTTCATAATAACAATACTACCTAATTTATACTCATGCACTACGAATCACCAACTGATTATACGGAATTTCAATATTATTTTGATCAAATGATAATTTAATTTCACGAAGTAATATTCGTTGAACATCTATATGTTGCATAGATTTTGTCTCAGCTGTAATACGATACTCTATTCCTGATTCCCCCAATTGATTAATTCCCAATACTTGAGGTTTTCCTTTTATTAATTTTACTTCTTTTGCTACTTTATCACAAACATTTTGTAGTACTTCCTCTACTTTCTTTAAATCTTCCTCATACGAAACCATTACATCCACTATAGCTAACGAAGTAGTAAAACTATGATTTATTACTTCATTAATATTTCGATTAGATACAATTTTAATCTCACCAGTTTTTGCCTTTAATCTTGTTGTTCTAAGTCCAATTTCTAATACTTCCCCTTTAAAATCATTAATTGTTACGGTATCTCCAATTCCATATTGATTCTCAATAATAATAGAAATTCCCGATAAAAGATCTTTTAAAATATCTTGAAAGGCTAATCCTATTACTACACCAATTGCTCCAAGAGAGGCAAGTAAAGCGCTTGTATTTATTCCATAAACTGTTAAAATTGATAAAATGGCAATAATTATTAAAATATATTTAATTACATTAAGAATAAGACCACTTATCGTTTTATGTCGACGATAGTCTATTTTAGCTAGTTTCAATTTCATAGTGCGCCTTATTATTGTTTTAATAATTAAATAAATTAAAAATGTAGCAAGTACAATAATAATTGGACCGATAATTTCCTTAATTAATATTCTCTCTAACATTATATCACCTATTCTTTGATATCAAGAACTTCTAAAATACGGTTTAAATCTGCAACACTTGTAAAATGAATTTCAATTTTTCTATCTTTAATTTTTACTTTTGTGTCTAATTTATCTCTAAGTATTTCTTCTGCATATTTATAATCTTCATTACTCTTCTTTATTATTTGCTTATTGTTTTCTGGAATTTTTCTAGTTGTTAATTCTTCAATATCTCTGACAGAAATTCTATCTTTTACAATTTGATCTGCATATTCTTTTATTTGATCTGGATTTTCTAGTTTGCTTAATGCTCTTGCATGCCCCATTGTAATTTTTGATTCTGCTACCATTTGTTGAACATCATTAGGTAATCTTAATAAACCCAGAATATTTGTTAAATGGCTTCGACTTTTTCCTATTTTTTTCGCAAGTTCATCTTGAGTTAAATCCAGTTTTTCAAGCATTGCCTTATAAGCATAAGCTTCCTCTATAGCGGTTAAGTTTTCCCTTTGTAAATTTTCTAATAATGCAATTTCCATCATTTGTTCATCAGTAAAATTACGAATAATTGCAGGAATTTTTTTTAACCCTGCCATTTTGGAGGCACGAACTCTTCTTTCACCAGCTATAATTTCATAGCCTTTTATACTTTTCTTAATAATAATCGGTTGAAATACACCATGTTCTTTTATAGAATCTGATAATTCTTGTAAAGCAGTATCATCAAATACCTTTCTGGGTTGATATGGATTTGCTCTCAAATCATCCAAATCAATTTCGATGATTTCTTCATTAGTTGCCGTTTCATAAATTGTCTGTTCCAATTTTTCTACATCCAAATTTTCATTATTAAATAACTGTTCTAAACCTCTTCCTAAAGCTCTCTTTTTATTCTCCATTTCGTTCAATCACTTCCTTAGCCAAATTTAAGTATGCCTCTGTTCCCCTACTTTGCGGATCATATGCCACAATTGGTTTACCATGACTTGGGGCTTCTGATAATCTAACAAGTCTTGGAATAATTGTGTCATATACTCTTTCTTTGAAATAACTTTTTATATCTTCTACAACTTCTAATCCTAAATTTGTTCGACTATCTAACATAGTAAGTAAAACTCCTTCTATATCTAATGTTGGATTCAAATTTTTTTGAGCCAACATAATAGTATTTAAAAGTTGCATAATTCCCTCTAAAGCAAAAAATTCACATTGTACAGGAATTATCACCGAATCTGCTGCTGTCAAGGCATTTGTAGTTAAAATACCTAGAGATGGAGGACAATCTATAATAATATAATCAAATAATTCTTTTGCCTTTGTTAAATGTCTCTTCAGTTGACTTCCCTTTACAAAATTTGGATCTAATTTACTTTTTTCCATTAGTTCAAAATCTAATCCTGCCAAATTAATCGTAGCTGGAATTACATATAAATTATTAAATTTAGTTTTGATAACCACTTCTTCTAAAGTAGCATCATCTTTTAATAATTCATAAACACTATTTTCATAATCTGTTTTTCCAATTCCCACTCCTGTAGTAGAATTTCCCTGTGGATCTAAATCTACTAAAAGGGTTCTTCGTTTCAAAACACCTAAGGATGCTGCTAGATTAATACTAGATGTTGTTTTTCCCACACCACCTTTTTGATTTACTAAAGCAATTATTTTTCCCATTTTCATCACCAAATTTCTACACATTCTACTTATATCTATTTTACCATAAAAAACGACGAAAAGCTATCATTTTAAACAAAAGAAAAAGAAGACTATTTTTCTTCTAATTTCTTAATGATCTCTTCTTTATTCATTTTTGAATAATTCTTAATATTTTTTTCTTTCGCTAATTGTTTTAATTCTATTAGGGTCATATCCTCATAGCTGACTTCTTCAAAATCACTATAATCAATCTCACCATCCTCATCTGGTAAGCATTTATGTTCCACTAAATATTCAATTTCTTCTCTTGTTAATGTCTCTTTTTCTAATAAACTCGTTGCAATTAAATCCAATAATTCTTTATTTTCAGAAATTACCTTTTCTGTTAATTCATAGCATTCTCCAATAATTTTACGTTGTTCTTGATCAATTTCAAATGCTACTTGACTAGAAAAATTGCGACTTTTATTGTAATCCCTTCCTAAAAATACACTAGAGTCTTGATGTTCAAACTGAACAGGTCCTAAATCACTCATACCATATTCTGTCACCATTGCTCTTGCTATCTTAGTTGCTTTTTCAAAATCATTATGGGCTCCTGTTGTCACTTCATGAAAAATAAATTCTTCTGCCACACGACCACCTAATAACCCACTGATTGTTTCTAATAATTCTTTTTTGGTTTGTAAATAGTTTTCTTCCTTTGGAAGCATTAAATTATATCCACCTGCTGCTCCACGAGGCACAATTGTTATTTTCTGTACTTCATTTGCACCATCTAATTTGATTCCCATAACAGCATGTCCTGCTTCATGATAAGCTACAACTTTCTTTTCATGATCTGTATATTTATGACTTTTCTTAGCAGGCCCCATAAGAACTCTATCATGGGCTTCATCTATTTCTTCCATAGTAATAAATCTTTTATCGCGTCTAACCGCTAACAAAGCAGCTTCATTTAATAAGTTCTCTAAATCAGCTCCAGAAAAACCAACTGTTCTTCTAGCTATATTAGAAAGTTTTACATTCTTTGCAAATACTTTTCCACGTGCATGAACCTCTAATATTTCTTCGCGTCCCTTGACATCTGGTAAATTTACAGTTACTTGACGATCAAATCTTCCAGGTCTAAGCAAAGCAGGGTCTAATACATCTGGACGGTTAGTTGCTGCAATTATAATAATTCCCTCATTTGCTCCAAATCCATCCATTTCTGTTAATAATTGATTTAGTGTTTGTTCACGTTCATCATGACCTCCACCTAATCCTGCTCCTCTTTGACGTCCAACAGCATCTATTTCATCAATAAAAATTAAGCAAGGCGCATTATGTTTTGCTTGTTTGAACATATCACGAACTCGACTTGCACCAACACCGACAAAAAGTTCAACAAATTCTGATCCGCTAATATAATAAAATGGAACATTTGCTTCTCCTGCTACTGCTCTTGCAAGTAGTGTTTTTCCTGTTCCTGGTGGACCAACCAATAATACTCCTTTAGGAATTCTAGCACCAAGCTTTTGAAATTTTTTAGGATTCTTTAGGAAATCAATTAATTCGCTAACTTCTTCTTTTTCCTCCTCTAATCCAGCAACATCACCAAACGTCATCTTTTTACTATCTTCATTCAAACGAGCTCTACTTCGTCCAAAATCCATTGATTTATTAGCACCACCCATTTGTCTAGAAATAAAGAAAAAGGCAACTCCAACTAAAATAACCATTGGTAAAATATTAATAATAAATAACAATAGTGTACTAGAAGATGGATCTGAAACTGTTTCAACTTCAAAATTATATTTTTCTTCTGATAATAGAATCTTATTCATTACACTTTCAGCCAAAGGTGCTTTTAAGAAAAATGTTTCTCCTTCCTCATAATCTTTTAATGTACCACTAATTTCATATACACTTGCATTACTTCTTGGAGTAATGGTAATCTTTTCTACATTCTTTTCCTTAATCTCTTTCATGAAGGAATCATATGTCAAAATATTTACTTTTTGATTAGCAACATTTAGAAATATTAAGACTCCTAGCATAAAAATTCCAATCAATACATATGGCAATATATTTTTCTTCATTATTTTTTTATTCATTAAATTGCTCCTCCTTTAATAGTACCTAAGTATTATATCATACTTTTCTTCTTTTGATTTGTCAAATTTTGACTTTTTTAATCCCGGAAGCCAAACAATTGTATTATTAGAATCTACTACAATTGGCCATATATTTCGTTCTTGAGTAGAAATTTTAGAATCGATAAAAATATCATTTATTTTTTTACTACCTAACATTCCCTTTACATGAATTCGATCTCCATCACTTCTTGTTCTAACACGAAGTGGCATTTTTAAATCACTACTATTTAAACGACATACATTATTACTATTATCATCACAAGATTCAACCACTTCTATATTCTTTCCATTTGGTAAATTTAGATAATTAATAACTTCAATTTCATATTCTTCTGAACTAATTTCTTCACTTACAAAAGTTAAAGTATCATATGATTTTATGGCTTTTAAATTATTTGGCAAATATACAAAAGCATTTGGTTTTTTAGATATAATTAATTGATGCAATAAATCAGCATGACTATCTGTTATTAACATTAAATCATCCTGGTAAATATGTTCTAGAATATAGTAAATAATTTTCATTTGAATAACCTTTTCTTCTTTTAAATATTCTTCTATTTTTAATACATTTTGTGGGAAGATTCTAGAAATTTCTTTTTCTACCTGTTTATCTATGTAATCGTTATATTCTAATAAGGTTGTACTAAATTTATAAAATTTATGGTGTACATTAGGGTCTTCTTTTTTTATTTCTGGAACAATATATTTACGAAAACGATTTCTAGTATAAACGTCTTTTTGATTAGAAGCGTCTTGAACAAAGGTAATATTATTAATACGATTATATTCAAAAATTTCCTCTTTTGTTACATTAATAAGTGGTCTAAGAACTGTATAATCATCAATTTTTACAGTCTTAGAAAAACCACTGTATCCTCTAAGAGTAGATCCTCTAACAATTCTCATTAAAATTGTCTCAATTAAATCATCACCATGATGGGCTGTTAATAAATATTTTGCATTATATTTTTTTACAATTTTACCAAAATAATGATATCGTTTACTTCTTGCTTCATTATGAAAATTATCATCACCATAATCTTCTATTTTCATACTTTCAAAAACAATATCGTGAGCCTGACAAAATTGTTCAACAAATTTTTTCTCATCAGAACTTTCTTTTCGAACATTATGATTAACATGTGCGCAAATTACTTCAATATCTAGTTTCTTTTTAATACTAGACATTAAATGTAACAGTGCCATTGAATCAGGTCCGCCACTAACTCCAACTATAATAGAATCCCCATATTGAATTCCTACTTCATTCATCAAAAAATCATATGCTTTTTCCATATTTACACCTCATAACATATTCTAACTTAAAATCCATTTTAAAACAAGATGATTACCAATGAATTGGAGTAATATTAAAATTTTCTAAAAATTGATTAGTTTTGGAAAATGGCTTACTGCCAAAAAATCCGCGATTTGCTGATAGAGGAGAAGGATGAACACTCTCTATAATTTTGTGATTCTTTCCAGTTATCAATTCTTTTTTACTTCTAGCATAACTACCCCATAAAATGAAAACAATTGGTTTCTCTCTTTCACCCAATTTTTGAATTACACAATCAGTAAATATTTCCCAGCCTTTTCCTTTATGAGATAAAGGATGATCTTTTACTACAGTCATAATTGAGTTTAAAAGTAAGACCCCTTGCTTTGCCCAATCTGTTAAATCAGTTGTTGTCCTTTTAACACCAATATCATTATATAATTCTTGAAAAATATTTCGAAGAGATGGAGGCATTGGTACACCCTCTTGAACAGAAAAAGAAAGTCCATGTGCCTCCTTATCACCATGATAAGGATCTTGTCCAAGAATTACTACTTTTACTTCATCATAATCCGTATAACGAAAAGCATTAAATATATCTTTATACTGTGGATATATTTTTTTATGCTTATATTCATTTTTAACAAATATCCCAAGATTTTCAAAATATTCTTTTTTTAATTCTGGTTCTAACACTTTATCCCAATTTTTATTTATCATACGAAACCACCATTTATATTTTATCATATTTTTTTCTTTTATAACAATCTGTTTCAGTGAATAATTCCTCTTTTAACTGAAAAATAGCATATATGTTAATAATAGCTAATATTGCAACTAAAACATCTACTAATTTCCAAAGAAAATCAGAAGAAATGATACAACCTAAAAATAAAATAATAAGAGTGAAGAGTTTCAATAAAAATAATGATTTTTTATTTTCTTTCAAATTAAAATATTTCAAAGAAGATTCTCCATAATAATATCCTGTTAAAATAGTGGAAAAAGAGAATAACAAAATAGAGATAAATGTAAAAATTGTTCCTATTGATCCTAAATGATATTCAAATGCCTTACTTGCAAGTTCAATTCCATTTAAATCAGTAAATTGAAAACCATTATAATTGGAAGTTAAGATAATAAAGGCGGTTGATGTACATATTATAAGACTAGTTATATATACGCCAAGTATTTGAATATATCCTTGCTGTTTACTAGGAAGATTGCCAATTGAAGAAGCAATACTTCCCGTTCCTAATCCTGCTTCATTAGAAAAAATACCTCTTTGAACACCAACAATAAAAGTAGTTAAAAAGCCCGATAAGAAGGGTTTAAAATTAAAAGCAGATTGAATAATTCGATTTATCAGATGTGGAATAATCTCTATATTTTTAAAAACTATATAAAAAGAAGTAAGCAAATAAAGAGCCCCCATTAATGGAACGATTTTATTTGTAAAACTAGATATTTTTTGAAGTCCTCCTAAAATAATAAAGGCAGTGATAATCACAATGATCATTCCTATTATAACTGGAGATATGAAAGTAATCTCATTTAAAGACTTTGTAATTGTATTAGTCTGTATACTTAAGAAACCACCTATATAACTAATAATGATTAATATAGCATAAAGTCCTCCTAATTTTTTATTTCCTAAACCATTCTTAATATAATAACTAGGTCCCCCTTTATAATATTTTCCATCCCTTTCCTTATACTTATTTCCTAAAATTGTTTCGATATATGATAAAATAGAGGTAAAAAATGTTAAAATCCATAACCAAAAAATACTCCCTATTCCACCTATATAAATACATAATGCAATACCCGCAATACTACCTACACCTATTCTACCAGCAAGTGTAAACATTAGGATAGAAAAGGGCTTTATATTAGAAGAATTATTTTTATAAAAAATTGATGAGAATATCTTTTTTAAATGAACCTGAATAAATCGAAAACGAAAAGAAAAATAAATGCTAGAGTAAACTATTAATACTGTTGCAATTGCCCATAATATTTTATTTATAATATTAATCATTATATCACCATTATATTTTATTCAATTAAATAAAAAAAAGATGATTTAATATTCATCTAGACTATTTGCAATATCAATAAATACTTCAATAGGTATATGTTCTGCACGAATGGTTAAATCCATAGAATACTTAGAAAGTATTTCTTGGATGATTTCTAAATTGTATTGCTTCAAATTATTTTTGATTGTTTTCCGTTTTTGACAAAAACTATCTCTTATTAATTTAAAAAATAATTCTTTATTTTTTAAAGGTATTTGTTGCACCTTTTTGGTTAATTCTATGACAATACTATCTACATTGGGTTTTGGAATAAAAGAATTTCTACTAACATCTATTATTTTTTTAATATCAAAATAATAGTTTAAAAAAACAGATAAAGAATTATAATCTTTGGATCCTGGTTCTGCTTTAAAACGATTTCCAACTTCTTTTTGAACCATTACTACTATTTTATTTACATTAATCTCTTCTTCTATTAATTTCATAATAATAGGAGTTGTAATATAATATGGAAGATTTGCAACAACATATATTTTAGAATAATGATATCTCTTTAAATCGTTTTTCAAATCACTGTGTAAAAAATCTTGGTAAACGACCTCAACATTATCCTTATCTTTTAATACTTGATCTAATACTGGCCGTAAACTATTATCAATCTCATAGCACAGTACTTGTCCACAAACTTCAGATAAAGGAATAGTCAAAGCCCCTGCCCCTGGTCCAATTTCTATTACTAATGTATTATGATCAACTTTTGATTTTTTTATAATTTGTTGAATAATTCCATGATTTATAATAAAATTTTGACCATACATTTTTTTAAATGTAAAGTTATTTTCTTCTATTAATCTCTTTACACTTTTTGATGAATTTTCCATTTTATCACTTCCATCACTTTAAAATTAACCTATTTCATAATAAAAAAGGGACTACCATCCCCATCTTTTTACATTAATTTGATAATCTAAACCAGATACTCCTCCTTGTTTAGCATCAGCTATAGTAGCATACGCTAAATCAATCCAAATAATACCATTGCTATAAGCATTATTCATAGAAGCCCCACGATCCATTACTATAGCTAAAATAGATTGTTGACCTGCTTTACTAATTTCAATTACTGTTCCACAAGGAAACTTTTGTTTAGCAGCTGCTACAATTCGAACATTTCCGTAAGTATCGTCATTATAATAAATTCCATTTGTTATTAAACTATGTTTAGAGCCTGATTTTGTTCTACAAGCTAAATTACCTGTTCCAGAACATCCTTGACAATCTGAACCATATCCAGTTACTTTAGCAGTCATAACTTCTAAATTTGTTGTTTCTACTTGTTCTGTAATATTCTTTGTAATTTCTTCTTTAATAATTGGTTTCTCTTCTTTAATCTGTTGTGGTTCATTTACTATAGGTGTTTGTATCTCCTGTTGAACTTCCTCTTCTTTTGAATTCTGTAAAACAATTGGTTGATGATTCACTATACTAGTACCAAAACTCATATTCTTATTATCAACACTCAAAACATATTCTTCATATGTTCCAACATTAAAAATGGAAATAAAAGATACAAATAACATTCCTATCCATCTTAAAAGATGTTCTAGTAAATATATATTCATTTCATTCACCTCATAATGATAGGTAAATTATATCATATTATGTTTTTTAAGTCAAATTGAGCAATAGCATTTAAAGTTGTTTTTGTTAACACTTCTTCCAGGGAAATTTCCTTTATTTCTGCTATCTTTTTTGCAACATAAACAATATAACTCGGTTCATTCTTTTTACCGCGATAAGGTTCTGGAGTTAAATAAGGGCTATCTGTTTCTAATACAAAATGATGAAGATCTAATTTTTCAACTATTTCTTTCAATTTATGAGAATTCTTAAAAGTAAGTACTCCTCCAATTCCTAATTTAATATTCATCTGGACAAACTTTTGAGCCATTTCTAAACTATAACTATAACAATGCATTACCACTTTTATATTTGATAAATCATATTGATTTAAAATATCATAGGTATCTTGTGCTGCATCTCTACTATGAATTACAATCGTTTTTCGATTTTGAATTGCTATTTCTATTTGTCGTTTAAAGTATTTTTTCTGTTGTTTTCTATTAGTATCATTCCAATGATAATCTAACCCAATCTCTCCAATTCCAACTATTTTGGGATGATGTAATGAATCATTAATAAATTGTAAATCATCAACAATGTGGTCCGTTATTTCTGTAGGATGAATACCAATTGTACCATATATATTAGAATAACGACTACAAAGATCTAATACTTCATGGTTTGATTTATTATCAAAACCACTTACTATTATTATATTATTTTCTATTCGTTTTATGATATTTTCAATAGAATCATAATTGCTACTATCTAAATGACAATGTGTATCTATATACATAATTTCACCTTCTTATTTAGTATAACAAAAAAAGTTTCAGAGTGAAACTTTAATTTTTTATGCACACCATTATATATCTTAGTGCCAATACAAATGAAAGGGCAAGATATACAATATCCACTATATTTGGATCGATTATAGTACTACATAATACTGAAACAAAAAATAATGTGCCTATCAATATAACATACTTCTTATCTACATATTTATTAGTTGTCATATTTTTCCCTTTCTATTACTTTTTGAACAACAGTAATACTATAACACAATAAATACACTACTATCAATTACTTAAATCGACATTTTACCGACAATTTACAACATTTTACAGCAAAAAATATTAATTCTTGACATTTTAATTCAAAATTTGATTCAATTTTTCTTCTTTATTAATCCTCAAAAATAATGGTTCTGGTTGATTTAGTTGAATTCCAAAATCCATTCCATCAAAATTAATGCTCTCTATAAAACGATTTTCAGTATTCAATTGTTTGAAAATACTATCAGCTGTTTCTGGCAAAAATGGTTGTAATAAAACTGCCCCTGAACGTATACTTTCCAATAAATTATAGAGAACTGTTTTTAGTCGATCTTGTTTTTCTAAATCTTTTGCTAAAATCCAAGGAGTTGTCTCATCTATATATTTATTACTTCTTCTAAAAATTTCAAAAATATCGTCTAAAGCCTCCATCGTTTTAAATTCTTCCATTTTTTGCTCTACCTTACTTGGTGTAGATAATACAATATTTTTTAATTCTAAATCTACTGGTTCATATTCACCTATTGGTTCATAAACAATGCCATTAAAATATTTATGACACATAGAGATTGTCCTATTTACTAAATTTCCTAAAACATTTGCTAAATCACTATTGATACGATCAATAAATAACTCATAAGTGAAAGTACCATCACTATGAAATGGAATCTCGTGAAGTAAGTAATAACGAACACAATCTGTTCCAAATTGTTGAGCAAGTTCATCGGCATAAACAATATTTCCTTTTGATTTACTCATTTTATCCTCACCAAATAAAACCCAGGGATGCGCAAATATTTTTTCTGGAAGTGGTAAATCTAGTGCCATTAGCATAATTGGCCAATATATAGCATGAAAACGAATAATATCTTTTCCTATAAATTGAATATTGGCTGGCCAATAATTTTTAAATTCTTCACTATGATTTCCATCTGGATCATAACCTAAAAATGTAATATAATTACTTAGAGCATCAATCCAAACATAAACAATATGTTTTGGATCAAAATCTACTGGAATACCCCAATCAAATGATGTACGAGATACACATAAATCTTGAAGACCTGGTTTCAAGAAATTATTAACAATTTCATTTTTTCTACTGACAGGCTGAATAAAATCTGGATGTTTCTCTAAATATTCTTCCAATTTTTTGGCATACTTATTTAGATTAAAAAAATATGCTTCTTCACTTGCTTTTTTTACTTCTCTTCCACAATCTGGACATTTGCCATCTATTAATTGAGATTCTGTAAAAAAAGATTCACATGGAGTACAATATAACCCATCATATTTTCCTTTATATAAATCCCCTTGATTGTATAGTTTTTTAAATATTTTTGTTACTGTTTCTCTATGACTAGGATTAGATGTTCTTACAAATTTATCATAACTTGTATTAAGAGAATCCCATACTTTACGAACTTCTAAAGCAATATCATCTACATATTCTTGTGGTGTAATTCTCGCTTCATTAGCTTTTTTTTCTATTTTTTCACCATGTTCATCTGTACCTGTTTGAAAATAAACATCATACCCTGATAAACGTTTATATCGTGCATAAGCATCCGCTAAAACAACATCATAAGTATTTCCAATATGGGGTTTCCCAGAAGCATAAGCGATTGCCGTTGTTATATAATATTTTTTTTTCATTTTTATTCCTCCCTATTTGTGCTACCAATACCACCTTGTCGAATTTCATTTATTTCTTCTTCTTGGTCAACTGTTAAAAATTTAGTAAAAATTCCTTGACATATTTTGTCACCTTTTTTAATCACGAAATTTTTTTGACCGTGATTCTGTAAACTTAACCAAGCATGTCCTTCATTAGCTTTGTTATTGTAATAATCACTTTCAAAAATACCAATTTGATTAGTGAGTCTAACATTATATTTAAAGCCTATACTACTTCTATTTACTAACATCAACATTTCATCGGGATTCATTGCAATCTTTATACCTAATGGGATTTTTTTAATTTCACCTGGTTTTAAAGTAAAATCAATGATAGACTCAAAATCATATCCAGCACTATACTTTGTACTTCTCTTTGGTAAATTATATTCATCATACAATATTTTATTATCTTCCACATCTTTTTTAAATTGATAAAAACTTATTTTCTCAAATTTTCTCATAATTTGCCTCCATATAAAAAACTACGCCTGATAAGGACGTAGTTCACGTGGTACCACCTTAATTCGTAGAATTTCTACCTCTTTTATTTAACGCATATAAACGGTTTAAGCTAACAATTCACCTAAACGATTCCAGAACCATTTAAAATAATCTATTTTATTTGTTTTCACCCACCACAAACTCTCTGAAAAAATATAATTATTTTTCTTTCCTTCATAATCTTTAAATATATTACATTATAACATAAAAATATTTACTCTTCAAGATATTTTGTAAAGAAATTAGAGACTATATGAACAATTTTTTCATCCAACTCAGAAATAGTATCATTTTCAGAAATAAGAATGACAAGTCCTACTACATCACTATGTACTATTATAGAATCTATTATATATCTCCCGTTTATTTGATAATTCTCTGTTAATTCCAAATTATCATATTCTTCTTTTGTGATATATTCTCTTTTTTGAATAAGGTTATTTAAAGTATTACTAATCGGTTGATTAATACATTTCCTTTTTATACTACTAGATGCAGCTATAATTTCATCATTATCGGTTATAATAATATCATATTTACAAAATGAATAAATAACATCAATTAAGTTTTGCGAAAAATCTTTTAAATTTTTAATAACAGAGAACTTTTTAAGAATAATATTCTCATTTGCATCAATATATATTTCAACATTTTCTCCCTCATGAATACGTAAATTTTTTCGAATTTCTTTTGGAATCACCACACGCCCTAATTCATCAATTCTTCTAACAATACCTGTTGCTTTCATTCTTTACCTCTCCCTCTAACAAATATTTTGGATAAAATTACCTTTTTTATACTGGAAACATTCATTTTTATGATATAATGCTAGTGCGAGGAGGTATTATATGGAGAAGATATTTGTTTTTGGACATAAAAACCCAGATACTGATTCTGTTTGTGCTAGTATCTGTCTATCTTATTTAAAAAATAAACTAGGAGAGAATACAGAACCTAGAGTGCTAGGTAATTTAAATAAAGAATCTAAATTTGTATTAGATTATTTCAAAATAAAAGAGCCTAAGTTCTTAAATGATGTTAAAGTACAAATTCAAAATATGCATTATGAGAAAGGGGCTATGATTGAAGAACATCAATCTATCTATAAGACATATAAAAATTTAATGCAACATGGTTATACAGGTTTGCCACTTGTGAATTATAAAAATAAGCTAACAGGATATGTCAATGTAAAAGAGATTTCTAAATATTTAATCGATGGAGACTTAACTTATTTAAATACAAATTATGCAAATATATTAGAGACATTACATGCTACACAAATATTACAATTTGATGATAAAATAGAAGGAAAAATATTAGCTGCTACCTACAAAAGTGAAACACTTATTAATGATATTAGCTTAAATAAAAAAGATATTTTAATAGTAGGAAATCGTTATAAAATTATGGAATATGCTGTTATGAGTGGAATTCATTTACTAATTCTAGTTAATAATATAGAATTGCCACAGGAATTAATGGATATCGCAAAAAGTAATAAAGTAAATGTTATTTCTGTCCCTATTGATACATATGAATGTGCAAATATGTTAAAATTGTGTAATTATGTCAAATTAATTAACATTAATCCTAATCCAATTTCTTTTAGTATATATGATTATCGTGATGATTTTATCGAAATTACTACAAAATATGGGCATACTAATTATCCTATTGTAAATAAAGAGAATAAATGTTTAGGAATGATTCGATTGATTGATCAAAATACATTTGATAAAAAAAAGGTTATATTAGTAGATCATAATCAGTCTTCACAAAGTGTAGATGGAATAGAAGAAGCAGAAATTATGGAAGTATTAGATCATCATAATTTAGGTACTATTGGTACCTCTATACCCATTAATTTTAGAAGTATGCCTGTAGGTTGTACTTGTACTTTGCTTTATAAATTATTTGAAGAAGCAAATGTAGAAATTCCTAAAGATATAGCTGGATTAATGTTATCAGCCATCTTAAGTGATACATTATTATTTAAATCTCCTACCACAACAGAAACAGATAAAATAATAGTAAAAGAATTATCTAAAATTGCAAAACTGGATTATGAAAAATATGGAATGGAAATGTTAAAAGCTGGAGCTACCTTAAAAGGAAAAACAAAAGAAGAAGTTCTAAATATGGACTTCAAAAATTTCACAATAGGTGAAAATAAAGTTGGGATTGGTCAAGTATTTATCCTAGATATCGATGAAATTAATCAAGAAAAACAAGAATATATTGATTTAATTAATCAAACAGCTGAGAATAAAAAATATGACGTTATTACTTTATTTGCAACAGATATTATTAAAAATGGATCTTATATTTATTTTAATGACACCTCAAAAAATATTTTAGAAAATGGTTTTAATGTTAAAAATTTAGAACAAGGATACTATTTAGAAGGTATGGTTTCTCGTAAAAAACAAATGCTTCCAAACATTATGGAAGAAATTGAAAAAAAATAAGTTTATGAATTTACTCATAAACTTTTTTATGGCTTTATAGCTTTTTTTATAATCTCTAACAATTCAATCAAATAATAAATAAAATGTCGTTCTAATTTAATAATGTCCAATGTAATGATTAAACATTCCCTTTTCATACTAAAGCGGAACATTCTAGATATAGAACTAACTTCAGTAAATAATAAATCTCCTTTTAACAAATTTGTCAATTTCTTTGAAAGTGTTATTTCTATAAAATTCTTCGTTTGTTTTACATTTGTAATGTTGAGTTTTTGTGCCTCTTTTTCAAACCATTCTTCATACATATAAATTAAAATATTCTCATCGATTTTTCCAAAACGATCCTCTATTTCTTTTTTTATTTCGATTAATTTCTCATAAGAATCTATTGAATTAATTTTTTTGTGAATCTCTATTTTTAAATCTTCCTCTTCGACATATTTATTATCAATAAAAGTTTCCACTTCCAAAAGAGGCTTTTCATCAATAGATTCTGATATTGGAGTTGATGTTCCCTTTAATTTATTAATTTCTTCTTCCAACATAGTTAGATATAAATCAATTCCAACGCTATCAATAAAACCAGCTTGCTCTCCACCTAATATATCACCTGCACCTCTAATAGATAAATCACGCATTGCGATTTTAAATCCACTACCAAGTTCTGTAAACTCTTTTATTACATTCAATCGTTTTTGAGCAATCTCACTTAAAACTTTTCCTTTATTATACATTAAGTAACAATAGGCAATTTTGTTACTTCTACCGACTCTTCCTCTAATTTGATATAATTGTGATAAACCAAATCGATCTGCATCAATAATGATTAATGTGTTGACATTTGGTATATCAATTCCTGTCTCAATAATAGTTGTACACAATAATATATCATAATCTTGATTGACAAATTTTATCATAACATCTTCTATATCATTTTTATTCATTTGTCCATGGGCACATACAATTCTAGCATCTGGAACAAGAGATTGGATTTCTAATAGCTTTTGTTCCATTTCTGTTATATTATTAAAAAGAATAAATACCTGACCTTTTCTAGACAGTTCTTTGTAAATAGCATCTTTAACAATATTTTTATTTTCTTCTAAAACATAAGTCTGAATTGGATAGCGATCCACTGGTGGAGTTTCAATTAATGATAAATTACGAATACCAGTTAAAGACATTTGAAGTGTTCTTGGAATTGGGGTAGCTGATAAAGTTAAAATATCAATATTATTTTTTAATTGTTTGATTTTTTCTTTTTGTTTTACTCCAAATCTTTGTTCTTCATCTACTACTAATAACCCAAGATTTTTAAATTGAATATCATCACTAAGTAATCTATGCGTACCTATAACAATATCGACTTTTCCATTTATTAAATCTTGTTTAATTTTTTTTACTCTTTTTGTTGAAACAAAACGATTTAATACTTCAATATTCACAGGATAATTTTTAAAACGTTTTAAAGCATTTTCATATTGTTGATTAGATAAAATTGTAGTAGGGCATAGATATGCAACTTGTTTTCCTGATAATACAGCTTTAAATATAGCACGAAAAGCTACTTCTGTTTTTCCATATCCAACATCACCACAAAGTAAGCGATCCATTGGATGTTTAGATTCCATATCTTTTTTTATCTCTTCAATTACCCGAATTTGATCGGCAGTTTCAGTATATTCAAATTCTTTTTCAAATTCTAATTGATTCTCATCATCTTTTTCAAAAGATATTCCAATACTTGATTCTCTTTTAGCATACAATTCTAAAAGTTGATTAGCTATATTTTCTAATTTCTTTTTTACCCTTAATTTTGTTCTTTCCCACTCTGTACTACCTAATTTATTAATTTTTGGTTGGATACCTTCATGAGAAGAAAATTTACTAATGAATTCTATTTTCTCTACTGGAATATATAGTTTATCTCCATCCTTATATTCAACTGTCAAATAATCTTTCTTTAAACCATTCTTCACTAGAGTCCTTAATCCTCTATATCGACCAATTCCATGAATCACATGAACAACATAATCACCAATATCTAAATTATTAATACTCTTAATTTTTGTTCCATATTTAAAATTACTCTTATACTTAATTTTCTTATTCTGATTAGAAAATAGTTCATTTTCACTAATAACAATATAATTTTCAAATTCAAAACCTTTTATAATATTTTTATGAATTACATTGATCTTTTTGTTATATAATTCATTTTCATTTGTTAAAACAACACTCTTATTTTCTAAAAATTCGGCAATATCACTCATTTTATGATAATCATTCACACTAATAATAACAATTTTATTTTGCTCCAAATATCTATTTAATCGCATATTGATTTCGTTTTTTTCTTTAGAAAAAGGTAATATCTCATGAGATTGATAGTTCTTTGTATTGGATACATTATCAATTATATTATCAAAATCTTCTAAATAAAAACAATTCTTGGTTGGTAAATCATATAAATCATACATATATTGAATAGTATTTTTTTTATCTGTAGAGATATTATATTCTAATATATCTTCTTGTAACTGTTTATATCCTAGTTTTATATTTGAATAGTTAATATAACAAACAGAACCGTTTTTTAAATAATCTGTTATATTAATAGGATTAACATAATTTATCAAATCACTTTGTTTAAAAGATGAATCACTATTATTTGAATTAGTTAAAAATTCTGTATTAGGAGATATTTTAGTTTCCCTTATTTTTTTTATTGTAAGTTGGGTATCAATATCGAAATAGCGCACAGATTCTATTTCATCACCAAAAAGCTCAATACGAACAGGATTTGATTCATTTATAGGAAAAATATCAATGACATAACCTCGAACTGCCATTTCTCCTGTTTTTGTAACAAGAGATTGTTTTTGATACCCTATATTATATAATTTTTCTATTACTTGATTTAAATCAATTTCTTGACCTTCCTCTAAAGTGATAAAACTATTTAAATATATATCAATAGGAGGAAGAAATCTTAAATACCCCATTAAATTTGTAACAACAATACTTTTTTTCTTTTCTACAATGCTTTCTAATGTTTCTAATCTAGTGGTTTCCAATTCTGGACTAATTGCTAGAGCTTCACTAGTTAAAAAATCATCCATTGGAAAAAGATATACATCTTCTTCATAATTTGAAAGACTTTGATATAATATATTTGCTTCATATAATGTATTCAATACAACAACAATAGAAAAATTAGTAGATTGATATTTTTCTATAATATATAAACATTTTAATTCATTTGTTAGTCCATAAATAACTTGTTCATCTTTCATATCAAAATCGATAAATGTCATACATTTTTACCTCCTTTCTACATGACAAAAATGATACTATGTATCATTAATTATATTTACTCATTACATTTTCAAATGTTAAATTTAAATAATCCTCAAAAATGCTAGGAAAAAGATTTAAACTTTCTTCTAACAATTTCTGATCTTCCTTATTAAATTTTCCTAAGACATAATCTTTGGTATTCAAATTCTTATTATTTGCAATTCCAACTTTAATTCTTTTATATTCTTTTGTTCTTAAATGATACTCTATATTTTTTAAACCATTATGTCCCCCGCTTCCACCTTTCAATTTCATTTTTATTTTACCAACTGGTAAATCTAAATCATCACTAATAATTAATATATCTTTTATAGCAATTTTGTAAAAATCCAAATATTTTTTTAGAACTTCTCCAGATAAATTGATATAACGTTGTGGTTTCAAAAAAATAATTTTTTCTCCATGATAAACCATTTCTGTATAAATGCCATCAAACTTTTCTTTTTTAAAAGATAGACCCATTTTTTTTATGATCCTATCTAAGGCCATAAATCCAACATTATGACGTGTATTTTCATATTCTTTTCCTGGATTTCCCAATCCCACTATTATCTTCATTTAATCACTCCTATGAAATTCTTTATATACATCACTTCTTTTCAAATTTCTTAACTTTGCCACTTCTTTGATAGCATCATTTTTTTTATTTCCCATCTCAATTAATAAATTAATATGTTCAGTTAATGTCAAATTGTCATATTTTTTTATTGATTTTCCAGGCTCCAATACTATAACAAATTCTCCCCTAATGTCAAGTAATTGTTTTTGTATTTCTGTTACTGTTCCACGATAAATTTCTTCATATTTTTTACTTATTTCCCGGGAAATCGAAATACTTCTATTTCCCAATATTTCTAATATATCTTCTAAAGTTTTATCTATTCTGTGAGGAGATTCATAGAAAATTAAAGTTGCCTCCACATCTTTTAAACTTTCTAATTCTTTTCTTCTTTTACTACCTTTATTGCTTAAAAAACCATAAAAATAAAAAGGCATTGGAGGTAATCCTGACATAATTAAAGCTGATATTAATGCAGTTGGTCCTGGTAAGCCTATTACATTATATCCATTTTCTATTGTATATCTTGCTAAAACATAGCCAGGATCACTAATAATTGGTGTTCCTCTATCACTTACTAATCCAACATCAAAACCATTTTTCAAATAAGAAAGTAATTTTTCTTTATTTTTTTCTTCATTATACAGATGACTAGAAATTAATTTCTTTTTAATATTTAAATAGTTTAATAATAAAGCAGTAACTCTCGTATCTTCACAAAAAATAACTTCCACTTTTTCTAAAATATGAATAGCTCTTAAAGTAATATCTTCCATATTTCCTATAGGGGTTGGAATTAAATATAAACTTGGAGTACTGTCATAACTTTTTTGTGACATAATTTTCACCTCTTATTCAAAATATTTTTGAATTTCTAATGTATAATTTCCATTATCCAAATGCGAATATAGTGGTCTCAATATTTTCAAGCCTGGGTTTCCATTTTTTTTACCTTCGATCAATAAAATATTAGCTTCTTTTGTTTTTTTTGGATAAACAAATCTTATTTTTTTAGGTTCTATATTGTATTTCTTCATTGTCATTATAATATCTATTAAACGGTCTGGTCGATGAACAATTCCGATTATTCCTTTATTTTTTAATAATTTAGAAGATATCTTCATCAATCTTTCTAAATCTAATTTAATCTCATGACGAGCAATTATTTTATATTCACTATCATTTAATTTAGAAGTCTCATTCACTTTAAAATACGGAGGATTACAAGTAATAATATCATATTCTTCAGAATTACATTCCAAATAATATTGATTGATATCATTATGAAGTACTTTTATTTGAGAATCTAAAAAATTCAGTTTAATAGATTTTTTAGCTAATTCAAAGACATCTTTTTGAATCTCAATTGCTGTTATCTCCGCATCTGTTTTAGTAGTTAAAATAATAGGAATGATAGCATTTCCTGTTCCTATATCTAAAATTTTTTTTGTATTCTTATTAATTGTTATAAAATTAGGAAGTAGGACGGAATCTAAAGAAAATTGAAACATATCAGAATTTTGATAAATCTTTAAATTTTTATATCCTAATATATCATTTATTGTTTCCAATTGAAATCTCTTCTTCTAATATATTTCCATTCTCAAATTGAATTTTATATTTTTGTTTTAAAATGTCTAGTGAAATTACTTTTCCAATTCCATTTTTAGTTTCAATAGTTTGTCCTATTTTAGGCAATACTTTTTTACAAGATTTATAACAATCTTCTTCATATTTTAAACAACATAAAAGTCTCCCACATACTCCATTTATTTTTGTGGGATTTAATGATAAATTCTGATCTTTCGCCATAGATATAGTTACAGAATCAAAATTATTTAAAAATCTAGAACAACATAATTCTTGACCACAACCACCTATTCCACCTATTTTTTGAGCTTTATCTCTAACTCCTATTTGACGTAATTCGATTCTTGTTTTATAAATATAGGCAAGTTCTTTAGCTAAATTACGAAAATCAATTCTATTGTCAGCATAAAAATGAAATATTAAATGATCTTTATCCAATGTAAAAAAAGATTCCATAACATTCATTTCTAAACTCATTTTAGTAACTAACTCTCTACATTTTATCAAAGCTTCATGTGCTAATTCTTTATTTTTTTTATAATTATTATAATCTCTTTTAGTAGCAATTCTTAAAATATTCATTAATTCATTATGTAATTTACTATTATCAATTTGATGAATATCTGTAACAATCTTTCCTAATTCTAATCCTCTTTCTGTTTTTGCTATAACATTTAAATTCTTTCTAACTTTTAATTCTCCCACATAGAAGTATTTTAATTGAGAATCAATATCAAATTTAATTCCAACAATTCCTTTCATCTATACTCCTCCAGTCATCTCAATAATTAATTTATCGATTAGTAAATTATTATTTATATTATATTTTACATTATCCTTTGCATCGATGATTATTTTTATTTTATGTGTTAAATTCTCTATAGTATTTGTATTTGAAATATTATCTATAATCTTTTTATAATCTAAAAATATTTTGATTGGTTGGTTACTCTTATATTTCAATACTTCTAAATAAAATAAATTTGCTATACTAAAAAATAAAATAATATCATTTTTATCTACAAAAAAATCATGAAATTTACTTTTGGTATATAGAAGAATATCTAATTGATTTTTTTCAAAATAATCAATAAATTCGATGATTTTAGCTATTTTCTCTAATATTATTTTATCTTCTATTGAATTTAATTCATCTGTAAATTGTATTTCCTGTTTAATTCTTTCTATTGCATTTTTTTCGTTGTTAATATTATTTTTTTTCAAACTTATAATTTGACATCTTGATGTGATTGTATCTAATAATTGATGAATATTATCAGTTACTAAAATTGCTATGATATTATCTTCTGGTTCCTCTAAAAATTTTAATATTGAATTAGCGGCAGAAGGATTCATTTTTTCGGCTTCATGAATAATATAAATTCTCTTATTAGATTGAATGCTTGTTTCACTAAATTCTTTTTGAAGATTGAGCAATTGTTCTTTCTTTATCCAAAGACCATCAGGATAAATATGTTTTAATTCAGAGAAATTATCTTTCTCTATATTTTGGCATTGATAACAATTTTTACAGTCATTAAAATTACTATATTGATTTGGACATAATAAATATTTTACAAATGATAAAAGAAATTGATTTTTTTTATTATAGCCATTTGTTTCTAATAAATAAGCATGACTCACCTTATTTTTTCTTACTGCATTTTTTAATATTTTTGTTGCTATTTTCTGTTCTTCAATAAAATTATCAAGCATTTTAACACCTTTTTCTAATAAATAAAAATATGAATTAATATGAAAGCAAATAACGCTGGAATACCTAATATTGTAATACCTAATATTGTAATAACATTAATAGGTACAATTATATTCAATGGTAAAGATAACATATTATACCCATATAATAAAAAAGAGCTAAAAATAAGTCTTTTCATAAATTTAAATATTTTTTGAATCATATCATCACCTATTTTACAATATGATTTAAAAAATATTTTTATGATATGTCTGTCCTATCTTCTAAAGCCATTTCTAAAGTTAATAGGTCTAGATATTCCATATCTACTCCCAAAGGAATTCCATGAGCAATTCTTGTTATTTTTACATTTATATTTTCTAATAACTTTGAAATATACATTGCTGTTGTTTCACCTTCTATACTAGGTTTTACAGCAATAATTATTTCTTCTATGTCTTCTTTATTTATTCTATCTATTAATTCATCTATCTTTATATCCTCTGGATTAACACCATCAAGTGGTGAAATTAATCCATCTAAAACATGATATAATCCATTATATGTTCCAACTTTTTCAAATACAATTACATTTTTTGGTTCTTCCACAACACATATTATATTTTGGTCTCTATTTGTGTTCTTACAAATAGAGCACAAATCTTCTTCAGATAAATGATTACATTTTTTACATCTTTTAATTTTCTTTTTACTATCTAATAATGATTTAGAAAATAAATTTAAAATTTCGTCATCTAATTGCAAAGTAGATAGAGCAAGTCTTTCAGCTGTCTTTTCTCCTATTCCAGGCAATTTTTTATAACATTCTATTAAATTATGAATTGTTGCTGGATACATCAAAATAAACCTGGCATTCTTTTTGTATATTTTCCTAATTTTTCATCTACTTCTATATCAATCTGTTTCATCGCATCATTAATAGCAACGACTAACATATCCTCTAACATTTCTATATCTTCTTTTTCTAATTTTTCTTGATTGATTTTAACATTTGAAATAGTTTTATTTCCTTTTAAAATTACTTCTACAAAAGATGATTTTCCTATAAAATCTTTTTGATCTATATTTTCTTTTTCTTTTAACATCTCATCTTGAATTTTTTGAGCTTGTTTCATCATTGATTGAATATTCATAAAATTTTCCTCTTTTCTATTAATTATATTCTACTATATTTCCAAAGTCTTCTTCAATATTATTCTCACTTTTTTTTAAAATTAATTTATCTATTAAATCATTTGGTTCTTTTTTAAATTCATATAATATTTCTTTACTATTAAATGATTTTTTTATTTTTTCCCATTCTTTTTTATTTACAGCTATACTCCTAAAAGTATCATGAAATTTAAACTTAAATAGTTTATCTATTTGATTTAATTTTTCATTATATAAATTTGTACCATGCTCTGTATCAAATACAAATATAAAATGATTATTTCCAGCTGCTTTCATAGTACCATCTAAAATAATGGATGCACATTCACTATAATCTGGATCAATAAGCAATTGATGAACTTCTTCTATCTTATCTTTGAAATCTAAATACTCTTTTTTGTTAAAATTACACAAAGTATTATTAATCCTAATAGATTTTAGTTTTTCTAATGTTTCAAAATTAATCTCATTCTCTGATTTTTTTTGATTAACTTTTTTATTTACGATTAATTCTTTTTTTCCATATTCACTTTTCTTTTTAATTACTTGAGATTTTGAATCATTATTCAATAATTTTATAATATTCAATTCAAAAAACAATTTAGAATTACTAACCTTTTTTAATTCTAAAATCATTGTATTAAAATGATCTATCCAATTCATTAATTTTTGATTTTCAATTTGAATATCATATTCTTCATATTCCAATTTCAATGATAAAAAATAATCTGGAACATTATTCTTTAATAAAATGTTTCTTAAATAAAATAGTATATCTTCTGTTAACTTAGAAAAATTTTTTCCTTTTTCATTATAAAACTCTATCAACTGAATTAACTGTTCTAAATTTTGTTTATGTAAATTTTCAATAAATTCTTTTATTTCTAATGATGACAATGATCCATTTATTTCATAAATATCTTCTAGAGTAATTCTTTCATCTGAATAAGCACTAGCTTGATCTAAAATTCCTATAGCATCCCGCATTCCTCCACTTGATATTCTAGCAATTTCTTTTAAGCAATCTTCACTTATCAAGATATTCTCTTTTTCAGATATGTATCTCAATCTATGAACAATTTCATCCATATTTATTTTTTGAAAATCAAAACGTTGACATCTAGATAAAATAGTCATAGGTATTTTATGTGGTTCTGTTGTTGCCAAGATAAAAATAACATGTGAAGGAGGTTCTTCAAGTGTTTTTAATAATGCATTAAAAGCACCTGCTGTTAACATATGAACTTCATCTATGATATAAACTTTATATTTATTAATTGATGGAACTAAATTTACTTTATTTTTTATTTCTCTAATCTCGTCTACTCCATTATTAGAAGCAGCATCTATTTCTATAATATCAATAGGCTGTTTTAAATTTTCTTTACAATTATTACATTGATTACATGGATTTGTTTCAACCAAAGAAGTACAGTTAACTGTTCTTGCTAAAATCTTTGCTACACTTGTTTTTCCTGTTCCCCTTGGTCCTGTAAATAAATAAGCATGTGATAATTTATTCTGTTTAATTGCATTTTTTAATGTTCTTATTATTACCTTCTGACCTGCAACTTCATCTAAATTAGAAGGCCTATATTTTCTATATAATGTTTGATACATATTACCACCATACTTATTATATCATTTTCAAATAAAATATTAAAGTTGATTTAATTTCTTTTATTTTGAAAAAAATTTTGTAATAAGAATAGAGATTCCTTTTCACATATTCCTTTTTCTATCTGCATTTTTGATAATTGTTGATCGCTTAAATATTTTATACTACCATATTTTTCATTAGATATTGCATAATAAATTTTCTTAATTCTACATTCTAAAATTGCCCCCATGCACATTAAACAAGGTTCCAATGTAGTATATAAAATACAATCATCTAAATGCCAACTATTCATTTTTTTACATGCTTTATCAATTGCAATTAATTCTGCATGTTTAATTGCATTTTTTGAAATTTCTTTTTGATTATAGCCTTTAGATATTATTTCATCATTTCGAACAATTACTGCTCCTACTGGAACTTCATCTTTGATATAAGCCTTATTTGCCTCTTTTAAAGCTACTTTCATATATTCTATATTTTTCATACCAACACCATCCATAAAAAAAGACACACACATTTAGAGATTCTTAAGGCTGCTATCTTCCGATCCTGACCTGATTCAAATATAAATGTTGTGTCGTATATAATATTAACCTATTTTTATTTTTTTTTCAACTATATCTATCAATGTTTCACGTGAAACATTGATAAAATTTTATTTATTAAAATTAGTATTTCAAATTAATCATACATATTTTTTAATTATTCATCTTTATTTAAGCTTTTATATTTTCTTAAACTAGTATATTGTGGATATATTATTTTATATTTAGTTATCTTTTTTTTCTAAAATATTCTTCTAATTTAAATATATCAATAAAATTAAAATATTAATTTTTTTAAATCAATGTTTCACGTGAAACATTGAAAAATTTTTATATTTTGAATATAAAAATACCTTAAAGTATGTAATTATTTACCTTAAGGTATTTTAATTTTATTCTTCTTCTATTAAATATTCCTCAGTAATATTTTCTTCTTCCTTTTCCATAAGAGTCACAGTACTAACTTTCTGATTTTCTTTTAAATTAATTAATTTTACACCCTGGGCAACTCTTCCAGTAGTAGATACCTGTTCTAATGGTAATCTAATAATCATTCCACTATCTGTGATAATAACTAAATCCTCATTTCCTGTTACTACTTTAAATGAAACAATATTTCCATTCTTTTCTGTTATATTTAAAGCTTTAACACCTTTGCTTCCTCGATGCGTCATTCGATATTCATTTACGGAAGTTCTTTTTCCATAACCTTTTTCTGTTACTACCAAAATTTGTTGATTATCTGTAGTAATTTCACAACCAACACATTTTCCTGCTCCAATATCTATTCCTTTAACTCCTGAAGCTGTTCTTCCCATAATTCTAATTTCTGATTCCATAAAACGAATCATTCGTCCATTTGTAGAAGCAATTAAGATTTCATTATTACCATCGGTCTTTCTAGCAGCTATTAATTCATCGTCTTCTTTTAAAGTAATAGCTATTTTCCCATTTTTTCTTATGTTATTAAATTCTTTTACATTTGTTCTTTTAATTAATCCTTTTTGTGTACAAAATACAATATAATTAGAAGACTCATCTCTATCTATTTTTAACATAGTAGTTACGATTTCATCTTTCTCTATTGGTAATAAATTAACAATCGGTAATCCTTTAGATTGCCTACTAAATAGTGGAATTTCATAGCCCTTAATACGATATACTTTTCCTTTATTAGTAAAGAATAAAATATAATCATGAGTTGTCATAGTTAATAAATTTTGAACATAATCTTCTTCATTAGTAGCCATGCCTTTAATTCCTACTCCACCTCTATTTTGACTTTTATAATTATTACTATTCATTCTTTTAATATATCCATTCTGTGTAAGTGTAATAACAATATCTTCTACTGGGATTAAAGATTCATCTTCAATATATTCGATTGAAGACATATCTATCTCTGTTTTTCTACTTTCACTATATTTTTCTTTGATTTCAATCAACTCATTTTTTATTACATTTAAAATTTTATCTTCGCTAGATAAAATATCTTTTAAATTTTCGATTGTTTGAAGTAATTCATTTAATTCAGACAATATTTTATCTTTCTCTAATCCAGTTAATTTTCTTAATTTCATTTCTAAAATAGCTTCAGATTGAATCTCATCTAAATTAAATTTTGATACTAATTTTTCTTTTGCCAAAATATCACTTTTTGATTCTTTTATAATTTTAATTACTTCATCAATATGATCTAAGGCTATCTTTAATCCTTCTAAAATATGTGCTCTCTTGATTGCTTTATTTAATTCAAATTCTGTTCTCCTATAAATAACTTCTTTTTGAAAATCAATATAATATCTAATAATATCTTTTAGCCCCAAAATTTGAGGTTTTCCTTGATATAACATTAACATATTAATTCCATATGAGGATTGTAACTGTGTATGTTTATATAAATTGTTCAAAACAACATTTGGATTTGCATCTCGCTTTAATTCAATAACAATTTTCATCCCATCTTTGAAAGAAGTTTCTTCTCTTAAATCTGCTATTCCATCTATTATTTTATCTCTAACTAATTCAGCAATTCTTGTAATTAATGAAGAGGTATTAACCTGATATGGTACTTCTGTTATAATTAATTCATAACGATCTTTTTTCTCTACAACATCCACTTTGCCTCGTATTGCTATTGTTCCTTTTCCTATTTCATAGGCTTTCTTAATTCCACTATTTCCTAATATTGATCCTCCAGTTGGAAAATCTGGCCCTTTAATATATTCCATAAGACCTAAAATATCAATATCTGGATTTTCTATATATGCAATACATCCATCAATAACTTCGCCTAAATTATGTGGAGGTATATTAGTAGCCATTCCCACAGCAATTCCCATTGTTCCATTTACTAAAATATTTGGAAATCTACTTGGTAAAACCTCTGGTTCCTTTCTAGAAGCATCAAAATTATCAATTAAATTTACTGTATTTTTATTGATATCTCTAACTAATTCCATTGCAATTTTAGAAATTTTTGATTCAGTATAACGATATGCTGCTGCAGTACTACCATCAATAGATCCAAAATTACCATGTCCATCTATTAAAGGATGTCTAAAGCTAAAATCTTGAGCCATTCTTACCATAGCATCATAAACAGCAGTATCTCCATGTGGATGGTAATTACCAATTACTGCTCCGACTGTTTTAGCACATTTTACATATGCTTTATCTGGAGTAAATCCAGATTCTAACATTGTATATAATATTCTTCTATGTACAGGTTTTAAACCATCTCTTAAATCTGGAAGCGCACGAGATATAATTACACTTAATGAATATTCAATAAATGAATCCTTCATTTCTGTTACTATGTTATTCAATTTTAAATTATCCATTTTATACCTCCTAAATATCTAAATTCTTTGCATATGGTGCATATTCTTCAATAAAATTTCTTCTTGGTTCTACTTCTTCACCCATTAATATTTCAAATATCTTATCTGCTTCAATTGCATCATCAATTGTTATTTTTCTAAGTGTTCTATGTTCAATATTCATAGTTGTATAACATAATTCTTCCTTATCCATTTCACCTAGACCTTTGTTACGGTTTATTATACATTTTGACCTTGTTGATTCTGGTAATGTAGAAAGATATTCTTCTAATTCTTCGTCGGTTAAAACAAATTTAAATGTTTTTCCATGCGTAACTTTATATAAAGGAGGTTGAGAAACGTATACATGACCTTTTTCAATAATTGGTTTAAAAAACCTATAAAATAATGTTAATAAAAGAGTTCTAATATGTGATCCATCTACATCGGCATCTGTCATAATAATAATCTTATGGTATCTTAATTTTTCTATATTAAATTCTTCTCCAATTCCTGTACCAAATGCAGTTATCATACTTCTTATTTCTTCGTTTCCTAAAATTCGATCCAAACGAGCCTTTTCTACATTTAAAATTTTTCCTCTTAAAGGTAATATAGCTTGGGTTTTGGCATTTCTACTTTGTTTTGCTTGTCCTCCTGCTGAATCTCCCTCTACGATGAATATTTCTGATTCTTCAGGATTTTTTGAAGAACAATCTGCCAATTTTCCCCATTGATTAGTAAGTTCTAAACCACCTTTTCTACGTGTTAACTCTCTTGCTTTCTTTGCAGCTGCTCTAGCACGAGCTGCAGTCATTGTTTTCTCAACAATAATTTTAGCTGCATCCGGATTTTCCATTAAAAATCTTTCAAACCCTTCTGCAAATACATTATCTGCTATTTTTCTAACTTCTGAGTTTCCTAATCTACCTTTTGTTTGTCCTTCAAATTGCGGATTTGGATGTTTACAAGAAACAATCATTGTTAATCCTTCTTTAACATCATCACCTGTTAAAGAACTATCTTTTTCTTTTAAAATATTATTCTTTTTCGCATAATTATTAATAATACGTGTTAATGCTCTTCTAACTCCTTCCTCATGAGTTCCACCATCATGTGTATTGATATTATTAACAAAAGAATAAATATTATCTGTGTACCCAGAATTATATTGCATAGCTACTTCAAAAATGATTCCATCATTTTCACCTTCTAAATGAATAATTTCATCATGAATAGGTGTTTTATTTTTATTTAAATATTTAATATACTCACTAATTCCACCCTCATAATGGAAAGTTTCCCCTGTAGTATCTTCATCATCTCGATCATCTCTTAAAGTTAATCGTAATCCTTTATTTAAAAAAGCTAATTCTCTCGTTCGAACTTTTAAAGTTTCATAATCATAAATATCTGTATCAAATATATCAATATCTGGCTTAAAAGTTACAGTAGTTCCTGTACGTTCTTGTTCACAATTACCAATAATTGTTAATTTTTGGACAGTTTTTCCGCCTTTTTCAAATTTTGTTTCATGAATTTTTCCGTTTTTATAGACTGTTACAGTTACCCAACTAGACAAAGCATTTACTACACTTGCCCCTACTCCATGAAGACCTCCTGATACCTTGTATCCTCCTCCACCAAATTTTCCTCCTGCATGCAGTACTGTATAAACAGTCTCTACTGTGGAGATTCCTGTTTTCTTATGAATATCTACTGGTATTCCTCGACCATTATCTTTTACAGTAATAGAATTGTCTTTGTTAATAATAATTTCAATATTATCACAATATCCAGCTAATGCTTCATCAATAGAATTATCCACTATTTCCCATACCAAATGATGTAATCCCTTTACATCTGTTGTACCTATATACATTCCTGGTCTTTTTCTTACTGCTTCTAATCCTTCTAGTACTTGAATATCGGATGCATTATAATGTTCCTCTGTTTCTTTCATCTAATTCACCTCTTTTATAATTTTTCCATTCTCTATCTCTATTAATTTAGCTTTTTCTATGATAGAATGATCGATATTTTTTAAATCTGTTGTTGTAATAATTGTTTGCATTTTTTCATGAATATAATTCAATAAATTATTCTTTTTTTGATCATCTAGTTCACTAAAAACATCATCTAATAATAAAATTGGATATTGATTCTTTTTTTTAAGAAAAAGATCAATCTCTGCTAATTTTATTGATAAAACTGCCATTCTTTGTTGTCCCTGCGAACCATAATTTTTCAAATTAAACTCATCAATATAAAATTCTATATCATCTTTATGCGGACCAATAATTGTTGTTTTTAATTTCATCTCGCGATCTAAATTTTTCTTAAAATATTCTTTCATCTGATTCTTAATATAAATAGAATCATAATTCTCAAAAAAAATAGAATTTCTATATTTAATACAAAAATGTTCTAAATTTGAAATATTTTTAAAAATACTAGAACTAATTTCATTTAATTCTAAAATAAATTGGTTACGATATTGATAAATCTTAATAGATTGTTCAATTAAATAATCTGTCAAAATATTTAAATAACTATAATCTGAAGTATTTCTTGAGCAAATAAGTTTAATGTAATCATTACGCATTTTTAATATCTTATTATAATTATTTAATAATACTAAATATTCTGGATATAACTGACTAAGTTCTAAATTTAAAAAACGTCTACGATTTTTGGGGGCACCTTTTATTAATTCTAAATCCTCGGGATAAAAAATAATTATATTTAATCTAGAAATATAATCACTAATTTTCTTTATTTCATCTTTATCAATTTTTAATTTTTTATTTTTCTTACAAATAATAATTTGAAAATTACTATTTATATTATTAATTTCTACATTTCCTTCTATTTTAGAAGATTCTTCCTCTTCTTTAATCAAATTATTATCTATGAAAGAACGATGAGACTTTGTAAGTGCTAAAACATATATACTTTCTAATAAATTTGTTTTTCCTTGAGCATTATTTCCATATATAATATTAATTCCTTTTGAAAAATTGATTTTTAAAGTCTTATAATTTCTAAAATTCATCAATAAAATATTTTTTATATACATTACTCACCTTCTTTTTTATTATTTAAACGACGAATAAAAAAAGTTTCATGAATTAAATACTCCTATACCCATTTACAATTATACCATAAAATAATATAAAAAATAAGCATTTTAGGCTTATTTTTTATATTTTTAATTGTAATTTGAACCGCACCACTTTTAATACTTTGATTCTACCTCAAAA
>CANOTJ010000007.1 GCA_947570175.1 uncultured Mycoplasmatota bacterium | reverse complement strand
TTAAACCACATACTCCACCGCTTGTGCGGGCCCCCGTCAATTCCTTTGAGTTTCACACTTGCGTGCATACTCCCCAGGCGGAGAACTTATTGCGTTAACTGCAGCACTGAATCTCTCCAACACTTAGTTCTCATCGTTTACGGCGTGGACTACTAGGGTATCTAATCCTATTTGCTCCCCACGCTTTCGTGCCTCAGCGTCAGTTACAGGCCAGACAGCCGCCTTCGCCACTGGTGTTCCTCCATATATCTACGCATTTTACCGCTACACATGGAATTCCACTGTCCTCTCCTGCACTCCAGATCCACAGTTTCCAAAGCTTACATCGGTTGAGCCGATGGCTTTTACTTCAGACTTATGGTTCCGCCTGCGCACCCTTTACGCCCAATCATTCCGGATAACGCTTGCCACCTACGTATTACCGCGGCTGCTGGCACGTAGTTAGCCGGGGCTTTCTGGTAAAGTACCGTCAGCTTACTATCATTTCCTATAGTAAGGTTTCTTCCTTCACAACAGAGTTTTACAATCTATAAGACCGTCATCACTCACGCGGCATTGCTCGTTCAGGGTTTCCCCCATTGACGAATATTCCTAACTGCTGTCTCCCGTAGGAGTCTGGACCGTATCTCAGTTCCAGTGTGTCCGATCAGCCTCTCAGCTCGGATATGCATCGTTGCCTTGGTAGGCCATTACCCCACCAACTAACTAATACACCGCAAGCCCATCTCAAAGTGAAGCCGAAGCTCCTTTTAGCATATCTACTTTTGTAAATATGAATCATCCGGTATTAGCTATCGTTTCCAATAGTTATCCCAGTCTCTGAGGTAGGTTACCCACGTGTTACTCACCCGTCTGCCACTAAGTGGAAAATCCTTTTCATTATTTATCTACAAATTGTGCAAGCACTCAATGTTTCAAAAAAAATCAAAGGGCCACTTCGTTCGACTTGCATGTCTTAGGCATGCCGCCAGCGTTCATCCTGAGCCAGGATCAAACTCTCCAAAAAAAAATAAATTTAATTTTGCTCGTTTGTATTCCTAACTTTGAATTGACTATATTTTTGCTCAGTTTTCAAAGATCATTTTCTCGCTTTCAAGTGGAAAGCAATATTAATATATCAAATGCTTTTCATTAAGTCAACACTTTTTTACAAATTTTTATTTTTTTTTAAAAATTTGACAATTTTCGGCGTCTTCTTTTTAAAAAGCATCACTAATATAGCAAATCAAACTTATTAAGTCAAGACATTTTTTAATTTATTTGATTACAATATATAATATGTTGTAATCTTTACAATATGACAGTTTTTTATCCAGACATTAACCTTTCATACTTTTTATTATATTCTAAGTTCAATTGTTCATCAAAAACCAAAGACCCCCTTAAATACGATTTAATTAATTCATCTAGTCCATTTCGAATAGCTCTGTCTAAGCGATCAGAATAATTCATAATCTTTTTATGATATTTATATTCCATTTTATCTAATATTTTATATTCTCCATTAGGAAATATCCTCAAATCCAAATCATAATCAATATATTTAATGGTATCCTCTTCTATAATATAAGGGGTTGCTATATTACAATAATAAGATACTCCTTCCTTTTTTAATTGCGCTATGATGTTAAACCACTTATTTTTAAAAAAGTACATCACCGCTGGTTCTCTTGTTTTTCTTGTTCTTCCATCTGATTCAATTACTAACGTCCTTTTATTTCCAAAAACAATATAATCTTTTTTTATATCCAAAACCACCGCTTCACTCCAACAACGATGAATTTTTCCATTGTGTTTATAGCACTGTATTTGAAAATTTTGACCAATGTTAACATTCTCCATATCACACCTCTTTCCTAAACCATTATAGTCTTTTTCTAAAAAAAAAGAAAGCCTCTACCTAAGCTATCTTTACTTTTTCGCCTCTTCTATTGCTTTTTGATATTGATTGTCATTTTCTTTCGTAGGATTTTTTTCGTATTCACTATTCAACTCTACCACTATATTAGGTTCTACTCCTTTTTCATGAATCCAATTTCCTTTTGGAGTTAGCCATTTTTTAGTTGTAAATTTATATTCGGTACCAGAACTTGTTGTAATCAATTCTTGTACGGTTCCTTTTCCATAACTCTTTGTTCCTACAATGGTTGCTCCATATTCCTCTTTTAATGCGGCACTTAACAACTCTGATGCAGATGCGCTATTCTCATTCTGTAAAACTATAATTTTATATTCCTTAGTTGTTTTTCCTTTTGAATAATATTTTTTAGTTTGTTTCTTTGTTTGTGTTTGATATATAACATGATTTTGATCTAAAAATAATGATGCAATTTTTGACACAGTTGTCAAATGTCCTCCTGTATTATCTCGAACATCAATAATTAAGGAATTGATTTTACTATCTTCTATTTTTTTTAATTCTTCTTTGAATTGATTATAAGTATCATTAGAAAAGATGGAAATATATATATATCCTATTTTTTTACTATCTTGTTCTATTATTTCTGATTGTACAGATTTTAAAGTGATTTGTTTCCTTATTAATTTGAAATTTTTCTCTTGATTTTCTCTTTCAACTGTAACTTTAAATTCGGATTTTTTATTATTCAGTACATAATTTGATAATTCTGTTGTCTCTTTTCCTTTAAAGTTTTTATCATTAATTTTAACAATAATATCTCCTACTTTTAATCCCGCTTCTTGTGCTGGACTATTTTCTATTATATTATAAACAATAATATTTTTTGATTGATCGTTTATAATTTCGATTCCAAGCCCTTCATACGTTCCTGATAATCGAATATTAAAATTATTACTTTCTTCTTGTGGAATCATAGAGGAATATTGGTCATTTAATTGTTTGATCATTCCTTCAGTAGCACCTTCTAATAATGTTTTCTCATCTACATCGTCATAATAATTTTTTAATAAATATTTATAGTTCTCAACAAACTCATTTAGCTCTTTATCATCTGTTATTATAGATTTATTTTTCATACTGCCATTATTACTAAGGCTCCATCCCATAATTAAACTAATAATGCAAGTAATTACAATTAAAAATACTACTTCTAATGTCTTAAAGGAGTTTGTATCTCTTTTTTTTCTTGATTTTTTTTCTTGCACTTTATTTTGTTTCTTTTCCATCTTATCACCTATTCTAATATATCACAAACGTTAATTCATGTCTATTTAAAAAAGAAAAAAGGAGAGAATTTTCTACTCCATTATCGATTTTAATTTATCTGCTATTTGCTGATTCCCTTGATACGATTCAACAATATCTCCGTTTTCTATTTTAACCAATGTTGTTTGATTAATTTCAAAGTTTTCTTTTTTAATATTATTATTTTCTCCAATATATTTCTTATTAAATGCGCTAGATAAATCGATAGAATATATTTTTAATGAATCATCTTTATTTTGATAATTTGTTACGTATGTTTCATAATAACTTAAGTAGTTATCATTCTTTTTCTTTAGTAGTACATAATATTCTTTTTCTTTTTGATCAAACATATTTCCAATAATAATTTCTTCATATTGAATGATTGCATTTTCTACCTCTTTTTTCGATACATCCGTTTTTTTGTTTGTCACAAAAATTGTAATTAAATAAAATAATATTCCTATAATTAGAACAATTATAATAAATTTCATCATTGTCCCAATACTATATTTTTCTTCCATTTCTATCACCAATATTATTATATCATGAAAGTTTTTTTTATCCAAGTTTGAAAAACAGATATTTCATTTATTTTCCAACGGGTACTGAACTAATAGAGTTTACAACCTCTAATAACTGTTCCCCATTTAATACTTCTGATACTACATAATACTCTACTCCATTGCTAATCCAATTAGCAGAGTTCTCTGTCATAGAACCGATAGAATCTACCATCAGTACTGGATCTCCATAAACTGGCACAATTGTATTTTCTTTAGTTGGATTTACTGTTTCTTCTACTATCATGAATGGACTATCTCCCGAAAAAGTAAGAATCACTCGTTCACCATCTTCTGTTTTTATAGTATTTTTACTTTCCAAAACTGTACTTTCTGGCATATACATTGGATAAACAATATCTTCTATTTGTTTTATTGTTTCCTGCGTTTCAGAAGAAACACTCATATTTTCATTTAAATCAAAATAATTTTTGTCATAATTTGCTTTCATATCCACTGTTTTATATTTCATTCGAATTTTTACAATTCCTTCATGATTCATTACTTCTACCTTTTTTATATTTGCTCTTTTATCTAAATAAATTTTTTGATTTACTAAACTACTATTGTTTGGATAATTCACTTTTGTTGTGATGATATATTGATTTGATTTCTTTGTAATTTCCATATTCTTATCATTGTTCATATCTGTTATAAGTGCTTGTGGCAAATAACTTTGAGAATTATTATAAGGCCATTCACTTTGAAATTTAAAGCTTTTATTTAATGATGGTGTCAAAACATAAACACCTTTCTTATTCTTTAATATGATTTGTTCATGATTATTGGTTTTATTTTTTAAACTAACCCTAAATTGATCACTTTCTTGATATGCAATATCTATATTGTATTTATGACTATCTTCATTATTAATTATTTCTAATTCTCCATTTATATGATAACTGTTCGTTTTTTCTATTTTATTTTGAAATTCTTTATCTATTTTCTTATCAGAATTAAAACATCCTGTAAAAATTAAACAACACAACATCAGCAAAATTGAACTAATTCTCTTCTTCATTTTTTCACCCCATATTTAAATTCAATTAATTATATGAGTTAAATATATAGTTATGAATACTTTTCCAATTATTGGTTATGATAATAATAAATCGTTTGGAAAGGAGAATTTTAATATGGAAACTTTACAAAAAATAGCTCTTGTTTTTACAATCATTGGAGCAATTGTATGGGGAATGATTGGATTATTTGATTTCAATTTGGTAGAAGCTATATTTGGCGATATGTATATGATTGCAAGAATTATATACATTATTGTTGGTATATGTGGAATCATTAATATCGGCCTTTTATTTAATCATATAGAAAAATAAACTGAATGAAGTCAGTTTATTTTTTTACTATTCTGATTTTTACTTTTTTCGTTTTTGGTGTGTAGTGAACTTTGCTATCAGTTCCATCTACTTTAACATCCACCTCATATTCTCCTTCCCCATATCCATTTAAATCAATGTAAGCTGTCACATCATCCAATTTAACTGAATCAATAACCGATTTTACACCTTTTAAATTTACTGAAATCTTTGTCGCTGTTTCACTCGTTCCTTGTACTGTATAAGAAGAGCCTAAATTTCTATATTCGATATTGACATTCTCCAAATCTTTACTTGATACTGTATCGAGTGTGACATTAATTGTAATACTATTTATAGAAAGGGATTTTACTCCAACTGGTTTTGTCAATTCTTTTTTGTATTCTTTATTTTCCTTTAAATTATTTACATCTATTTCTACAGGAATATATTTTAATCTCGCTAAAGCTGTTGGATCTCCATAAACAGTTACCTTTGTCTCACTTGAATTCATTGTACTAATTGCTTGACCAAAACTAACCTCTCCTTTTGGAATGATTTTGATTGGTAATTCTTTACTTGGTGATCCTATTTTTAATTCCACATCTATTTTTTCTGGAACAATTTCAACATCCACTATATTTCCATCTACATCATAAGCACGAAGTGGTACGTCTTTTAATTTTTGTGTTCCAACTTCTTGAGAAACAACATTTTTAACATCGACTAAAGCTTTTACTTCAGCTACTTGCTTTAGTTGATGTTCTGCTCCTTTAATTACGACCTTATCTGTATCATAATCAATATTCTCAATTACTAGCTTTGAATCTAATTCATCTTGATTTAATAGGTCTACTGATAGCGTTCTAGTTTCAGATACTTTTTGATGAATAATTACTGTTGCAACACTTGGATTTACCATATATTCAATAGATCCTGCATTTTGATTGTATTCAATGCTTACCCGGTGTGTCCCTGGTTTTAACCTACTTAGATCTACTGTCACTTTGTGGGAGGAAGATTGCTTAGCAATATATAAATCTGTTTTACTACCAATTAATGTAATATCGACAGTCTCTGGAAGTCCTTCTACCACATAAGACTCTTCATTGTAAATAACTTCTACAGGTTGATTTTTGATTACCTCTGCTGAGTTACTAGCAAATATTAATATTTTTTGGTCGATTACGATAAATATGACAATGGCTAAAAAGAGTGAGACAAATAATAACGAGTTCGTCTTTGAAAGCCAATTTTCTAATCTCTTGCCAGATTTATCAAATCTTGAAGTAATTTTTACTACCAATTTTGTAATGGGTAAAATGATACTTTTATCAATAATTTTTCCAATGTTTTGAAAAAGATTTTTAAACATTTTGATTATTTTCATCTGTCTCATCCTCCTCATCTTCATCGTCTAAAATTAAAGATTTTTTTGGTCTTAATTCTTCTAATAATATCATTTTTACTTCATCTAATGTTAAATTATAGTTTAATTCACCATTCATAGCAATTGATAAACGTCCAGTTTCCTCTGATACTACTAAAGCAATGCAATCTCCTGTTTCTGATATTCCTAAAGCCGCACGATGTCTCGTTCCTAAGCGTTTACTAATTTTTAAATTATCACTAGTTGGAAAAACCGCGCCAGCACTAGTAATCTTATCCCCTTGTATAATTACTCCACCATCATGAAGTGGATTGTTTGGAAAAAAGATGGAAATTAATAAATCTGAAGAAATATCTGCATAAATCTTTTTAGATTTTTGGATGTATTCTGTCAAACTATTATCTCGTTCAATAATCATTAGAGCCCCTATACGTTCTTTTCTTAGTGTTTCCATTGCACTAGTAATTTCGTATACAACTTTTTCTCTTTCATCTACTGTTAAAATTTTATGTCTCCCTAGTAATTGGCTTCTTCCTAAATGTTCCAAAATATTTCGAATTTCTGGTTGAAAAATAACAATTAAAGCTAAAGGTCCCCAATTAATTACATAATCTAACAAATAGCCCACTGTAACTAGATCAAACAAGTCACTAATTATTTTCAAAAGTAATATAATTAATACTCCCTTAAAAATAAGAACCATTTTTACATTTCTTCTCAGGTTTTTTAAAATATAGTACAGTGCTAACCATACCAACAATACGTCTAATAGTTTTTTTATTAAACTTAATACACTATCAAAAGTCATAATTTACCTCCGTTATTATTCATATTAAATTATAGCATATTCCATTTTAATTGAAAACAATATTTCAAAAAAAACAGATTAAATCTGTTTTAAAATTTCCAAACATCTTCATCTTCTTCTGGCATCTGTAATTTAATATCGTCTAAATTCGGTAGTTCCATCTCAACAGCTTCCTCTTCTAATTCTTCTTCTGATGGTTCATTTTCTACTAAATTCTCTGTTGGCTTATCCAGCGATTCCTCCGATTCTCTTTCTAGGTCATACATAGTTGGCATATCATCTTGAATATCATTATTTTCTACTTCATTTTCATCATCTTTAATACTATATAGTTTATCTGATTCTTCTCCTGTTAAATAATCTTGTACTTCTTCTTCCTTGTTATCTATTAGAATATCTTGGGTTTCCTTTTGTTCTTCCATGATTTCTTTACCATAAGAAGACTCTTCCTGCATTTTAGATTTTGTTGGTTTTTTTTCTTTTAACTCTTCAAATTGTCCTGTATCTTCTTTTATTTCAGGGTTGGCCAGTTGATTATTTTCATTATTCTGATCTGTTTCTATTATATCTGAGTATTCTTTTTTTTGTTTATCTGATTCTTCGTTTAGATTTCCTTGTTTAATTTTGTCAAAAATTTCTTCATGGGCATCTTTAACAAAATCATCTATTTCTATTTTCTTCTTTTTTTTCTTTTTTAATAAATTACTTTTATCTACAAAGTATCCAATTAGTGTCATTGCTAAAACTATGATTACTGCAATCACCCAAATATAGTTTTCTTCTAGAAATGCTACATATTCCATATTTTACACCTCTCTATTCTAATTTCATATTATCACTTTTATTTTATTTTTTCAATTCATTATTCCTCTAAATAATTTTCACCTTTAAATGGTTCTGTAAATAGCAAGTTTGGATATTCCTGCTGTCTCAAAGCTTCATAAAGTACAATTGCAACAGAGTTTGATAGGTTTAAAGCCCGAATTTGATCATTCATTGGAATTCTCATACATTTATCTAAATCACCTTGCAATATCTCCTTGGGAATACCAGTACTTTCTTTTCCAAAAATAAAATAAATATTTTCTGATGAATCACTATAATTAAAACTTGTATGGGGTTTTTTCCCATACCTTGTCAAATAGTAATATTTTCCTGAATTCTGATTTTGAAAATCATCAAAGTTTCTATATAACTGATAATTACACTTTTCTAAATAATTAGCGGAACTTCTTTTGATATATTTTTCATCCAAAGAAAAGCCAAGTGGTTCTATTAAATGTAAACGGGTTCCAGTTCCAGCACAAGTTCTCATAATATTGCCAGTATTTCCAGGGATCTCTGGTTCATATAATACAATATTAATCATGATCTTTTACCCAATTTTCTTGAATAAATTTTTCTGTATCTCTTATATTTAATTTATTAGAATGAAATACATGGGATATTTTCTGATTTTTAATAATTAATAGAGTTGGATCTTGATCTAGATGAATATCTTGCTTTTGTAACTTCTTACTCAAGTAGTTTGTTTTTAATCTTTCATAAAAATCTGTTTCTAAATTAGAGGTATCTAAATAAACAAAATCTTTAATCAGATTCTTTTTTGTAATATATTTTTTTAGATTTTTTTCATATTCTACATCAAAATTATCTATTGACGATGAAAGATAAACTATCACATCATGATTTTCCTGAATATAATTATCGAACTCCTCTATCTTAATTTCAGATAGAAATGTCATAATATTATTATTTTGGGTATCATATTGTGCCTGTTCTTGATAAGATTTTGTGAAGAAGATTACTAAAAATATTGTTACTATTGCAATTAAAATTAAAATTATGTAATTTTTTAATGGGACTTGGTTTTTGTGTGTATTCATGCACTCACCTCACTTATTATAATTCTATCATATATATATGTTTTTATCAATTTTTTTATTTCATATAAAAAGACAATATTTTTAATAAATATCGTCTTGACCTTGTACTTCTTCAATTGTAACAACAGGAAGAACAATATTCTCCTCATTACATAATTTGGCAAAATTTTCTCGAAATTGTAATAATTCTTTTACAATGCTATCTGGATAAATTCTTTTACTAGTTTTAATAGCATTATACACATCTTTGACATCTACTATATTTTTATTTTCAAATAAAGCTTGTGAAAATGCTGATGTTAACACAGAAAATGCTATATCTGGGTACATGGCAGATAATCCATATACACGTTTAAATTCCGATGTAGCTGAAACAATTGCTCTCATTAATTGTTCATTTACATACTCATTATATTTCATTTTGCATCCAGTTTGTTGTTCTATTTTAGGAATCGTTCCCATTAGAATTCGAACAGTTGTCTCTTCATCGGGTTCTGATACTTCAATTTTTTCAAAACGGCGTAAAAAAGCACGATCTCGAATAATATATGTATCATATTCAATGGTAGTAGTTGCCCCAATTGCTTTAATATCTCCACGGTCTAAGCCTGGTTTTAAAATATTAGCTAAATTCATCGGACCATCTGATTTTCCACCAATTAAAGTATGAATTTCATCAATAAATATAATTGTTTTTGTCATTTGTTTTAATTCATTTACTAGCACTTGAATGATTAATTCTTCTTGGCCATTTTTAGTTATTTTTCCGATTAAGGAAGTAGAGTTTAATTTGATAATTGTATAACCTTTTAAAGCATCGGGAACTTGATTATTCTGAATTAAGTATGCTAATCCTTCTACAATTGCTGTTTTCCCAATTCCTGGTTTTCCAACTAATAGTCCAGATTTTTCTGGTGTTAATAAAATCATGATTAACTTTTTTATTTCTTCTTCTCTTGCTATTGCGGGATTAGTAATATATGTTTTTTTAGTTAAATCCTCCCCATATTGGTTTATAATTTGAAAATTCATTGTTAAATTTGATTGTTGTTCATTCATAATATTTCACCTATTCTATATATCCTTTTCTCTTTAATACTTTCTCCACTTCAGATTCTGAAACTGCTCCCTGAATTTTATTATCACTTCCACTATCAACAATTCCCTTGTGCACAAAAACGATTGTTGGGGTTCCCTGTACCTTTGTTTTATTCTGTAAGACTGCATATTGCTGCTGACTTAGTTTGGATATATCTATGTATTTTATATCTATGTTGTACTTTCTAATCACTTTTTTTAATGTGGGAACAAAATCTTGACAATGACTGCATGTAGCAGATCCAATGTATAAAATGAAATCTTCCTTTTCTTCAATTAAATTTGTGTATTCTTTATAATCGATTTCATCATAAGATTTGATATTACAACCACATCCTATAACTGTTAATATGATTACCCATAATGCTATTATCTTTTTCATAATTACCTCCAATTATTTTCATTATATACTAAAAAGAATCAAAAAAAAAGATTTTTAATCTTTTTAATATAATACTATTTGATCTTTTTCTACATATATTTCATTATTTGGAGTTTTTATTTCATTGATATCTATTCCAGTTATTGCTTCCAATGTTTTAATACTATCCCCCTGTTGAACTTTATAGATTTTAATATCTTTATTTGGTATTACTATTTCTTGCTCTGGATAAATATAGTCATATTCTTCTAGACCATTTAGTTCAAGTAAAGTTTTATAATCTACGTAATATTTCTTTGCAATCTCATACATATTATCCCCTTTTTTTACTATATACGTTTCAAGATATTGATTCTTTTCTTTGTTTGGAACAATTAAGAAGCTATTAGGTATTAGTTCTACATTTCCTACAATTCCATTAATTTTCTTTAATTCATTAACAGTCGTTCGAAATTGGTTTGCTATTTTTTCTAAATTATCATTAATAGCCACTTGATATATATGATACATAATATCCCTCCTAATATACTATATGTATTTAAAAAAACAAGGATACTTTCCTTGTTAATAGATATAAAACTTTAAATTCTTATTAAATCGAAATTCATCATTTTTTATCAATGATTTATTACCTGTAGAATCAGAATACATTTTTAAATAATTGTCTTGAACATAGTAAACCCTATCATCTTTATACACTATCCGATTGATGTCATCTGTTTGAAATATCAATTGTTTCTTTGTTTTATGCCCAATCAAACTACGATATGCATAATAAACACTGCCCATCTTTTTATATAAATATATATAACCTGTTTTTTCTCCATCAGGTTGGTCAATTGTTTCATTATACTTATTCCTTTTTCTATGATAATTAAAATATATATTATTTTCTATTGCCTGATTTATTGTTATATTTTCCCATTTATTTTGATTATAAATTTGAGTCCCTTTATCTTTACTTCCAAATACAAAAATGGTATTTCTTTTTGGGTCTATTTCATATTGTATTTTATTTGAACGATCTAGTAAATAAGATTTACCGCTTACACTTCCTTGCATATAAGAGTCTAGTGAAATCGCTTGATCAAATGTAAGTTTTTTCACCTTATTAGCAGTAATATCTACTTTGAATATCTCATGAAATTCATACTTTTGATTATAATCTGCTGTAATATAATATTTTCCATTTAAATCTTGAATTTCTTTTTTGTAAACATCTTTCTTAAATAATTTGTTAGTTTGAATGGAATTTTTACTAACGATATCAATTCCTTTATAATTTTCTATTATAATGCGGTCTAATAATTGATTAATATTTCTATAAATAACCAATTTTTCTTTCTTATCTTTTTGAACTAATTTATCTTGAAATACAACTACTGAATACTCATCTATATTTTTGACAAATTGATCTAATTTTTGATTTTCTCCTTTTATATCTATATAATTATAATAATTATTTTCTTTTCTACATAAGACATCTGTTAAAATTTTGTTATCTGAAAAAATTGGAAGAATACATTCATACTCTTTATCTTTATAATATTCCAATCTTTGAACGATTTTTCGTTTCCTTTTAAAGTTTTCGAGAATATTATAGTAAAACTCTCCATATTCTGTCTGAATTGCTATACAATAAACTGCTAAATCTGTCTTAGATTTTTGATGATATTCTTCTTGGATTTTAAAATTGTTTTTATTTTCTGTTACCACATATCCTACAGAGTGATTTTTTGAAAATATTTTTAAAAATAATATAATTAATAATAAAATAATACTACCTAGAATTAATTTCTTTTTCATTCACATCACTTCTTAGTACTTTTATTATACAATAATTTTATGCTTTTTGAAATATTTTGAACGATATAGGTATTTGATTCACACTTTTTTGTTCATTTCTCATATGCTATATTGAAAAATAAAAGAAGGGGTGGATTATATGTGTAACAATGATACAGATGGAAAATGCATTGCAGAAATTTTAACAGTAATATGTATCCTTCAACAAAATGCAAATTGTTCTGACAGTTGCCTAGATACTTGTGATAGAGGATTTCTAGGAAACTCTACAACTTGTTTAAGTTGCAACACTAGACCAATCATGCTTTACACTTGCTGTGGTAATGGAACTCCATGGAGTATGCCTACTACCAAAGAAGCAGTTACTTGTGGAGAAGCTGGAGTAACATGTTCAAATGTATTTAGAGTTGAAAAAATCGATGGAGATTGTGCTACATTTAGAGTACTTGCTCCAAATCCTGATACAACTGAAACAGCAATTCCTTATGTAGCTACAAATTCTTTTTTCACAATGAATTTAAATTGTGTTTGCAGCCTTAGATGTTTAAATGATACTTATGTTGAATGCATATAAAAACGAGTTTTACTCGTTTTTATTTTACAAAATTAATATCTACTATATCAGATATAGGTATTAGTTCATTATCTAGTGTAATTAGTTGATTTTGATTTTGACCTATAATCTTTTTTACAATTGTTCTATCTTTCATCTTTATCTCCACTTCAGCTTTATAAACATATCTTGGCGAATTAAATATATCACTTAACTTTTGATTAATATTTTTTTCTGTACTGCGAATGGCCGTCTCTATTTTATTTTCTCTTTTTATATTTCTTTCTTCACTTTCTTTTGAAGAATAGTCTATCTTTTTATTATTTTCAATTTTCTTTTCAATTTTATTCGCATAAACTCCTGGTAATTTTTTTTCCATGTTTTTCACCTCTATTATAATTTATGTAAATTTGATTTTTTTTTGACTGTCTCCTATCATTTTTTCACAATTTTATATCCTATCATCATTAATAATATTCCAAATATCATTTCATACAAATGATTAAGATGCAATATAGTATCTTTTAATAACATATAAATAGAGGATAATGATAAACCTAAAATAAGCATATAAACACTTTGTTTATGATTTCTGAAAAAATAATTCATAATATTAGACACTATGATAGTTCCTATCAATAAACCAAGTCCAAAAAAGATAATATAGTATATATAATGAAAATCAAATAGATGACTAAATAAAGTCAAGATAAAAGGATAACAGCCTAACAATATAAAAATCGCGGTACCGCTAACTCCTGGAATTATCATAGTAGTAGCATCTATAAATCCTAACCCTGATACGACGAATAAATCTTTAATATTTATATTTGGCAAAAACTGTTTAGTAGGAGCCAAAACTCCTATTAAAAATATAATAATAAATCCCAAAATCATAAGAAAATAATCTGCTAATCCTTTTTTATAACTTTTATCTATTAATATTGGGATTCCACCCCCAATTAGGCCTATAAAAAGAAACATAGTTGGTGTATAAAAATGATTTAATAACCAAATGATTACAGTACTTCCAAATAAAACGGAAAGAATGATCCCTATACCAATAGTACCTAAAAAAATAGTATTCTTTCTAACATCTTTAAAAAAATTACTAATACTATCAATACATTTTTCATATAATCCTAGACTAATAGCTATTAAACTCCCACTAACTCCTGGAACTACTTTTCCTAAACCAATTACAAATCCTTTCATTACTAATTTTATTCTATCTACCAAAGGTATCACCTATTTTATTGTATTCTACCTTTTAAATTTTAGTATTGCAATTTCCCAATGACTAAAATCCTTTTATTTGGATGGATACTGCAGGTAATTAAATTAATTGTATTTTCAGCAGCCGACAATTCTTTTATTTCATTTTTCCCAATAATTTTCTTCTTTATCACCATATATTTTTTCGTGTGGTTGATGTAAATCATAGAACCTTTTTGAATTTGATAAAGAGAACCAAACACGCCTTTCACACTATGTCCAGCTAATATGATTGCTTCATGCGTATTTAAATCTTGATCTGTGGTTATATAATTTTTGTCTAAATTTTTCAAAGTCATTCCTTTTATAATGATCTGTTTTAACTTTAAACTTGGTATTTCTAGATAATCATAATTCATCTGATTTGTCTTTTGAATTTCAATTTGCTTTCTTATTTTAACCATATCATAATTTTCCAATCCATAGAAAAAGAGAAAAAATATGATACTGAAAGTAAATAAAAGGAAATTAATTTTTCTTTTTTTCATAGAGTACTTTAATTATGCTTATTATGAATAAACCAATACAAAATAAATAATATTTCATGTATTTATTAATTGTATTTGGCAATGAATCTAAAAATTTTTGTTCTCGAATTGTCTTAATCACTTTTAATTGTAATTCATTTTGATCATCATAATGAAGGGGAATACTTTCAAAAGTTTCTTCATATTTTGACATGTCAGTTAATTCTTTTATTTCGTACTCTCCCTTTAATAATGGGATTTGGACATCTATTTTTCCTTCTGAATTTGTGTGTTCTTTTTGAATCAATTCATCCTTTTTAAAAATAATTTCTTCATTGACCACGATATCTTCTTTCGTATAAATTCCATATTCAATATTCTCTAAATCTCTGTCTTTTTCCCGACAATTATTATTTATACAATTAATTTTATGTTCTTCCACTTCCTGATACCAATGGAATGTTCCTGGTTTAGTTTCTATCTCTAATTTCGAAATAACTGGTGTAGTTTGATCATCCTGATATTCTAAAGATATATTATATATATCTTCCGCTTTTGTTATTGAATCATCTTCTAAATACTCTTTAATATAATAATTTCCTAATGGAAGATCCTCTATCATAGCTTGTCCTGATTCATCCGTTATAATAGTACTAATCAATTGATCTTGATCATATATTAAATCTCTTTCTGTGTCAAGAATTGGATCTTTTGCATATATTTCATATTGGACATTTGGAACAGCAAGCTTATTTTTCCCTATTTCTGTCATATCAAAATATCTACGAATTTCTATATTACCTGTTGCCTCATTGATATAATCATCTACATGAATAATCTCTTTTGTTGGATCTTCTATGATTTCAAAGGTTGTTCCTTCAGTTTGGACATAATTTGGAAATACTTCTACTAGTTCTATTTGGTATTTTCCCTCTTCTACATAGAAATCTGATTTGTAATTTCCTATCTCATCAGTTTCAAAAATTTCACCATCATTTAAATACTGATTAGTCTCTAAATTTTTAATTTTAAATTTTATTTTTCCTTTCACATTATTTGTGGTGTTTTGATTTTTAAAATCAATATCTAATTTCATCGAATATTTATTAGTCGCCCTTATATTTAAGGAGACTGTCTTAGTTTGATTTAGTTCAAGTGATGCAAGCGATTGATCAGTACCAGAAGAATAATAGGTATTTTGAGTTCCATTTTTAAATGTACGAGTCAAAGTCACATTTAATTCTTTAGATGACATAATTTTGATATATAATTTATTTCCTTCCTTCCATACTTTATTGGGTGTTGGATTAGAAATACTATAGTGTTGTAATAAATTATTTTTATCTTCTAATACTATAACATCTCTAAAATCCCCTCTTACCTTAGCATTACCAAAGGAAATATTTTGATTATGATTATTTACTAAAGTAATAATCTCATTTTTATACTGTTCGATATTAATTCGACTTCCATGTGTTTGACTTTCCGTTGTCCAATAAACTTCCTCACCTGTTATTCTCCTCCAAATCAACTCTTGGGTTGCCATATAATAATATACATTATTGTGGTTTGTAGTATTATACCCATAATATGATACTAAGGTAAAATAATTGATATCCTCTTGGCTAAAGCGATTCCGTACAGATGGGTCTATTACATAGTTACTTCCTATAATCTTGTCTGGTTCTAAACAATATGCAATTTTTCCATCCAAATAAATGTACCCTAATTGTCCAAAATGAGTAAGGTGTCCCATTACTTTGTTGCCATATATTCCAGATTGATAAATGACATTTAAATTGGCAGCCATAACCTCAGCTTGAAAGAGTAAACTAACAACTAACAACAAAATTACTTTTATTTTCTTCACATAAAATCCTCCTCCCAAATCAATATATATAAACAAAAAACACTTTTCAATTGATGGAAAAGTGCTTTCTTTTCTTTTATTTCTTAAAATTTTTTAAATTGGACATAGATTTGCTTTATTCTCGTATACATTTATCTCTATTTTATAAGTTTAGTATAATTCTACACATACTCCAGGTTGGGGGTTATAAAAACAATGACCTTTATAACTTCCTGCATAGGGTTGATCCCACCAGTTTCCTTTACAACCTGCCCCTGCAGATGGTGCATAAAACCATAAAGCATGTGTAGCAGGATAGTAATACTCTCCTCTTAGAACACGATCTGCTAAATTCCTTTCTGTTGTAGTTGGATTACTAAAAAATAAAGGACTTTCTGTACCAGAAAACTGATTTGCTTGGTAAATAGCATCTGTAATTGTTCTAACATTCTTAAATGTTAGACAATTTGCTAAACCTCGATTTACTACTACATTTCCAACCATCAGCATTCCTAAGTCTCCTTCTCCAACTGCTTCAGCTCGCATTAAACGAGCTAATAAATCTCTTTCTTTTTCAGTATGTTTAATAACTGACATTTAATCCTCCTCCTAAAATTTATTTTAAATTAAATACATATTGAATATACTTTATAAATGTGATATAATTATTCTGTTTTAGGGGTATAGTTCAATGGTAGAATAACGGTCTCCAAAACCGCTGATGTGGGTTCAACTCCTGCTACCCCTGCCATGTGAATGAATCAAACTTTTTAGTTTGTTTAGATATATTTTTTAGGAGAATAATTTATAACATTAGAAATAGAAAAGCTTTCTGCTATATTTGATAAAATTTTAGTTTTCAAATGAAAGCTATTTTTTATTGCAATTCTTTTTATTTGGAAATCAAAAAACCATATTCACTTATAAAATATATGCTTTTATAATAATATATGCTTCTTGTCTTTATAGTTTCTTAATGGGGAAATCTTTGATAAAGTTTTAGAAATTGACATCATTAAAATTACATGCTACAATAACGCCATTACGCTTAATTCTATTATTCAATATAACCTAATAATAGAATTTTTAATCTGTGGGGGATATTTATGGTAATTCATGAAATTGATTTTTATAAGGATTTCATTCCAAATGAAATCTTGGAACAATACATACAATTAAATAAAATCGAAGATGAAAATGGATTTTCTATCGAGTTATATTATACAATTGATTATTTAAAAAAATTATTAGAAACAAATAAGAAAGAGCATTTTAATCAAAGATTCGCTCTACAATATAATATCATTCTTTATTATTTAGATTCTTTAATCTATAAGAATCACAAGAATCAAAAATTAGAGAAAATTTTTCCAGTGGTTAAAGAATATTTAAATCAAGAAAAAGAATGCATAAATTTAATTAGCCATTTATTGAAAATGATTTCTAAAGACATAGAATCTATTGAAAATAAGAATTTCATTTCAGAACTATTTTTATATTCTTGCAGTATTTTTTATATTAGTTCAAGAGTTAATTCTACCTATTGCCAAAAATTTAAACTACATTCTTCTTTCTGTCACGAGATTACAATGTATATAAAATCAGATTGTTCTATTCATGCAGGGCTTTTAAATGCCGAAAAGATAAAAGAACATATAAAAAAATTAGCAAAACGCTAATCTTTTTATTTATATGGATTTTTCCTTCTTGTATGGGGATATTTGTTTTTTGTTAATAAATTTGTTTGACACATATCTGATTGTTGTGCGATATTATATTTATTAATTTTGATTTTTTGATGATTCTTATAGACATGTGCATACCCATTTTTAAAATCTTCTGCCCAATCATATTGTGGTGCAATTGCATATTGAGAATTATGATCTGGGTTTGTAACAATATTATCCCTACTAATATATCCATATTCTCCATGATATGCGATACACGCAAGATGCTCCGAAAAAGGACGGGCGGCATCTAAAATAATCGGGGTAATGTGTTTGCCACTTATAATATCAATATACCCATATCTTCCATTATAAAAACCAATTAAAGTATCTTCATTTCCAAAATACAATTGATCATATAATTTCTCTACTATAAAATTTCCAAATCGATTAATAGCCCCATACATATATTGAAATCTTTCACTTAACGTTCCAGAATCTAAGGTATAGCCATTCAATCGATTTATCCTTTTAAAATCTTCATAGGATCTTTGATATCCCACAATACAATTTTCTTTATCGCTTATATAAATATCAAACCATTTTGGACAAACGATTCTATTATCGTGTGTCAAAACATTAAATATTTTTCTTGATTTACATGTAATATTTCCTTTTTGATCAATTCCTTTTTCTTTGATTGACTTCTCTATAATATATCCATAATCACCAATCGTTTCTTTCCTTTTAAAATCTCCTAAAAGTTTAGATAACTCATTTATATTATTTAAATTTTGATTCAAATATGCATCATTCATAAAACCACCTACTTTAATAAATATCTATTATTTTAAGTCATTCAATATTCCAAGATAATTAATCATTTTCTTTTCCATATTATAACATACAATTCGAATTGTATTAAAAAAATGATATACCTACATATCATTTTTCATTTACGTATTGACTCAATAAATTTGTAATCTTTTTATATCCTTGTTCCGTTATATGAAGGCCTTCCTTTGTATATTCTAGTTTCAAATTGCCATCTTTATCTGTTAACTGGTTATAAATATTAATGTATTTCACATTATTCTTTTTACATATAGATTCAATCTTTTTATTTATCTCTTTAATCTTTTCATTGGTTCTATTAGAGACTTGATTCTTATTTATTTTTGAATTATTTGATTGGTTTACTGGATATATAGATTCTATTGCAATTTCAATTTTTTTATCATAATTTTTAATTTTATGAATAATAAGTTCAATATTATCGGATGGATCTATTTGCTGTTGAATATCATTAGTACCTATTAATAAAATTACCTTTTTTGTATTATAATCAAACACACTCTTTTGAAGTCTATCTAATACCTTTTGTGTAGTATCTCCACTAACCCCTTGATTAATAATATTTTTATCACTATAATATTTCTGAAGATCATAGCCCTCTACAATTGAATCTCCTAAAAAAATTATCTTATCACGTTTTTTAGTTTCTTGTAATTGAAGATTAACCTGCATTATTTTGATGATTTTCCTTAAATAAATATTATTAATAAATGATAATATTATTAATAAGCTTAAAATAATAATTAAAATAATAAGACCATAATTATTTCTTTTCTTCGGGAATTTTTTGGAGTTGGAAATTCGCTTATTACTTACATTCCCTTTTTTACCAGTATTTTTCTTTGCCATCGTACATACTCCTTTTAAATCCTATTTATTATATCATAATTTACTTTTTCTTTACAAATCTTTTAATAGATTCACTTTTGTTTTTCTTTTTTGTCGGTATTATAGTTAATTTTGACTTTATTTTGTTAGTTCCTAATCATTTATATAATTAACTTTTGCCCAACACTTAACAAATTGCTGGTTAGAGAATTTTTTTGTTTAATAGAATCTACTGTGGTATTAAAATCTCGTGCAATAGCATATAAATTATCTCCTGATTTTACAGTATAAGTTACGACAGAGTTTGTTACTGGTATTCTTAATACTTGACCAATACTTAATAAATTACTTGTTAAATTATTAAATCGCATAATTTCTTCTTGACTTACGCCATATTGTCTTCCAATTGCATATAGATTGTCTCCTCTTTTTACAATATATTCTATATAATTTTCAGTTGGCTTCTTATTATCGGATGTTTTAGATGGAATTTTTAATTGTTGACCAATACTGAGTAATGTAGAGGCTAAATTGTTATATCTCATAATTTCATCCATTGTAAGCCCATACTCTCGTGCAATAGCATATAAATTATCTCCAGGTTTGACCGTGTAAGTGATGAAATCTTCGGAGGTTATTATATCATTGGAAGTAGTTGGTATTTTTAGTGTTTGACCAACACTTAATGTATTACTTGTTAAATTGTTTAAGTTTTTTATTGCATCAACTGTGGTGTTGTACTGTCTAGCAATTGCATATAAAGTGTCTCCCGATTTTACAGTATATGTTCCCGTAGTCGGTGTTATTGATGAAGAAGTACCTCCATTTGATTCTAAATTAGGAATTCTTAATTGCTGTCCTATCCTTAATGTATTACTTGTTAGATTATTTAAATTTTTTATTGCGTCAACCGTAGTATTATATTTTTTTGCTATGCTCCATAAACTATCACCAGATTTGACTGTATAATATCCTGTATTATTACTAGGAGTAAGTCCAATATAATCAAATACGGCATCAACTACAGCATCTGCATATTTTTGCCAATTATTTTTTAGCTGATTTACATCATCACTGGTGCTATCTAAAAATCCATATTCTACAATTACTGGTTGTGTTACACCTGTATTTCTGTGAATAAAATAGTAATCTTTCGAAGTGTCACTAGGAAGTCTTCTTTGATATGCCTTTCGAAGATTTTGACCTGCTGCCCCTAGTGAATTTAATATTCTATTTGCAAGTGCATCACTATTTCTTAAAGCATAGATTACTTCCGCACCATCGCCACCACAGGATTAGCTCTCCCATGGTATAAATTAAAAATGTCTCTTAAAATTATAATCTTCAATTTCTAACATATTTCTAAATATTATATCTATTACAATATCATACAATATTTTTGTCTTTTTATATATCCAATCAAAATCAACATTGTTTTCTGTATAATTTTTAGGATTTGCTTTTTTTCCAATTTTTTTAAATTTAATTTTTAAACTATGATTTTTTATGTAATATCCAGAATGAGTATAATGATTTCTTAAACTAATTATTTCTTGACATAGTTTTTCTTTTTCACATTCGGTCATTACTTTACTTTTCTTATAATTATTTTCAAGACTATAAGAAATAAAATTATTAACTATTCCTTTAATTTTTTGCTTTTTGTAATAGCATTCAATAAATCTATAAAATGTTAAAAAATTATCTTCTAGACTTCTTGAAGTGTTAAATATAATATATGGAATATTTCTAACTTCAGTTTTGCTGTTTCTAAGCGGAATTAAATCGTAACACTTTGGCAAAAATATTAAAAAATTATCGTTAGTGCTTTTTTCAACATATGAATCATTATATTTAAGTTCTTTTATAGGTAAACAATACTCATAGTATACATCATCAATACATACACTTATTTTATTAATTATCATTTTGTCAGGTCTTAATAATTGAATATAAACCATTAATTCCCTTATATAATCATATACATCATAATAATTAATTCTTCTACTAACTTCAATTTCTACATACCCATTTAATTTAATCTTAATATCATTATTTTTATAACTATGTACATGACTCCAATCATCGGATATAACTAAATTTTTTATATTATTTTTCTCAATTGAAATATTTTGTTTAATAGTATTCTTTTTCAATTTAATAACCAATTCATCATTTAAGCTTTCTTCATATAAACTTGGATGTCCTATAAATTCGTTTATAATATTGCTGTATACTTTAATTTTCTTAATTTTAGGATTACTTTTTAAATTAGCTAACTTATCATAATTTTTATCCTTAAAATAATAATTCGAAAAAAATTTAGTTTTATAACTATCATCTGGAGTTCCAGATACCTCTGAATGACCATTATAACAAGCTTCTTTTAATAAGTAATTTATTTTATTTTTATAATCTATGATTAAAATATCTCTTTCGTTAAATTTAGTATTTATTCCAAATGATTTAACTCCATTTGAATCTGATTCTATTTCATCATCAATTTCATAGTCAACTATTACTTCTATACCATTCTGTTTAATATCATATTCACAACTATACTTGTTTTCATAGTCATTATTAAAGAAACATACTGCCATATTTATTCCTCCTAAACATCATAAATATTATATCATGTAAGTTAGAATATATTTTGAGATTTATTTTCTTTTAATTGTTTTTCTTCCCTTTTCTTCCATAAGGATTACGAGCAACATTTAAATTTTGATATTCAAAAGTACAATCTGGTATGACCCCATATTTATATTGAATTTTTATTACTCTATTTTCATCAATTACTATTCTATCTATTAACGAATGAACTAATTCTTTTTTAGGTTTATTTAAATCTAATAATTTTTTTATTTTCTTTGTATAATCTGGTAATTTGTTTAATTTAGATTTTACTTCATATTTTCTTATTTGATCTTCATCTATACTTTGATTAATAAGTTTTAATTTTTCTTCAAACGGTTTAGCTAATTCTTTATAAGTATCTGCAGTTATCACTTCGTTATATCTATCTTCATATAAAGCTGTAAGTCTTTTTGTTATTTTTTCTTTTTCTATTAGTAAATTATTAATATTACTATCTAAATTTCTAGTTTGCTTTTGGACTTCAATTTGTACTCTTTTATTTAATTCTTCAAAATCTAATTCTTCTAGTTGTTTACTTACATCTTTAGTAAACTTTTCCATTATTTGATCTTCTAAATAATTATATGGAAAGAAATGTGAACTACATTGCTCTCTAATTGGGTCTCTTGCGTATCTATTACAATTAACAGTCCAATAATCATGATTTTTTCTATATAGAACTGATAATCTATTACCACATTCTTTACAAAATAACTTACCTTCTAAAAGTCTTTTTTCTCTTCTATTTTTAGGTTGTATATCTTTCGTATTTTGTTTTATTAATTTAGATATATATTCAAATGTATCTTTATCAACTAATGGCTCATGTGTATTTTCAACAATCATCCACATACTTTGATCTAATGTTATCTTTTTCTTAGATTTATAGTTAACTTTAGTTTGAGTATGTTGAATCATATCTCCTGTATATATTTTATTTGATAAAATTTTCTTTATTGAAGATATATTCCATTTATCTCTATTAATTAATCTAGATGAGTAATTAGTACCTTTATATCCACTTGGTGTTGGATAACCCTCTTCATTTAACATAGTTGCTATTCTAGATGGTCCTATTCCATTTTTTCTCCATTCAAATATTTGTTTAACAATTGGAGCAGTTTCTGGATTTGGAATTAAATGTCCTTTATCTTCTGGATCTCTCATATATCCAAAACAAGGTAAACTTCCTACAAACTTTCCATTCTTTCTTTTTTCATTTAGTACATTTCTAATTTTAATTGAATTTTGCTTACTATAATAGTCATTACAAGCAATTATAAATGTTGAAGAATCATTACTAGCTTGATTTTTAAAACTATCATATGATTCTAATATAGATATAAATCTTATATTATTTTCAGGAAAATATGATTCCATATAATATCCTGTCATAACATGATCTCTACCTAATCTTGATAAATCTTTTACTATTACACAGTTTATCTTTTTATTTTTAATATCTTCTATTAATTTTTGAAATCCAGGTCTTTCAAAATCTGTTCCAGAATATCCATCATCAACATATTCTCCTACTAAATTAAAATTATTATTTCTAACATAATTTGTTAATAATTCTCTTTGATTAATTACACTTTCACTATCAGATTCATATTTTTTATCTTTATCTTCTTGAGATAATCTTATATAGATTCCCGTATTGAAATCTATGCCCGATTTATTATTCACTTTTACCTCCTTCTTTTAATCGGGTATTAAGACTCATCCATGATAGCATCATCTTATTAGATATGCAAATCATTAATTAGATAAATCTCCTTTTTCTTCTTTTATTATCTCTTCGATTAAATATTTTAAAATAAGATCTTTAAATGTAGTGTTAGTCAAATAGGCATCCTCCATTATTAAACCACCTATTTAAATTTATGTTTAAATTATTTATTATTGATATTTTTATTTGCATTTATCAAACTCCTTTCTTAGTTATTAACTAGTTATATATTTAAACTAGTTAATTATTTAAATTAATTTATTATATTTAATTTATAATATTAATTTTTTTATATTCTATTTATTATATTATTATAGCTAAATACATCTTTTGAAAACGAAAAATACATCCATTTAATTAGTCTTTATAATCTAGACTTATGGATGTATTTATTTCATTAACTATAAATATTTTTCTTATGAATTTATGTTTAAATTCCATTTTAATATAATTATTATCAGACAGCTCTTTTAACAATCTAGTAATAGCTCTAATACCTACATTTAATTTATCAGCTAAATAACTATTATTAGCATAACAGTATCCTTCTTGATAAGTTAATAATACTAATAAACCATATAATAATTTAGCACTAGAGCTTACATTAGTATCCGATAATAATACTATTGGTATTTTTATATAATTATCATAGTTCAAATAACCACCTCCTAATCATTATCTTTGTAATTATGATTTTTTAACATTTCAATATAACCTATTTCTAATAATTCTTTCATCATTTTAGAAATAGATAAGTTATAAAATTTAGCCATTAATTTTATTCTATCGAATAATTCAAATGGTAGATATAATTTAAATATTCTCATTGTATTCCTCCTTCCTAATAGGATGATTTCCTATTAAATATTATAATTTCTAAAAAAGCAGGATAAGAAAATAGCACCATAAATTAAAAAAATCCTTATAAAGCAAGGAAATTTAATGGTGCTATTCTTATTTCGTACTTACGAAATTCATCCTACTTTGTAGGTTAATATAAAGGATGTTACTTTATTTAGCCCTTTATTTATAATAGATATTAATTTGTTATTATCATCCTATTTTAATAAAATTAATAATTTTTATAGGATGACTAGTCATAAACATCACCTCCATTGAAACAGCAAAAAAGAAGACCTAAGTCTTCCCATAAATATTGCTATTTTACTATATTATAATCTATTGACATTAACAAAACAATAAACTAAATAGTAAACCAAAAAGTAAACAATTTAATACACTAATTAGTAAACTAAATAGTATATATTTCTTTGCATAATATCTCTAGTTTACTCCATTTTATCACTTGACTGTATTTAGTCAATAAACTAAATTGTATTTTTTTAGTAGTCAAATAGTAAACTAAATCGTATTCAAATCGTACGCGAAAAGTACACTAAATCGTATTTAGATAGTAAACTATATTACATTTTATTATATTTCCCTTATACGAAATTAATCAATTACATCCTTTAGTACCTCTTTTAAATAATTATTATTAATCCAAAAACATTGTTTTGTAAATTCATCAGCTCCAGTAACTTTGTCAATAACAGGCAAAGGAATTGTATCATATGAGTCCCTGCCATGTGGTCTCACATGACATACTCCATTATCACTCATTCCTGGAAAATTAGTTATTCTTCTTCCTCTTTTATCAATATGATTTACTATATTACCATCTCTAATAATCTTTTGAGTTTTCTCATACATATCTTTAACTTTTGATTCAATAATTAATTCTGGCATATTCCATAACTTAATTCCTTTAAATTCATACTCATCACTATTATGTTTAAATATAAAAAACATATATTTTGTAGTTTCTAATTCTTCTTTTAAATCTGAATCTTCAAAATTTGTATTTGCTATATCATTAAATTTAAAATATGGAAATGACATTGACTCTATAATTCTGTCATTCTGTTCAACTCTAATTGTTTTAGGAATAATTTTTGCCTTTATAAATTCATCTGTGTCTTTAAGTTTAGATTTAACATTAAACATCCTACTGATAATCATGCTAAATACATTTTTTGCTTTGGAGTCAATATTTAATTCTTCCATTAATGCAGATTGGGTTTTTCCTTTATACTTATTTATTACATTATTAACAAAGTCATCAAATGAACTATTAGAATCTTTTAATATTTTCTCAACATCTTCATAGTTACCAATATATTTTCTAACTAATCCAGTCATGTAGGAGGTTTTAAAGCAAAATGCTCTTTGCATAGCCTTAATATTTGAAAAGGGTTGCTCTCTCTTTGATTCTTTATTAGCTCCTTTGGTACAAGCTCCAAGATACATTGTGTCTGCTTCTGATATTTCATGAGCTTTTCCATCTTTTATTTTATTTATTATAGTATTCCAGTCTTTTTCAATTTGCTTAATATCTTCACTTAATGCAATCTCCAAGAATTTTTCATGAGTAATTACATAATCTAGTTTATCTTTATTATTTTCATGTAAATACCACATCAATTGAATTTTATTATTTTTAAACCAAAAATGACTACTTCTAAATTCATTTGCAAATTCAGTAGTATAATCAATGATATTTAAAACCAATCTTTCCTTTGCTGATAATGTTCCATTTTTATTTTTCTTATATGGTGTTACTTTTAATTCTACCCCTGCAGGCATAAAATCTGGTTCAGAGTCACTATTAGTTTGGATTCCATATAATGCTATTTCTACTAATTGACCTAACCCACCTTTTTTTAGTGATTTTTCTGAAACTGTAACTAACTCTTTATCTTTTAATTCTCTAAAAGTCATTCCAATAGCAGATTTTGCAATTACTTCAATTTCTTCTCGACTATATCTTCTACCTTTTTTCATAAAAATTTCCTTTCGATCTTGTTTTAATCCCCAAAATAGTTTAAAATATATATGTAGGGTTGATCTTTTAACTCAAATATATTATAATATAAATGCAGATTTTATACAATGTCAGGAGGTCTAAGATATGGAAAAAACAGTAATTGAATTATTTGCAGGTGTAGGTGGATTTAGATGCGGATTAAATAAAGTTGAATTAAAAAATAATAAAGTCATAGAAAAAGGAAATTGGAATTTTGTATGGGCTAATCAATGGGAACCATCTACTAAATCACAAGAAGCATTTGATTGTTACTCTAAAAGATTTGGGGATAAGGATATATCTAATGTAGATATTTTTAAAGTTAATAAAAAAGAAATTCCAGACCATTCTTTATTAGTCGGAGGTTTTCCATGTCAAGATTATTCAGTAGCTAGAACTTTATCTGGTAGCAAGGGACTAGAAGGAAAGAAAGGTGTTCTTTGGTGGGCAATTGTTGACACAATAAAAGCAAAAAAAACACCATTCCTATTTTTAGAAAATGTAGATAGATTATTATTATCTCCTGCTAATCAAAGAGGCAGAGACTTTGGAATGATTTTAAGAAGTCTATATGATAATGGTTATGCTGTAGAATGGAGAGTTATAAATGCTGGAGAATATGGACAACCTCAAAAAAGAAGAAGAACCTATATAATTGCATATCATAAATCTACTAAATACTATCAAGAAATGAAAAAACATGATATGAAAGATATTATAATTAAAGATGGAATATTTGCTAAACAATTTCCAATTAAAGAAAAAGAATTGAATTCTAATATAATTGATATTTCTAAATCTATATATAAAGATTTACCTGAGGTAAGTGATAATTTTAAAACACAATTTTATAATTCTGGTGTCATGTGTAATGGTAAAATATATACTGTCAAAATGGAATCTAATTGCAATGAAATATATCCTTTAAAGAAGATTAGAGAAAAAAAAGAAGTAGATGAAAAATATTTCCTATCTGATGAAAAATTAGAAAAATTTAAATATCTAAAAGGAAGTAAACGAATACCTAGAAAAAAACCAAATGGGGATTCTTATATGTATTCTGAAGGTTCTATGTCTTTTCCAGATAATTTAGATATTCCTGCAAGAACTATGCTTACATCAGAAAGTGGATTAAGTAGAATGACTCATGTCATTGAAGATTATAAAACTAAAAAATTAAGACTTTTGACACCTATTGAGTGTGAAAGAATAAATGGATTCCCAGACAATTGGACTAACACTGGTATGACAGATAAAAGGAGATATTTTATGATGGGAAATGCACTAGTTGTTGGAATAGTTGAAAAAGTCGGGATTGAACTTGAAAAAATAATAGAAAAAGAAGATTAACACACAAATAATCTTCTTTTTATTTATAACTCTTTTGGACAATTAGGTTTGTAATTGACATCATTAAATCCATAAACCTTCTTACAATTATTGCAAATAATTCCAATAAAATCTGTACCATCTATTTTAAATCCATCGCCTTTTATTACAGATATATCCTTAGAACGACATTTAGGACAAATAACTTCTTCTTTCATAACTTCATTTTGACTATAAGTATCCCTTATTATTTCATAACCATTTCTATTATACTTAGGAAAAAATTCATCTTTATTAAATAATTTAATTCTTCCAAACATAAACTCTAATTTATCAATTTGCTTTTCTGTATGAAAATGACCACAATACCACTTATCATAATCAATATTCTCTTCTATTTTATCTAAAAATATTTCCATAGATTTATCAACTTTAGATTGATTTAAACCCTTCATAAATACTTCTGTTGGTTCATACTTTAAAGGACAAGTGTGAGATAAAATAATATCAACATGTTTACCACTATATTTATGTAATATCTCTTCTTTTTCTGATTCTGTTAATTGTTCATCTCTAAACCATCTATAACCATATGCTAATCTATAATCTTTATCTATTGAATAAGCTCCACCTATAACAAGTACGGTTTTTCCATCAATATTATAAAGCTCACCGTTTTTAGCAAATATTAAATTAGGATATTCCTCTTCAATAAATACTTTACTTCCAAACATATCAACTTCTTTATAGCTTGATATGTTTTCAGGTCGTTCTTCATGATTACCTTGAATACAGAACAATTTAATATTCATATCATTTAAATACTTTTTAAATTTATTATCTTCTTCATTTAAACAATAATTAATACCAGCATCACCTAATATAATTACCATATTCTCTTTATTTTTTTCTATACTATGTAATCTATAGAAATCTCTATGCATATCTCCTGTTATATAAATCATAAATCTACCACCAATATTATTAAATCATCTAAACTTCAAAATGTTCTTTAATATCTTTAATTTCTTTTGCTATGTCATCAAGTGTTAAATTTAACACATAATAAAATGGCATTATTTGACTTTGTTGATGTATATGTTGATTCAACATAACTTTTTTACTCATTAAGTATTTCCTGGTAACTTTAGAAGAACCCATCCATCTATTATTGCTAAACATATATTTTATTTTATCCCCAAATTGTTTTCCATGAAGTGATGAATCATTATTAGAATTAACATAAAATTGTTTTTCAATCCATATGCGTAATGCTGCAGTATATATAATTTTATCAGCAGTATTTTCTAAATAAGATTTATTTTGAAAAGTATTATCATTAAAATTATCAATTAAATCTACTAGATAATCATTTGTATAATCTATATTATCAATATTTTTTTGAAAAGGTTCATCATAATGAAATATTAAATGATTTTCATATTCATCAGCACTTTCATCATTCCAAGTTTCTTTTTTTGTAAGAAGATTTATATAATCTAGGTGATTATAATCTTGAGTTATATGTTTTTTCAACTCATCAACGCTTAATATATTGGTATTTGATGAAAATGTTATCTTATTTAAATATAAGGTATCTTTTCTTTTTTCTAAAACCTCATATTCAAAACGTGAACTATATTGAGTATTAGCAATATTTATAGTATCAACATTATGCGTAAAAATTAATATATTTTTATTGTCATCCTTTGCAGTGACAATTTCATAAATAATTCTATATTGATTTGGTATATCATAACTACTTAATGGATCGTCTATTACTAAGTATTCTTTATCACTAGAAATAAATTCTAATATACATATTATAAATGTCATTAAATTTATTTCTCCAGTACTGTACTCTTCAACTTTTCTAGGTAATTTAATAGAAATTTCTTTATTTTCATCATTGAATTTAATATCTTCATCTTTAACATCAAATTGCAATTGGAATGTTGATGTTAAATCTTCCTTATGCTCTTTTAATGTATTGTAAAATTTTTCTTTTTCAAGTTCCATTTTTGAAATTTCATCATTTAGTTTTTTTAACTTTTCTTGTGACTCTAAAATGATTTTTGATTTTTCTTTATTTCCACCACAAATAAAATAATTTTCAAGATTTTCAATAGATATATTGTTTTCTTCAACTATTGACTTTATATTACTAATATCTTTTAATATTTTTTCTGGCTTCATTTCAGAATGTTTTTTTTGATAATTACTTACTATTTCTTCATCTAAATATTTTAATTCAGATATTTTTTTTGCAATAATCATTTTTATAGGTTCATCATTTTTTATTCCACATACTGGACATATAAATTCATCATCATCTAAATAGTTATCAATCTCGTTAAGGATATGCTTCTTAAAATTATTTTTAATATCGTCTATTTGTGTTTTTATTTCTTTAATATCTATAATTTTCTTTGCATTTTCCTCAAAGAAAGAGCGATAGTTATCATCCATGTTAAATATAATTTCTAAATTTTCCTCTTTAAACTGTTCAATTGCCAATTCAGAATCTTTTCTTAATTTTTCTAAATTTTTAGATACAGCCTCAGAATTAGTTTTATTTGTAATCCCAAATGATTTTAAATTTTCCTTTACATCTATAGAATCGAGCAATTGTTGTTTTTCTTTGTTTTTAGCATCCAATTTTACTATACTTGATCCAATTATAATTGTGTTTTTCTTAGCAATAACTGATTTTTCAACATCATCATAGTCAATAAAAGAATAATCTGGAAATCTATTTTTAATATTTTTATAAAGTGATGTTTTTCCTGTACCATTTGGTCCAAGAATTATTTTAACTTTATCTCCTATTGCAATATTAAAATCTGCATCAAAATTTAAGTAATTTATTTCTTTGAAATTATTTGAATTAAACATTTCTAAACCTCCTACTTCAAAAAAAGGCAGTACTAACCATATAAAGATTAATACTGCTCATCTCATTATAAGTATACCATAATTCGACAAATTTTGCAGTACTTTCGAAATATTTATTTAAAAATTTCTCATTTCTAATTTTTAATCAACTCTTAAATATATAAAAGCGTGTTCTTTTATTTTTTCTTCTTCCTCTTTTGTATAATTAACTGTATCATGTAACGTTTTATAAATATGATTAATATTTATGGGTTTACCATTAGAATGTTCATAATTTAAATAAATTAAATCAGCTAATAACCTAACATCATTTTCCATTCTTAACTTGTTCTCTTTTTTAATATATTCTTCTTCATTTTTCATAAGATTTATCCTCCAATTTATTGCATGTTACCTCTCTTGCAATTACTTGTCAAATCATTTCTATCAAAAAATAAAAATAGCATTTACTCCTCAAATAAACACTATTTTAACTACATTTATAATCTTTCTAAATAAATTATACTATTTAAATCAATCGTTTAAATACAGTCGTCTTAATACCCTTATAAATTTAATCTATGGGAGGGCTAAGTATGTCCTCCGGAGTTTATGTGATTAGAAATAACAATTACGTCACTATTATTTCCAAATGCATCTAAAATCCTATTTGTTCTTTCAGTAGGACTTACAGTCTCATCAGTAGATCTCGTCAACTTCACAGGTATCCCCAAATTCCTAAACTTATCATACATATAATTAGAAATTTGCAAATTTAAATCTTTTTCTATAATTCCATTTCCCGAAGCACCTGGATCATCTCCCCCATGCCCTGGATCGATTACAATCCCTCTTATAGTATTATTCATGTTTTTCACCTCACTATAAAATATGAAAATTGCCTATTTTAGTTACAAAAAAAATAGCTTTCGCTATTTATAACTTTTTATCTAACGCTATACTAATTTCTTTTTCTTTCCCCCTTCGATTATATACCACCTTAATTTTATCTCCAATATGATGTTTATACAACAAATAACGGAAATGAGCAGTATTATCAACCTTTTTACCATCGACTTTTACTACTACATCACCTGCTTGCAAACCTGCCTTTTGAGAAGGACTATCATTTTCTATTTTCATAAGAATTGTTCCACTTGTTAAATTTGTATCCAACTCTATATTATAATTTCTTAAATAATAAGATTTATCAACATCAAATAGTTGTGCACCAAAAAGTGGCCTTTCAATTGATTTCCCTTGTTCTAAATCAGATAAAATAGAAGTCACTAATTCAATAGGAATGGCAAACCCCATACCCTCAATCTCATCCTGGACAAGTTTCATAGAAGTGACACCAATGACTTCTCCATTTACATTTAAAAGTGGACCACCACTATTTCCCGGGTTAATAGCTGAATCGGTTTGTAAAACTTCCATAATAAAACTTCCATTAGTAAGTTGAACTTCTACTTGGCGATCCTTTCCAGATAAAATACCTTTCGTGACCGTTCCCAAATACTTCTTACCCAATGGCGAACCAACTGTAAAAAGTGTATCACCTAATTCTGATTTAGTGCTATCTCCAAATTCCACCTTTTTAGAAACAAAATCTTTGTTCACCGCTAATACGGCGATATCACTATACTCATCACTTCCTAATACTTTCGCTTCTATTTCAATGTTTGCAATATTCGTGACTTGTATTTTTTTAGCACCACTAACAACATGATGATTAGTAATAATATAACCATATTTATCATCTATCTTATATACAAACCCAGTACCTGCACCTGCCTGATTATTGTAATCATCATAAGTTTCTATTACAACAACTGCATCATAAACCTTATCAATTGCAGATTTTATAGTTTCATTTTCTGTTATATTGACTTTTTTTACTTCCTTAACAGATGGTGTTTCCTCTTTAAAATACGTTAAATAAACATACATACAGCCTCCACCAATTAAAACTAAAAGCAAACTTAAAGCTAAATATTGAACTATTTTTTTCATGTTTCCTCCTTTAATCTATTTTAGCAATTTCTCTCCAATTATCAGGAAAACCTATTTTATTTAAAATTGTATTTAATGGAACCGTATCTACCTTTCCATCTAATATGTCAATCTCATAACTTAATTCATTAATCAAGTCCCTAAATTCTTCATCTCGTAACATCTGCTTAAAAATAATAATCAAAGCAAATAAATCATTTTTTCCATATTTATATTCTTTTTCTTCCTCTTCTTCTATAGCTAATTGAATATGATATCTTGTATTAGGAATTGAACGTTGAGTACGATGATCATACAAAATATCTTCATGCGCGCACAAATTACGAAAACTAGATAGCAAATTTAAATATATTCCTAACGTTTCTGGGTTGATATTATAAAACTCTGAAACGGTTAGCTTATCCTCGGTTTTTAATATATTATATAATTCACTAATAATTCCAAAAGATAAAACTTTTACTAAAATCCACATGGGAATATATCCGTAATTACTTAAATAATGCAAAGTTGCTGTATGTTGTTTCCCGTTGACACGTATTTGTCGTTTCATCTTATTTAATACATCAAATACTTGTCTAGATTTTAGAGTATCTTGTGTAAAGTTTTTAGGATTTAAGTAATCTTTTTCTTTAAAACCATACCTTTTGGACATTTGATAACTAATAATAGATTTGATATTATTTTCAATTACCAATATATATTTAAACATAATATTTCGGATTTTTCTATCAAAGACAAATGTGGCATACAATTCTTCAAATGTTGTTCCTTCTATAAACAATTTATCCTTATTTCCTCGCATAAACATATGGCGGTATCCACTAATAAAAAAGTAGTTTTCCCGAAAGAGAAGATCTTTCGCTTTTCCTAAGTCTTGAATGACTAAACCTTTTGATTGTAATATTTCAATTTGTTCATCTAAGCTTTTGAATATTTTATTTGACATATCATCACCTTATTCTATAATCACATTATATCATAACATTTTCTTTATTTCTACGAAAATTAAAAATCAAGAAAAACACATGATTATGTGTTTAGTTAAAATAGTGAATCAATGCGTTGATTATAGATAAATTAATTTTTTCTTGATAGCTCTTTTGTTGTAATAAATAGCGTTCGTTTGGATTACTTAGAAAACCAACCTCAATTAGAACACCAGGAACTTTAATTCTCTTTTGTAAATATAAATTATTGTTCTTTTTGGCTTTTCTCTTACTATTTAAATCTTTTTTAAACTGTTCCTGCAATCGTTTGGCAATTTTCTCATTTTCAGGATGATTCGTATGATAAAATGTTTGTGCTCCCTTCCATATTCCTGTTTCTTCAGCATTTAAATGAATGGATAAAAATAAATCACACTTTGAATTATTAATAATATTACTTCTTCTAGATAAGTCACTTCTTTTCCGATTTATTGTATTATTAACAGATAAATCATAATCCCCATATCGAGTTAAGTAAACAATCGCACCTAATTGTGTCAATTTTTCTTCTAGACGTTTGCTAATCTCCAAATTAATATCTTTTTCTTTTACATCTTTATACATAGCTCCTGGATCCAAACCACCGTGTCCAGGATCTAGATAAATTACTTTTCCTAAAAGAGGTAAATCATTATTCCCTGCTTTCACAAAATGAAGGGTACAAATGCCTATAATTAATAAAAATAAAACACATATTTTATAGCGTAACATTTTATCACCTAATAAAATATATGTAATTTAAAATTTTTTAGGAAATATATATCTACTTCCTTCTGTTATTTATTAATTTTTTGTTCTTACCAGTTAACAGTGATGGAATACTTGCCATATTACTCCCCCGAAAATCCATTATAGATGTTAGCTTATCCGCTTTGTTTACAATTTTTCCTTCTGGATATACACTAGGGGAAAAACTTAATCTTCCAATACTTCCTCGATTAGAAGAATCTATTAGAATTTTTTTATTGTGTTCATTTAAATATTTCATATATTTAAAGTTTTTTAATTCTAACGAATTAGATTCATTTTCTAGCAATCGGGTAACTGGTAAGGGGAACATATGATGAATAATTCCATCTAATATTTTTGTTGTCTCTTGTTCTTTTGTAAATAAATATGGATACCAAACAAGAGAATTGATTGCTGCTTCTATTGGATGTCTAAAGCCATGTTTGTTTGTAAATTTTTCTACTTTAGCTTCAGGATTATTTTGCCATGGCAAACTATATAAATCATGCAACATAGCAATGGTTACAGCCAAATCTAACCTATATTTAGGATTTTCTCGCTCTTTCTTAGACAAAATATAAGTTATTATTGTATCTTCTAAAATATGTTGTCCCAACACCTTTTCGTTATGATGTAAGTACTCTTTTGTCATTCTTCTTTGAAATTCATCATGCATATAAATAGGATAAATTATGCTTAACAATTCTTCTTTCTCATGATTTAATAATGGATAGCTATTTAATAAGTCATATAATATTTTTTTATATCTTTCTGATGATGTGTTATGTGTAATAATATCCATACAATCACCCCTTTTTTGGAGTATTATACATCTATCTAGAAAATTGTCAAATTAAATACTATTTTCCTCCCATATTCCATAAATTCCGCATGGTAAGATTAATTGATTTTTGGTAATAGGAAGCCCAATCTCCCCAGATTGAATAATTCCTTTTGGATATTTTTTTAAAATTGTCGTTTTTAAAATATTTTCTAGTACGGTTGCAGATACTCCAGTTGTATAGGAATTTACTAAAAAGAATAAAGGTTTATCACTTAATATTTTCATGCATGCATTGATTAATTTATAGATATTATCCTCAAATTTCCAAACTTCTCCTTTAGGACCTCTTCCATAGGAAGGAGGATCCATTATGATTACATCATATTGATTCTCTCTTCGTGCTTCTCTTTCTACAAATTTTAAACAATCATCTACAATAAAACGAATAGAATGATCTTCTAGGTTTGATAATCGCATATTTTCTTTTGCCCATTCAATCATGCCTTTCGAGGCATCTACATGAACGACCTGAATAGCTCCTGCTTTGGAACAAGCCATAGTTGCTGCACCTGTATAGGCAAATAAATTTAATACCTTGATTTCCCTTTTGGCATTCCTGATTTTATTCATTGCAAAATCCCAATTTACAGCTTGTTCAGGAAATAATCCTGTATGCTTAAAATTAGTGGGAGTAACCTTAAAAGTTAGTTCCTTATAATGTACATGCCAGTATTCTGGCATTTTTTTATAGAATTCCCAGTTTCCTCCACCCTTTTTATTTCTGTGATAACAGCCATCTATATGATTCCAATGTTGATTTTTATCTATTTTCCAGATAGCTTGAGGATCTGGTCTTCTTAAGATTATGCCATTCCAATTTTCCAATTTTTCCCCTGATCCAGCATCGATAATTTCATAATCTTTCCAATCAGTGCTTAATCTCATATAATCACCTTAATCAATATTTATGTCACTAAGTTCGAATGAACTAATTTCTTTTGCATCTATTTCATCATAGGCTATCTTAAATCTCCATGATTTTCCTTTTTTTAATTGATTTAAAGTAGTAGAAGCATTTCCTAAGATATTTCCTTCTTCATCATAGACAATATATTCCAATTCAATATAATCATAATAATTCGAAGTATTATTTGTTAAAGTTCCTAATATATAAAATGTCTTGTCTCCTTCTTCATAATACCCATCTATATCCTTTTGAATCATTAATTCTCCATCATTTATGCTAATGGAACCATTTCTGTTTTTCTTAAACATTGGATCAAAATCACTAAAAAATATAATACTAATAAATAATCCATATACTAAGATTGTTAATCCAATTATTAAAACTTTTAACCATGATGGTGTATTTTTTCCCATTATTATCCCCCACTTCACCATTATCATAACATTTTGTTTTATTAATGTAAACAAAAAAAGTTGGATTTTTCGACTTTGCTCTATATCACATGGCACTGACTAACTTCTCTTTATTTATGTGGGCTACAGAGATATCCGTATCCCTATATATCGTGTCTTATACGTGTTTAGTGATATCTTAGTAATTTTTTCCCTATCTCATCTCCTTAATATTTATATCTTTTCGCAATGACCCATCAACAGCAATCCAAAATCTTTTAAATGTTTTACCTGTAGATTCTTCATAATAGTTATTCTCATAAATTCCACCGTTATTTTCAATAACTCTATTAGAGCCAACATTATCAACTCCACAACTAACTAAAACATTTTTAATACCTAGAATTTGTGCTTTCTCTAAAGCTAGACAAAGTAATTTAGTTCCATACCCTTTTCCACGTTCACTTGGTATAATTAAGTATCCTATATTTCCACCATAATTTATTAAATCTCCTTTAATAACATGTCTAAGGTTAAAACCTCCTATCAATCTCTCATCATCGAAAACTCCATAAGTAGTTTGAGGAGAATATTCCGGTTTAATTAATTCTTGATGCTTATTTGTTTCTAATTCGCGCAAAAATTCTTCATAATTATCGGCATCTTTTATATTTGTAAATCCTTCAAAATTATTATCTACTTGTCTTATTTCATTTACCATATCAATAATTTCGTTTTTATCGTCTATTGTGAATTCTCTTGCTACTAACATTAAATCACCCTATAATTTTGATTATACTATAAATTTTAATTCTTGTAGCCTACTCGTAGCCTACACAAAATATCCTATCATATCCTAAAGGTATCTTAGTAATTTTCCTCTATCCCTATCAAATATCTAGAAAAACTATGTAAATTAAAATATCCTAAATTTGATAGAAGTGTGCTCCCTAAAATAGAATTATAATGTTACTTTGTCATTCCATCCAATCCTAATTCTGATTTATATGGATTCTCGTCCCAAGGGCTAAACGTTCCATGCAAATCCAATTTTCCTTCTTCTTCCAAATACGCATAATTATCTGTTATGCATTCTTTAAATGCATCCCAATCAACTTCACTATCTTTGCTAGCAATTTTTACGCCTGAGTCGTGACCATCATATGTTTTTCTATGAAAATCATCTAACTGATAACCATATTCATCAACAAGTAATAAATTGGCAGTGTAACTAATAAGTTCTTCCTCTAATTTCGCGTAACATTCAACTGTTCTTTTTTCTAACGGGACATTTTAGAAAATTTATCATTGATTTGTTTATATCTTAATAACGAAATATCATATATTTTACCATCAGTACCATACATTAATTCTTGTCCATTATAAACTCGCTTAAAAATCTTTAATAGTTCTTGATAAGAAGAGTAATAACTTTTTTGACCACCCATTTTTGCTTTTAAATCATGGATATAGGCATATCTTGAGTCTGGGCTAGTTGGAACATTTGCTTTTAAAAGCAAGTTATCAATGACGCCAGTTATAATTTTAAGTACTCTAAGTGCAGGGACTCTTTTTTGATTAGGGTTTTCTTCATCCCAAATGCCTCTTCTAATTTGAGTTTCCTCAACGAAACCATACTCATCTATTTTTATTCTTGATGATAAAAAATCTCTTCCCGAATCATAAACAAAAAGATTATTAGTTATTAAATAATCAAAAACTTCCATATATGTTTGGATAGCAATGTTATACTTAACTTTTTCCATACAATCATCTCCTATGAATGATTATACCATAAATTTTAATTCTTGTAACCTACAGCACTATCTTTATAGTTTTGCACAACAAAAAAAGCCCGTAAACACGAGCTATATAATTGTAAACATTAACGTTTTGAAAATTGTGGTGCACGACGTGCTTCTTTCAAACCTGGTTTTTTACGTTCTTTTGCTCTTGGATCGCGGGTTACAAATCCTGATTTTTTAAGTATTTGACGATAACTTCCTTCATTACCTTCATTTGCTTCATCATATTGTAATAACGCCCTTGTAATTCCTAAACGAATTGCTCCTGTTTGACCAGTAAATCCTCCACCAGTTACTTTTACTTCTATATCAAATGTTTCTTCATTACCTGTTGCTACTAAAGGTTGCTTTAAATCCATTACGTTTGTTTCATATGGGAAGAAATCTCTTACATCACGATCATTAACTGTTATTTTTCCTTTACCAGGAAACATCTTAACTTGTGCGACAGAGGATTTTCTTCTTCCAGTTCCAATATATACTTTTTTCATTTAAAACCTCCTTAATCCATTTTTAGCTCAATTGGTTTTTGAGCAGCATGTGGATGTGTTCCTTCTGCATAAACAGATAATTTTCTATACATTTGACGTCCTAGTCTTCCTTTTGGAAGCATTCCTTTGATGGCTCTTTCCATCATTTCTACTGGATATTGTTCTTTCATAACTCTAGCAGTTCTTTCCCTTAATCCTCCAGTATATCCACTATGATTATAGTAGATTTTTTTGTCTAACTTGTTACCAGTTAGAATTACTTTAGAAGCATTTACAACAATTACAAAATCTCCACAATCAATGTGAGGTGTGTAGGTAGGTTTGTGTTTCCCACGTAACACATGCGCTACTTTTGTTGCAACGCGTCCAAGTGGTTGTCCCTCGGCATCAATTACATACCAATTACGGACTAAATCTTCTTTTTTTTGCATGTAAGTATCTTTCATAATCTTTTTACCTTCTTTAATTTTAAATTAATGTTAGAACGAGTGGTCCCAATACTCGTTCATGGGATTCATAAAATGTACCAGTTAAAATTTTACTAAAAAAACAAGGAAAAGTCAATAATATTCATTGTTTTTCTTATAAATATATTATATTTATTTTATTTTATTTTATTCCTACTTCTTCTATTTTTTGTAATTGATCTGTAACAATAGAATATAAATAAATTTCTGTTCTCTTAGAAGTTATATTTTCTATATATTTTTGATATCCTTTTAATTGTTTTACATAAGCTTCATCTTGTATATTACTTAATTTATAATCGATGATTCTAATTTTTTCCGTATATTCTAATATCAGATCAATTACTCCATGATCAATCGTTTGGTTTGTTTCTATCATAAATTCATATTCTCTATATATTTTAATTGGTGTTTCTAAAAAGTGATGAATAATTTTATTTTCTTTTATTGGTTGATATTCTAATTTTTTATGAAATTCTTTTCCCAATCGTATATTTTCATATTCTTTTTTTGTATATATATTAAGTGTTTCTTTAGAAAATATCTGATTTTTTTTCTTATTCCATTTCATATTTATTTCTACAATATCTAATTTTCTAGAATTTGGCTTCATTCTTTCTTTGTAATTTATTTTCTTTATCAGATTATAATCTTTTGTCATATTTAGTGTATTAAAATCAATTATTTTGGTAAATGAAATTAATTTTTCTTGAACAGAATTTAGGATATCTAAAAATGAATTATATTTTAAACGAACAGAATCTGAAACTATATTTTCTGTTTTATTTGTAACATCTGTATTTGGTAAAATAAATATCATCTTTTCCTTTGCTCGCGTTAAACTAACATAAAATAACCTTATTTTCTCACTGATTTCTTCCCTTAAATATTTTTCTTTTAATAGGGGTAAAATAATTGTGTGATCTATACCATTACGAAATACAGGAAGAATCATTCCATATTGATTATCAAAATGGAAACGTTCTTTAATTTCACTTGTATTAAACGAAGCATATAACCCACTATAATAACATATTGGAAATTCCAATCCTTTAGAACCGTGAATAGTCATAATCTTTACACTATTTCCTATATTCTTATCTAAAGAATAATTAATCTTATAATTTTTTTTGCTCACTTCATTTAAGTAATGAAAGAATTTTTCTATATCATATCCCTGATTTCCTAAATTACTACTTAGGTCTAGTAAGTACTCTAATCCTATAATAGAACTTTCTATATCTCCTACCGTTATTAATTTTTCATAAAATTTAAATTCATCAACAATACCCTCTATGATCTGTTTTAAAGAGCATTCTTCTATTAAGGTGACTATTTTTTTTATCTTTTGAATGATGATAGAATCATTATAATTCTCTTTTTGAATTGTTTCAAAAATCTGTTCATCAGAAAGACGAAACAAATAACTTCTAGCAATACTAATATAGGCATACTTATATTCTTCATCTATTATCTTATTTTTTTGTTTTAACATTAGTTGAATAATGTTTTTAATAATACTCATCTCGTTTTTATTTGTAATACTTTCATCACGATAAATAGTAAGTGGGATTTCTAAATATTCAAATATTTTTTTATATAATGAGAAGTTAGTTGCTCGATCCATTAGAATCACAAAATCTTTGTATTCGGCTGGCCTGGTTATTTCAATATCTTTATCAAAAATTTGATAATTGGATTTTAACTTTTTCTTGATATCATTTGCAATCATAAAGATTTCAATCTCTGCTTTACTATATTTTACATCTTTTCCATAGTTATACTTTAGAATGGCAAGATTATGATCTTGGTTTTGAATATGATCATTCTCATATAATTTATTTCCATATATCATACGATGGCCTTGCCTATAATTAGCAGAACCTACTTTATCATCCATGACATAATCAAAAATTAAATTAATATTTTCTAATACTTCTTTTCTAGAACGAAAATTTTTATTTAAATCAATTTTTATTCCGCCTTGTTTTTTTGAATAGCAATCATATTTTTGTTTAAAAATTCGAGGATTAGCATTACGAAAACGATAAATCGATTGTTTAATATCTCCAACCATGTAAACATTATTATTTGCTATCATAGAAATAAATTGTTCTTGTAAATCATTTGTATCTTGATACTCATCTAATAATATCTCTTGATAGGTAGATTTTAATTCTTCTCTAATCTCTGGGTGTTTCGTTAATAATTCAATTGCCATCTTGGAAATATCAATAAATTCAAATTGATTACTATCATATTTATATTCATTTAAGCTTTGTGTGAATTTTATTATAATCTCGCATATAATTTCAGCATACTCTTTTACTGCATATAAATCATCTTTGATCTGTTGCTGATTCTCATATTTCGTATATTTTTTTAATTCTTTAATTATTTGACTGATATTCTCTTTTACTTTTTTTACTCCCTCATCTGTTCCTTTAGGAAGTGAAGGTAGTTTTAAATTGAGATTCTCCTTTATTTGTAAATAATTGTCTGCTTTCAGAAGTGGTTCTAAAATTTCTCGCAGTTTTGTACTATAGGATGCATCTATCATACTTTCTAATTCTTTTATTTCTAAGCATAATTTTTTTATTTTATCTAACAAAAATTGTTCATATTCTTTTAGATATTGCTCAATATTTAGTTCATAATTCGTTATATAATTTTCTAAATATGTTTGCTTATCATATTTTAAGTCTAATTTTTGATTCATATCTAAAATGCTAGTTTTGATTTCTTTATCATCTTTTACACAAAAATCATCAATTAATTTTAAAAACTTCGAATTTTTTTTCTGATAATATTCTTCAAATATTTGATCTAAAAGTTCTTCCTTTTTCAACATTATTAAACTAGCATCAATAATTTGTATATTCTTAGATATATTAAAATAATAGTAATATTTCCTTACAATAGATAAGGCATAGCTATCAAAAGTAGTGATATATGAGACATCTACCTTATCAGCTTCCTCTTTATTTCCGCTCTCTATTAATTTTTTTCGAATTCGCTCTTTCATTTCTTCAGCGGCAGCCCTTGTGAAAGTTAAAATTAGAAGTTCATGAATATGAATTCCATCGTTTATCTTTCTAAGAACTCTTTCTGATAGTACCGCTGTCTTACCACTTCCAGCTCCGGCGCTTATTATCATATTTGTATTCTCTTCATAAATTGCTTTTAATTGTTCTTCTGTCCATTTTGCCATTATCATAACTTCCTTTACTTGATTGTGATTTTTCCTGTTTCATAGTTATACTCATATGTTTTATTTCTATAATCTAAAGTTCCCCTTACTTTGCAATCGTTCGTTAGTATTAGGTTTACTGATTTTGGACGTTCTCCATGAAATAAAATCTCATTTGGATCTGTAATTCGTTCTGAGACTGGACGTCCTTTTATCGTTTCTAATTCACAATACTCTTCGACTGTCTTGATAAAGGAAAGGGCTTGAGTTTCACCTACCTGATTATTTACATCACTTACTTTTTCGATTTCTTTTTTAGGAGTAATGATTTGGGTTAAAAGATTAACTGTTTTTATTAGAATAAAAACAGTGATTAATAAAAGTATTATTTTGGCAAATTTCTTCATAAATATTTTCTCCTCTATTAATTGATAATTTTTCCAATTGATTAATCTCATAGCCTTACTCATTGTCTAAAAATGATAAATCTTTATACTCCTTTAAATGAATAATGTCCTCTTCTTTTCGATAGCATAACTCTTTATATTCACAAAATTCGCAGCCTTTTAGAGTTTCTCCTATTTGTTTTGGATTGATATCAAATTTAGCTTCTAAAATATTATTCTTTGCTTCTTCTATTTTTTTTGATACTAGGCGATTTAATGATACAATTTGTTGTCTAGATAGCATTTTAGAATAAGCATAAAATCCATTGCTTCCTTTTTTTAATCCCTTAATCATATCACTATCTTTATATGTAATATCAAATTGTTCTAAAATTTCTTCATCATCTACACTATACCCTTCTAATTTTAATTGATTTCTTCGTTCCTGTTGATAGTCTTTGTTAAAATCTCGTGTTAGTTTTTTATTCAATATTTTCTGTAAATAAATTCCTACTACTTCAACGTTTTTAATTTGTTTTAAATGATTTGCTAGGTATAAATAAATAGGTAATTGCATCTCTAGTCCATAAACTGTATTCTTTAAATTGGTTTCTGGATATCCTGTTTTATAATCTATAATAACAATATAGTTTTTATCATTCTGTTTATAATATTTGATCTTATCAATAACTCCCATAAACGTAATTGAAATATTCCCTGTTTGATTCATATAGACCCTTTCTTCATATCGTTCCTGTTTAAAATGAGATAAATCATTTTGTTTTTGAATGGTCTCTATTACAAATTTAAGTTCTCCTTTTAATTTTTTGATAAAGAAATTTTCCTTATAATTCCCATTATAATCCTTTAAATAATTAGAAAATTCTTTTTCAAAATCAAAATTATCTAAAAAAGCAACTGATAATATATAATGAAATAAATTTCCAATGAAGATAGCAAAATTTTCTTCATATTTGCTTAATTTTAAAATATGCTGCAGATAATACCGAAAACTGCAACGATAATATTGATCAATACTGGAATATGATAATAAAAGTTTATGATTTAAAGATTTTAAAAAGGATTGTTTAGAAATTCCTGTAAACTGATTATTATAAGTTAAATATGAGAGATCTTTGATATTATGATAAAGAAGAGAGATATCATCCGCGATCTCATTAAATTTTATCATTTTATCTAATTTCTTAGTTAATTCTATTTTGTTATATAAATTAGAATATAAATATTTCTCTTCATTGTTGTCTTTCTTTACAACAATATTCATTTCTTTTATCAAATTAGATGGGTAATATTCTTGATAAGGTGTTTTTCTTTTATACGTAATTGTTAAATTGGATATCGATTTTAATTTTTGGGTGACTTTTTCTTTTTCCAATTGATTTAGAGTCATAGAGGTATCTAAATTTAATTGCTCTTTTATAGAGTCAGAAAGATAATCTTCGTCTTTATAAATTTTAGGAACACTATTTTGATTAAAATTCATTAGAAATACAAAGTCATCTGGAGTTATATAATCATCGATAGAAAATATTTTTAAGGATTCTTGTGGGGGTTCTATTCTAGTTTTCTTAATTTCCTCTTCTATACATTGAATAATAGAAAAATCAATTTGTCGTGTAAAGGTATAACGATTACAAATAGAAATAAGACTTTGATAAATTTTTGAATCTTTCGAAATAGTAGAAAATGCATCTTTCCAATTTTTTGTTTGGTTTAATTCTTTTAAAAAAGATTGGACTTTTGTATTGCTGTATAAACTACTATCTGGTATAGATATATCTAAATGATAAAAGCTAAAAATTCTTTTGATTGTATTATAATAACTGTCATCTATGTTCATTAATTTAATGTGTTGATATGACACATTTTGCTTTAAAAGATTAATAATTTTAGTAGCTACAAAACAAATCTCGTCTTCTATCGTTGAAAATTCATATGCAATCAAATCATTTTCTTGGGAATTAGACTCTTCTATTATGTGAACTTTTGTTATTTTCTTTATTTCATTTATCAACTGATAGTCAAACTTTGTAAACATATATCCGAAAAAAACAATTTCTTTTGTGGTTAAGTAGTTCCTAAAATGGGAATTATATAATAATAATTTTTCTTCATTTAATTCCTCTTTCATATTTTTTAAATGAAAAATTTTAGAATTTTGAATATCTCCAATATAATATAAATTATCTAAGTACATTTTAGCAATATCATATTTGTAATGATACTTCTTCATCAAATAATATATTGCTCTTTCATCATAGGAAAACAACAATTGTTGTTTTAACTCCGATAGTGTCATAAATTTAATATTACATAATTTTTTTTGTTTCAAAAGAATTCTTTTTTTATAAGAATTTGGTGTAATGATTAATATATCATCACGAATATATTTTTCAATCATTTTATCATCCCTTATTATAATCATCTAAAAAATGATGATGTTCTTCGTTTTTATGATACCCAATAACAGTGTTTAAGTTAATATTATATACGCTTTTAAAAATATTCATTGGAACATATTTACTATTTTTTTCTAACTTACCAATTAATTTTTTTACTTCTTTTCTTTTAGATTCGTTCTCTTTATTCTTGTTTTGTTCTGTAAATTTACATGCACAATTTAAAAATTCTAAATGATTATGAGTCGCCCAACTAATGATTTTGTTCTCCCTTATCAAATACATCGGGCGAATCAATTGCATATTTGGATAATTTGTACTATGTAATTTTGGAAGCATTGTTTTTACTTCTCCACCATATAACATACTCATCAAAATCGTTTCAATCACATCATCAAAATGATGCCCTAATGCAATTTTATTACATCCTAGTTCTTGAGCCTTACTATATAAAAATCCTCTTCTCATCCTAGCACATAAATAACATGGTGATTCTTCTATTTTGTTCACAACTTCAAAAATATCACTTTCAAATACAGTAATTGAAATTCCTAATTTTTTAGCATTCTCTTCAATTTTTTTCTTATTTTTTTCACTATATCCTGGATCCATTACTAAAAACTCTAATTCAAAATCAAATTTTCCATGCTTTTTTAACTCTTGAAAACATTTTGCCATTAACATAGAATCTTTTCCACCAGAAATACAGACAGCAATCTTATCATGCTCTTCAATTAATTCATATTCATTGATAGCTTTTACAAATTTTGCCCAAATTTCTTTACGATATTTTTTAATAATGCTACGTTCTATTTCTTTTAACTGCATATAAATCACCTTTTTAATTACTATGAATAGTATATCATAGCTTGGTCTTGAATGAAATATATGTTATACTTTTAAAGTAACGAAATTTGAGGTGTTTTTATGAATATTGGAATTATTGGAACAGGGGCCTATGGAATTGCTCTTGCAATTCATGCTATTAAAAATAACAATAAAGTAACCATGTGGACAAAGTTTGATGATGAATATAATATGTTAAAAGAGTCTCATAAAAATATTAAGGCTTTACCAAATACTATCATTCCAAAAGAGATTATGATTACTATGGATTTAAAAAAATGTATTCAAAATAAGGATCTTATTATTTTAGCAATTCCTAGTAATAGTTACGAAGAAGTATGTGGGAGTATGCAACAATACATAAATGAAAATCAAATCATTTGTATTGCATCAAAAGGAATTACTTCTAACAATCAGTTACTAAATGCAATTGTTGAAAAGTATTTAAAAAATGATATTGTTATTCTTTCTGGTCCTTCTTTTGCGATTGATTTGATTGAAGATCATCCGATTGGTCTAACCTTAGCTTCTAAGAATATTTCTTGTTGCAAGCAAATAGAAGAATATCTTTCCAATCAGAATCTTTGCTTTGATATAACAAGTGACACTCAAGGTGTCCAAATCTGTGGAATTATTAAAAATATCTTTGCAATTGGATCAGGAATATTAGCGGGACTAAATTGTTTAGATTCTACCAAGGCTGCGTATTTAACGAAATGTATAGAAGAAGTCAAACAGATTATTTGCTCCTTAGGTGGACAGGAGAATACTGCCCTTTTATATTGTGGAATTGGAGATTTAATCCTTACCTGTGGGAGCCAAAAAAGCAGAAATTTTAGTTATGGAAAATTGATTGGCGAAAACGCAGATACAGATGATATTGAAATCTTTAAAAATAATAACTTGATAGAAGGCCTAACTGCTTTAAACGGAATTTATTCATTAATAAATCAGAAGTCTAGTCAGATTCTCTCACTAATTTATAATATTGTCTATAATAAAAAAGAGCCAAATATTTTGCTAAATTTTATTCACAATAAAAGCAAGGTTTAACTTGCTTTTATTTTGTCTATATATCTGTTTACTTGTGTTGCCCATGTTCTGCTTGAGGCATACTTTGGATTAATTAACTCTGGAGTTGTTAATCCAAGAGCAACATAGTTATTATACAAATTGTCCATATATCCATTAATTCCCTCTTCTAAAGTTGGAAAATATTTATAAGAGCCATTTCCACAGGTTGGATAACCTTTTATTCCTCCTACATTATTACATTGTTTGACTAATGTACTACAATCCCATGTACATCCTGTTTCATGTAGAACAATAGCAATCGATAAATACGGATCTAAACCGAGTTCTAAAGCTTTTGTAGCAAATAAATTTCCTGTTGCTGATAAGCTCGATTTTAATGATCTATTCAATTTATCTGTTAATTCTTCCATTGTCATTCCATCATACACAATATTATTCTCCGCTTGTTTTTCCTGTTCCTTATTTTTTAGAACAATTTCTACATTTTTCTTGGGAATACTTTTTTCGGTTGTGTATTCTTGTTTTCTAACAATTTGCTTTTCTTCTTTTAGTTGAACACTTTTGAATATAAACAATGATATTATTGTAAGTAAAACTGCTCCTAGAGATATATAGACAACTCTCCGATCTGCTTTCACTTTTTCACTCCTTTGTTTTTTCACGAAGCTTACATATCATACCATACCGACAAAACAAAGTCAAATTAACACAGATTAGAACTCTTCTAATTTATGTAATTTGATACTATTATTATATGCATAAAAAGTAAAATTTATTAGTAAAATTTCCTATTTTATATTTCATCATCATCTAATTCATTATGTTTATGATCCTCTTCTTTTTTCCAACCAGAGGAGATAATGCCTGGTTCCATCACGATTCTATTTACTAATTTTTCTATCAAATTAGATTTATCTATAGCGACTTTAAAATTAGCATATATTCTAGTTTTTCCACCTTCTACTTCAGAACTTTCAACATTAGTTAAAATTAAATGTTCCTTATGTATACTTTGACTAATTAGTGTACGAATGACAATTTCTTTTTCATCCTCACAAACTACTTTTAAACTATAGTGATCGTATTTTTTGTTTTTTAGGTTGATCATATTTAATTTCTGAGTAATGTATCTTAATATAATATTAGCAAATAAAATTAATAAAGAGCCTATAATCGCTTCTATTAAAAGACCCGCTGCACATAGAGTTCCAATCGCCGCATTACACCATAATGTTGCAGCAGTATTTAGTCCCTTGATATTACTTCCATCTTTTAAAATAATTCCCGCTCCTAAAAAACCAATTCCAGAAACGACTTGAGCTGCAATTCTTGTCATGTCTGAAGATGGAATTTGAATGGAAAAACTAACAAATAGAAAAGCTCCAATACTAACTAACACATTTGTCCTAAGGCCAATTGCACGTCTTCTCCATTGTCTTTCTAAACCAATACAAAAACTTAATAAAAAACTTATTCCTATTCGAATTAAAAATATATCATATGTCATGTTCTTCCCCTTTTCTTTTTCATCAATGAATATTGATTATACTAAATAGTACTCATAAAGTCAAATAGATATTATTCACCCTATACTTATTTGTCATCTATAGATAATTCATGATACAATTAAAACATATCCTTGCAAATTTGATTTATAATGGGGGAAACAATTATGATTGATTTTTATGAATTATTAGGGATTAAAAGAGATGCTACTGAGCAAGAGATAAAACAAGCTTATCGAAAAATGGCAAAAAAATATCATCCAGATATTAATAAAGAGGAGAATGCTAATCAAACCATTATTAGTTTAAACGAAGCAAAAGATACTCTTCTAAGTAGGGAAAAAAGAAAAAAGTATGATGCTTTATTAGATGAGATTAAACATTCTAAACAAACTGCGAAAGATAAAAGTGAAACTTATAGTAAAAAAGCCGAAGAATATAAAGAAACATATTCAGAATCCTATATAACAAGATGGCAATACTTAAAAGATTATTTAAAAAGTGGATTAGATTCTAAATGGATAAAAATAATAAAATGTTTGTTTGTTGCTATTAATTATTCTTTCTTTGCCATTATAAAACTTTTAATTCTTTGTTTTACCTATCTATTCATTTTTTTAGAAAGTTTTATCAATTACTTAACAGGAATTTTACTATTCATAGCAATTCTATCTTTAATTTTCACAAATGATGTACAAAGTATAAACTATATTTCATTTCTTCCTCCCAATGTAGAAAAATTTTTAATGTTCCTGTTTTTTGCTATAATTATTGAAATCATTAAAAATTTAATTATTAACAAATCTGTTAATCTATATGTTTTACTCCAAAAGATAGAAGATAAAATTTTTGTTTTTATTCTAATGAAATAGTTCTATTATCTCCCTATCTTCATTTTTTACAATATTAAAAAAACAATTTATCTTTTGTTTTCCTCTTTAATCTTTCTTTTAATATAGGGATTATGTTGTAAATATTTTTCCTTTTCGGCAGTAATGATTGCTTTTTTTTCTGCATTACTAAAGATTCCTAATTGAAATCTATCATCTAAGTCAATGGCATTTAAAATATTTGCAGTTAATATTGCCTCGGTATTTCCTGGAACGATTTCCTTTAACCCATATTTCAATCCACCAAGGATACTTTCCTCTAAACTATTCATTATAAAATCTCCTCTATTCCAATATTATTTATCATATAAATGTTTTTAGTACACAAATTTTATTATTCATTATATTTACTACATTTTTCTTATTTCAAACTTTAGTACTTCACAGGAATCATTCAGTAAGAATTTTCCCTCAAATCGTTCCTCTTTAAATAAATATGGAGTAAATTTCTCGTTCTGGGAAAATTGTTTAATAGATGGTAAATCATCTATTTTTATCCATTCTAATTCTCCCTCTGAATAAATTTTATTTAATTCTCCTCGATATTTTTCTGCTGTATATATAAATATAATTCCTTCGGCAGAATCCTTCCAATAAGAGATCCCTTGAAGTCGCGGATTTATTAAGGTCAATCCTGTTTCTTCTGTAAATTCTCTCATTATGCAATCCAATGGAGCTTCCCCCGATTCAAATTTTCCTCCAGGAGGAGCATAAACTCGTCCCCACTTTTTAGAAAATTTTATCATTAATACTGAATCTTCTTCCTTTAAATAACAAGCTGTAGCATTTAAGTGAGAAACTCGTTCTTTCATATACATCGACCTCCTTTAAGATTATAGTAAATAATTCTTATCATATTTTTTTAAAAAATAGTAATTTTTAATATAGTTCTTTTTCTGTTCATAATATAAAGATAAAAATATAAATTTGCCTTATAAAATAATAGCATATAAAAATTTTTTTATCCATCTTTATGAAGTTAACTATTTTTAGTTATTGAAATTTTCATTTTTCAATTCTTCTTGTTGTAAATACTTTATAATGATTTTCTTAATTTTTCAAATATAGGAACATTGCCTTTATAACTTTTTGGAGAGATAGGACTAGGGTGATAAATAGGTAATATTTTATATCCATTAACTTCATATATGTTACCAACTACATCAGCAAATTTATGAAACTTAAAATTAAGTAAATTTCTTGTTGGAAATTCTCCTAAAGTAATAATCAATTTGGGATTCAATATTCTTAATTGTTCTAACATTATATTCTTACAATTACTAGAACAAGTTTTTAAGTTTTTTCGCATCAAAGGATAACATTTAACTGATTCTAAAAATGTAGTTTCAAAGATATCTCTATCAATAATATCAAATAATTTTTGTAATACAACTCCGCTAGGCAATACTTTGCCATTTATATCACACCATAATTTATGACTTTTTCTCCAGCCATTATTAGCAGGGGCTTCTCCAACTAAAACTATGTCATTATCTTTTCCAAGAAATACTGTAGCGTCATTAGGAAATTTATCAACTAATTGATTACAAGATTTACAAGAATATACTTTTTCATCAACCTGTTTTAATAATTCTTTTATTAATCTTACTTTTAATATGTTATATCTATTCTTTGTGTCATCAGTTAATTTTTGTTTATCTATAATTTGATAGTCCTTATAATCTATATTATGATTAAACTGACTTGAGGTTAGATCTATAATCTTATTATCTATCAAGTTAAAATAGTGACTAATTCCATCCACATGAATCTTACAAATATCTCCACCAAAATAATCATTAATGATTAGAGATGTTATTGCACACATACCAAAGCATTTATTATTGTCATTCCAATCATCTTGAATTTTGGGATAACATAAATCTTTTGAATAGCATTCTAACAATACTTTTTGTATATTTTCAATAGTCACAATAACACCTCATTTCATTAAGTTTTAACTATAAATATTATACCAAATAAACCTTAGTGTGTCTTGACTTTCACGTTATTTTTTCTAATTTCTAATCCCCATTTATATTCTTCTAATTCTTTTAAATAATCCCTTTTAAAATAATTTTCCTTTAACCATCTAACTCCTTCTTCTTTGTTAAAATAAACTTCTTTTAACCAATCAACACATTCTTGATTTACATACATTTGTGTTCTTTTATTTTTATCACACCTTATCCATAAATAATAATCATCTGTTGATACATAAACCATATCTGAATGTGCTTGTAAAATAATAGTTTTATTGGAATTATTATTTTTCTTTAAAAATAATGTATTATATTTTCCTAAGTTATATTCAATATTGTTTTCTTTAGCATAATTTATTCAATATTTTGCTATTTTATCTTCTTTTCCTGATTCTCTTGGAATACGCATAATTTCTTCAAAATATTCTAAAGCACTTTTCGCTTATTTTCCTCCTTTACTAAATTTTCTAAAATTTCTGCATTATTTAACTTTAATAAATATTTACTTGGTAATGAAAGTTTTGACTTTTGTAAGCCACTTCCACATATAATTCTATCTACTTCCATTACTTTAGGATCAATAAAAATATTCCATTCTTGAGGCAATCCAATAGGATTTATACTACCATATTCCATTTTTGTTTGTTCTAATACATATTCAAGTGGTGCAACAGAGACCATTCTTGAATTAGTATATTTTCTTACTGTAGATGACATATTATATTTAAATCCTGTTGGTACAAGAAGAGCAACATAACTCTTATTTTCACTTCTTTTACATTCACAAATTAAACAATTTACTCCAGTTTTTATATCAATATTATAATGTTCACATAACTTAATGCCATCCATATACTCTGGATTTATTTCAGCAACTAATATATTATCTTTTTCTTCTTCTGAAAATAAATTACCAATGCATGCATAAGTAGACTTTGACACTAAATCTTTATTATCAGTTACTTTTTTAAATTCTAATTTACTATTCATAAAATTCTCCTATCATTAATTTTTATTTAAAACTTTTTCAACTTCATTTATTAATTCTTCTTTATTTGGAATATAATAAGTATAAGTTGAAGCGAATACATTGTTTTCTAATCCACCTAAAGCATATTCCATAGCCACTTCTTTTTTACTTTTACAAAGAATAATTCCTATTGGTTTATTATCATATTTATCATTAATTTCTTCATTATAATAATTTTGCAAAACAGATCGTATATTGTATTCACATATTTTTTTAAATAGTCATTATACCCATAATAGTCAAACATTTTACTTTCAATCTTTTTTATTTTTCCCATTTTTTGTATATCATGACTTAAAATCTGCATTCTTTCTCTATTTTTTTCTTCATTCATATTTTTCAATTCCTATCTATTATTTTGAAACTCGAATATATTGTATCATAAAATTTATAGAAATAGCTATTGATATACCCAAGAAAATTTATTTTAATCCAAATAAGTAACACACTACTAAGTTGGGCAAGCCAACTTATATTGTGCCAAAGGACAACCTTTGGAATCTCTAAAGAACAATGTAAAAATTGTTTTTTTAATGTTTAAAAATAAGTTGGTGCTATTATGTACATGGAGGCTGTCCTTCTTTGATTGCACCTGTTAAACCAAACTTTGTTCTTTCTGATGTTCTTTCAATTTCAAGTTGAGCAAGTATAGTAGTTATTCTCATAAAGAAGACACCTGTTGAAGTTTCCGTATTTAACTCTTCACATTTACTTTCTAAACTACAATGATTTTCTTCTAATAACCTACAAATAGTTTCTAGGTCTTGAATCGAGCGAGTAAGTCTATCAAGTTTATACACAACAATTTTGTTTATCTTTCCATCTTTAATATCTTGAATCATTTCTTGAAAAGCAGGTCGATTCATATTTTTAGCACTTATTCCTGCATCTTTATAAACCTTATATACTTCGTAATTTTTATATTCACACATAGCACGAAGTCTTTTGTCTTGTTCTTGTAAACTAAAACCCTCTTTGGCTTGATCTTCTTTACTAACTCTTACGGAACACATATACCGTATTATTTTAAAACATTAGATATTATCAATTTTGCTTACAAAATAAATACCCAATATCACTATTGGTACACAGTTAAAACAAGAAAAAGTCCATATTGATAAGTTAGATGTAACTTTATCATTAGGACTTTAAAATAGCATATTTCAAAGTAAAATATAATTGTTGCATAGAAAAATGCTAGCAAAAATTTCTCTAGCATTTTTTATTGTTGTGAATCCGTTTGTCTAATTTTCTTTTCAATTCGTTTTACAAGTTGTATGCTTGATTCTACTTCATGTTGTGTACGATTGGCAAAATCGGATAATTCTTTAATATTACTTTCTGAAGAGAGACTATATCTTCCAGCATAAATAATTTTACTAATTGTTATAAGTGCTTCTTCTTTATTATAATTATCACTAATTGATTCCCTTATACATTCGCCAGCTATTCTTATTGTATTTTTTTCTTCTTTTGCTAATTCAATAGGTTCATCAATGTCAACGACTTCTCCTAATGGAAATAATCTATCAACTTTCTCTTCTAAATACAAAGATATTGGCATTTTAACTTTTCCCCAAAGACTAAAACTATAATCATCCCCAAGTGATATGCCAAATTCTACTAATATTGACATCATAGTTTGTATTTTAATATTTATAGTTTTATCACTAAAATCTGGATTTTCATTATAAAATAATTTATATATTTCTATTAATACTTTTGAGTCTCGATCTAATTCAATAGCACTAACATGTTTTAATTGATAAATTTTATTTACAATATCAGTAAATCGTTTAATAGTACCATTAAAATTTGGATAATCAACAATATTTCCATCAAAATCTTCAAATGAAAAATCTAAACTATTATTAGGACTATATTTTATAGATATTTGATCCTCATCACTTATACTTCCTTTGATATTATATTCATACAAAAATAAATTGCCATTGTCATACTTAACAATTTCTTTGCTACCATTTGAATCACTATGAGAAATAACTAATATTTTTTCTTCAAAACCTTTTAAGATTGCTCTTATATTAGCAACATTTCTTACCATAGTTCTATGATGACTTTGATCTACTATAAATTTATTTAATAGATTATTAACCTTGTCTAAATCAACATTCTCTTTTTCAATTCCTTCAAATCTTATCTCAAGTTTATGTCCGTTTTCATATATTTTATTTTCCTTAAATTTAAATTCTTTAGCCATTTATAATAAACCTCCCTTTGCATCAAGTATTACGAACTTTTACTTTAACTTTCGCACAAAGGGTGTGCGTAAAATTCAATATGGGGCGCGATAAGGGGATCGAACCCTTGCATAACGGAACCACAATCCGCCGTGTTAACCACTTCACCAATCACGCCATGTAACATAAGTTACATGATATATTCTATCAGGTTATTGTACTTTTTGCAATACTTTTCCACAATTTAATTTTTTAATTGAAATCGTGAAGAAACAATATCTATTTTATCACCTGTATCAAAAGTAATCATTTTATTTTTTCTATCATGTACCATAATTCTTTCTTCATTTACAATGCAAGCACGATGAGAATATGTAAATCTATCGTCTAATAAATTATATAGATCTTTTAAACTTTTATTCACTTCATACTTTGTAAAATCCGTTTTTATTACGCATTTTCGATCTTTATTTCTTAAAATATATAATATATCTGATACATTAATTGTATAGATTATATTCTGGCTTTTAAAGCGAATAATGTGTTTCTTATTAATATTCTCTATTACAGAGTTTAAGGTAATTTCTAGTTCTTTTTTATAGTTCCTTTTTTTATTAATAAAATCAAGAAACATAAACTTACTTGTTACAATTTCTTCTAAATATTCATTATAATATGCAGTTAAAAAAATGATCATACTTTCTATATCAGTTTTTCTTATTATTTTTGCAATTTGTATTGCTGTTTTATCTTTTACTTGAATATCTAATATATAAATCTTAAAAGACATCTTTTTATGGATCAACGACAAAAAATCCTGATTATATTCTGTAAAAATATGTTTTTTATAATCAAGGTTATTTCCCATCATTACACGGTCAACTACTTTTGAAATCTCTTTTATATAATCTGTTTTGTTATCACATATTACAAAATTTATCATACAACTCACAACCCACTTTTCAAAATATCATATTACTTTGTTGTTTGCAAATAGGAAATATTTAATTGCAAAAAAAATCTTTTTCTTTTTATTTGAAATTTTATTCTTTTAAAACGCATAACACACTGCCTCTTTCTACTATCTTATTGTCTCATATTTTTAATAACAAATTTCTTTTCTTGTCTAAATGATAGAAATTTATGTCTGAAAATAAGTTTTAGACTATTACCTATACCAACAATAGACAAATACATACTATAAATCGAGGAGGAAATAGTTTATGTATAATTATGATTTGAGACAAAATTATTATAATTATAATAACGATAATTATAATAAACCGCTTTATACAGAGGATGCCAACCCAAATTCTCTATATGATCCATATGCTGGTTTTATAAGGGGAAATATGTTTAAAGATCTATATAATCCTTATAAAACTTCAAAACCTATTGAAATTCAAGCGACTACAGATCGTGATCAAATGCTTGCCATGCTAGATGCATTTGATTTTGCTACAGTTGATATTAATCTTTATTTAGATATCTATCCTAATGACAAAGATATGATTGAATTATTTAATCAATACCGCATGGAAAGAAATAAACTTTGTGAAGAATATGAAAATTTATTTGGTCCTATTCTTACAAGTAGTAATGCCAATATGGCATATCCATGGGCCTGGGATAATAAACCATGGCCTTGGGAAAATTAATAGGAGGTTAAACTATGTGGATATATAAGAAAAAATTAGAATATCCTGTTAACATTAAAAGAAAAGATTTAAAAATGGCAAAATATTTAGTTACACAATATGGAGGACCTGCTGGGGAACTTGCAGCTGCTTGGCAATATTTAAATCAAAGATATACCATGCCAGATGAAAGGGGAAAGGCTTTATTAACTGATATTGGAACTGAAGAGCTAGCACATATTGAGATAATTTCCAGTATGATATATCAGTTAACAAACGGGGCCACTTCCCAAGAAATGGAAGAGGCAGGTCTTGGAGCAAATTATGCTCAATTTGGAATGGATCTCTTTCCATCGGATTCCTTTGGAAATCCATTTACAATGACATACATCAAAACAGTTGGTGATCCAATTGCCAATTTGGAAAGTGATATGGCAGCTGAACAAAGAGCACGTGTAACTTATGAGCATTTAATGGATTTAACAGATGATCCAGATGTAATTGGACCACTTGCTTTTTTAAGACAAAGAGAGGTTATTCACTATCAACGATTTAAAGAACTTCGTAACTATTATTTAGAAAATAAAATTCAAAGTAAAGACTCTTAATTCAAGAGTTTTTATTTATATTATAAAATATTTCATCTGGTTTCATATCCAATATTTTAGCAATTTTATAGGCAGTATCATAAAAAAGTCTTCTTTTCTTATTTTCTATTTGTGAATAAAAAGAAGGAGTAATTTTCAATAATTTAGACATTTTATAAATAGTATATCCTTTATTTTTACGTATATTCTTTAACACACCCATATTATACATATTATCACCAATATTATTATACACAATTATATACTATTAGTCTATGATTTTATAGTTTAGAATATGAGAAAATGAAAGTGGTGATACCATGCAAAAAGATAATATATACAATGTAATTGGAAGAAATATTAAAAAATTTAGAAAAAGACGAGGATGGACTCAGCGACAATTAGCAGAATCTCTTCTTTTGAGTGATAGTTTTATTGGAAAACTAGAATCTGTTACTCATCAAACAATTTCTATTGATACATTAGAACAAATTGCCATTGTTTTAAATGTAGATATTAAAGACTTTTTCGATCGAGATTAAGTCTTTTTTTAAACAAAAAGAAGTTTATTTCTTACTATCAAACTTCTTTCTTTCATTTGTATTTAAAATTCTTTTTCTCATTCTAAAATTCTCTGGTGTTACTTCTACTAATTCATCACTATTAATATAATCTAAACAATATTCCAAAGTAATAGCTCTTGGTCTTTTCAATACAACAGTATGATCTTTTCCTGCACTACGTGTATTGGTTAAGTTTTTTCCCTTTACGACATTCACAGCTAAATCATTACTATGACTGTTTTCTCCAACGATCATTCCTTCATAGACATCTGTTCCTGGTTCTATAAACATAATGCCGCGGTCTTCTAATTGACCCAATGCATAAGCAGTGGATTTCCCATTTTCCATGGATACTAATACCCCTAGTTTTCTTTCTCCAACATTTCCTCCTGCTAATGGGCGATATTCTTTATAGGTATGATTTAACATTCCATACCCCTTTGTCATTGTCATGAATTCAGTTGAAAATCCTATTAATCCTCTAGAAGGCACAGTATATGTTAACTTCACTTGATTTTCTTTTGTAATCATATTTTCCATGATACCTTCGCGATTTCCTAGCGCTTCTATAACGTTTCCAACATATTCCTCTGGAACATCAATTTGAACATCTTCATAAGGTTCACACTTTACGCCATCTTTTTCTTTTTGAATAACAACAGGTTTTGAAACTTGAAGCTCAAATCCTTCTCTTCTCATGTTTTCAATTAAAATTGATAAATGAAGCTCTCCACGTCCTGAAACAATGAAGGATTCACTATCATTCGATTCTACTCTTAACGATACATCACTTTCTGTTTCTTTCATCAAGCGTTCTTCAATTTTTCTGGCTGTGACAATTTTTCCTTCTCTTCCTACAAAAGGAGAAGTATTCACTCCAAATGTCATTTGTAAAGTTGGCTCATCTATTCTTAGAATAGGCAAAGCTTCTTCTTTTCCAATTTCACATACTGTCTCTCCTACACTAATGTCTGGAAGTCCTGCTATAGCGACGATATCTCCAGCTTCTGCTTCTTCTATTTCCACTCTTTTCAAGCCGATAAATCCAAATAATTTTGCAACTCTAAATTGTTTTACATTTCCATCTAAACGGATACAAGATACCATTTGATTTACTTGAATTTTTCCTCTTTTTACGACACCAATACCGATTCTTCCAACAAAATCGTTATAATCTAATAGGGCTGGTTGAAATTGAAGAGTTCCTTCTTGACTTACATCTGGATCTGGGATCTCTTGAATAATCAAATCGAAAATTGGATCCATTGTCTCCTTTTGAGTACTAACATCTGGATCTATACTACTTGTTCCAGATAAAGCCGATGCATAAACTACTGGAAAATCTAATTGTTCTTCGTTCGCACCTAATTCAATAAATAAATCCAGTACCTCATCTACAACTTCTAAAGGTCTTGCTGTTGGTTTATCTATTTTATTAACAACTAAAATAGGAGTAACCCCTGCTTCTAATGCCTTTTTTAATACAAATCTAGTTTGTGGCATTGTTCCTTCATAAGCATCTACAACCAGCAAAACTCCATCCACCATATTCATGATACGTTCTACTTCCCCACCAAAATCGGCATGTCCTGGGGTATCTAATATATTAATTCGATAATCTTTATAATTAATAGCAGTTGTTTTAGCTAAAATAGTAATACCACGTTCTTTTTCTATAGCATTACTATCCATTACTCGCTCATCAATAATTTCATTCTCTCGAAAGGTTCCTGACTTTCTTAATAACTGATCTACTAAAGTTGTTTTTCCATGGTCTACATGGGCAATAATTGCTATATTTTTTATTTTTTTCATTTTATACACTTCTCTTTCGCCTGCGATATTATATCATATATTGTATTTTAAAGTAAAGACCTTATCCATAAGCATAATACAAAAAAACCTCATATCAAGGTTCTTCTTATTTTTTTAATACATATTTCTTATATCTCCCATTCGAACAAGATAGTTTTAGGTAATCATCATATATTGTTTCTACTTTAAATCCTTCAAAATACGCACTTAACATTCCTACAGAGTCTTTATGCCCTACTATTAAAATAGTATAATCACTAGCTTTATATTTTTGAAGGATTTCATTTATAAAACTATATATTCTTTTTTTATAGTCTTCTAATTTTTCTACACCTTTATATATTGCCATATCGGGAACCGTTCCTGTTATTTTTATTTCTGACATTAGTAATCCATCTGCATTTCCTAAGTCATAGACATTTAGTCTATCATCAATGATAATATCTTCTCTTCCTGTAGATATCTTAGCAGTTTGAATAGCCCTCTCTTGTGGAGATGAATAAATATAATCAAAAATAATTTGCTCATTTTCAAATTTCTTTCTTAATTCTATTGCTTGTTCTACTCCTTTTTCATTTAAGGTAGCTCCATTTCTTCCTTGAGCTCGTCCTCCTGCATTGATTTCTGTTTGTCCATGCCTGGTAATATATATGATCATAAGTCACACCTCTAAATAGTATTAATTTTAATATGTTTTATTATTTAGTTGATACATAATATGTTCTTTTTTTATATGTTCTAGCTGCTTCTACAAATTCTCCAAAAAGGATTTGACTATTTTCATCTTCTTTTGGTAATAATTCTGGATGCCATTGTAAACCAAAATGAAAATCAGCCCTTGAATTTTCAATTGCTTCTATCACTAAATCTTCAGAATAAGCCGCAATATTATGAATTCCTGGGTCTTTAATATGATAATTATGGTGACTATTTACTTTAATTTCATCTTTTCCTAATAAGGATTGTAATTTTGTATTTTTCTTTAAAAGAATATCATGAATATAAGTATCATCAGAGCAATGATTCACAAATCCATTGTTTTTAATATTTTCAACTTGAGTATTTCCAGAATTTGCCATTGTTTGCATTCCTGCACATATTCCAATATAAGGCATATTTTTATCTAGACAATAATCATAAATATAGCGGTCATGAGAATATATTTTAGTCGCTCCTGGTTTAATAATTGCGCTACATATTTCTAAAGTCTCTTTTAAATCTTTTTTTTCATCCATTGTCATTTCTGGTAAATCTCTTAATCTAGTATTTACAAAGTTTTCTATTTGTGTTGGAAAGATTCCCATTGGTCTTCCACCACTTCTTTGAATCCATTCTATAATTTCATTTTTTATCTCATATATTAAATCTCCGTCTTTATCTAAATATGGCCACTCTACTACTCCAATAATCGGTTTCATATAGGTCCTCCTTTTTGCAACCTATTATAACACTTTGAAATTTTTAGTCAACTATTTTATTTTATGGTATGATAATAATAGTGAGGTAGTTATATGAAAAAGGTTTTATTTTTTATTATTATTTGTTTTTGTTTCATTAACGCAAATGCGCAAGAAAGGGTTCCTGTTCAATTAGATAAATGTATCGATGGTGATACTGCTTGGTTTGTTTATCAAGGAAAAAGAGAAAAATTTCGTTTTCTAGCAATTGATACACCTGAATCTACTAATAAAATTGAAGAATATGGAAAAGAGGCTAGTATATATACTTGTGATACTTTGACTAATGCTAAAAAACTAGAAATAGAGTTTGATTCAAAATCTGCTGAAAAGGATAAATATGGTCGATATTTAGCCTGGATTTTTGTTGATAATGAACTACTTCAAAAGAAATTAATTGAAAATGGTTATGCAGAAATTAAATATATTTATGGGAATTACTTGTACTTAGAAGAATTAAAGAAAGTAGAGGAGAACACTAAAGAAAAGAAAATAGGAATATTTAAAGAACAAGAAAATAATTTGGATTTTTATGATTATGTAATTATTACAATCGGTGGAGTTATTTTTATTCTCATGATGATAATCTTTCCTAAATATCGAAAGAAAGTAACTCGTAAAGCTAAAAACTTTATAAAAAAACAATTGTAAAAATCCATCAAAAAAATCCATTAATGGATTTTTTTAGTTAAAATAATGTTGTAGTATATAGTCCATACTAATTTTAATATCCTCAAAGATATTGATTTGATCTAATTCTTCTCGTGTAAACCATTTGATATTCAATGATTCATCTTCATTTAAAACAGGAATTGTATTTCCTAAAGGAATGGCTGGATATGTAATATCAATATGTATCTGTCCTTCTAAATTACGATTACATTGAATCGCCAGCGGTCGAATAAAATCATTTTCACGCGGAAATCTTTCACCTAATAATTTTACTCTTAAACCAGTTTCTTCATAAACTTCACGGAGTGCAGTCTCTTCTGGTGTCTCATTGTGTTCTATATGACCACCAGGTTGTACCCATTTTTTAAATTTTTTATGTTTTACCAATAATATTTTTTTTGTTAGTGGATCTATAAGAAAAACGGAAGCGCAAAAATGTCGATTCATATTATCACCACTCTTATTGTAACAAAGGTTGTTTTTCATTCCAATACATTATGTACTTTAATATTATTATTTTTGTCAAATACTGTTAACTTGTCATTATTATCTAAAACGGCTAGTATAATATCATTGCAATCTTTATAGCCCTTTACTTTTAGTTCTTTCTCTAGCCAATCAATTGTCTTATTCATATTCTCTAAATTATTTTGCATAATCACTCCATCAATAATTACATTGGCTTGTAACTCCTCTTTCTGGACTTTGATTTTCATATCCTTTGGAGTTAAAGGTTTATATTCTGCTTTTGGCATAATACTAATTGTTCCATTTGCTTCCATAATCGCATACTCAATTTCATTTAAGTCATAATACCCACTTATCCTACATTGTTCTAAAAGATCATTAATATCAATCATAACATGCCGCATTGCTTTCTCTATTATTTTTCCATTTTGAATAATGATAGTAGGGGTACCTATAAAAAACCTTCGAATATGAATACTTTTCATTGTTAAGTAAGATATAATATAAGCAACTAGACCAAATACTATTAAAGCAACTATCCCATTTACATATTGATTATCTAAATTCATTGTCATTTCAGCCGTAAAGTTTCCAATTGAAATTCCAATAACATAGTCAAATAAACTTAATTCCGATACTTGTTTTTTCCCTATTAATTTTGTTACTAAAAATAAGATTGATAACGATAATAAACTTCTAGGAATTATTAAGATTGCTTCCATGAAATCCATAAGATCACCTCTTCTATTAGTATCATTATTTTTGAAAATTCTATACAAAAAAAATTCCTATTTGGAATTCTCAGACTGTTGACAAATAAATTTTGTTAATAGTCTTTTTAAATTATCAAAAAATG